>NZ_CP150951.2:2645433-3273150 GCF_038069655.2 Yoonia sp. BS5-3
TTCCACATCGTCGAGGTTCTTCTCATCGCGTGGGATGCAGATCATGATCGCGGTGCCGCTACGGCCCGCGCGGCCAGTGCGTCCGATCCGGTGCACGTAATCTTCGGCATGGCTGGGCACGTCGAAGTTGAACACGTGGGTTACGGCCGGAATGTCTAGGCCACGCGCGGCCACGTCAGAGGCGACTAGGAACCGCAGTTCGTTGTCGCGGAATTTCTCTAATGTGCGGGTGCGGTGCGACTGGTCCAGATCACCATGGATCGGGGCCGCGTTATAGCCGTATTTGTTCAAGGATTTTGAAACGATATCGACGTCAGACTTGCGGTTGCAGAAGATGATCGCATTGGTGCAGGCCTCACCTTCGGCTTCGATCAGCGCGCGCAAAAGGGCGCGTTTTTCAGAAGGTTCCTTGCGCTTTTCGGACCCTTTGAAAATCACAACACCCTGTTTGATATTGTCATTCGTGGTCGCGGCCCGGGCGACCTCGATCTTGGCCGGGTTGGACAGGAAGGTATTCGTGATCCGCTCAATCTCAGGCGCCATGGTGGCGCTGAAAAACAGGGTCTGGCGGGTGAAGGGCGTGCGTTTGAAGATTTCCTCAATATCGGGAATGAACCCCATATCAAGCATCCGGTCGGCCTCATCCACCACCATAACCTTCACGTCGGTCAGAATCAGCTTGCCGCGTTCCAGGTGGTCCAGCAAACGGCCTGGGGTGGCGATCAGTACATCAACGCCTTTGTCGATGATTTTATCTTGGTCCTTAAAGCTGGTGCCACCGATCAACAAAGCCTTGGATAGCTTGGTGTATTTGGCATAGGCATCGAAATTCTCGGCCACTTGGGCGGCCAGTTCACGGGTTGGTGCCAGCACCAGACTGCGCGGCATCCGCGCCCGTGCACGGCCGCGGCCCAAAAGTGTGATCATGGGCAGCGTAAAACTGGCGGTTTTGCCTGTCCCGGTCTGGGCAATGCCCAGTACATCGCGGCCTTCCAAAGCGGGGGGAATGGCGCCCGCCTGAATAGGTGTCGGGCTTTCATAGCCGGTTTCAGCTACGGCTTTGAGAACCTTGGCATCAAGGTTCAGGTCGGTAAATTTGGTCATATACGTCCTATTTCTGCGGTTTCGGTCCGCAAAGGTGAAAGGACGCATTGTTCCGAGCGTCCCGCGTCGTCGGCGAATTTTGCCGTGTCTGCGGATAGCGGATATGCCGCACTGGGTCAAGAACTGCCCAATTTGCAAGGTTTTGGCCTGTTGCCGGGGGCTGGGTGTCACGCGTTATCTGCCGATCCAAATCACCCCGGGGTCTTAACCCTGGCGTGGCGACAGGTCAAAATCCGCAAGCCAGTCAAGGATTGCCATGCTCGTCTGATCCGGCCGTTCTTGCTGAATCCAATGTCCGGCATCAATGCCTATTTCCGTCACATTGGGCACGATATCTTTCAGATTCGGCGCGCGCGGGATCACGTCACGGTCGCCATAGATCATCAAAGCAGGGTGGTTGATCACCGGATCCACATCCGCCAAATGATGCCAGTTCCGATCCAGATTACGATACCAGTTGATGCTGCCGGTAAAGCCTGTGCTGGCAAAGGCGGCATCAAACACCGCAAGTTCGTCATCGCGCAGCAAGGCCGCGCCCGGCGCGGATGTGGCCTGGGCCAGATTGATCATGGCCATGCCTGGCTCTGGCGGGGCAGGCGGGATGTCCTTGCGATAGAGGTTGCGCAGGAACTGAAGGCGGTTTTGATCCAATATCGCATCGGCCACACCTGGGCGCCGGTTGAAATGGACCATATAATGGTCTGGGCCGAACAGACTTTCGATAAATTCGGTCCAGGGGATATCCCCGCGTTCCTGATAGGGCAGGCTGAGCGCAATCAATTTGCTGACGCGTTCGGGATGCAATAGCGCCATGCTCCACACGACATTCGCCCCCCAATCATGGCCGACAAAGATCGCGTCCGCATAGCCAAAATGGTCAAGCAAAGCGGCAAGATCACCCGTCAGATGCTTGATATCATAGGCGTCCACATCGCCAGGGCAGCTGGAATGGCCATAGCCGCGCTGGTTCGGCACGATCACGTGATAACCTGCGGCGGCAAGCGCTGGTATCTGGTGGCGCCAGGAAAAGGCGTGTTCGGGCCAGCCATGGCAGAGGACAATCGGCCCTTTACTGCTGGGCTGACCGGCTTCAAAAACTTCCAGTGTCACACCGTTCACGGGGATGATCGTAGGGCTGGGGAAATCTGTTGGGGTCGTCATGGTGGTCCTCATTTTTGTTTACGCCCCAGGCTATATTGATAAATATGCCGATAATTGGCATATTAATGCGATGGCAAATATCAGCTTTGAAGAACGGTCCGAGCGGCGGAACCGGCTGATCGGGATTTTGCGGTCCGAAGAGCATTGGAAAACCGCGGATTTGCGGGCACAGCTTGGGGTCAGCCAGCGCACCTTGATGCGTGAACTGGCCGAGCTGCGCCTTGCCGGATACCCGATCGAATCGGACCGGGGGCGCGGCGGCGGCGTGCGGTTGAGTGACCGTTGGGGGATTGAACGGCTCCACCTGACCCATCAAGAGGTGGTAGAGCTGATCCTGGCGCTGACGATCATGGAAACCTTGCAATCACCGCTTCTAACGGGGCACCTGCGGGCCATTCGGCAAAAGCTGTTTCAGGCCTTCCCGCAAAAACAACGCCAAGCGGTCAGCACGCTCCGTAAGCGGATCTTGTTGGGGGATCGTGCCTCGGGAAATGTGGTGTCACTTTACGCAAATCCAGGCGCGCCCCTGTCCGAAGATATCGCCAGCGCGTTTCTGCAACAGCACTGCCTTGAAATCACCTATCTGTCCGAGGCGCGGCAGACTACCAAGCGTCTGATTGAACCGCATTATATTCTGCTGAACTGGCCTGTTTGGTACATCATCGCCTGGGATCATCTGCGGGACGCCTCCCGCGTGTTTCGGATCGACCGAATCCGGGCGCTGCGCAGTACGGGCGAGCGGTTTCAACTGAAACCAGTTGAGACTTTCGGTGATATCTTTGCGCCGCATTTCAAGGCGATTTGACTTACCGGTTTTGCGCGGTTTCGCGCATCAGGGCAAAGCGCCGAAAGACGGTGCTATCGTCTGCGTTCAGCAGGTTCAGCAGATGGCGCACAAGGTTGCCAATAGCTGGCGCATGTTTCGCATCACGCCAAAGCGGGGCCAGCAGATGCGCCTCAAGATCACCTTTGAGGACCGAAAAATCCTTCATTCCCATGGGCAAGGGGGACTTGTTGCGATCCTTGATCCGGAACGGCTCTTGCGGAGGCAGGCCTGAGAAACAGCGCTCGGCCTCATAGATTTTCATCAGCGAAAACAGGATGTTCATGGATTGGGCCAGCATCCGGTCATCCTCGGTTTGCCCATGCTGGGCAAAGGTGATCACAGCCGAGATCAGCCAACGGGTGGGCAGGTTTTCCAGCAGCCACTCTTCTTCCTCGGCCCATAGCCGCAGGAACAACGCCGGGGCCTCGTCGGGATAGGTGTGTTTGCGCAGATGGGAAATCAGCAGCCCGTGCAACAGGGTAAGCTCAGAATGCCCTTCCAGTTCGCCCAGCAACATATGGCGCTTTTTGGCGACCCGGCTCATCCCCTCGGGCCGCGGCAGTTCCTGCGGGGGCAGGGGCATCGCGGCCAGCGCCTTGAAATCCACGTCCATCGCGGGCAGCTCTTGCCCCGGCTTATGGGTCAGCAGCGCGCGTCTTTTCTGGTATTGGGGCAAAAGCGTGCCAATGCCGCCGGGGAAGGTTTCATTTGGGTCAGTCATACCCGCACTATCGCGGGAGCAGCGCAGGCTTACAAGGTCGCAGAGGGATGCAGGGCAGGGCGATATCCTGCGCGCAGCACGGCAACGATAGGCCGGGGTGTCAGAACCGTTGTGTGCCCGGTCGTTGGCCTGTCAATGGCGGGCAGGTAACCGGTTGGTTGATAGGGATGCATCCGGCCTTCGCCCAGCACATGCGGCTGGTTATCATGCAGGACAGTCGCACCTGACGGCAGATCGGCAAGTGGTGCCTGATAGGTCTGCTGTGTGCGACTGCGCGGGATGATACGGGCGCAGTGCAATACCTTATCCATCTCCTTGGCCGAGGGGCGATCACCCGCCGCCTTGGTCCATGCGGTGACAAACTGCTGGTACGCAGCGCGTCTGCAATAGCCACAAGGGCGATGCCCGGCGGCAAAAGCGACGGCCTCATCCAGAAAAAACAGCTCGGTCCATTTGCGGCCTGTCATGACCGGGCGCTTGCGACCCTGCCAGTCCAGCACGCAACAGATCCAAGCATGATGGGACCAGCGCGATGTGCCAAGGGTTCGGTTCGGGCGATGAATAATTCCCCGGTTCCCGGTCAACGTGCCACGCGCGGGGTCAGCGACAATCTCACCGGTGGGCAGGACACGGTTTTGTAGTGGCATAGTGCCAGCCTATCACGGCTAGCCTTCGATCAACACCGCGTCGCGCAGGATGACAGATTGGGATGTCTGCGGGTCCGTGACCGGCTCAAGCGCGCCGCGCAGGGACAGGCGCATGCCTTCCTCGATAAACGGGATGGGTTCCGCAAGCGTCACCTGCAAGGCGGTCCCATGTTCCGGGTTGCCGCAGAACGGGCAAAACCCCATGTCCGACACGATCATGAACTCACGCACATTGGCCACATCACCCAAGGGCACGGCAAAACCAGTGATATCAAACTGGGCCACGCCGCCTTCAAGATCAGCGGGAAAAGTCTTGCGGGCCTCGTAAGAGGTCTCGGTCATAACCTCTTCGATTTCGATAGCGGCTAGAGCATCCCAAGCGGGGCTGTCCACCCGTTCCGCGAACGCGGGCGCGCCTGCGAAAAGCGCTGTTGCGGAAACGGTCAGTGTGCGGGGCAGAGCCATCGGAAACCTCATCCTTGTGTTGGCGGCGATCCTAGCAGGTCAACACGGCCTGTCCAGATCACCGGCGAGGAATGCGCGGGTTTACCCCGAAACCATCATTTCCTTCGTCGCACTCAGCGTCACATCCGGATAATCGCGCCCAACGCGGTCAATATCCCATTGCAGACGGGTCAGGAACACCGCGTCCCCGTCATTGTCCGTCGCGATATGCTGCTTGTTGGCGTCCGAGAACTTGTCCACCGCTTCCTTGTCCCCATGCACCCAGCGGGCGGATGTGAATTGCGACGCTTCAAAGCGGACCGGCAGCCCGTATTCCATCTCAATCCGGCTGGCGAGCACCTCGAACTGCAGCGCCCCCACAACGCCGACGATAAAGCCGGAGCCGAACGTCGGTTTGAACACTTTGGCGGCCCCTTCTTCGGCAAATTGCATCAAAGCCTTTTCCAGATGCTTGGCCTTCATCGGGTCACCCGCACGGCAGGTCTGCAGCAGTTCCGGCGCAAAGGACGGAATACCCGACACGCGGATCGCTTCGCCCTCGGTCAGCGTATCGCCAATGCGCAACTGGCCGTGGTTGGGAATGCCGATAATATCGCCCGCCCAGGCCTCTTCGGCCAATTCCCGGTCAGCGGCCAGAAACAGCACCGGATTGGTCACGGCCATCTGCTTTTTGCTGCGCACATGGGTCAGCTTCATCCCCCGCTCAAAATGACCCGAGGCCAGGCGGACAAAGGCCACCCGGTCCCGGTGCTTGGGGTCCATATTGGCCTGCACCTTAAAGACAAATCCCGCGACCTTCTTTTCCTCAGGCGCGATATTACGGGGTTGGGCGGTTTGGATCTGCGGCTCGGGGCCATAGGTGGCCAGACCGTCCATCAATTCTTTCACGCCAAAGGAATTCATCGCAGAGCCGAACCAGATCGGTGTCATGGACCCATTCAAAAGGGATTCAGGGTCAAGCTGCGGCAACAGCTCCTTAGCCATCTCGATCTCTTCGAGGAACTTTTCCAGCAAATGCGCCGGCACATGTTCCGCCAATTGTGGATCATCAAGGCCGCTGATCTGGATGCTTTCAGCCACCTTGTTCCGGTCAGCACGATCCATCAGTTCCAGCTTATCGCGCAGAATATCATAGCAGCCGATGAACTCACGGCCCACACCAATGGGCCAGGAGGCCGGGGTCACGTCAATCGCCAGATTTTCCTGAATTTCGTCAATAATATCAAATGTATCGCGACTCTCACGGTCCATCTTGTTACAGAACGTCAGGATCGGCAGATCGCGCAGACGGCAGACCTCAAACAGCTTCTGTGTCTGGCTTTCCACACCCTTGGCCCCATCGATCACCATCACGGCGGCATCCACGGCCGTCAGCGTGCGATAGGTATCCTCGGAAAAATCCGAGTGCCCGGGGGTGTCGACCAAATTGAACCGGTATTTCTCAAAATCAAACGACATGGCGGAGGCGGACACGGAAATCCCCCGATCCTTCTCCATCTGCATGAAATCCGACCGGGTGCGCCGGGCCTCACCCTTGGCGCGGACCTGTCCGGCCATCTGAATAGCGCCGCCATAAAGCAGGAATTTCTCAGTCAGCGTCGTCTTGCCCGCATCCGGGTGCGAGATAATCGCAAAGGTGCGGCGGCGGGCGATTTCGGGCGGAAGATCGGGGCGATTTGTCATGGCACCGCTTTAGGGCCTCTGCCGGGCAAGGGCAATGGCGCCGGCCGATAGAATAAACCGCTGTGCTGACGCGTAAGCCGATCAAGTGATAATGATTAAACGGGGAAAACATGGGCTTTCGGGAAACGCAGCCTAACATCGTGAAACACACAGTGGTGATCCCAACCAAAGACCGACCAAACCTGCTGCGGCGTGCGGTGGGCAGCGCGCTGGCAGGGCTGGCGCAGGGCGGTGAAGTCCTGGTTATTGATGATCACTCTCAAACAGAGGCAAAGAAGACATTGCGGCAGGTCCATGATCCGCGTCTGCGCATTCTGTGTGTGCCGGCCGGGCAAACCGGCGTTTCGGCGGCACGCAATTTTGGCATCGCCCAAGCGCGGGGGGATGTGATCTTTTTCCTCGACGATGACGATACTTTACAGCCGGGATATTGCGCGCATGTGCTGCGTGAGGGCGCTATGGGTCATGACTATGGTTTCTCATCGGTGTTTCAGGCCACCTGTAAACAGGGCAAGCCACGTCTTAAAACTGCGCGTTTTGCCCAAGGGACCATTCCATCGGCGGCCGGTTTGGGCAGAAAACTCTGCGGTTTTGGAATGGGCTTTTGGATTTGGCGGCATGTGGTCTTCCAGATGGGGCCAATACGCCAGGATCTGAGCATCAATGAAGATACCGAATATCTTTGCCGCTTAATCTCAAAAGGGCGCAAGGGCTGGTACTCTGAATTGCCCGGGGTCGTCGTTTGGGACCATTCCGGCGGCACGCCCGGGGATCTGGGGCATTTGACCCGTCGCGCCAGCGCGGCTGAGCGGGCACGTTGCATGTCGATTTTGTGTGAGACTTATCCAACGATGGCCAGTTATCTTGGCCGGGGCTATCTGCGCCACTGCCTCAAAGCCGGTACGTATCAGCAAATGCGTCAGTTCATTGTCGGGTTGCAAAGCTGGCGGATGCGCGCGGCGATGCTGCGCTTTGCCCTGGTCAAAGGGGTCGCTTACAGCGCGACAGGACGGTTAGGGCGTTTGGCAGCCTGACGTATATGGTTGCCGGGGTTTAACCGATAGTTTGCCTTCCCAATGTAGGGTCCGGCAAAGGCAGGTAAATCACGGTGGTATCATGCGATTTGGATCAGCACTGGCTGCGCTGTTGCTGGCCGGTTGTGGCGGCGGCGGTAGCGGCAGCAACGCGGGCAGCGGCATCGATCCTCGTCTTGAACGGCTTGATGTCTATGAGGCGCAGAAACTGCGGGTGCTCGGTGATCCCGATATCGGTGTCATTGGGATGGCGCCAACCCCAGATGAAATGATCCCCGATACGGGCACCGCCGTCTTTACCGGCTCTGCGACAATCAGGGTGGAAGATCCCAATGCCGAACTGGTTCTATTTGGCGATTCCTCGGTCAGCATTGGGTTTGATGATGGGGCAGTCTCAGGTGTGATGGATAATTTCTTTGGCACAGATGCAACGGGGGATGTCATCGATTATAGCGGGACGATCAATATCGATGATGGCGGGCTCGATCCGGCGCTCACGCTTGATTACGCCGGGACATTGTCAGGTAGCGGCACCGATCTGGTGATCGCGGGTGTCATGCAGGGCGCATTTCTGGATGATCCACTGGGGGCGCTTTCCGGAACTGATCTGGAAGCCGACATCATCTATAATGGGGTGCCGACCGATGGGACAATGATCGTCATTGGCGAGACGGAAGGAGTGACCACGGCGGAACCCTAATTTACCCCATCGACGCACGCCGCAACAACACGGCAACCCGGTTGGCAGGCAGCAAACTGTCAGTGACCTCGTACGCCTTATATGGTGAGCGTTCATGGAGCGTGCGGCTGGCCTCGTCTGGCAGACCAATGCGGGCGCGTTGGTCAACCAGATGGGATTCGGCGGCGATACCTTCGGCATAGATGATGTAATGGCCATCAAAAACCAGTTGAAAATAGTCGATGAAACCACCGTGACGGCGGATGATTGTGTCGTCATCAACCAGCTTTTCTGCCTTGATCAGCACCTCTGCGCGGCCAAGCCCGGCATGATCAACGCGTTGATAAACAAAAAGGCGATGATCAGAACGCAGGACCAGATCATGCTCATTGTGAAGCGCGCCTTTGGTGATCACGACCGGCGCAAAATTACCCTCGGCGCGCATTGTGTTCTGAACAATCCAGCGCACCGGGCGCATCCCCGCATCGCGGGTCAGGACCATGTCACCAATTGCGATCGCCTCGATTGGGCGCTGGGTACCGTCGGCCATGGTGATGCGGGTGCCTGTCGCGAATGATCCGGTGGCAGCCTCTGCAAAACGGCGGGTCGTGGTATGGCGGTCGGTGCTGACCAGCGTATAGGGGATATCGGGTCGTAGTTCGGCCATTGGCAGCAGATAGATCGCGGCAACATGGGCGTCTGCGGTTTCAACCAGGATCAAAGCCTCATAGGTGCGCCCGTCGGGGGCCATGATTGTCAGGCAGCAATCCAAATGCACCGGGTTATGGGGGGGCAGGGCCATGTGCAAAGCGTCGCCATCGATTGTCAGGTCGAGGGGGCGCAATTGCGCATCGTCTGACAACTGATAGGCATCATCCATGACCAGCTCATCGGCAAATGACAGCGGATCGCCCAAGGCGACACCTGCCGATGCGCAAAAATCAGCGGCCCGAAAAACGTCAACTGTAAAGCTATCTTGCGCCATGCCCTATTGAGTAACGCGCGCAGCGTACCGGGCCAAGTGGGAATAAGGGGCGATTGCTCCCATGGGATGTGGATGCTAGGTCAGTTCCAATCATAAATCAGTCGGGGAGGCTGCGGTCATGGATCTGGGAATCAAAGGAAAACGGGCACTGGTCTGTGCATCATCCAAAGGGCTGGGGCGTGGTTGCGCCGAAGCCTTGGCCGCCGCGGGCGTCAATCTGATCCTGAACGCACGCGGGGCAGAGGCGCTGGAAGAAACCGCCGCCCATATCCGCGATACCTATCAGGTGCAGGTCCTGACGGTCCTTGCGGATGTGACGCAAGAAGCCGGGCAGGCAAAACTGCTCGATGTTGCGCAAGGCGTTGATATTCTTGTGAATAACGCTGGGGGACCACCTCCGGGGATCTGGTCGGACTGGGACAGGGATGATTTTATTGCGGCCCTTGATGCCAATATGCTGGCGCCCATCGCGCTGATGAAAGCGCTGATGCCTGCGATGATTGATCAGGGCTGGGGGCGGGTGGTCAACATCACCTCAGGGTCCGTCAAAGCCCCGATCCCGCAGTTGGGCCTATCCAATTCCGCACGGGCCGGGCTGACCGGTTATGCGGCAGGGACCGCGCGGCAAGTTGCGCAATACGGGGTGAACATCAACAACATGCTGCCCGGCATCCACGCGACTGACCGGGCCGTCAGCCTGGATACCGGTGTGTCCAAGGCGCAGGGGATCGATCTGGAGACAGCCAAAGCGCAACGCGAGGCGACGATCCCAGCCCGGCGCTATGGCACGGCCAGCGAATTTGGCGCGATGTGCGCGTTTTTATGCTCGCAACATGCAGGCTTTATCGTCGGGCAGAATATCGTGCTGGATGGCGGCGCGATTAACGCCACGATCTGATGGCCGAAAAATTCAGCCTCAAGGACCATCTATTCAACGCCGAAACGGTCTCCCTTTTGGGGGGGCATTTCGAACAGGCAGGCGTCTTCACCGCCGCCCCCTTTGTCCAAGACGTGATGGCTGAAATGGGCCCGCTTGAGCTGAAAGCGCGGATCAATCTGATTGCGGCAGTGCTGGCGCGGTATCTGCCAGCAGATTTCCCCGCTGCGGGGCAGGCGATCAGTGCGGCCTTGCCACCACCGCTTGACCCAACTTTATCCGATGATGATTTCGGGCATTTCATCTATGCGCCCCTTGGTGTTTATGTGGAAAATCATGGGCTTGAGGGTGATCTGACGCTCAGCCTTGATCTGATGGAACAGATCACGCAGCGGTTTTCCATGGAATATGCGATCCGTGCTTTTCTGAACCGATGGCCTGATGAAACCTTGGAACGGATGCAGGATTGGGTGGGGCATGAACACTATCATGTGCGCCGTTTGGTCAGCGAAGGGACGAGGCCAAAATTGCCTTGGGGGCAGGCTATTGGGCTGACATCGGCGCAAACATTGCCGCTTTTGGACCGGCTCTATGCGGATCGCACGCGCTTTGTCACCCGGTCCGTCGCGAACCATTTGAACGATATTACGAAAAAAGAACCTGATGCGGTGCTGGCCCGGTTGGAAGGCTGGCAGACAGCGGGCGGGCAATCGCAAAAGGAACTTGAATGGCTGCGCAAACATGCGCTGCGCGGTTTGATCAAGGCAGGGCACCCCGGGGCCATGCGTCATCTGGGCTATCACCCGGATGTTGCCGTCACGGTGTCGGATCTCAGTATCACGCCCGCGCAGGTCGCCCGCGGGCAAAGCGCCGAGATCACGTTCACCTTGACGGCAAAGCAGGACGCGCCGCTTATCGTGGATTACGTGATCGACTTTGTAAAAGCTAACGGCAAAACCGCGCCGAAAGTGTTCAAACTGAAACTGCTTAAGGCCAAGGCAGGCAAACCGGTGCATCTAAAGAAACGCCATGTTTTCAAAGACAACGCCACAACATTCACGCTGCATCCCGGCGCACATCAATTGCATGTGCAAGTGAACGGGCGGTGCGCAGCGTCGCTGGGTTTTGAATTGAGCTAGGACCCAAGCTTGCCCCAGACGGGAACTGTTGCTAGGGAAACCAAACCCTTATTTGGTCAGGCACCCGTACCCTTCATGCAGTCCCCCCGGCTTGAGATCGCAAATATCGTCAAGGACTATGGCGGGCGGCGTGTTGTTGATGACGTCAGCTTGCAGGTGATGCCCGGGCAGGTGACGTGCCTTTTGGGGCCATCAGGCTGCGGGAAATCGACAACGCTGCGGATTATTGCCGGGGTGGAAAAACAGGATCGGGGGACGATCCATGTCGATGGAAAACTGGTCTGTGACACCGTTTTTCGCCTGCCGCCTGAGGCCCGATCAATCGGGCTGATGTTCCAGGATTTCGCGTTGTTCCCACATCTGACCGTTGGCCAGAACGTGGCCTTCGGATTGCAAACGCGGGACGCGGGGGCGCGGGTCCAGGCATTGCTTGATAAGGTTGGCATGACCCGGCATATCGATGACTACCCGCATCAGCTTTCGGGTGGCGAGCAGCAGCGCGTCGCCTTGGCGCGGGCCCTGGCGCCCAAGCCGCAGATCATGCTGATGGATGAGCCCTTCTCGGGCCTCGATGACCGCCTGCGCGACGACATCCGGGACGAAACGCTCGCGGTGCTTAAAGACGAAGGAACAGCGGTGCTGCTGGTGACGCATGAACCCGGCGAGGCGATGCGCATGGCCGATGAAATCGCGTTGATGCGCGATGGCCGGGTTGTGCAGCAAGGGGCACCTTATAACATCTACAATGCGCCGATTGATCGGGCGGCAGCGGCCTTTTTCAGCGATATCAATGTGATACCAGGTGTTGTGCAGGGTGCGCTGACCGATACGCCCTTCGGGCAATTTCTGGCGCCGGGCCTGCCCGACGGGACTGAAGTTGATATCGTGATCCGCCCGCAGCATCTAAAGATCGATTTTGACCGTGGCGGGCGGGGCCCAAAACCAACCTCGTCCGAGGGCACAGCAGCCCGGGCCACCGTCGCGCGGGCGCGATTCATGGGGGCGTCCAGTCTGGTCGAATTTCGGATGGACTATGATGGATCAATCCTGAAAGCGGTTGTGCCATCGGTCTTTCTGCCCAAGCCGGGCACAGCGCTGTGGCTGATGATCCGGCGCGACCGCTGCTTTGTGTTTCCGCGTGCGTGAGTGATGAGGCGCCAGCGCTCGGCGCATCAATCGATGTTAAGAAACGTGCAGTATGCCGTGGCTTATTTACCCGTCGAATATGGACATGATCCAAGCAGAGGATGCCTTGTCGCAAAATGCAGCGAACGGCAGGATTGAGCCCAAAGTGACCGATGCTGCGGGCTGCACGAATGTCCACTGATCAAAAAATTGGCTGATGGACCTGCCACGGTCGGACCTAGCTCTATCTGCGTTCTCCAAAACGCATCGACGGGGCCACAGTGATCCTATATCCCCCGAGTAGCCAAATTTCCTGCAGTCAGAGGACCCGCAAATGGAACCAGAATTTGTCGACGGTGTTATATTCGACGCACTTACGTTTTTGCGGTCGGCAGCAAACCAAAATGGCCCAGAAATCATAACATTCGCTTTGTACTTCGATCATGAAGGAAGTGCGCTTTCGGTTTGTGCAGATACCATCGAAAATTCACAAAGAACCGTCGATCAAACAAACTCTTTCAATTTCAAATACTTCTCCAAAGCGATTGAGCATAGCGATCTGGAAAAGGCGTCTCTGTGGCAATGCAATATTGGCCGCAGCCTGAGTGTAGGTGACTTCAAGCATGTCAATCTTGCACGAAGAGATATGCCAAGTCATATGAGCGCTACCAAGCTATTTTTGGAAATGCCAAAAGGCATAATGCGCCATACACATTCGATTCTTGCGGTGTGCGATCCACGCAATCAGATCGTATTTGCTACCTCGACAGAGAATGATGAAGTTGGTCTGGTTTGGAGCCCACCAACAAACACTTAAATCCTCCGAAAAGCGCTCAGCACAACAACATTGATTTAAGCGATGTTCCATAAGCAGTCATTGGCGCAACCTCAGCGAAAGCTCACTTTGTCCGCATAGTAGCCTTACGTGAAATAATCCGCAAACTTCTGCTTTGATCTTCCAAACACGCTCGGCTTTACGCTTAAAGTCGCTATTTTGCTCGCGCTGCCCGGCCACCGCGACGTTTGGTGATTTCACCAGCGCGCGCAGGCAGCGCGTCCATCACCGCTTGGCGTGCCGCTGCAGTCATCCCCGACCAGGCGCCTATCTCGTCAATGGAACGCAGACAGCCAACGCAAAGGCGGCTTTCGGGATGGATGACGCAGGTCTTGACGCAAGGGCTTTCGATCTCAGCGCGGGCCCAGATGTGATCAGTGTTCTCAGATTTACTCATCCTTGGGTCCTCATATAGGTCAGCCGGTCCAGCATACCTTGCAGAATATAACCCGCAGCGACATGGTCGATCACCTCTGCGCGACGTTTGCGTGACGTATCCGCCTCGAGCAGGGCGCGTTCGGCGGCGACGGTTGACAACCGTTCATCCCAAAAGGTGATCGGCAAGGGGGTCAGTTTTTCCAGATTGCGGGCAAAGGCGCGGGTGGCCTGACAGCGCGGTCCCTCTGATCCATCCATATTCATGGGCAGCCCCAGCACCAGGCCGGTGACCATGCGATGCGACGTGATTTCAAGCAGTTTGGCCGCATCGATCCCGAATTTCTTGCGCCGGATCGTTTGCAGCGGCGAGGCAACGCTGCGCATCGAATCTGAGATCGCCAAACCAATCGTTGCCGTGCCCAGATCAAGCCCGGCAAGCGGGCCCAGATCGGGCAGCGCATCCAGAAATGCGTCAGGTGTTTCGCAGATCATTCCAGGACCCCTGCATCGCGGGCGGCATTGGTCAGGATTTCCATATCGCGCATCGAGCTGACAAAGACCTGTTGGGCTTCCTGCCATACGGTGCTGGCGGCGTCGAAATCACCCAGCACGGCATAAGCGCGGATCAGACGGGCCCAATCCTCGGCCGGGCCGCCTTCGGTCGCAAGGCGCTCCGCAAGGCCGGATACCATGCCGCCAATCATCTCGGCTTGTTCTTCAGGGGTGAGATCTGCGGCTGCATCCATCTGTTCAAATGATGGGCCACGGGTTTCGGGCAGGGCATATTCAATCCCGGCGAAATAGGCGACATCAGTGATCTGGGCGCGGGCGTTGGCGACGTGGAAATCATTGGGGTCTTCGCGCTCAACCAATTTGCGCCAGATACGAAACGCCAGATCGGCGCGGTCGGTTTGGTAATACAGTGCGCCCAGATAATAGCGGGCGGGGATACTGTCTGGATTGGCGGTCATGATGCGGTTGATCACTGCCTCAGATTCGGGCGACACCGCACCGCCGGCCGCGACAACCTGCAGATCCAGCAGCCGTTCCCAATCGGTCAGGCTGGCCGCGTCACCTTGAATAGTAATCACTTGGGCTTGGGCGGCAGCGGCACCTGCGTAATTGCGCAGCTCGACCTCGTGAAAGGCCAGGCGCGACCACGCTTCAAGATCATCGGGGCGGGTCGGGGCGATGGCGCGCAGCTGGGCAATCGCAGCGCGGTAATCCTCGGGCAGATCGACCGCTGGCGGGGGCGGGGCGATTGCCTCGAGCGCCGCTTGCGAGGGGCGATTTGCGCGCAAAGTTTCGCTGGTGTCCAGACGGGCCTGCAAAGGCAGATCGATATAGCCAGGGCGGCCAACGCCTTCGAAAAATAGGGGCGGCGCCAATTCGTGCAGCGTTGTGATACGGTCTTCGGACATGCCAAGCTGACGGGCGATACCGGCTGGGCCGACATAGAGGACAACCGCCAAAACCAGACAAAACAGCACAACCAGCGGCGCGCCCCAGCGGCTGGGGCGGTCGGCCAAATCGGCCTTTTGCTGGCTGCGATTTGCAGCGAGCAATCGGCGGGCAACCTCAACCCGGGCGTTTTCGGCCTCCTGCGGTTCCAATAGCCCGCGTTCAAGATCACGCTCAATCTCGGCCAGTTGCGCCTGGTAGATTGCAACATCGGTGCTTTCGTCCTGGCGCGGGGCCGGGCGCAAAAGCGGTACGGTTATGACAGCCGTGGCAGCCAATGTCATCACAATACAGGTGAGCCAGAATAGCATCTTCAGCAGTCCCTTGGGTGACCCCGACATAGACCGGGGCACGGCCCAAGAAAAGGGGCTGCGACCTTGTCGACATCGGCGCGGGCGATCACATGTCGTAAATTGCAGGCCAGACGCCGCTGGCGGTCTTATGCGGCGACGCTGTTGCAGGCAAAAAAGGGGCAGGGTGCCCGAAAGGACAAGACCAACCTATGAAACGATATTCCGCCTTTGCTATCGCGCGTGAGGCCCTGCGCAACCATCGCGGCTGGGACCGGGCATGGGCGAAGCGCAGCCCCAAACCCAAATATGATGTGATCATCGTTGGGGCAGGCGGGCATGGGCTGGCAACGGCTTATTATCTTGGTAAGAATTTCGGCATCACAAATGTCGCGATCCTTGAAAAAGGCTGGCTGGGCGGCGGCAATACGGGGCGGAACACGACGATTATCCGCTCCAACTATCTGCAAGACGCGTCGGCCGCGATTTATGAAAAATCCCGCAGCCTGTATGAAACGCTGAGCCAGGATTTGAACTACAACGTGATG
Source organism: Yoonia sp. BS5-3 (assembly GCF_038069655.2). Classification (NCBI taxonomy): domain Bacteria; kingdom Pseudomonadati; phylum Pseudomonadota; class Alphaproteobacteria; order Rhodobacterales; family Paracoccaceae; genus Yoonia; species Yoonia phaeophyticola. Next base: position 2,661,392 of record NZ_CP150951.2, read on the forward strand.
TTCAGCCCGCGCGGCGTGATCATGCTGGCGCAGACCCATCACGAGGTACGCGGCTACCAGCGCACGGCCCATGCGAACGCGCTGCAAGGGGTGCAGACCGAATGGATCGGACCCGCACGGGTCAAGGAACTTTGCCCGATCATGAATATCAGCGGGCCGCGTTACCCGGTGTTGGGCGGTCTGTGGCAAGCGCGGGGCGGCACCGCGCGGCATGATGCGGTGGCCTGGGGTTATGCGCGGGCTTGCTCGGATATGGGCATGGATGTGATCCAGAACTGCGAAGTCACGGGCATCCGGCAGGAATTTGGCAAAGTGACCGGGGTTGAGACGACCCAAGGCCCGATTGATTGCGATAAGCTGGGCATGGTCGCCTCCGGGCATTCGGGCGTTTTGGCGCAGATGGCTGGTTTCAGGCTGCCCATCGAAAGCGTGGCGCTGCAGGCCCTGGTGTCCGAGCCGATCAAACCTTGCATGGATGTGGTCGTTATGGCGAACACCGTGCATGGCTATATGTCGCAATCGGATAAGGGTGAAATGGTGATTGGTGGTGGGGCTGACAGCTATAACAATTACACCCAACGCGGATCATTCCATCATATCGAAGAAACGGTGCGGGCATTGATCGAAACTTTTCCGATGATCTCTCGGCTCAAGATGTTGCGGCAATGGGGGGGGATTGTGGATATGACGGGGGACCGGTCGCCGATCTTGTCGAAAACCCCGGTTGAGGGCGTTTTCGTCAATTGCGGCTGGGGGACCGGCGGGTTCAAGGCCATTCCCGGCTCTGGCTGGGCCATGGCCGAATTGATGGCAAAAGGGCAATCGCCGCTGACGGATGATTTCAGCATGTTCCGCTTCCGCGACGGAAAATTCATTGACGAAAGCGTGGCCGCAGGGGTGGCGCATTGACCGGGGCGCAGCGCAGTCTATGCGGTATCGTCCGTCTGGTCGGTCTGGCGCGCCTCATCTGTGTCTTGCCCGCGCTGGGCGAAGGCTTCGGCCAGCATAAAGATGATTGCGGTGCTCAGGCCGCCGCCAAGGATGATCAACAACAATTCCATGCGCACAGGCTACCAAAAGCAGCGGCCAGGTCGATCCCGGCAAGCGATGGCCGAGCCAAATCGGCATATTTGGCGGCGCTTGGCCCATTTTGTCCGGGGATTTCCGCCGATGTTTCGCTTTTAAGCAAGGTCGTTTTGATGGGGCCGTCTGAAAAGGAGGACACATCATGGATGACTTCACTCAGTCCAAGGCCAGCGCAAGCACAGGCAGCGGCATCGGTTTTCTTATCGCCGCCGTCATTGTTGTACTGGTTCTTCTCTACGCGCTTTTTGCAGGTGGATCGGTTGACCCAACGGTTGACCCGGCTGCAGCGGGCGCAGCCGATGGCGCAGCTCCGGTTCTTGAAGAAACAGCGCCCGCAGCACCAGCGGTGCCTGCGACCGACTAACACGACCTCTTACCTCAGTACGATCAGGGGCGGACACGCGGCTGTGTCCGCCCTTGTTGCGTTTTTGCAGGCTGTACATACGCCATATGTACAGCATCTGTACGCGAAACATATGCCCCAGACAAAGGCCTGCCCATGCTGATCTTGCGATGCCCCTATTGCGGCGTGGATGTCGATGAAACCGATTTGCACGCCGGCGGGCAGGCCCATCTGACCCGCGAAGGCCCCGGCTCATCCGATGCTGATTTTGAAGACTACCTGTTCATGCGCGAAAACCCCAAAGGGGTGCATTTCGAACGCTGGCGCCACGCCTATGGCTGCGGGAAATGGTTTCATGCGGCGCGCTGCACCGTCTCGCTTGAGGTCTTTGGCACCTATCCGGCCCAGACGCTGAGACCGCCAGAGGAGTTGTGTGATCGTATTGCAGCAAAGCGACCCGGCTGGTCATGGGGGCGCGGCGAATGAGCACACGCCTTAGCGACTACGGCCGATTGCTAAACAGAAACAAAGCTGTAGAGTTCACATTTAACGGAAACCGGCTGCGCGGGTTCGCAGGGGACACGCTGGCCTCGGCCTTGTTGGCCAACGACCAGATGCTTGTCGGGCGGTCGTTCAAATATCACAGACCGCGCGGTGTGGTCGCAGCGGGCGCTGAGGAACCCAATGGCCTGGTCGGCCTTGGTGCCGATGGGCGGTTTGAGCCGAACCAGCGGATCACAACGACCGAGATTTTTGATGGTTTGACCGCAAAAACGCAAAACCATTGGCCAAGCCTGGAATTTGATGTCGGCGCGATCAATGCGCGCCTGTCAAAACTGCTACCTGCCGGTTTTTATTACAAAATGTTCATGTATCCACGCGCCTTTTGGAAACATGTCTACGAACCTTTTATACGCAAATCTGCAGGTCTTGGCGCGGCCCCCAAGGACCGCGATGCAGATAGTTATGAACATTTTCATGCCCATGTTGATGTTCTGGTCATCGGCGGCGGCGTGGCGGGACTGTCTGCTGCGTTGGCAGCAGGGCAATCCGGCGCGCGGGTGCTATTGATTGAGCAAGAACCCGACTGGGGTGGCCGCGCTGTTGTGGATCAGCCGGTCATCGATGGAATACCGGCGGATGAGTGGGTGAAGAATGCGCTGGAAGATATTGAAAAAAATGAAAATATATCTATAAGATCGCGCTGCATGGGCGCTGGCGTTTACGATCACGGCTACGCTTTGGCCTATGAACGTCTGACCGATCACAGCCCTGCAACCGGCGGCCCGCGTCACCGGCTCTGGCGTATCCGGGCCAAGCAAATCATCACCGCGACAGGGGCAATCGAGCGCCCGCTTTCTTTTGCCGGAAACGATGTGCCGGGCGTGATTTTGGCCGCAGCCCTGCGGGATTACGTGGTGAATTACGGCGTCTCGGTCGGTGACCGTACGGTCATCGTGACGAACAATGATGACGCCTATCGCACGGCGATTACGTTGAAACAGGCGGGGCTGGAAGTGCCTGCGATCATCGACGCGCGCACAGAGGCCAAGGGCGATCTGATCGACGAAGCCCGCGCCCTGGGGATCCACATTGCCTTTGGTAAGGGGATCGCCAAAGTCATGGGACGCAAGCGCGTGACCGGCGTTGGAATTTGTGCACAGGCTGGTGAAGGCGCCGTCCTGGAAGAGATCGCATGCGACTGCGTTGCGATGTCCGGCGGCTGGTCCCCGGTTGTGCATCTGTGGTCGCATTGCGGTGGCAAGCTGCATTGGGATGCAGCGCAGGCCATGTTCCGGCCTGATCCAGAGCGCCCGCCGAAAGGGCATGACGGTGCGGGTTTTGTCACCCCCGCCGGTACCGCAAATGGCAATCTGTTCACCGGTGATGTGATACAGGATGGCTGGGCGGCCGGGCAGGCAGCTGCGCAAGCGGCGGGGCATCGCAAACGCATAGGGAAGGCGCCAAAGGGGGATGATGCACAAGAGGATGCGTTGGCGCCGGTTTGGATGATGCCGCAAGGCGCAGGCGATGGGCTGCGCAGCAAAGCCTGGCTGGATTTTCAGAATGATGTGAAAGTCTCAGACATCGTGCTGGCCGCCCAAGAGGGGTTCGAAAGCGTTGAACATGCCAAGCGCTATACGACGCTGGGCATGGCGACGGATCAGGGGAAGCTGAGCAATATCAACGGATTGGCAGTGCTTTCGCAATCGTTGAATGCAGATATCCCGGATGTCGGCACAACAACCTTCCGCCCGCCGTACACGCCTATTTCTATGGGCGCGATTGGGGGCCATGCAAAGGATGATTTGTTCCAGCCCGTGCGCCTAACGCCGGTATCTGATTGGTCAAACGCCCATGGCGCTGATAATGAACCGGTGGGCCAATGGCGCAGGCCTTACGCCTATTTGCGCACAGGCGAAAGCGTCGCGGATGCGGTCAATCGCGAGGTGAAAAATACCCGCGAAAATGTGGGCCTGCTGGATGCCTCAACCCTGGGCAAGCTGATTGTCAAAGGGCCCGACGCAGGGCGCTTTTTGGACATGATCTACACTAACATGATGTCGACGCTGCCTATTGGAAAATGCCGCTACGGGCTGATGTGTTCGGAAAACGGGTTTTTGATCGATGATGGTGTTGTGGCGCGATTGTCTGAGGATACATGGCTCTGCCACACCACAACCGGGGGTGCGGATCACATCCATGCACATATGGAGGATTGGCTACAATGCGAATGGTGGGATTGGCAGGTTTATGTGGCCAATGTCACAGAACAATTTGCGCAGATTGCAGTTGTCGGACCTAACGCACGGAAAGTATTGGGAAAACTGGGCGGTATGGATGTTTCGGCCGAGGCAGTGCCGTTCATGCACTGGGCTGACGGGCAAATCGGCGGCTTTGATGCGCGGGTCTTCCGCATCTCATTCTCGGGTGAGCTGTCTTATGAAATCGCCGTGCCCGCCGGGCAAGGCGCCGCCTTTTGGGAGGCGCTGGTCGCTGCAGGGGACGCGTTTGGCATGATGCCTTATGGCACTGAATGCCTGCATATTTTGCGGGCTGAGAAGGGCTTTATCATGATCGGTGATGAAACCGACGGCACCGTGATCCCGCAGGATCTGAACCTGCAATGGGCGCTATCCAAGAAAAAGGATGACTACTTAGGCAAGCGCGCGCATGAGCGCAGTCATATGGCCGACCCGGACCGCTGGAAGCTGGTTGGATTAGAGACGCTCGATGGTTCTGTCTTGCCGGATGGGGCCTATGCGGTCGACGAGGGGCGCAACGAAAACGGGCAGGTGAACACCCAAGGGCGCGTTACCTCAACCTATTATTCGGCCAATTTGGGGAGGGGCATTGCCATGGGGCTGGTGCGGCATGGGCCGGAACGCATGGGCGAGGTGATCGCATTTGCCAAGGTGGACGGCACAAAGGTGCAGGCCAAGATCGTTGATCCGGTTGTCTATGACAAAGAGGGGGCCAAGCAGAATGTCTAACGCTGTCAGTGCTTTGGCGGGCCGAGAGGCCGTTGGCGAAGTGACGGTCCGCGATGCGGGCCTGCGCGGTATGATCACCCTGCGTGGTGATCTGGCCGATCCAAAGCTGCACGCGATCTGTACCGGCCTTGCAGGTGTCGATTTTCCTGGTGCGATGCGGGCCAATTGCGTCGGGCAGAAAGGGCTGTGCTGGATGTCACCCGATGAGATCTTGATCCTGCTGCCCTATGCTGAGGTGCCCAAAGCGCTTGGGATGATTGATGCCGCCCTGGAGGGGACCCATTATCTGGCGCAATCTGTCTCTGACGCGCGGGCGGTGCTGTCGGTCGAAGGCGGGTTCTGCCGTGAAGTCATAGCCAAGCTCGCCCCGGTTGATCTGCATCCCGACGCATTCAGGCCCGGTGATTTCAGGCGCACGCGGCTTGGCCAGGTCGCTGCTGCATTCTGGATGCGCGATGAGGCCTGTTTTGAGATCATCTGCTTTCGCTCCGTTGCGGGTTATGCCTTTGATCTGCTGGCCGCGAGCGCCAAGGCGGGCCCTGTCAGGCTGTTCTGAATGGCTCCGGGAGATGTTTCGATGCGCTTGGCCACAACTGGCTGATACAATTGTGAGTTCCGCAGCGCCTGCGAAATGCCTATCAAAGGTTATGTCGCGCCTATTCATTTGTTTTCTATTCGCTTTTCTTGGGTTTTCAGGGCCTTTAGCTGCTTGCGAAGGACAAGAGGCCTGCCAGCTTGGGGATCGATCGTACCATCTGCGCCTGCCGGATCAGTGGGACGGTCAAAGCCCGCTGCCGGTCTTGCTGCATTTTCATGGCTGGGCCCGTCAGGGGGATTTGATCGTGCGGCATGATCGTATCGCTACGGGTGCGATTGCCGATCATGTGCTGCTGGTTGCGCCGAATGGTTTGAACAAGTCCTGGTCATTTGGCCGCCCCCGTTCGCCCGATACTGATTTTGCCCGTGCGTTGCTGGCGGATGTGGCCAGCCGCTATCCTGTGGACCCCGAGAAGATCTTTGTCTCAGGCTATTCCTGGGGCGCGCGTATGGCCTGGCGCTTTGTGTGCGAGGATGGGGACGGGATTGCGGCGCTGCTGGCCGTGGCTGGCACCCTGTCCCAAAGTGAAACCTGCCAAACCGCCCCCGACGTCGTGCGCCAGGTCTACGGATTGAATGATCAGGTGCTGGACTATCCGATGGGGCCGGGCGGAGATCAGACCTACCCCGTATCGCTATGGCGCAGGCATTTTGATTGCGCCGCAGGACAGGACGAGGGCCAGTGGGCCGCGAGGTCATTTTTGACATTCACGCGGACGGCCTGGGATTGCCCGGGCGGCCAGGTTGTTATGGATGTACATCCGGGCGGGCACTTTATCCCGCATGATTGGATACCGCTTCAGGTGCAACAGCTTTTAGAAACCGGCGAGACGGGTTCGCCCATTCGTTAGGGGGCTGCTGTGGGACGTTAGGTGGTTTGGGCTGTGGCAGCCCCTGAATAGTTCGCAAGAAGCAAATTGGACCTTAACGTTTTGCTGCTTTTGTGCGTGGTGCACCGCCGCAAGTCCGGTTTGAGCCCATTTTGACAGATGCTGCGGTGTGCATGAATGCCCGCATAGATCGGCGACAAGAAATCAGCCTACATCCTTGGTTGCAGCAAGAACTGCAACACAATGGTTCGCGATTTTGTCGGCAGCTTCCTCCGGTTTCATATAAGTCACGTTCAATCGAAAGGTATGGGGAAGTTCGCCGCCGATTAGTGGCTCTGATGAAGCGTGGTTGCGCTCTGCGACCTCTGCGTCCTGCAACTTCCCTTTACCTCTACGCTCCGGCGACTGAATACGCTTGATGTTTTCTTCCAGATCGCAGGCGATGTGAACCATTACGAGGGGTGGACGCCTGTCGCTTCGCTCCAGGAACCTTCGCCACTCTTCCATAGCCCATTCTGTCTCGCCAGTTAGCACCGTAGTGAATATTACTGGAGTACCTGAGGGCAGGGCCGCAATTAGCTCGTCCGCAATTGCTTCAACACGCCGAACGGTCTCTCGAAATTCGGGAGTGCGGAATTCGGTCAGAGCGAATGCGAGGTTGTATAGTGTATGGATATCAACAAGACGCGCCTTCAAGAGCACCGCGAGTTCCCGCCCGACAGTCAGTTTGCCGACGCCCGGATAGCCATTCAGAACAATAATCATTCTTCTAGCCTGTTATAGTCGGCAGGATTTGCCAACAGCGAAAGCCGACATTGGCACGAATGCCGCGAATTCACCCTTCGTCCCGCATCTTGTCAGAAAGGCATTGCCTGGTGAATGTTCCGCCTGATTCAGGAGTGCCTGAGACAGCCTCTTAGTCCACCTCTTAGTCCACCATAGGACGTTGAATTGTATCGCCACTCAGGTTTGCGATCTTTCAAAGCTCAAGCACGGGGCGCGCGTTTTTTGCGACCCGCGATACAAACCGGATTTGCTTTTCGCGGCTTGGGACCTGAGCGGCCCCATCCGCGCCCTTGTGCCGCGCGCGGAGCCCCGGGAAAATCAGGTCGATTTCTGCAATCGCATCTTCGCCGATTGCCTCTGCCGCGTACTCGCCCAGATGTAGCGTTTCGGCGGGGGCATCCTCGGCAAGGATGATTTCGTGGTCGTCCAGCAGCAAATGGACGTAGTCGATTTCGTTGATCTGCTTATCCACAAAAATGCCGGGCAGGTCGGTCAAACGGATTGCGGCCAGCAAAACCTCTGCCTGGCCAAACATGCGCTGCGCAATCGGCGAGCGTGCCAAAAGCCGGTGCTGCCGCGAAACCAAAAGATCACGCGTCGGGAGCCCGCCGCCCAAAGCCCCTTGGCTGATCCGAACGGGCAGAAATCGTTCATCGGCGCCGATCATATCGGCGTCAACATGGCGGCGCCCGACCCAGCGAATGGGTTTGGGCCCGTTTTGTGTTTCAACCAGCTGGCCCGGTTTCAAATCGCTGGCGCAAACGTAGCCGGTGGGTGTTTTGATCCGGGTTGTCCCTGCAAAACACACCAAAATTTCGATATTATCGACAAGCGCGCCTGAGCCGTCGGCGTTATCACCGATCTCGGTAAACCGTATCGTATAGTCACCAGCCGCAGGGAAAGTCACGTCGGCTGACAATTGCAGATACACCGATTGCTGATCAGGCACGATGTTGGCACTGTAGATCACCACACCGTTGCTATCCAGAATTTCGACCGTGAAACCGTCGACACCCAGTGTTCCGCTGTCTCTGAGCGCGTAATCGAGATTAAGTTGGGCATCCCGGGCCTGATCGACCGTGAAGGTTTGTTCCATTACCGTGACATTGCCGGTGCCGCCATTGATCTCGGCAACACGCCCAGGTCCGGAGCCAGCGATGTAGGTACTGGACGGCCTCGTTTCCAGATCTGTGCCAGACCATCCGGTTGCGCTGTTATTGGTACTGCTGGAAAAGTCGCCGTTGACGATCAAATTTGTTAAAGCCACTGACACATCCTCGACACCTAAAACGCTGGCATGCTTATATACGTCTTTTGCTGAGGGGACAGTTAATTTTGTTTTTCGGCATATATTTCGCGAAGAATTGCCAAAATTTGTGCAGTTGAGTGTCCTTTTTGGGCGCTTCGGCGTCAGATCGGCATCCATCACGCTCTTGACCTTGCGCTGTCATGTGACATGTATCGACGCATCCCATTCTCAACTTAGAAAGATGACTGATATGGCTTTTTCACTTCCTGATCTTCCCTATGCCCATGACGCGCTGGCTGGCAAAGGCATGTCTGCCGAAACGCTGGAATACCACCACGACCTGCACCACAACGCCTATGTGACCAACGGCAACAAGGCCATTGAAGGCACCGAGTGGGAAGGCAAGTCACTGGAAGAGATCATCGTTGGCACTTATGACAAGTCGGCTGTTGCTCAGAACGGCATCTTCAACAACATCAGCCAGCTTTGGAACCACAACCAGTTTTGGGAAATGATGGGCCCAGGTGATAGCGCCATGCCTGGTGAGCTGGAAAAAGCCATCACCGAAAGCTTTGGCAGCGTTGATGAGTTCAAGTCGCAGTTCAGCGCCGCTGGTGCAGGTCAGTTCGGCTCGGGCTGGTGCTGGCTGGTCAAGAACGCTGATGGCTCGCTGGCTGTCACTAAAACCGAAAACGGCGTGAACCCGTTGTGCTTTGGTCAAACAGCATTGCTCGGCTGTGATGTGTGGGAGCATTCCTACTACATCGACTTCCGCAACAAGCGCCCGGCCTATCTGACCAATTTCCTTGATAATCTGGTCAACTGGGAAAACGTCGCCTCGCGCCTCTGATCCTTTTACCATCGACATTCGAAAAGGCCCGTGAGACATCTTGCGGGCCTTTTTATTTATTGAGGACCCTCATGCACCAACCCAGTCTGGATGCGATCCGCACTGCCGCTGATGAGCTGGCAGATGCGATCATCGAAACGCCTGTTTTGCCGCTATCCGCGGACCGCTGGCAGGGCCTGCTGCCCAAGGGTGCGGATGTCACCATCAAGCTTGAGCTGTTCCAGCAAACCGGCGCGTTCAAGGCGCGCGGCGCGCTGCTCGGGATCAGACGCCTTGGTGCCGATCAGCGCGCTGCCGGTGTTGTAGCCGCCAGCGGGGGCAATCATGCGCTGGGCGTGTCCTGGGCTGCGAAAGAGGCCGGGATTTCTGCCCTGATCTGCATGCCCCGCGCCGTCGATCCGGCCCGCATTGCGGGGTGCAAGGCGCTGGGCGCTGAGGTGCAGTTGTTTGACGATATGGCCGGGGCCTTTGCCGCGATGAACAAGGCAGCTGGGGCAGGGCGCACGCTGATGCACCCGTTTGAGGCCGATCACATGGTGCTGGGCGCGGCGACCTGCGGTCTGGAATATTGCGCGCAGGCCCCGGATGTGGATGTCTTTGTCGTGCCTGTCGGCGGCGGCGGTCTGATCTCTGGCATGGCCTCTGCCATTCGCCATCTGCGCCCGAATGCGCAGATCATCGGGGTAGAGCCCTTCGGCGCGGACAGCCTTTATCGCAGCCTGGCTTCGGGACAACCGGAGACGCTGGACAAGGTCGATACGATGGCCGACAGCCTTGGCGCGCCCATGTCGCTGCCGGGCACCTTTGGGATTTGCCAAAAGCTGGTGGATGAGGTGGTGCGCATCAGTGACGCCGAGATGGCCGAAGCCATGCGGCTTATGCAGGCGCATATGGCGATCACGGCAGAACCGGCTTGTGCCGCTTCACTGGCTGCGATCATGGGGCCGTTGAAGCATCAGCTCGCAGGGTGCAAGATTGGGATTATTGCTTGCGGATCGAATATCTCAATCCCGCGGTTTGCAGAATTGACGGCGCTGTCAGAGGGCTGATCGCAACGTGGCCTCAAGCGTGGGCACATCATTGACGAACTGCACGTAGGACAGGATGTCATTGCCTGCAAAGCCTTGGTCGACGACGTGGGTCATCAGCGTCAAAAGCGGGTCCCAGAACCCATCGATGTTCAGCACAAAGATCGGCTTTTCATGCAGTTTCAACTGCCGCCAGGTGAGCGCTTCAAAGAACTCATCCAGCGATCCGGCTCCGCCGGGCAGAACGACAACCGCATCGGCATTCATGAACATGACTTTCTTACGCTCATGCATGGTCTCGGTCACCACGAAGCTGTCCAGATCGCGTTTGCCGACTTCCCAGTCCATCAAATGGGCGGGGATCACGCCAAAGGTTTGCCCACCCGCAGCCTGCACCGCATTGGCCACGCGCCCCATCAGCCCCACATCGCCTGCGCCGTAAACCAGTCGCCAGCCATTGGCCACGAGCATTTGGCCTGTGTTCTCTGCCGCGTTGACGTAGCTGTCTTTGGTCCCATCACGTGAGCCACAATAGACACAGACGGATTTGGGAAATGTTGGCATAACGAACCTTTCATGAGCTTGGCTTTGACCGGTCATAGCCGCGTTGCTAAGGTGGCTCAACCACATGCGGTTGGGGTGCCGCATATTGGCGCGATGAGGGGTGAAAACGTGTCTGACGGAACGAAATCGAGCGCTTTGCCGATTATTTTGGGTGCGACGGCTGCGGTCGTTATTGGCGTGGGTATTTTGATGTTCTTGCCCGAACCGGAAGTCGCATCCGAAATAGCGGCGCCTGTAACTGCTGAAGTTGCACCGCAAGTCGATCCAGTAGAACCCGTGGAGGTGGCCGAGCCAACGCCAGCACCCCCAACTGGCCCGCTTTTTGATACTTTTCGCGTTGAAACAGATGGCAGCATGGTGATCGCCGGGCAGGCAGAGCCGGGCCAGGACGTTGGTATCATACTGGCCGGTGAGATGATCGAACGCGTGACAGCGGATGCAAGTGGCAGTTTTGTGGCCTTCCCTGTCGCGGGCCTGTCCGAGCAGCCCCGCCGTTTGCATCTTTTGGCCGATCCGGATGGGCAGGCCATCGCCTCTGAGGCCAGTTATATGGTTGCGCCAATCGTCCCGCCGGTTGTTGTTGCCGATGAAGTCCCGACGCCTGATCAGCCGCCGGTATCTGTTGATGTCGCCACGCTTGAGACGGCGCCTGCGCCCGGGGCTGCGCCACAATTGCCCGTGGTTGAGGAGAGCATTGCGCCCCCAGCCGCGCCGACTGCCCCCACGGTGTTACAAGCGGATTCGAGCGGCGTGCGCGTCGTGCAAACCAGCCCGGCATTGACGGTTCCGAATGTTGCGCTTGATGCGATCACCTATGATCCTGAGGGCGATGTGCAACTGGCAGGGCGCGCCACAGGCGATGGGGCCGTGCAAATCTATATCGACAACAAACCGCTAACGACGTCAGACGTGTCGACCGGTGGCGATTGGCGCGTTGATCTGCCCGATATCGACACGGGCGTTTACACCTTGCGCATTGATGAGCTTGATGAAGAGGGTGCTGTCGTCTCGCGCGTTGAAACTCCGTTCAAGCGCGAAGAGGCAGAAGAGGTGGCCGCTGTGTTGGCCGAAGAAACCGCCAGTGAGGGTTTCGAAGTTGCCGTGAAGACGGTGCAACCCGGGGCGACGCTTTGGGCAATTGCCGAAGAGAATTTAGGCAATGGGATTTTCTATGTCGAAGTATTCGAGGCGAATACCGACCTGATCCGTGATCCTGATCTCATCTATCCTGGCCAGATATTCCGGATCCCCGATAAGCCGGAATAAACAGACCCTAGGGTCAGGACCCATTAATCTTGCACCATCAGCGGCAATTTCACGAAATATCAGTGGTTTGCGCCGCGCGGCCATAGTGTTCTACGGCCAAGCGGCGTTCGCCGCTGAGATGAAGTGAAATCGCCGCCCGTCGCCCCACAGGGGCGCCAGCTATGGCAGGCATGCCTGTGGCATGACGGGTTTGCCCAGGGCTCCGCCCGTTCGCGCCTGAAAATGTCCCCCGGACATTTTCTGTTCCGGCGCAAACTCCCTCTGATCTGCGGCACATCTGCTTGAAGTAGAACCACTATTCCAGCGCAGATGCGTCTTGTCAGAGAAAAAATCTGGTAAACTGACGGCGCAAGATTAATGGGTCCTGACCCTAGAATTCTGGCGCTATGCGTCCTAGGTAAGATGGCTTCCAGCAGGAGAGCCAGATGCCCCGTCTCGCCAAAACAGATGCCAATTTCAGTGATGCCAAGGTGCAGGGATGGGCTGTGATCCGCCATGTCATCCCCTATCTGTGGCCAGAGGGGCAGGCCTGGGTCAAATACCGCGTTGTTTTTGCGCTGGCCGCCTTGCTTATGGCCAAGCTGATCGCGGTTACGACCCCGATTTTTTACAAGCAGGCCGTTGATGCGCTGGCGGGTGAGACGCTGGACGCAGGCACGGTGCTGGGGCTTGGCGCGATTGGTCTGACGTTGGCCTATGGGTTGGCCCGGCTGATGAATGTCGGCTTTCAACAGCTGCGTAATGTCATCTTTACCAAGGTCGGGCAAAGGGCGCTACGCCGGTTGGCGCTTGAGACCTTCACCCATATCCACCATCTGTCCATGCGCTATCACATCAGCCGCAAAACCGGCGGCTTGAGCCGGGTGATCGAGCGCGGCGTCAAAGGCGTCGATTTCCTTTTGCGTTTTGTGCTGTTCAGCATTGGCCCGCTGGTGCTGGAGCTGTTGATGATCTCGGTCATCTTGTTTTTCTTTTTTGATATTGGGTATTTGGCCGTGATCGCCGGGACGGTTGCGCTTTATGTCCTGTTTACATTTCGCGTGACGGAATGGCGCGTGCGCATCCGCAAAGAGATGAACGATCAGGACACGGACGCCAATCAAAAGGCGATCGACAGTCTGTTGAATTTCGAAACCGTCAAATATTTCGGGGCCGAGACCTGGGAGGCGGATCGTTATGATGGCGCGATGGCCAATTATGAAAAGGCGGCCATTCGCACGAATTATACGCTCGCCTTCCTGAATTTTGGCCAGTCATGCCTGATCACCGGCGGGCTTGTCATCGTCATGGTCATGGCCGCGCGCGGCGTGCAGGCGGGCGCATTGACTGTGGGCGATTTTGTTATGGTCAATGCCTATATGATCCAGATCATGATGCCGTTGAACATGCTTGGCAGCGTCTACCGGGATATTCGCCAGGCCTTGATTGACATGGGCGATATGTTTGACCTGCTTGGCCAACCGCCCGAGGTGCAGGACAAGCCGGGGGCCCCTGATCTGGTCGTCAGCGGTGGCCATGTGGTGCTGCAGGATGTGCATTTTGGCTATGACGCGGAACGGCCCATTCTGAAAGGCATCGATTTGGATGTGCCACCCGGCCAGACCGTGGCGATTGTTGGCTCTTCTGGATCGGGTAAATCGACCATCGGGCGGCTTTTGTTTCGGTTTTACGATGTGGGCGATGGCGCGCTATTGATTGATGGGCAGAATCTGCGCGATGTGACCCAATCCAGCCTGCACGCGCAAATCGGTGTCGTTCCGCAGGATGCGGTGCTGTTCAACGACACGATCCATTACAACATCGCCTATGGGCGTCCGGATGCAAGCGAGGATGAGATCATTGCCGCTGCCAAAGCCGCCAAGATCCATGACTTTGTGATGCGCCTGCCAGAGGGCTACCAGACCACCGTGGGTGAGCGTGGCCTCAAACTTTCGGGCGGTGAAAAGCAGCGGGTTGGGATTGCCCGGACGTTATTGAAGAACCCGCCGATCCTATTGCTGGATGAGGCCACATCGGCGCTGGATACGGACACAGAGATGGAAATCCAGGCTGAGCTGAAGGCCATGGGCGAAGGGCGCACGGTGATTACCATTGCGCATCGGCTTTCGACTATTGCCGATGCCGACCGGATTATTGTGCTGGAGGACGGGCTGATTGTGGAAGAGGGACGGCACCAGGCACTGTTGGCCGAAAACGGCCGTTATGCCCATCTGTGGAACCGCCAGTCGGAGGATGAGGTCGCTTGACCTAAACGGTCGGCTACGCCGGTTCGATTGTTTGGTAGGGGCTTTGCCCCCGGCCCGTGCGGGCCTCTCCCAGGATATTTTTGGCCAAAAGAATGAGGGGGAGGCGCTGTTGTTTATTCGGCGGCCTGGAGCGGCTGGGTCAGTTGCAGCGGGTCAAGCGGTTCGTCCTCGGACCAGATGATCTCGGATTTTTTGAGCCGCTTGGCTTGACGCCGCAATGCCCAGTCGCGCGCAGCGCGGCTGCTGCGCCCCATTGAAAGCTTGGCCAGAAGCTGGGCGAACCATTGAACATAGGTCACGAACCAGACCCGTAGCGCCAGCATTGATGGGGTGAAGACCAGCGTCAGTACCGTCGCGATCCCAAGTCCAAACACAACGGCCGTCGCCAGTTGTTTCCACCACAGCGCGGTGGGGCTGTCGATGCTGTAACCGCCATTCATGAAATCAAGGCTGAGCCCGAACATCATCGGTGCCAAGCCGGCCATGGTTGTGATGGTTGTCAGCAAGACGGGTCTGATACGTGCCTCGGCCGTGCGGGTGATCGCCTCGGCCCGGGGCATGTATTTGCTGTATTCCTGGTAGGTGTCGATCAGGATGATGTTGTTATTCACAACGATCCCGGCCAGCGCGACGATCCCTGTCCCCGTCATGATGATTGAGAAGGCCTGATCCATGACAAGCATGCCTACAAGCGATCCTGCGGTCGACATCACAACGGCCATCAGCACAAGGATGGAATTATAGATACTGTTGAACTGCGCCAGCAGGATGATGAACATCAGCCCAAGCGCCCCGGCAAAGGCCGTCTGCAGGAAGGCGCCGGATTCGGCTTGCTCTTCCTGATCGCCAGTCCATTCCCAATCGATGCTGCCGGGGAGGGGGGATGTTTCCAGCCACTCTGTCAGAACGCCGATTCGTTCGTTGGCATTCACGGGGCTTTCAGTTGTGTCCCCATCGGTCACCATTTCGGCAAGTGCATCAATGGTGATACCGTCCGAGAGGTTGATGATGTTGTAGCGATCAAACCCACTGGCGTCTTCACTAGTGATCAGTGCGATGGCTTGTGTTTCACCGTTCGCAACGATGTTCACAAGACCATTTTCCACATCCGCTTTGACGTCGAAATACCGCTTTTGATCGATCCGGTCGATCTGTGCGAGTTTTTCAACGGGTGTCCGTGTAATGAAGTTCGACAGGGGGATCAGCCCCTGATTGGTGCGCACCCGGAGGCTGTCGAGCGTGGACAGGACCCGGTCCTCTTCTGGGAGCCGCACCCGGATCTCGATTTCCTCGTCCGAGCTATCGACCCGCATCGTGTCCAGCAGAATGCCCCGCGTGACCAGCTGCACCATCGCCCCGACCGAGGCGACATCGGCCCCGAAACGACCCGCCTTTTCGACATCAACATCGATTTGCCAATCGATACCGGGCAGGGGCAGCGAATCCTCGACCAAGATCAGGCCCGGTGTTTGCTCAAACTGTGCACGGGCCAGATTGGTTGCTGCGATCAGCTCTTCCCAATTATCACTTTTCAGCCGCAGATGCACCGGTTTGCCCGATGCGGGGCCGCGTGCTTGCGCCAGAATTTCGGTCTGAATCCCGGGAATCGTGTTCAGCTCGGCCTGAAGCTCGGCCAGAACGACATCGCCGTCGAGTTCCGCAATGCCTGCACGGTCCTCCCATGGAATGGTTTCAAGCTGCACCTGCCCGATCGTGTCGCTGGGGATGCTGGCGCCGCTTGCATCGGTGTTCAGCCCGCCATCGCCTGCAAAGGAAAATGCAGTGATCACACCTGG
Organism: Yoonia sp. BS5-3; assembly: GCF_038069655.2. Lineage (NCBI taxonomy): Bacteria > Pseudomonadati > Pseudomonadota > Alphaproteobacteria > Rhodobacterales > Paracoccaceae > Yoonia > Yoonia phaeophyticola. Next base: position 2,677,527 of record NZ_CP150951.2, read on the forward strand.
ATGGGCCAAAACGATTTCTTCGGCTTGCCGGACCAGGTCGTCTTTTTCGTTGAGCGACAGGTTCCCGCGTGCTTTGACATAGACAATCGCCTGTTCGGGTTCTGATTCAACGAAGAATTCCACCCCGTTATTGTTGCTGCCGTAATAGCCAAAGATTGAGATCACCAGGAAAACCACCGCCCCAACGGTCACCAGTGGCATGATCGCATTGCCTGCGATGAAATGCATAAAATGCCCAAAGGCTGACCGGCGGTAGCCCGCTTTGATCTGCTTGGCTTCGCGTTCGATCTTTGCCGCGCCGATCGTAATCGATAACAGCATGGCCCCTGCCATGAAGAGCAACATGCCGGGCAGAGAATCGAAGAAACCTTTGGTCTGGACGGCTTCGCCGGTCAAATAGCCGGGGTTTAATGTCAGCATGGCGCCGGTGAAGACGATCATGATCGCCGGGACAACAAGCACGGCCCGCACGACCCAAGGCAACCGCGCCCGTAGCGCGTCTGATGTGTTGCCGAACAGCCGGCTGAGCCTGCCTGTTACGCCGCCCATGACAGGCAGATAGATCAGGGCCACGATCAGCGATGCGGAAAGCACAAAGATCAGGGTGACGGGTAACATGCCCATGAACTGCCCCGGCACACCCGGCCAGAACAGCATGGGCAGGAACGCACAAAGCGTTGTCGCTGTTGAGGAAATGATCGGCCAAAACATCCGCTGTGCGGCCTCGACATAGGCATGCATCGGCCCGCTGCCTTCGCGGATTCGCTTGTCGGCATATTCGACCACGACAATGGCCCCATCAACCAGCATCCCGACCGCAAGGATCAGGCCAAACATCACGATATTCGAGATGGTGATATCCATCACCGCCAACAGGGCAAAACACAGCAGGAAGGATGTGGGAATTGCAAAGCCCACCAGAAGCGCGGGCCGCGTTCCGAGCGCCGCCAAGACCACGATCATCACCAGCGCGATGGCCGTTAGGACTGAACCTTCAAGCTGGCTGACCATTGAGGCCACGTTGCGCGATTGGTCGTTGGATGTGCCCACATCAATGGCCGCTTGCAGTTCTGGCGGCCAGCTGGCGCGCTCTTCTTCGACGACTTCGCGGACCAAAGCGGCCGTGTCGATCAGGTTGAACCCTTTGCGTTTGACCACTTGCAGGGCCACCGTGTTCACCCCGTTAAAGCGGGCCGTGCCCACGCGGTCCTCAAAGGTAAGCCGGATGGTCGCCAGATCACCCAGTGTGATGACCCGGTCCCCATCGGTTTTCACAGGCAGGTTATAAACATCCGCTGGTTCATCAAATGAGGAGGGAATTTTGACCGCGAATGTTCCTTGGTCGGTCTCAACCTCGCCCGCTGCGATCAGAAGGTTGTTGTTCGTCACTACCCCGATCAATTCGCCAGCGGTCACGTTATAAGCTTCAAGCCGCAGCGGATCGATGACCACCTCGAGCATTTCATCCCGCTGTCCGGCGAGCCCGGCTTCCAGCACGGCATCCAGCCCTTCGATCCGATCTTGCAGATCTTTGGCCACCCGAAGCAGGGTGCGCTCCGGCACTTGGCCGGTCAGGTTCACGATGACGATTGGGAATTCAGAGAAGTTGATTTCGTTGATCGAATATTGGTCAGCACCGGCCGGAAACTGCGCCTCAGCGCTGTTCATGGCGGATCGGATATCGGCCAGTATTTTGGTCTTGTCCCAGCCAAATTCGAATTCCAGCGCGACCCCCGCATAGCCTTCGGCAGCGGTTGCGGACATGGTTTTCAACCCGTCCAAATCGGACAGCTCTGTCTCCATCGGTTTGACAAGAAGGGTTTCACTGTCTTCGGCCGAGATCCCCGGAAAGGGGACGGAGACAAAGATCGCAGGTATTTCGATATCCGGCTCGCCCTCTTTGGGCAGGCCAACATAGGCCATACCGCCTGCCAAAAGCGACAGCGCGATAAAGGCAAGAACCATGCGGGCCCGTGAGGCGGCCCAGTCAACTATCCCAGTCATCCTTCGGCCTCTTGAAATGTCGGTTTCACGCGGACCCCGTCGATGACAAATTCCTGACCGACGGTGATAATATCAACGGTTTCAGGCAGATCGGTGACCCAGACGCCTTCGGATGTGTCCCGCAGCAGCGTCACCGGCATGAAGGTGGCCACATTGTCGGGTGAGACGGTCCGGACGCCCAATACCCCATCATCATCCAGCGTGAGCGAGGATTGCGCCACCAGATGCGCCGTGCGTCCTTCGGAAGCCACGATGATTTCCGCTGTCTGTCCATCACTGATGGCCAGATCATCATTTGCGACAGTGACCTCGACGCGGAAGGTGCGCGTCAACTCGTCGGCGCTGCGTGACAGGAATGTCACCCGGCCCTGCACGTCGACGCCTGTTGACAGTCGAGCCTGCGCAATGGCGCCGACGCTGATCTTGTTCACGTCCAGTTCAGGAACAAAGCCAACCAGTTTGATGGGGTTCAACTGAATGATCGTCGCGCAAAGCGATCCGGGCTGCATGAGTGAACCAAGTTCAGCTGTATCGGTTTCCAGCAATCCGGCGAAAGGGGCGTTGATTTGCAGTCTTTCAATCTCACGCTCGGCCGACGCGACGGCAGCTTCGGCGGCTTCAATGCCTGCCTGCGCCGAGGTAACGGCTGAAATGGCGCTTTGTACGCCAGCGGTGGCCGCATCCATAGCGGCCTGTGCACTGGCCAGTCGGGTCTCGGATGCAAAGCCGTCCTGAGAAAGTTGCCGTGCGGCGTTCAGGTTGATCTCGGCCTCGCGCACACGGGCATTTGCTTCGGTCACGCTGGCCTCGGCTTCGGGGACGCGCCCTGTCGCTTCGGCCAGCCGCGCCCGCGCTTCGGCAAGCGATGCTTCGCGGGTGCCCGGATCAAGGCTGCACAATGCTTCGCCTTCATTGACGAAGGCCCCTTTGCGCAATGGCTCGGACACGACAAGGCCAGAGGTTTCTGCAGCAACCGAAACTTGGCGGGCCGCTTCGGTGCGCCCGCGCAAGATCACGGCGCTGTCGATTGTCTGCGCTACAGAATGCATCGCGACAACGCCAACCCCGGTGTCTTCGGGGTTTTCATCGGCTGTGTTGTCTTGGGCCGCTGTTTCAGATGCGGCTGCATCTGATGTCCCTTGGGCAAATGCAACCAGTTGATCCCGTTCGAAGACCAGGAAGAAAAGCGCTGCGCACACTAGGATTGCGGTGAGCAGGGGTATGATTCTCATTGTCTGGCCTCTTGATGTAACCAACGCGGTGATTGGTGGGTGTTTTGCTTTTTAAGGCTGATACGGATCACCGTATCGATTAGATCATGATAGTATACTAAACCATTCAGTTCACTTTATCGCGCAAATGACCTCGCGGCAAGATCACTTTTCTGCATTGCCGCATGATAGAAGGCCCGATGGATGCGTTGGGCACTTGTTCATCCCTTAAGCTTCGCGATATGTACGGCCAAACGGAATGTCGCAACCCGCGATAAATGGGGGCTTTGGTGAGTAATACCGACAGTTTTATCGATGAGGTCACCGAAGAGGTGCGCCGCGAAAAGCTCTACGGCCATTTGCGCCGCTATGGATGGATCGGTGTACTGGCCGTCCTGCTGTTGGTCGGTGGCGCCGCATGGACAGAATACCGCGCGGTCCAAACGCGCAATGCTGCCGAAGCTGCAGGCGATGCGCTGCTGGCCGCATTGAATGAGAACGATCCGGCGGCCCGCGCTGCGGCCATGGCCGAAATCGAGAGCCCGGGCGCTGCGGCTGCGATAACGGTTCTTTGGCAAGCGACATCAGAGCAAGAGGCGGGCGATATCGCGGCGGCACATGCCACGCTGACGGCGTTGGCCTCTGATGCGGGCATGCCGGAAATGTATCGCGATCTCGCCGCCTTTAAGGCGGCGACTCTGCCGACCGAGGATACAGCGGCGCGTATCGCCGCCCTTGAAGCCCTGTCAGAGCCGGGTCAGCCTTTCCGCCTGCTGGCACTTGAACAACTGGCCTACGCGACCTTGTCGGGGGGCGATGCAGAGGGCGCAATGACGATCTTGCGCAGCATTGAAGAAGACGCCGGCGTATCGCGAGGCTTGCGAGAGCGCGTGCAAACACTGATTGTTGCGCTGGGCGAGACGCCCTCGGAAATCGAGACCCAATAACCGCAGATCGGATCGCATCGTGACAGCCAAGACAATCATCGGCGTGACCTTCGCATTGGGCCTTCTGGCGGCTTGCGGCGAAGAAGACGTTATCTTGCCGGGCGAGCGTTTTGATCTGCGCCCCAACGCCGCAGAGGTCAACCAGACCCGAAATGTTGCGATTGCGGCCGCGCAGGTAAACGCCAATTGGACGCATCGCAATGGCGGCGCGGATCATCAGATCGACCATCCGGCCTTGCCCGCGACGTTATCGCCCGCATTTGTTGCCGATATTGGCGAAGGCGATAGTAAACGCGCGCGGATCACGTCTGAACCGGTGATCGCGGGCGGCATCATCTACACAGTCGATGCGCGGGCGACGGTGACCGCAACGTCGCTGAATGGCGATCGCATTTGGTCCCGTGATCTGACCCCGACACGCGATAACGCAAATGACGCATCCGGTGGCGGCGTGTCCGTCGGCGGCGGCCAGGTCTATGTGACCACAGGCTTTGGCGAGATCACCGCAATGGATGCGGCCACTGGTAATATTCGTTGGGTTCAGGACCTGGATGCGCCGGTCACCACAGGACCGACGCTGAATGGTGATCTGGTCTATGTCGTCTCGCGCGATAGCACCGCTTGGGCGCTTGAGCCAAGCAACGGACGCATCCGCTGGCAACGGTCCGGTACACCATCATCGGCGAATTTTGGCGGCGGGGCATCCCCTGCTGTCAGCGGTGAATATGCGATCTTCCCGTTTCCATCGGGCGAGATTGCCGCGACATATCCGCGTGGCGGTTTGCCCCGCTGGTCGGCTGTTGTGTCAGGGGACCGGCTTGGGCGCGCGGCCTCTTTGATCAATGATATTGCGGGCGATCCTGTGATCTTTGACGGCCGCGTTTATATTGCGAATTTTGGCGGGCGGACTGTTGCGCTAGATCTTGATGATGGCAGTCGTATTTGGACCGCCGGGGAAGGGGCTGTAAGCCCTGTCTGGCCAACCACAGATTCGCTGTTCCTGATCAACGACGTCAATGAGCTGGTCCGCCTGGATGCGGCCACAGGCGCAGCTGTTTGGCGCATCAGCCTGCCGAATTTCGATGAGGGGCGTACAGCCCGGCAACGCAGCGTTTTTGCCCATTACGGGCCGATCCTTGCCGGTGGCCGGCTGATCGTGGCATCTTCGGATGGGCTGATCCGTCAGTTTGATCCCACTTCTGGCGGGTTGATCGGCACGATTGATTTGCCCGGTGGTGCCGCCTCGGCCCCTGTTGTGGCGGGCGAGACCCTGTATGTTCTGAATAAAGACGGTCAATTGCACGCTTTTCGTTGATGCCGAATTGGTGTATCCGCGCGGCTTGAACCCGTCTGGAGCATACCGATGACCTTTACCCTTGCCATTGTGGGGCGCCCGAATGTGGGCAAATCCACCCTGTTTAACCGGCTGGTTGGGAAGAAGCTGGCATTGGTTGATGACCAACCCGGCGTCACGCGCGACCTGCGCGAGGGCGAGGGGCGCATCGCTGATCTGCGCTTTACGGTGATTGACAGTGCCGGTTTGGAAGAAGCCACGGATGACAGTCTGCAAGGGCGTATGCGCCGCCTGACCGAGCGCGCCGTGGAAATGGCAGATGTCTGTCTGTTCATGATCGATGCCCGGACCGGTGTGCTGCCCGCCGATGAGGTTTTCGCCGATATCCTGCGCAAGAAAAATGCCCATGTCATCCTTGCCGCCAACAAGGGCGAAGGGAAGGCAGCGGACGCCTCGATCTTGGAGGCCTATGCTTTGGGGCTTGGTGAGCCGATCCGCATGTCCGCTGAACATGGCGAAGGGATGGGCGAGCTGCTGGATATGCTGCGCCCGATTGCCGAGGCCCAAGCCGAACAGGCCGCGGCTGACGCACCTGAGGTGGATGTGGACGTTGGCGATGACGACGAAGATGCGGCGCGGGTTCCAACAAAGTCCAAACCTTTGCAGATTGCCGTCGTTGGTCGGCCCAATGCGGGCAAATCCACCCTGATCAACCAGATCATCGGGGAAGAACGCCTTTTGACCGGTCCAGAGGCCGGGATCACCCGTGATGCCATTTCCGTCCAGCAGGACTGGGGCGGGGTGCCCATGCGGATTTTTGACACTGCGGGCATGCGCAAAAAGGCCAAGGTGCAGGAAAAGATCGAAAAACTTTCGGTCTCGGACGGGCTGCGGGCTGTGAAATTTGCCGAAGTGGTTGTTGTGCTGCTTGATGTGGAAATTCCATTTGAGCAGCAGGACTTGCGGATTGCTGATCTGGCAGAGCGCGAGGGGCGGGCCGTCGTTGTCGCCGTGAACAAATGGGACATCGAAGGCGACAAGCAGGTCAAACTGAAGAAGCTGCGCGAAGACTTTGAACGGCTCTTGCCGCAGCTGCGCGGCGCACCTTTGGTCACCGTCTCAGCCAAGACCGGCAAAGGGCTCGACCGGCTGCAGCAGGCAATCATGCGCGCCCATGAGGTTTGGAACCGGCGCGTGACAACCGCGCATTTGAACCGCTGGTTGACGGGCATGCTTGAACAGCATCCGCCGCCCGCACCGGGGGGCAAAAGGATCAGGATGCGCTATATGACCCAAGTCAAAACGCGCCCACCTGCCTTTGTGGTGATGACTTCGCATCCTGACATGATGCCCGATAGCTATAAACGCTATTTGGTCAATGGGTTGCGGGCCGACTTTGATATGCCAGGTACGCCCATTCGGCTGTTTTTACGCGATCAAGGGGACAAAAACCCTTATAAGGATAAAAAATCGTCGCAACCCTCTCGCTTGTCCAAGCATCTGAAAAAGGGCCCGTCTGACCGTTAACCTTTGGTCAGGAAATGCTGACTTGCGGCAAGGCGAACCCTACGTCACCTTCTCATTATTAGAGAGGGATATTTTGCGATGAAACGGATAGCTATTTTCTGCGATGGGACGTGGAATTCGCCCACGATCTCTGAAACCACCAATGTCCATCATATGTATGAGGCTTGTGTTCAGGATGACGGTCAGGTTGCGATCTACCTTGAAGGGGTCGGCGTTGGCGAGTTTTCCAATAAGATCAGAACCTTTCTGAACAAGATCGGGGGTGGCGCGTTTGGCTGGGGTTTGGCTCGCAATGTCAAAAAGGCTTATGCCGCGCTGTGCCGTGTCTATGAGGAAGGTGATGAGATCCTTATTTTCGGCTTTTCGCGCGGCGCGTATACGGCCCGTTCGCTGGCCGGAATGATCCGCAAATGTGGTCTGATCCCGAAAGATGATCTGGGCGTCTACCGTTTGGCGATGGCTTGGAACCTCTATAAAAAGGCCGGGAAAAAGAACCATCCCGACAGCTATCATATCTGGGCAAAGCGCCAGAAATTATCGCCTGATGTGGCCACCTCTACCACGGATTTGGAACGCCGCGCAGGGCAGGGGCATCTGGTGAATATCGCCTATCTGGGTGTCTGGGATACCGTTGGCGCCTTGGGCATACCAGAGCAATTGCTGGGCCCTATCGCCAAGCTGTGGAACTGGCGTTACCGGTTCCATGATGCAGAATTGTCGTCGCTTGTGCGCACCGCGCGGCATGCTGTTGCGCTGGATGAACGCCGTGTCTTCTACAAGCCCGCCCTTTGGGACAATATGGATGACCCGGATGGCAACAACAAAGGGCGCATGACTGCAAATAGCCCATGGCAGCAATTATGGTTTGTCGGCAGTCATAGCATCGTGGGTGGCAGCAGCCCCAGTGAAAAGCTGGTCGCCTTTCCGCTGGAATGGATCTTGGAAGGGGCCACCGGACTGCGGCTTCGGTCCGATTTTCATATTCCAAAGGAAAAGGGTGATCCGATCTTTGAAACGGATGAGCTGACCGATCCTGGCCGTATCTACAATATCGCGCCCAGTTTGCTGGCCTGGCGTGATCCGCCACAGGACGCAGGCCAAGTCCATTGGTCCGTTGCGCAACGCGCGCAAACGTTGGCCGATATCTACCGGCCGGGCACGATTGAGCTGGTTCTGGCCGCCCTTTTGCAGCAAGAGCAGCCAGTATTCACAGATGATATCAGGCCAGCTGTCCGTCAGGCGTGATCCGCGTTTTGCCGCGCAGATAAGGGTGCAGGGCGGTGGGTAGATCAACAGACCCGTCCTCTTGCTGCCCGTTTTCGACAACCGCGATCAGCGCCCGCCCAACAGCCAGACCTGAGCCATTCAGCGTATGCACAAATTGCGGCTTGCCGCCGCCTTCGGGTTTGTAGCGCGCATTCATGCGCCGGGCCTGATAATCACCCGCGACCGAGACCGAGCTGATTTCACGATAGGTATTCTGGCCCGGCAGCCAGACCTCGATATCGTGGGTCTTGCGCATGCCAGCCCCCAGATCACCGGTACAAAGCACGACCGTCCGGTAGGGCAGGCCCAGTTTTTCTAAGATGGCTTGGGCACAGCCGGTCATCCGGTCATGTTCTGCGGCGCTGTCTTCGGGGCGGGTGACGCTGACCATCTCGACCTTTTCGAACTGGTGCTGGCGCAACATGCCCGATGTATCGCGGCCCGCGCTGCCGGCCTCAGAGCGAAAACACTGGGTATGGGCCACATAGCGGCGCGGCAGATAGTCTTCGTCGATGGTCAGACCATTTACGATATTGGTCAGTGTGACCTCTGCCGTCGGGATGAGCCACCAGCCATTGGTCGTCTGATAGCTGTCCTCGCCGAATTTTGGCAACTGGCCGGTGCCGTACATCATCGCTTCGCGTACTAGCACAGGGGTGATCGTTTCGGTCAGGCCGTGTTCTTCGACATGAACGTCCAGCATGAACTGGGCGAGAGCGCGGTGCAGGCGCGCAACTGCCCCCGATAGCAGAACAAAGCGGCTGCCCGACAATTTAGCCGCCGTTTCAAAATCCATTCCGGGTCGGATGGCGGGGATGTCGTAATGTTCAACCGGGTCAAAGCTGAAATTGCGCGGGCTGCCATGGCGATGGATTTCGACATTGTCATCCTCATCGTCGCCATCGGGTGTCGCGTCATCGGGCAGGTTTGGAATGCCCATCAACAGATCCGTCAAAGCGGCATCTTGTGTCTTCGCTTCTTCATTAAGAGCCGCGATTTCTGCCTTTTTTTCGGCGACAAGGCCGCGTAGCCGTTCAAATTCAGCATCATCGCCGCGCGCTTTGGCAGCGCCCACTTCTTTTGCGGCTTTGTTGGCGTCGGCCTGGGCGGTTTCAGCCGCCAGGATTTTGGCGCGCCGCGCTTCATCCAGCGCCAGAATATCCGATGAGACAGGTGCAACCCCACGGCGAGACAGTGCTGCGTCAAATGCAGCAGGGTTGTCACGGATGGTGCGGATATCATGCATGGGTCCGGTCCTTCGGATTGCTGTTTCAAGTGCGGGACATATGCCCGATTGTCCCGATCAAGTGAACCGTGAAAATTGGCTGGTGACGTGCCAGTATCAGATGAAGCATTGCTTTCCCGCTGTGCTGGCCCCATATGGCGACAAAGGCTGTTAAAAACAGCCCGCAATCGCGGTTGCCAATCGCCCAAGCGGATCATAATGTGCCGCGACTTTCCGGGCGCTTGGCCCCTAATAACAAAAGGGATGGGAAATGAGACCTGCTGACCTGATAATGCTCCTGCTGATATTTGGGATCATGTATTTCTTCTTGATCCGTCCACAGCAGAAAAAGATGAAAGAGCATGCGGCGATGTTGGATGCGCTGCGCCGGGGTGATCAGGTGATTACGCAAGGCGGGCTGATCGGAAAGGTTGTCAAGGTCAAGGACGAGGTGAACGAGGTCGAGCTTGAGGTTGCCAAAGGCACCAATGTCCGTGTGGTCAAATCGACCATCGCCACCGTCATGAACAAGACCGAACCGGCCAATTCCTAATCTGCCGAAAAGGCGCGCTTTATGCTCAATATCTCTTTTCCCAAACTGCTGGCGATCTGGTTAACGGTCGTTGTCGGTTTGACCTTTGCCATGCCCAATGCCTTTTACGGGCGGGTCGAAGCCCATAATGATGCGGTGGCGATAATTGAAACCGGGCAAACGAATGCAGAGCTTGAGGCAGACGCCGCCCTTTGGCCTGGGTTTCTGCCATCGGGCCTGGTTAATCTGGGGCTTGATCTGCGCGGCGGTGCGCATTTGCTGGTTGAGGTACAGGTTGAGGATGTACATGCCTCTTTCTTGGAAGGTCTTTGGCCTTCGGTACGCGATGTCTTGGCGGCCGAACGCGACATAGTTGGCTTTGTCACAGAAGAGGATGGCCCCCCGACGGAACTGCGCGTGCGTATTTCCGAAGCCAGAGGTGCGTCGCGTGCTTTTGAGCTGGTGCGCGGTCTTGGAACCCCGGTGACATCATTTACCGGGGCCGCGGCCAGTAATATCGATGTGACCATCAACGGGACCCTTTTGACCATTACGCTAAGCGAAGCCGAGATCGTTGCGATGGATGAACGGACGATTTCGCAAACGCTTGAAATCATTCGCCGCCGGATCGATGAGGTCGGCACGCGTGAGCCGACCATCCAACGCCAAGGATCGGACCGTGTGCTGGTGCAGGTGCCGGGCGTCGGCTCGGCCCAAGAGATTATCGATCTGCTTGGCACGACAGCGCAGCTGACCTTCAATCAGGTTGACGGGCGCACCGCGGATGCTGGTCAATCCCCGGGCACAGGCAAAGTTCTGCTACCATCGGTGGATGAGCCCGGCACATTTTACATTTTGGAAAGTCGTCCGGTTGTCACGGGTGAGGATCTGGAAAACGCGCAGCTGGATTTTGATCAAAACGGACGGCCTGCGGTGGCGTTCCGGTTCAATACCTCTGCTGCACGTGAATTCGGCGATTACACGCTTGAAAATATCGGGCGTCAGTTTGCCATTGTCCTTGATGATGAAGTGATTTCGGCCCCAACCATCCAAAGCCATATCCCGGGCGGTTCTGGCATTATTACCGGCAATTTCACCGTCGAAGAGGCAACAAACCTGGCCATTCTTCTGCGCGCCGGTGCCTTGCCCGCCGAGCTGACATTCCTTGAAGAACGCACAATCGGGCCAGAACTGGGCCAGGACAGTATCGATGCCGGGAAAATTGCCTGTATCGTCGCCGGTATCGCGATCCTCATCTACATGATACTTAGCTACGGTCTGTTTGGTATCTTTGCCAATATCGCCTTGGTCATCAATGTGGGGCTGATCTTTGGATTGCTGAGCATCGTTGGGGCAACGCTCACGCTGCCCGGGATCGCGGGGATTGTTTTGACCATCGGTATGGCGGTGGACGCCAATGTGATTGTGTTTGAGCGGATCCGCGAAGAGCTGAAGACAGCCAAAGGCCCCGCGCGTGCCATTGAACTGGGCTATGAGAAGGCGCTCTCATCGATTGTGGATGCCAATATTACCACCTTCATCACGGCGGTGATCTTGCTGGTCATGGGTTCTGGCCCGGTTCAGGGCTTTGCCTGGACATTGATGTTCGGCATCATCACGTCTGTTTTCACTGCGATTTTCGTCACCCGGTCATTGATCGTGGTCTGGTTCTCGCGCACCCGTCCTAAGACGATTGAGGTTTGATATGCGGTTAAGACTTGTCAAACAGGGCACCAATGTCGATTTCTTCGCCCGTGCGAAGCTATGGCTTGGTATCTCGCTTGTGATGATGGTGGTGGCTTTCGGGTCATTCATGCTGCAAGGCTTGAATATGGGGATCGATTTCCAGGGTGGCACCAGCATTCGGACCGATTCAACCATCCCTGTTGATGTCGGGGCCTATCGCGAGGCGCTTGAACCACTTGCGCTTGGCGATATTTCCATCGCGTCGGTCGAAGATCCACTTTTTGATGAAGATCAATATGTGGCACAGGTCCGCGTCCAGGCGCAGGAAGGTGATGAGCGGATCGCGAGCGAGACGATTGAAGCCATCCAAGATGCCCTGCGCACCATCGACCCCAATATGACCTTCCCTTCAGTTGAATCAGTTGGCCCAAAAGTATCTGGCGAGCTGATCCAATCGGCAGCAATCGCTGTTGCTTTGGCGGTATTGGCGATCTTGGCCTATATCTGGCTACGTTTCGAATGGCAGTTCGCGGTTGGCGCTGTCTTGGCACTGACCCATGATGTGATCCTGACCATCGGCATCTTTTCCGAGTTTCAGATCAAGTTCGACCTGGCCATCATCGCGGCCTTGCTGACGATTGTGGGCTATTCGATCAATGACACTGTGATCGTTTTTGACCGTGTGCGGGAAAACCTGCGCAAATATAAGAAAAAAGAGCTGAAGGATGTGCTGAACATCTCGATCAACGAAACGCTAAGCCGGACATTGATGACCTCGGTGACGACCTTGCTGGCGTTGATCGCCCTCTTTGTCTTGGGCGGCGACGTGATCCGGGGCTTTGTCTTTGCGATGATCTGGGGCGTTGTCATCGGGACCTACTCGTCGATCTTTGTTGCGTCTGCTATCCTGCTGGTACTGGGTGTGAAACGGGACTGGTCCAAAAAGGATCCGGCTGCGGGCACACGCTATGGTCATATCGATACCTAAGGGGGCCATATGCGCCTGAACGAAATCAACTATGATGAGGCCGCACCAATCGATAGCTACGGCCCGGGGTTTTTTCGGATCGGCGGCGAACGTTATGATGGGCCGGTCATGGTCTCTGCAGGCGGGGTCAAGGCCTGGGGCGGTTTTGACGACACCCAAACAGTGCTGGATCAGGCCGGAACACTGGATGTGCTTTTTGTCGGCACGGGCGCTGAGATCGCGCATCTGCCAGCTGCTTTTCGGACGACGCTGGAAGAGGCGGGAATGGGGGTTGAGCCTATGGCCTCACCCGCGGCCTGCCGCACCTATAACATCCTTTTATCCGAAGGGCGGCGCATCGCCGTTGCCCTGATCCCGGTCTAGATGCTGCAAGTCCGCGATGTGACCTGCGCCCGTGGCGGGGTGCCTGTCCTAAGCAATCTGAATTTTACGGTTAAGGCCGGGCAGGCGCTGATCCTGCGCGGGCCCAATGGGATCGGGAAGACAACCTTGCTGCGGACGCTGGCCGGGTTGCAACCGGCCATTGCGGGCGAGATCAACTATCCAGAGGATGAAGGCGCCTATGCCAGCCATGCCGATGGCATCAAAAGCGCTCTGAGCGTTGCCGAGAACCTCGCCTTTTGGGCGGATGTCTATGGAACAGCGCTGCCGGATGATCTCTACGCAGCCTTTGATCTGACCGATTTGAAGCATCGTTTAGGTGGCACGCTGTCAGCGGGTCAAAAAAGGCGGCTAGGCTTGGCGCGTCTGGGCGTGATTGGCCGCAAGGTGCTTTTCCTGGATGAGCCGACGGTGTCGCTTGATGGTTTCTCGGTCAAGCTATTTGCCAAATGGCTGCAACAGACCCATCTGGCGTCAGGCGGGCTTGCGGTGATTGCGACCCATGTTGATCTGGGGCTTGATACGGCCCCTACGCTTGCGCTGGAGCCGTTCAAATCGGCCCCAGATGCATCAGGCGGGTCTGATGAGGCATTCTTGTGATCGCTTTGCTGATCCGCGACCTGCGGCTGGCGGTCCGGGCCGGGGGCGGATTTGGACTTGGGCTTGCGTTCTTTTTGATTGTTGTGATCCTCGTGCCGTTTGGGGTTGGGCCAGACACGGCGTTGTTGTCCAAAGTGGCGCCGGGGATATTATGGGTGGCATCGCTTTTGGCTGCGCTTTTGTCGCTGGACCGGATTTTCGCGCTTGATTTCGAAGATGGATCGCTTGCGCTGTTGGCCACATCGCCCCTGCCGCTAGAGGCCGTGGCCTGGATGAAGGCGGCGGCGCATTGGATAACCACGGGATTACCGTTGACCATTGCAGCGCCTGCGCTTGGTTTTTTGCTTAGCCTCGCGCCAGAGGCTTATGGCTATCTGCTGATCTCGCTATTGATCGGAACGCCAGCATTGTCGGTGATCGGCACTTTCGGGGCCGCGTTAACGGTTGGTTTGCGGCGGGGCGGTCTGCTGCTGTCACTGTTGGTACTGCCGCTTTATATCCCAACCCTGATTTTCGGGGCCGAGGCGGTGCGGCGCGGGGCGGATGGGCTGGATGCAACGCCTGCGCTTTTGTTGTTAGGGGGGATCACCGCCGGAAGTTTTGTGATCCTGCCGATAGCCGCTGCGGCGGTCTTACGCATCAACCTGCGATGATCAGGGATTGAGACAGGGTATGAGGCAGGATAGATAAACGCCATGTCAGTATGGGAATTTGCCAATCCAAAGCGGTTCATGGACTGGACCAAACCGGTGCTCCCTTGGGCATTTGGGCTGGCAGGGGCATGTCTTTTCATTGGGCTGATTTGGGGGTTCTTCTTTACCGGCGATGACTACAGGCAAGGATCGACCGTCAAGATTATTTACCTCCATGTTCCAGCCGCGATGATGGCGATTAACGCGTGGATCATGATGCTGATTGCGTCGCTGATCTGGTATGTGCGGCGTCACCATGTCTCGGCGCTGGCGGCGCGGGCGGCAGCACCAATTGGGATCGTGATGACGCTGATAGCGCTCGCGACGGGGGCGCTTTGGGGCAAACCGATGTGGGGCAGCTATTGGGAATTTGACCCACGGCTGACATCCTTTCTAATCCTGTTCCTGTTCTATCTTGGCTATATCGCCCTATGGGAAGCGATTGAGGATCAGGACACCGCCGCAGATCTGACGGCAATCTTATGCATCGTCGGATCGCTCTTTGCGATTTTGTCGCGCTACGCAGTGCGGTTCTGGGGGCAGGGGTTGCACCAGGCCACATCTGTACCGGTTGCGACGGGGGGGCGGACGGTGGATAATGTGTTTTTCTACCCGCTGTTGATTTGCATGATTGGTTTCTTTCTGCTTTTCGTGGCGCTTGTTCTGCTGCGCACACGGACAGAAATCCGCCTGCGCCGGATCAGCGCATTAGAAGCGAGGGCGCGCCGTGCCTGACTTGGGTGAATACGCACGCGAAGTTTTGGGGGCATATGGGGTCAGCCTTATATTGATCACCATATTGGTGGGGCAAAGCTGGCGGCGCTATAAACGCGTCAAAGCGGCTTTGGAGGAGGTCGAGAAGAATGGCTAGTATTTCACCCTTGATGATCTTACCGCCCGCGATTTTTGCCGCTATGGCAGGGCTGTTTTTGGGCGGTATGCTGCGTGAAAACCCTGATGAGCTGCCATCGACATTTGTCGGACAGCAGGCGCCAGCGGTTCCGGCCGAGGCTGTCGTGGGTACCGCGCAGCTGACCGATGCTGATCTGCGCACGGGCGAGGTGACAATCGTTAATTTCTGGGCCAGTTGGTGTCCGCCCTGCCGGGCCGAGCATCCCAACCTGCTGGCGCTTGAGGCCGAAGGCTATCGCATTGCGGGCGTCAATTTCCGTGACCAGCAGGATCAGGCCGGAACCTATCTGGCCGATTATGAGGATCCGTTCTTTGCGACGGGCTTTGACCTGCGCGGGCGTACGGCCATTGATTGGGGGGTTACTGCACCGCCCGAGACATTCATCGTGGATGGGGATGGGACGGTGCTGTTCCGCTATATTGGCCCGCTTGTCGGATCCGATTATGAACAGCGGTTTCTGCCTGAGCTGGCGAAGGCAACCGGCGGATAACATGGACGCTGAAACGCTCGAAAATATTGTCCTTTTCCTGCGGATCGGCGTTGTTACGGTCGCGCTTTGGGTCGCGTCGCGCATTTTTGATCTGGCCATGGGGCATTCGCAGCGGCGGGCGGACCGGAACGCTTTTGTGCGCGCGATCTATGCCGAGGTTGATTTCAACACCTTCGATATGACTCGGTTCCTTAATACCAAGGTTCCGCTGTCCCGGTTTCACGGGCTTTTCGAACAGTCTGAGGCGTTCGTGCCGCATATCACGGATGCGCGCCACACGGATGTGTATCGCAGCCGCATCGATGAATTGCATTTTGTCGCTGGCGGGGTCACGGCCAATGCCAGCCTGGTGGGCGATTTGGTGCGTTTTTACGGTGAGCTGGAAAAGGTCGTTCAACAGATAGAAGGGCTGTCCAAGGACAGTTTCAAGACGATCTCGGTGCCTGGGAAGGTTGGAACAGTCCGCACAATTTATCAAACCTGCGCTGTATGCGAGGCTTTGGGCACGAGCGTTTTAAAGAAAATGGAAACTGAATTCCCCAAGCTGCACCTGACTAGGAACGAATCCCAAGTGCACATCATGGGGCCTGAAAAAAGCGATATTCACTTGCTACGCCAAAGGCTTAGCCAGCTTCAGTCAGACTTGGATCGGGTCAATCATCGAAAGCATCAGTCTCTCCTTTGATACATATATAGCGTAGTTACCCCTTACAGACAAGTAAACGCCCCGAACGAAAGGATTCGGGGCGTTTGTTATTTAGGCTGCCTTTGCCAGGTTCTGCAGCACATAGTGCAGCACACCGCCTGCTTTGATGTAATCGATCTCGACGGCTGTATCGATCCGGCATTTCAGCGTGATGTCTTTGGTCGACCCGTCGCCGAAGGTGATGTTGGCGGTGACCTCTTGCAGGGGTTTTACATCGGCGAGCCCTGCGATCGTCACCACTTCCTCGCCCGTCAACCCCAGCGTCTTGCGGGTGTCGCCGCCGGTGAATTCGAATGGAATGACCCCCATGCCGACAAGGTTACTGCGGTGGATGCGTTCGAAGTTTTCGGCAATCACCGCCTTGACGCCCAGAAGCGCTGTGCCCTTGGCTGCCCAGTCGCGCGAAGAACCGGCGCCATATTGCTCGCCGCCAAAGACGACCAATGGGGTGCCTTCGGCCTGATGCGCCATAGACGCCTCAAAAATCGAGGTCTGCGCGCCGTCCGGTCCTTTGGTATAGCCGCCTTCGACCCCATCCAGCATCTCGTTCTTGATGCGGATATTGGCGAAGGTGCCGCGCATCATCACCTCGTGGTTCCCGCGGCGTGAGCCATAGCTGTTGAATTCGCGCACCGGCACCTGCCGTTCGATCAGGTACTTACCAGCGGGCGTCGTGTCCTTGAATGATCCCGCAGGGCTGATGTGGTCGGTTGTGACCATATCGCCCAGGACGGCCAGAACCTTGGCGTTCACCACATCCTGGATCTCGCCCGGCTCTTTGGACATGCCCTGGAAGTAGGGCGGGTTCTGCACATAGGTTGAGGCAGCGGGCCAGTCGTAGGTTTCGCCCGTCGAGGTTTCCACCGCTTGCCATTTTTCGTCGCCTTTGAAGACGTCCGCATATTTGTTGATGAACGCCTCGCGGGTGACGGTTTTTTCAACGAGCGCGTTGATCTCGGCCGAGGTGGGCCAGATGTCTTTGAGGTAGACGTCATTGCCATCCTTGTCCTGCGCGATTGGGTCCTTGGACAGGTCGATATCCATCGTCCCCGCCAGCGCATAGGCCACGACCAAAGGTGGAGAGGCGAGGTAGTTCGCGCGTACATCCGGGCTGATGCGCCCTTCGAAGTTCCGGTTGCCAGAGAGGACAGAGGTGGCGACCAAATCGCCCTCCGCAATCGCGTCGGACAGTTCCTTCTGGATCGGGCCAGAGTTCCCGATGCAAGTGGTGCAGCCGTAGCCGACAAGGTTGAAGCCGATTTTATCGAGGTCATCTTGCAGGCCCGCGGCCTCAAGATATTCGCTGACAACCTGTGATCCCGGGGCGAGCGATGTTTTGACCCATGGCTTGCGGTCTAGCCCCAAGGCGGCGGCTTTGCGCGCCACCAGACCTGCGCCGATCATCACGTAAGGGTTGGATGTGTTGGTGCAGGATGTGATCGAAGCAATCACAACATCGCCCGAAGACAGGGTGTAATCCTCGCCAGCAACGGCGACTTCTTTGTCCATGGGGCGTTTGAACGTCTCTTCCATTTCCTTTTTGAACGCCGCTTTCGCGTCGGTCAGCGCCACATAATCTTGCGGGCGTTTGGGGCCGGAAATGGCGGGGACGATGGTGCCCATGTCGAGGTGCAGGGTAGTGGTGTAGATCGGCGCGTAATTCTCATCGCGCCAGAAACCATTTTCCTTGGCATAGGCTTCGACCAGAGCGATCCGGTCTTCGTCGCGGCCGGTATTGCGCAGGTAACGCAGGGTTTCGCCGTCGATCGGGAAGAAGCCACAGGTCGCGCCGTATTCGGGGGCCATGTTGGCGATTGTGGCGCGGTCGGCGAGCGGCAGGCGGTCCAGTCCTTCGCCGTAGAATTCAACAAATTTGCCGACGACGCCCAGCTCACGTAGCATTTCCACAACTTTCAACACCAAATCGGTGCCGGTGGTGCCTTCCATCATTTCGCCGGTCAGTTCAAAGCCTACAACCTCGGGGATCAGCATGGAAACGGGCTGGCCCAGCATCGCGGCCTCAGCCTCAATCCCGCCAACGCCCCAGCCAAGTACGGCGAGGCCGTTGACCATGGTTGTGTGGGAATCGGTGCCGACGAGCGTATCGGGATAGGCGACCTCTTCGCCGTTCTGATCCTTGTCGGTCCAGACCGTCTGGGCCAGATATTCCAGGTTCACCTGGTGGCAGATACCGGTTCCGGGGGGGACTACGCGGAAGTTGTTAAACGCGCCTTGGCCCCATTTCAGGAACTGGTAGCGCTCCATATTGCGTTCATATTCGCGGTCGACGTTCATCTGGAAGGCACGTGGATTGCCGAATTCATCAATCATGACCGAGTGGTCGATGACCAGATCGACCGGGTTCAGGGGGTTGATCTGCTGGGCATCCCCACCAAGGGCCACGATGCCGTCGCGCATGGCGGCAAGGTCAACCACGGCGGGGACGCCGGTGAAATCCTGCATCAACACGCGGGCAGGGCGGTAGGCGATCTCAATCGGGTTCTTGCCGCCGTTGTCGGCCCATTTGGAAAAGGCTTTGATGTCGTCGACAGAGACGGAAAATCCGCCATCTTCAAAGCGCAGCAAGTTTTCTAACACGACTTTCAATGCGGCAGGTAGCTTTGAAAAGTCGCCCAATCCGGCGGTTTGTGCCGCGGGGATCGAATAATAGGCGACCGACTGATCGCCAACGGTGAGGGTTTTGCGGGTTTTGGAGGTGTCTTTTCCGACAGTGATGGTCATGGCTATCCCTTTCGTGGCGTCGCAGATGTTGGCTGTCTATCTCGGTTGTGCCTGACGTCATTGCGTCAATCAAGTCGCGACGGCAGAGCGGTATGTGGTCGTTTGCAACAGGCGCCAATTGTCAATGAAAGGTTGAAACATTCGTCACAAATGGCTCGCAATTGCTTGATTGGCTATTTAAGTTCGCGCCGCTTAAAACCAATGGGAAATCGTAGTTCAGGTCCCCTTATGCGTCATTTTCTTGTTGCTCTTGCGTTTTGTGGTTGGTTGCAGCCAACATTCCTTGCGGCCCAGTCGGGGCCGGTGGTAGTTGAGCTTTACACATCGCAAGGCTGTTCCTCATGCCCGCCCGCAGATGCGATGATGCATGAACTTGCGCAGCAGGATGATGTGATCGCCTTGGCGCTGCATGTGGATTACTGGGATTATATCGGCTGGAAGGACAGCTTTGCCGATCCCGCATTTACGGCAAGACAACATGATTATGCGCGCGCTGCAAATTCGGCGACTGTATATACCCCGCAAATGGTGATTGGCGGGGTAGAGCATGTCGTTGGATCGCGGCCGATGCAGGTGATGGATGCGGTTCAGGCACAGCGTGCGCGGGGCTATGCGGTATCGGTTGCCCTGACCCGGGATGGGGACAACGTTCAAATTGCCGCTCATCCAGAAAGTGCTGGCGATTACGTGGTGCAACTGGTGCGCTTTATCCCAGAAGAAACAGTTTCGATCCGCCGCGGTGAAAACGCGGGGCGCAGTCTAAGCTACGCAAATATCGTCCGATCTTGGGATATCGTCAGCCAATGGGACGGGCGTGCGCCGCTGAATTTGACGGCAGAAGCCCCCGGAAATGATCCCGTGGCTGTCATCATCCAGCAGGCCAGCAATGGGCCGATCGTCGGCGCCGCACAGCTGCGCTAGCGCTTTTTGCGCCGATCTTTCCAGCGGCGATGTACCCAGAACCATTGTTCAGGACGGCGTGCAATCTGCCCTTCAAGCCTTTGGGTCATTTCTATCATCATATCATGCGGCGTGGCGGGTTTGATCGGCGCCTCGACCTCAACCTGAAATGAAAACCCGTCTGGCTGACGAATACCGAAATACGGAATGACAAGCGCATCCAGTTTCAGCGCGATGTCTGCGGCAGAGGTTGCTGTATGCGCCGGTTGGCCTAGAAATGGGATCTCAATGCCTCTGGCGCGCACGTCGAACAACAAAGTCCCCATGCCGCCCTTTTTGAGGTGCCGCGCGAATCCCATCGTGCCCCGTTTGCCTTGTTCAAAAACGGGACCACCCCACGAGGTCATTGTCTTGGCGTAGTGATCATTGAAATAAGGGTTTTGCATGGGACGGTAGAGGCCACCAATCTCATGCCCCATCGCAGTCAAAACCTGACGGGGGGCTTCGTGATTTCCGAAATGTCCGGTGACGAAGATGACTGGGCGCTTGTCGGCGGCGGCCTGGGCCAAGGGTGCAAGCCCATCGCCTTTGGGCTCCGTTCGGGCGAGCCGTTGACCAAATTCCTGCCAGGCGTAGTTTTCGATCAATGTCCGCCCGAAATTATCGCAACAAGCCTTTGCAATGCGCTGCCGCTCAGGCACAGGCATTTCGGGGTAAATCATCGCAAGATTATCTTCAGAGCGCCGGCGATAGCCTGCAAGGGGGCTGATTGCGCGGTTGACAGCCGCGCCCATTAGCCGAACCCGGCGTTCGTAAGGCAGTTTCAACATCGTCGCAATCAGACCGCGCAGCGCGCGGTCAGCAAGCCAATCGGCTTTGGTGCCTGATTGCGGTGATGCCTGTGTCACGGAACTTGGGGTGCTTCGATGATCCCGGTGCCAATCATGCTGTCACGGGTGACCAAGTCTGCCAGCGCTTTTTCAGACCAGTTTTCAGTGCCCGCAGGACGATTTGGAATCACAATGTAACGCATGTCGGCGGTGCTATCATGGACCCGCACAGTTGTCTCGGGGGGTAATAAGACCCCAAATTCTGCCAGAACTTTGCGCGGCTCCTTCACAGTGCGCGATCGGTAGGCGCGCGATTTGTACCAATCGGGCGGTAGGCCCAGCAAATTGCGCGGATAGCAGGAACACAAGGTGCAGACGATAATGTTGTGTATATTGGGTGTGTTTTCCACCGCAATCAGCCGCAATGGGCCGATGTCAAAACCCATGTCTTTACTGGCCGCGCTTGCATCCTTCAAAAGGGCGCTACGAAATGCCGGATCAGTCCAGGCGCGGGCCACAACTGCGGCACCATTGGCCGGACTACGGCTGTCCATCAGATCGATCTGCCCGTTGATTTCGGCGGCCGTGGTCACGCCTTTTTCGATCAGCAATTCTCTGATCGCGATTTCCATTTGCTGCCAATAGGTCAGCGGGTGATCGTTATCTGCGCGGTACGGGTGCCCCGATGGCGACAGATTTTCATGGTGATCATGGGGCATGCGGTTGCTCTATATTTTCCAGCCAATGGGCATATATCTCGGCATCGACAGTGTCATCGGGGTGGGCGGTATCGGTGCCCCAAATCTCGGACATGGTAAAGCGGATACGCATCAGCGGTGTGGGTGTGCCGTCATGCCCGTAAGCCAGCGCTTCGGGGTTCGGGAATGGCCCGAGATGGCGTTCAACCCAACCTGTTTTGCCGCGCAGATAAACAGGGGTCCGGACATGGCCGGGGGGCATGTCGGCGCGGACGCGTACCCATTCAACCATCGGCGGCATCCCCATAGGTTGCCCCGCGCGCTGCGACTTCGGACATACGCGCGGCAAGTTCTGCAGTCGAATAGACGCCAGCCTCAATCAGGTTTTGGTTGATCGATGCGACCCAGCGTTCGTAATAGGACATGGTTTCAAAGGCCTCGGGGCCCATATCCTCAAGGACGCGGCGTAGACCATCAACGGTGAAATGCCCTTTGCCCGAGCAAATGACCATCAAGGCATCAACGCGTTTCTCCCAAAGGGCAAAGTCATGTTGATCCGTTGGGATCGGCCCGGCCAAGCTGCCGCCCATGTCGTGCCAGCGGCGTCCATCAAACGTATCTGTATATTCTGCCATGACGAAAGGGTAAATCAGATCGCAACGCAGTGTCTACGCGCAATTCGGCCTCAAGACCGCTGATCGGCAGCGCGAGGCCACCAGGATGCTTCACAATCCTTGGCCCTGGGGGACGCCACCAACTAGGTGTCTTCGTCCTCCTCATCAAGGGTGCGCATTGTAATGGTGCCCGTATCGACAAGTTCCCGGATCGCGTTTGTTACAGAGCCCATGGCCTCTTCGCCAGCCGCTTTCTTAATGGTTCCTGCCTCCATTGCATCATCGCGGATTTGTGTCGCCATACGTTGCGAGACATTTGAGAGGATAAATTCAGCGGATGCTTTCAGATGGTCGTCACCCTTCAAAGCAGCGGCAATCGCGATGGTAAGCGTTTCACCAGGGACAGCCCGGATGCAGTTCGGGATATCCAGCTCTTTGATCCGGTGCACAATGTCCTTGAATGTGAAGATCGCGTTGCGCACATCGGTGGCGAAAGCCGGATCATCATTGTCGAGGCTTTCCAAGACCTCTTCGCGGCGGTCAGATTTGGTTGAGTTCAGGATTGCACCAAGGCGCTGCACCGGTGCGCGTTCGAAAGCAAGCGCTGGGGTCTGACCATAGTCTTCGGCCAAACCCTTGCCGATGATGCGGACAGCCTCTGGCGATGTGTCTGCGGTTTGCGACATGGCGAGGCTGATCTTACGTGCGCGATCGCCTGGGGTCAGACTTAACACCTCGGCTGCCTGAGCGACGGAGAGTTTCGACAGAGTAATTGCACAAACTTCAATACTCTCAGAGGTCATAATGGCGACAATCCGCTCATTCGGAAGCGAGGTAATCAGAGGCCAATGATCGCCATTTCGCACGCTCGCCGTCTGTTTCCGTAGCCTGTCTGCAAGCTGCGGGCTGAGGTGATCGGCAATGGCAAGGATGGCTGCGTCTTCGTTCCCTGGCGCGGTCAAACCAACCGCATCGACGGCGCTTAGAAACTCTTCGGCAACAGCACTGACAGTTTCACGATCCACAAGTTTGATCGCGCCCATTTCGCGAGTCAGCAGTTCCTGCAAGGATTCTGGCAGTTGGGACAATGACAGTTCACCGCCATCGCTGATCAGCATTTGTACGATCATCGCCGCCTTGCGGCGGCGTGTCAGTTCAGGCGAGGGGGACATGGACATCTGCATATTCATGCAGCTCTTGTAACCCTGGGCCCGTAAAGGAAGAGTTATCTTTGATCCTTATGAACCAGGATGGGTCACCAAAATCGACATATTTTTCAATTGCTGAACTGTCTCTGGCGACAACTGCGCCTGTTCAGCAGTGCTGTCATGCAGCTTAAGTACGTCTGCGGACAACTTGTTGATTTCATCATCGGTGAACTCGCGAGCTGCATTTGCAAAGCCGCAAATACTTCGGCTGTCACCCTGATCTGTTGCGATCACAACACCAAAATGCATACCGTGATCTGCGGCAAGTTTCATCACACCCGCAGGGTCGTCAAGATCGGACCAACGGCGGGCGCCGACATGCTCAAAACCCCAGGCGACCATGGGGTCATTCATCAGCAAACCGTTCTGAGAGTAGTAGTCCAGCCATGCCTTTGCGTAAGTTTGGAACATAAACCTTGGAGTCGTGTAAGCGATATGAAACCCAAGGGCGTAGCCTGTTGGTGCTAACTCATTAAGCCCGCCAAGGACTTCACTGATCTCAACTTGTGTTGCTGACATGGTCGTAACTCGCTTTCCGGTTGCCAAGCACTTGGCAATGCTCATATTGTACTACTCGGCACTGCATAAACGATAGTAGTATCAAGCGCTAAGCATCAACAAGAGCTTTGTAAGACCTAAAGCTTTTTGAGGAACCTGAATGTCGAAACTTCTGGGCCCGGAGGAGGTCGCACAACTCGCCCCATCTGGATATTATGTTGCTTTGCGGATCGGATTTGCATTCCCCATGGAAGAGACGAACGCATTTCCGCAGGAGTGGGTAGATCACTATACAAATAACCGCTTTATGCTGTTTGATCCTGTGGTTAGATGGGCCTACAGCAATGTAGGAATATGCCGTTGGAGCGAGCTCCCTATCGATGATCCTAAGCGCATTGTTGCGCAGGCGCAAACATTTGGGATGCGTTATGGTGTCACTGTTTCGATTTTTGAAAACGGCGCAGATGCTCAAAGATCGTATGCATCTTTTACGCGATCTGATCGGGAGTATACCGACTTAGAGATGAAATTGCTTAAGGCATATTTAACCCGTCGACACTCCGAAACCGCGCCGCCGACGAATCTGACCAAGGCCGAATTGGAAGCACTTGGGATGGTCAAGGATGGAAAACGCCTCAAGGAAATCGCCTTTGAGTTGAGCGTCAGCGAAGGTGCTGTTAAGCAACGGCTCAAAAATGCAAAGCTCAAACTCGGCGCAAAGACCGGAACGCAGGCTGCGGCTTTGGCGAACCAGTACGGTCTTATCTAGAAAATTAACCAATTTTCGCTCTCACTTAAGTACAATTCGCGCTAATTTATCTCTGTCTTGGTAAAGACCAAACAGCAAGGTGGACGAGCGATGGCTCGTCTCAGGGTAGAGAGAAAAGTAGACATGGAAAATATCACCTTCAATCTGGCAGAACTTCACAAGTATGGGACGGCCTTTTACGAATTTCTGGCGCTTCGTAAACGCTTCTTCGTCGATAAGCTTGGGTGGGATGTTCCACATGATGACGACGTGGAAATGGATCAGTATGACAATCCAAATGCCTATTATTCTTTGGTGTTGCGCGACGGGAAAGTCATTGGCGGAATGCGTGCCATGGCAACTACGGCGCAATGGGGTAGCCATACTTACATGTTGCGCGATGCGGTTGATGGCAAGCTGATCGGCATCCCCGCAGACATCATTCCACAGGCTGAAGTAACCCCCAATTTGTGGGAAGCGACACGGGTTGTCATATCCGACGAAGTGACCACGCACGCAGATCGGTCACAGTGCTTGTCACTGATTCTCGACGGCGTGGTTGATCAGGCAACGACCCATGGGGCGACCGAAATCATTGCACTTTGCCCGCCGATCTTTGCGCGGACGTTACGTCAACTTGGCTACCCCGCAAAACTGATCGGCGATTCGTATGTGAACATGCATGATGACCGTCGTTATGTCGCCATGAGCATGCCAGCGGTGCGCAGAAAGGCAGCAGCGCCCGCGACCAACCGTCGCACGGCAAAAGCCCAAGACGTAGCGCATCAATCGGCCGGACAATGATCTTCGAATGATCGGCCGTGTTGCTGGAGCACGGCCGATCAATCGCAACCTCTACTGCTCCCCAAAGACACGCGTGAAAATCGTGTCGACATGTTTGGTATGGTAAGCCAGATCGAATTTCTCTTCGATCTCTGCGACTGACAGTGCGGCAAGAACTTCTTTGTCGGCCAACAGCTCGGTCTTGAAGTCGGCGCCTTGCTCCCAGACCTTCATGGCGTTCCGCTGTACCAGGCGGTAAGCATCCTCGCGGCTGACACCGGCTTGGGTCAGTGCAAGCAAGACGCGTTGTGACATCACAAGCCCGCGGAACTTGTTCATATTCGCCAACATATTGTCGGGATAGATGACCAATTTCTCGATGACGCCAGCCAAGCGGTTCAGGGCGAAATCCAATGTGACAGTCGTATCCGGTCCAATCGCGCGCTCAACGGATGAGTGGCTGATATCACGCTCATGCCAAAGGGCGACATTCTCCATCGCGGGGACAACAGACATACGAACGAGGCGGGCCAGCCCGGTCAGGTTCTCTGTCAGAACGGGGTTGCGTTTATGGGGCATGGCCGAGCTGCCTTTTTGACCCTTTGAAAAGAACTCTTCGGCTTCCAGAACCTCGGTGCGCTGCATATGGCGAATTTCGGTCGCGATGTTTTCAATACTGCTGGCGATCACGCCCAAGGTGGCAAAGAACATCGCATGACGGTCGCGGGGGATGACTTGGGTGCTGATCGGCTCAGGGGACAGGCCAAGCTGGGCGCAGACATGTTCCTCAACTGCGGGGTCGATATTTGCAAAGGTGCCGACCGCGCCAGAAATAGCACCGGTCGCGATTTCGGCGCGGGCGGCAACAAGGCGGGCACGGCCGCGATCCATTTCGGCATAGAAGCGGGCAAAGGTCAGGCCCATGGTCGTCGGTTCGGCATGGATGCCGTGGCTGCGCCCGATACGGACATCCATTTTATGCTCATGGGCGCGCGTTTTCAGCGCGGCAAGCACCCGGTCCATGTCCGCAATCAGAATATCCGCAGCCCGCACCAGTTGCACATTCAATGTGGTGTCCAGCACATCGGATGAGGTCATGCCCTGATGCACAAACCGGGCATCTTCGGACCCGATATGTTCGGCCAGATGGGTCAGGAATGCGATCACGTCATGTTTCGTGACGGCCTCGATCTCATCAATGCGGGCTACGTCGAATTCTACATCCTTGGCCTTCCAAACAGCCTCGGCGTTTTCTTTGGGGATGACGCCCAGGTTGGCCTGTGCATCGCAGGCATGGGCCTCGATCTCATACCAGATGCGGAACTTGGTCGCGGGGTCCCAAATGGCGGTCATTTCAGGGCGGGAATAACGAGGGATCATGGGGCCTACCTTTGCAGCGAAAGTCGCTTGCGTCATAAGGGGGGAACTGCCGAGCCTCAAGGGAGCGACGACGTGAAACTGGCAAGCCTGCCGCAAAATATGGCCGATTTCGAAGGCAAATGGGTGCTGGACCGGCAGATCGCCGATGCGCGGGCCGGGCAGAACGGTCATTTGACCGGGCATGCGGTGTTCACACGCCGCTCGGAAAGTGTCTTGGAATATTGTGAAGAGGGCCGTCTGCAAATGGGGCAGGGCCCCGCATTGCAGGCGACACGGCGATACATCTGGCACTTTGATGCGGGGCAGGTGGCGGTCCAGTTCGATGATGAGGCCCCGTTCCACCGGTTTGCGCTGACGCCAACAGCAGTGGGCGAGGATCACCTTTGCGGCGACGACCTATATAGATCCACATATGACTTTGCCGATTGGCCCAAATGGGAATGTCGCTGGTCGGTTGTGGGGCCGCGCAAGGACTATGTTTCGACAACGCGCTACCGCAGGTGATGCGACCGTGCTGCTTGCGTTGCAGGCATGGCTAGGGCAATAAGCGGTCAGGAAAATAGATATAAAGGGAGAGCGGCGCATGGCCCTTGCACTCAACAATAAGGTTTTGGCAGAGACATTTGGCCCATCTGAGGGGATGTCTCGGACGCTGAAACAAGTGATGCTTTTGGTCATCGGCGTCGCGGCGCTGTGGATCTCGGCGAAAATCCAGATCGCGACAGTGCCCGTTCCGGTCACGCTGCAATTGCTGGTGATCATGTCAATCGGGGCCGCTTACGGCTCTGCGTTGGGGCTTAGCACCGTTGCGGCTTACGTGGCGCTGGGTGTGCAGGGTTTGCCGGTTTTTGCGGGGACACCTGAAAAAGGCATTGGTCTTGCATACATCATGGGCCCGACAGGCGGTTATATCCTGGGCTTTATGCTGGCGGCCTATGTTGTCGGTATGCTGGCGAAATCCGGTTGGGACCGCAGCCCTGTGTCTATGGCTGGCGCCATGGCGGTTGGTATCCTCTGCGTCTATATCCCAGGTGTGATCTGGCTCTGCTCTGGTGCAAATCTGCTGGCTGGTCTGGCCGGGCAGGATGCGTTCATGGGCTTTGGGTGGCAGAACTGGTATGCCTACGGTGTGAAAACATTCATCTGGGTCGATGCGCTGAAACTGGTTGCGGCTGTGATTGCATTCCCAATGATCTGGCGCCTGGTTGGCGACGCTCGCCAGTAGGCCATCACACTATCAGAGTTTTGAGAAGGGCGCCCGGCGGCGCCCTTTTTTCATGCGAGCGTTGTTGTCACGGTTGAGCTGCGCTCTATCGTGCGATGGACTGGGCATTTATCGGCAATCTCTAGCAGACGTTCACGTTGGTCGTCTGATAAGTCGCCCGTCAACTTAATGATGCGCTCAAAATGATCGACCTTGGCACCTGGGTCGGCCGCGTCGGCGGCATGTTCCTTTGCATGGGTGATATCGACGCTAACGCCAGTCAAGGGCCAGCCTTTGCGGCGCGCATACATCCGGATCGTCATTGATGTACAGGCACCCAAACCGGCCGAGACAAAGCCATAGGGTGTCAGACCTTTATTGGTCCCGCCAAAGGCCGCAGGCTCATCCGCCAGAACGTGATGGGGACCCGATTGGACATCCTGTAGAAAGCCGTTGGGATCGGCCTCGGTCACGCGCATCACGCCTTCGGGTGCGGACGGGGCTTTGGATGGCTCTGGCAGCTTCAAATAGCGCTTTGACCATGCGGCGATCACATCGGCGGCGTATTCGGCATCACTTGGGCGCGACACAAGATGATCGGCATCATCCAAGGTCACAAAGCTTTTGGGATGTTTCGCGGCCAGAAAGATATTGGATGCGTTCTCAACGCCAACGGTGCTGTCGCGCGGCGCATGCAGGACCAGTAAAGCCGCATCCAAATGGGCGATGGCCCCGGTCAAAGCGGCGTTTGACACATCATCCACAAATGCCTTTCCAATGCGGAAGGGGCGCCCGCCAAGGTTCACCTCGGCGACGCCATTATCGACGATTTCTGGGATAGCTTGCGCAAAATTATGGGTGACATGGCCCGGATCAAACGGCGCGCCGATCGTCACCACTGCTTTGATCTCGGGCATCTTGGGGGCGGCTTTCAGCACTGCCGCGCCACCCAGCGAGTGGCCAATAATCAGCGAAGGGGGCATATCGCGGGCGTTTAGGGCGTTATAAGCGGCAATCAGGTCGCCCACATTCGACGAAAAACTGGTGTTCTCAAATTCGCCTTCCGAATGGCCAAGCCCGGTGAAGTCGAACCGCAATACGGCGATCCCCATGGATGACAGGCGACCGGCGATCCGACGGGCGGCAGAGATATCTTTAGAGCAGGTGAAGCAATGGGCAAAAATCGCCGTGGCGAGATGCGGACCATTGGGCAGGTCAAGGCGGGCGGCAAGCTGGTCACCGGCATGACCCGCAAAAGTAAGCTTTTCGGTTGGCATCGGCTGGACTCCTATCTCGCTGTCTATAAAATTTTGTTCAGAGTTGCCGATTCATTGCCTCTGTCGCAATGCTCATGCTCTCAGATCGCAGCACAGTGAAAGAAGTTACAATGATTGCGTCACTTCGATTGGGGTTGGTCTGTGTGGCAAGCGGCCTGGTTGTGACTGTCTGGGCAGGCTTTGGCGGCGGGTGGCACCCGGCCGCCGATAGCCTTTCCTTGCTACGTCCTGTTGCTGGCATTTTATGCGTGCTGCTGATGTTGGGACTGCGCGGGCGGATTTGGGGCGTGGCATTGGGGCTCACCGGTGGTGCAGCACTCATCACCACGCTCCCGTTGATGATGGGCAGCCCGACCGCTGGAACCCTGACGCTTTATTCCAAAAACATCTGGTCGCGGAACCAAAACCTGGATGCACTGGCTGCAGATATCAGTGACAGCAATGCAGATGTTGTGACTTTGCAAGAGGTCTCGGCCCATAACCGTGGGTTGCTTTCACGACTGGCTGGGGATTACCCCTATCAACACCTTTGTGCCTTCGGGGGCTGGAGCGGTATTGCCGTTCTCGCCAAGGTCCCAATACATGATCAGGTGTGTTCATCACGGCGCGGGGTGGCTGCAGCACAGATTGATCAAGCGGGACAGCGCATCTGGGTCGGGTCCGTCCATTTATTGTGGCCTTTCCCCCGTGGAAACAGACGTTCGGCCGATGCGGTGACTGACGTGATTGCCGGACTTGAGGAGCCAGTTGTTCTGGCCGGAGATTTTAATATTTTTCCGTGGGCGGCCAGCGTTCGGCAAATTGCCGATGCTGCGGGCACAGAGCCGCTTCGCCCCGTCCGACCGACCTATTATTTGCAGGGGGTTCCACTGCTTTTGGACCATGTCTATGGACCATATGGGGGCCAAGTCAGTTACCGGTCATTCCTTGGATCTGACCATCTTGGCGTCTTAGCCACGGTGCGACTGATGCCGTAAAAGGCGGGCCTGCGGCTTGGTCTTTATGCTGCGGGCCAGCGCGCGCTAATCGATTGAATACATCTCGGTGCTTACGCCCAGCATCTGGCTGAACCCAAATTGGCTGTCCAGATAGAACAACGCGAAATATAGGGCAAAGGCGCCAATGATCTGGAATACGATCTTGCCAGACCCATAACCGCGTGCGCGCTGGCCAATAAGGGCAGCTTTGATCTTGTAGTACAGCGTCGCTGGCCCAAAGAGATTCGCCCAAAGCGGCGCGTCACGCAGCGCGGCCTGCTCGGCGTCATTCCCGATCTTTTCCCGGGCGCGGCGTTCCATGGCGTCACTGTCGCGAATGGGTCCGGATTTTACGCCGGGCAGGGGCGCCGGGTCTGCAACCTTACGCCATGGCCGATTCGGACCGTCAGTTTTTTGTTTGTCGGCTTTGTTGCGGGTATCGAGCGGATGATAATCGGGCATCAGAAAATCAACGCAAAAAGGATGTAAATCAGGGCGAGGGACCATCCCAAACCCAAATTGCGGAACAGACTAAAAATAGCGCCCAGGGGCCACGGCAGCAATTGCACGGCCAGCGGCGGACGTTTGGCTTGCGGTTGACGCATGCGGGGCTGTGCTTGGCGCGGCGGTGCGGCTTTTGCCGCGCTATTGTCGTTGCCGTTCCATGGATTCGCCCCGCCAGACTGCGTTTGTTGTCTCTGGATTGGCTTGCGTACCGGTTGCTTTGCAGGCGTGGCTGCATTTTTGCCTGGCTTTTGTTTGCTGGCGGAC
This sequence comes from Yoonia sp. BS5-3, assembly GCF_038069655.2. NCBI lineage: Bacteria > Pseudomonadati > Pseudomonadota > Alphaproteobacteria > Rhodobacterales > Paracoccaceae > Yoonia > Yoonia phaeophyticola. Next base: position 2,708,619 of record NZ_CP150951.2, read on the forward strand.
CCCCGATAAGCGGTTGAGGGGCCTTTATAGCGAACGTCTATGGGATGATATTTGCTCATGGTGAGGGGCTAAACCGCAATTTGGGCGTTTTTGGGACTGCGTGGTAGAGCATATCAATTCCACGCGGCGGCTCAACGAAAAAGGCGCCCCGCGGGGCGCCTTTCCTGTCTCTGCTGTGCAGCTTAGCAGCTGTAATACAGCTTGTATTCCATTGGGTGCGGCGTGTGCTCGTAGGCGTACACTTCTTCCCACTTCAATTCCATGTAGCCTTCCAGCTGGTCTTTGGTGAAGACGTCGCCAGCAAGCAGGAAGTCGTGATCGGCTTCCAGCTCTTCCAAAGCTTCGCGCAAAGATGCGCAAACTGTTGGGATTTCGGCCAGCTCTTCTGGTGGCAGATCGTAAAGGTCTTTGTCCGAAGACGCGCCAGGGTCGATCTTGTTCTTGATGCCGTCAAGGCCAGCCATCAACAGGGCTGCGAAGCACAGGTAAGGGTTTGCCGCCGGATCAGGGAAACGGGCTTCAACACGCTTGGCCTTGGGGCTTTCGGCCCATGGGATCCGGACACAGCCCGACCGGTTACGGGCAGAGTAGGCGCGCAGAACAGGGGCTTCAAAGCCTGGGATCAGACGCTTGTAGCTGTTTGTGGATGGGTTGGTGAACGCGTTCAGCGCTTTGGCGTGCTTCAGGATACCGCCGATGAACCACAGGGCCTCATCCGACAGATCAGCGTATTTGTCGCCAGCGAACAGGGGCTTGCCATCTTTCCAGATGGACATGTTCACGTGCATGCCGGTGCCGTTATCGCCAGCGATTGGCTTTGGCATGAAGGTTGCGGACTTGCCGTAAGCCTGTGCCACATTGTGGATGACGTATTTGTACTTCTGCAGCTCATCAGCCTGGTGGGTCAATGTGCCAAAGATCAAGCCAAGCTCGTGCTGACAAGAAGCCACCTCGTGGTGGTGCTTATCAACTTTCATGCCCATGCGCTTCATGGTGGACAGCATTTCCGAACGCATTTCCTGCGCGTCGTCCACTGGGTTTACAGGGAAGTAGCCGCCTTTGACGCCGGGACGGTGGCCTGTGTTGCCCATCTCGTATTCGGTGTCTGTGTTCCAGGCGCCGTCCATTGCGTCGACCTGGTAAGATACTTTGTTCATCTCGACGCTGAAACGCACGTCGTCAAAGACGAAGAACTCAGCTTCTGGGCCAAAATAGGCCGCATCACCGATGCCAGAAGATTTCAGGTAAGCTTCGGCTTTTACAGCTGTGCCGCGCGGGTCGCGGTCATAGGCTTCGCCCGTGTCAGGCTCAACGATGTTACAGTGAATGCAAACCGTCTTTTCAGCATAGAATGGGTCCACATAGGCGCTTTCGGCCTGTGGCAGCAGTTTCATGTCGGACTGGTCAATGGATTTCCAACCAGCAATGGAAGAGCCGTCAAACATGAAGCCCTCTTCGAGGAAGTCCTCATCAACCAGGTCAGCAACGACCGTGACGTGCTGTAGTTTACCGCGTGGGTCGGTGAAGCGGATATCGACATAATCGACCTCTTCATCCTTGATCAGTTTCAGAACAGCTTTGTTGTCCATCGATATTGTCCCTTATTTGAAGATGTGTGGGTTAAAGCGCTTCGTCGCCGGTCTCGCCGGTCCGAATGCGAATGGCTTGCTCAATCGGAGAGACAAAGATTTTGCCATCGCCGATCTTGTCGGTTTTCGCCGCGCCGATAATAGCTTCGATCGCGCCATCAACCTGATCGTCTGCCAAGACGACCTCAATCTTCACCTTGGGAAGGAAATCAACCACATATTCGGCACCACGATACAGCTCTGTATGGCCTTTCTGCCGTCCAAAGCCCTTCACTTCGACCACCGACAAGCCCTGCACGCCAACTTCCTGGAGCGCCTCTTTCACTTCGTCGAGTTTGAATGGTTTGATGATCGCTTCGATCTTCTTCACAGTCGCGACTCCCCCTTTGGTGTTTCACTGGTCGAGAGACCATTTCTCTTGCATAGGTACAATTCGTAGCAGAACCTACCCCGATACCGGTCAGGTGAAACTGTATATGCTGCCTAATTTTTGGGCAACTAGTTGTGATATTGGGCGGTTTGAAAACACGAGGTGCTGAATCCATGACCGAATTGTTAACCGCTGCCCAAATGCGCGCCATAGAAAAGGCCGCAATTGATGCCGGCGAGGTCACCGGATTAGAGCTGATGGAACGCGCCGGTCAGGGCGTCGTCGATGCCATTTTCGAAGAGTGGCCCGCGCTGCGTAGGGTGGGTGAAACCCACCGCGCTGTGGTCCTTTGCGGACCGGGAAACAACGGCGGCGACGGCTTTGTCGTGGCGCGGCTGCTGAAAGAGGCCGGGTGGGAGGTCGAGGTGTTTCTGTATGGCGACCCCAAGAAATTGCCGCCTGATGCGAAGGTGAATTATGAGCGCTGGGGGCAAACAGGAGTCACGATACCTTTGTCCGAAATCCGACGCTCATATTATCAAGGTGCAGGGTTGGTCATTGATGCGTTCTTCGGAACTGGCCTCGCGCGGCCCTTGCCGCTCGAATGTTCGATACCGATCCGAGATGCCTACATTAACCAAGATCAACCAAATGGTCCTCGCATCGTGGCTCTAGATGTGCCGAGTGGTTTGTGCGCCGACAGCGGTTTCTTCTTGCACGATGACGATGATGGCAGAAACTGGATTGGATGCCACCTGACCGTCACGTTCCACCAGGCGAAACTTGGTCACTATCTAGAGCGCGGGCTCACGTTGTGTGCGAGGATTATCAAGGCCGATATTGGTTTGCCACCGATCGATAGACGCTGGGTTCGCGGAAAGGGTTTTGTGCCGCCTTTACCAGTAGCGCTTCTGTCGTCAGACGAAAAACAGCTCGCCGGGCTGGGGAACCGCCTCGGAAAAGCTAAACACAAGCACCACAAATACTCTCACGGCCACGCGCTCATCCTCTCCGGCGGAGTTGGCAAAGGCGGCGCGGCCCGTCTCGCCGCACGCGGTGCGCTCCGCATCGGGGCAGGGGCCGTGACACTCGGCGCGCCACCTGCGGCACTGATCGAAAACGCGGCGCAACTCAACGCGATCATGCTGACGGCGTTCAAAGACGCGGACAGTCTCACCGAGACCCTGCAGGACAAACGGATCAATGCGCTGTGCCTTGGGCCGGGCCTTGGTTTGGGCGCGCGCGAAAAAGAGCTTATTGTCGCCGCTTTAGACCAACGCAGTCCCGGACTTGATCCGGGACCTCAAACACAGGCCGCACGCAGAGGTCCCGGATCAAGTCCGGGACTACGTCCGATTGTTCTCGACGCGGATGTACTCACACATCTCGCGCAGGATGACACCCTCTTCGGCAAACTCCACGCGAAATGCATCCTGACACCGCATGCAGGCGAATTTGCACGGCTGTTCCCCGACTTCGCCGAAAAACTGAACGCACCCGCCACCAAAGGCCCCGCGTATTCCAAAGTTGACGCTACGCGCGATGCGGCCAAACGGGCAGGGTGCGTTGTGCTGTTCAAAGGGCCTGACACAGTCATTGCCGATCCCTCTGGACGGTGCAGCATCAACGCATCGGTCTACGAACGCAGCGCACCCTGGCTTGCGACTGCAGGGTCGGGGGATGTGTTGGCGGGGTTCATCACCGGCCTTTTGGCGCGCGGGTTCCAACCCATGCAGGCGGCAGAAACCGGGGCCTGGCTGCACACCGAATGCGCGCTCGGCTTTGGGCCGGGGCTGATCGCCGAGGACATTCCAGAAGAACTCCCCAAGGTCTTTCAAAAACTGGGGGTCTAAACTGTAATTTTCTGCTCGCATCCCCCTGCGGGCTTTGCTAGAAGGCGCGCAACATCGGGGCAGGCGGACGCTTGCCCCTTTCAGATCATGCGGGTGTGGCGGAATTGGTAGACGCACCAGATTTAGGTTCTGGCGCCGCAAGGCGTGGGGGTTCAAGTCCCTTCACCCGCACCATGAATATAGAAGGACGGACATAAATGCAGGTCACCGAGACCCTGAACGAAGGCCTCAAGCGCGGTTACGCGATCACGGTCACCGCCGCCGAGTTGGACGCGAAAGTCGAAGAAAAGCTGAAAGAAGCGCAGCCAACCGTTGAGATGAAGGGTTTCCGCAAGGGTAAGGTCCCGATGGCCTTGCTACGCAAGCAATTTGGCCAGCGTCTGATGGGCGAATCGATGCAGGAAAGCATCGATGGCGCCGTGTCCAAACATCTTGAAGAATCAGGTGACCGTCCCGCGGCGCAACCTGAAATGAAAATGACCAACGACGACTGGAAAGAGGGCGACGACGTCAATGTCGAAGTCTCCTACGAAAAGCTTCCGGATATCGACGAAGTTGATTTTGCGAAAATCAAGCTTGAGCGCATGGTGGTCAAAGCTGATGAAGACGCGATCAAAGAGGCGCTCGATAACCTCGCGGACAGCCCGCAGGCTGTCACTTATGAAGCGAAGAAAACCCAAGCCAAGAAAGACGACCAGGTTGTGCTGGATTTTGTCGGCAAGGTTGATGGCGAGGCTTTTGAAGGCGGCGCGGCAGAAGATTACCCGCTGGTGCTCGGCTCCAATTCGTTCATTCCCGGCTTCGAAGATGGCCTGCTGAAGGTCAAGGCAGGCGATGAAAAAGACGTCGAGGTCACGTTCCCCGAGGATTATCAGGCTGAAAACCTGGCTGGCAAAAAAGCCGTTTTCACCTGCACAATCAAAGAGGTAAAGGGCCCCAAGAAGCCAGAGATCGATGATGAGCTTGCGAAAAAGTTTGGCGCTGAAGATCTGGAAGGTCTGAAAACACAGATTACAGAGCGTCTGGAAGCCGAATATACCGGTGCCGCCCGCGCGGTCACAAAGCGCGGCCTGCTGGATGCGCTCGATGATAAGGTGAAATTCGACCTGCCGCAGTCGCTGGTTGATGCCGAGGCGAACCAAATTGCCCATCAGCTATGGCATGAAGAAAACCCTGATGTCGAAGGACATGACCATCCTGAAATTACGCCAAGCGATGACCACATCAAACTGGCCGAGCGCCGGGTGAAACTGGGTCTCTTGCTGGCTGATATTGGTCAAAAGGCCGACGTCAAAGTCAGCGATCAGGAAATGACACAAGCGATCATGAATCAGGCCCGCCAGTATCCTGGTCAAGAGCGTCAATTCTTTGAATTCGTGCAACAAAACGCGCAGTTCCGCCAGCAATTGCAGGCGCCGCTTTTCGAAGACAAGGTTGTTGACCACATCTTTGAACTGGCTGCCGTGAAAGACAAAGAAGTCAGCAAGGATGATTTGCAGGCTGCTGTTGAGAAGCTCGAAGAAGAGTAAGCGCCGCGTGCAATAAATGATCAAAAGGCACCCAATTCGGGGGCCTTTTTTTTGGTCTGGTTTTGATCATCTTTCATTCATAATTTGGCATTACGCAAGGTTAACTACTTGCTAATTTGGAGTGAAAAGTGAGAATTCTTAGTCTTTCATCATGCCTTGTTTTGGGCCTTGCATCCGCCGCCGCCGCTTGCCCGAACTATGATTTGGCACCTGCCGAATCCTATAGTGCCACCGGCCAACAGCTGTATTCCCCGCGCACATTTGGCGTTGTTGCGGGCGGCGAAAATTACGTTTGGAATTGCCCGAACGTGACGCCCGGAACCGACACCGGCGCCGGTTATTTCACCTCGGCCCCGGACTTTTCCTTCGGTCTTACCGGCATGGGCGCGTATGAGCTTGTGGTCAGCGTCGTCAGTGCGTGCGACTCGGCCCTGCTGATCAACACAGCCTCTGCCAACTGGTATTATGACGACGATGATAACGGTAATTTAGACCCGCAGATCGTGCTGACCCGGCCTGCTGATGGCCGGATCGACGTCTGGGTCGGAACATATGACGGGGAATATTGCGACGCGCAGCTGCAGTTAGAGACCTTTGATCGTTAGCCTGATGTATTGCAGGCTGTACATACGCCGTATGTACGCGATCTGTACCCGCTGAATATGACGCGGTGCCCTGTTTCCAGGGCACCGTCATCCGGTTACATTTCGATCCGGAACAGGGCAAAGCCGCTGTCCGATGTGCCAGCTGGCGCGATTTTCATCCCTTCTATACTATCGGCATAAGCCGCCCCAGCAGGACCGGTTTCAAAGATCATCGAAGTGCCAGGCATATCCTTGAACGACCAGTTGGAATCGGCCTGCGGGTTCACCGTGCCTTGCTCAACAATATAGCGGACAATCACGTCGCGATTGGTGTCGGGCCCTTCAAAGATGATCGTATCGCCAGTTCCGGGGAAGCTGCCCCCACCTGAGGCGCGGTAGTTATTGGTGGCGACGATGAACTCTTGTTCCGGGTCAATGGGTTGCCCTTCGAACTGCAGGTTAACGATACGCGTCGCATCGGGGTTGATCACTTCGCCTGAACGATCGAATTTTGACGGCTGGCTAAGGTCGATTTCATAGGTCACCCCGTCCATCACATCAAAGTTGTAGCTAGGGAATTCAGGGTTCAGCAGCACCGCATCGCTGGCCCCGGCCTCGACCTGATTGAACATGCCGGCGCTGCGTTCCAGCCAATCCTTAACCTGGGCGCCCGTGACCTTAACGGCCCGTACAGTGTTGGGATATAGGTATAGATCGGCGACATTCTTGATCGCCACATCGCCCACGGGCACATCGGTGAAATACTCTGGCCCGCCACGGCCACCGGCCTTGAAGGGTGCGGCGGCAGACAGAATCGGAAGACCTTCATATTCCGTCCCGACCATCTGCTCTTTGATGTACCAGGTTTGGGCGTTGGACACGATTTGAACCGACGGATCATCGGCCACGAGGGCAAAGTATGAATGCAGCGGCGCGTCGGTCTTGCCGACGGCGGTGCGCACGTAAGCCAATGTTTCTGCGTGGATATCTGCGACGGAATCGAGCACCGGCTGATAATCGGCGACCAGCGGGGTGATGCTGCGATCCTCTTCACGGCGCGAGATTGGGCGCGCCTCGGACGTATGTGACAGCACCCGCCAGCCCGATCCGTCACGTTCCAGCAACAAGTCGATAAGTCCCATATGGCTGCCCCAGAACCCGGCCATGACGCCGGGTTTGCCGTTGATCGTGCCAGCTGCCGTATCAACGCCGGGGATGTCGTCATAGTTGGAAGAGGGGAAAACAAGATGGTTATGCCCGGTCAGAATCGCATCAATCCCGTCGATCCCAGCAAGCGGGATCGCGGCATTGGCCATGCCTTCAATCGCCTCAGGTTCGGCAATACCAGAGTGGCTGAGGGCGATGATGATGTCAGCGCCTTCCTCTTTCATCTGGGGCACATAGGCGCGGGCGGATTCGATAATGTCGCGGGCCTGTACGTTGCCTTCCAGATGGCGGCGGTCCCAATTCATGATTTGGGGCGGAACAAAGCCGATCAGGCCGATCTTGATCGGGTGGGTTTCGCCCGCGCCATCGGTGAGTGTCCGCTCCATGATCACATAAGGTGGCACCAGCGTGGTATCCTGTGTCGGGTCCGCCCCCATCTCTTTGACAACATTGGCAGAAACGATAGGGAATGCGGCCCCGGCGACCGATTTCATCAGGAAGGAAATACCGTAGTTAAACTCGTGATTGCCTAGTGTTGAGGCATCAAACCCAAGCGTGTTCATTGCGGTGATGACAGGGTGCATGTCGCCTTCGCTCATCCCCCGTTCATAAGCGATATAATCGCCCATCGGGTTGCCCTGCAGGAAGTCGCCATTGTCGAGCAGCATGGAGTTGGTCGATTCCGCGCGAACCCCTTCGATGATGGTGGCCGCGCGGCTGAGGCCGACAGTGTCGACAGGGCGGTCGGCATAATAATCATACGGGAAGACATGCACATGCAGGTCGGTGGTTTCCATCAGGCGCAAATGGGCCTGACCGGTGGCGGCATTGACCGAAAACGGATGCATCGCGATCAGCCCGGCCGAGCCTGCGATAAAGTGACGACGGTTCAAACGTGGCGACATGGTAACCCCTTGTGGTTCGCTATGATTATCGAGTGATATCTGGTCTTTCTTTGTAACAACTGTTTGGACGGGTGCCGAAATGGGGCTGGCGGCCAAGACATTCATGAACTCTGAACAGATTGGGCGGGGACTGGAAAAAGAAAACGCGCAATTACTGCGCGCACTGTGAAAGCGCCCGTGATGTCAGCAATATTGCGGGGGAGCGGGCAAGAAGTCCACAAGTTTGGGACGGCAGGGCGACGCAAAAGCGGGCCAATAAAAAAGGCCGCTTCGTTTTCGAAGCGGCCTTTTATGTGTGATTTTGGGGGCTTACGCCTCGTCTTCGCTTTCGCCTTCAGCAGCGTCGGCTGTTTCGACACCGGCAGATTCGGCCAGCTCGTCGTCGTCGGATGCCGCAGCACCGATGTCGTCGAACAGCTCCTGAATTTCGAATTCAGCAGCGGCTTCTTCTTCTGCGGCCAGTTCGGCGATCGATTTACCGGCTTCTTGCAGCTCGGCTTCTTCTTCCGAACGGGCGACGTTCAGCGTGATGGTTGCGTCGACTTCCGGGTGCAGTTTGACGGCAACGTCATGCAGACCCAGTTCTTTGATCGGACCCAACAGGGCGACCTGTTTCTTGTCGATGCTGAAACCAGCCTCGGTCGCGGCTTCGGCGGCGTCACGGGTGGTGACAGAGCCGTAAAGCGAACCTGCGTCAGAGGCAGAACGGATCACGATGAACTTTTGTCCATCCAGCTTTTCAGCCAGCGATTCCGCTTCTTTTTTGGTTTCAAGGTTGCGCGCTTCCATCTGTGCTTTTTCAGATTCGAAGCGGGCCATGTTGGCGGCGTTCACGCGCAGCGCTTTGCCTTGTGGCAGCAGGAAGTTGCGTGCGTAGCCTTCTTTGACAGAAACGACTTCGCCCATCTGACCCAGCTTGGCCACACGTTCCAGTAGGATGATATCCATTGCGGTTTCCCCTTACTTTACGGCGTAGGGCAGCAGGGCCAGGAACCGTGCGCGTTTGATGGCTTGTGCCAGTTTACGCTGGTTTTTGGCACCGACAGCGGTGATACGGGCGGGCACGATTTTGCCGCGCTCAGAGATGTAGCGCTGCAGCAGTTTCGTGTCCTTATAGTCGATCTTTGGGGCGTTATCGCCCTCAAACGGATCGGACTTGCGACGACGGAAAAATGGTTTGGTTGCCATGATTGATGTCCTTTCCTAAGCGATCAACGACGTTCGCGACGGCTGTCGCGTTCTTCACGTTTTTGCATCTGGACCGATGGGCCTTCTTGGTGCTCATCGACCTTGATGGTCAGAACGCGCATGACGTCTTCGTGCAGGCGCATCAGACGTTCCATTTCCTGCACAGCAGGGGCAGGGGCGTCGGTGCGCATAAAGGCATAGTGCCCTTTGCGGTTCTTGTTGATCTTGTAGGCCATCGTCTTGACGCCCCAATATTCGTTTTCCAGCAGCTTGCCACCGTTGTCGGCAAGGACGGATCCGAAATGTTCGATGAGGCCTTCAGCTTGCGTGTTGGACAAGTCCTGACGCGCAATCATGACATGCTCGTATAGCGGCATGTATACTCCAGTTCATATATCGGCGCATTTCAAAGAATGGGGCTTTTCGCCTTCCGCCCCCATCCACGAGAGACTGCGCAGTTTCATCAACAGCGGAAGGATGGGGCCTTATACAGCGGCGCGCCCATGATGCAAGCCCGGATTGGCCTTATTCTGTTGCGATATGTGACCGCGCCAGATTTCTTCACGATGCCTTGACGTTGCCCATATATTGCCCTGTTTGCCGGGCATATGTGCTCGAACACTTTGAAGAAGGACCTGTTCATGGCCGATCTTGCCCCATCCGTGACTGGAATTCATGACGCGATGGCAAAGCAGAGCAGCTTTGCAGTCGAAGATATGTACTGGGGCTATGCCATCCGCTCGGGAAGCGGCCCGTCATTCGGCGTCGCCTTGGCGCAGGCCGTTTGCTTTTTCTTCGGTGTTTGTCTTTTGACAGCTGCCGTTGGCATTCTGGTGCTGCCCGCCCTATTTTTTGATGGTGGTTTCGGCGCGATGCGTTTGGGGTCTGCGGCGCTGTTTGGCGCTTTTTCCGCCTATCTGTTGTGGTTTGCAAGCCGTGGGACCCAGTCCGAAGTGCATGTGGATACCAGCGTGGGCGAGATCCGTGAAGTCATCTGCAATCGTGCAGGAAAGCCCAGCACCGTGGGAAGCTATGGCTTTGACACGATTGGCGGGATTCATTTGGAGCCTGCCAAGGATAATGGCGTTGCGACATTGTTTTTGCGTTACCGCAATACGTCACAAACCGTTTGTGTGGCCGAAGCACCCGAGGCCCAACTGGTCGGGCTGCGTGACCGTCTGGCGCAGGACTTGATGGTCAATATCAACGGACGCTAGAAGCGACGACGTTCCGCTTACCAGCACTGTTGAACAGAATTTGTTCAGATTTGATGGATTGCTTTGAGGCGCGTGGGTCTATTGCTTAGCACACGTATGATCACTCAAGGAGACTTCCATGAAGCCCATCACCGCCGCGACGGCCCTGTTGATTTCTGCAATGGCATCAGGGGCCACGGCTGCGCCTGAAGCCTATGTTTTGGACGCCAGCCATAGCCAGATTGTGTTTAGTTACGAGCATTTAGGATATTCCACCACCTGGGGCATGTTCTCGGGGTTCGACGGTGAAATTCAGTTCGACCAAGAGGATCCTGCAGGGTCTTCTGTTACTGTTGCGTTCCCGGTCAAGACCATGCTGACCGGCTGGGAAGCCCGGTTCAATCACTTTATGGGCGACGATTTCTTTGCGGCTGCCGATGACGAAATGGTCACGTTCAGTTCAACCGGCATTGAAGTCACCGGCGAAAACACGGCCCTGATCACGGGTGATCTGACGTTGAATGGTGTGACCAAAGCAGTGGTGCTGGACACCGTTTTGAATCAGGCTGGCGACCACCCAAGACAACAGCGCCCTTGGGCGGGCTTTGATGCCACGACCACGATCTTGCGATCTGACTTTGAAGTTGGCGCTTTTGCGCCGTTTGTAAGCGATGAAGTTGAGGTGATGATCTCAATCGAGGCGATGGCGGCGGAATAAGCCAGCATTTAAGTGCCTGATATTACTCATTCCGGGTGGCGGTGACTGCAATCGCCACCTCGACATTGAAACCAACACTTGTCTCATCCGCCATGCTTTGACCGATCAGAAAATCACGTCGGTCCAGCGTTAGGCTGCCTGTCATCACAGCCTCATCCCCTGTCAGAGCCAGCTCGAACGGAAAGCGAACCGGCACCGTTGTGCCCTTGATCGTAAGCGTGCCGTCGGCGGCATAACCGTTCTCGTCGCGTAGCAGATCAGCGTCAAAGGCGGCTGTTGGGAAGGCCTCAGCGTCAAAGAAATCCGCCCCCATAGCCTCGCCCGTGACTGACCCGAGCGTGAGCGAGCCGATGGCAATGGTTGTTGTCACATGCCCGGCGGTGCCTTCTGCTTCGGGGTCAAATGTGATCTCGGCGGTCCAGTCAGCGAAACTGCCCGCGACAGAGCTGCCCAGTTGCGTGATGCTGATGTCAATGCTTCCGCTTTGCACCGCCCACTGAGACTGCACGCTGGCCAGAGCGGTAGTTTCTGTTTCTATGGTGTCCTCGTGTTTCGAGAATAGCCCCGCCGCATTGCCACCAACCGCAGCTGCTAGAAAAATCGTCGCCGCTGCGATGGGGGTGATCAATCGGGCTTTGTGGGCGGTGGCTTCGGGCAAGCCTCCTGATCCAAACCACATGCGCCGCAGCGTCGCATCCTTGTCGATGATCTGATGTTTCAACGCGCCAGCCACATGCAAAAGAATGGAAGCGACCATTATCTTGCTCCACAACCAATGCAGCGCTGAGGTGGTTGCGGCGAGGCTTTCGCTTTTGGGAACAAGCGGCAGGTCTTGCCCGATTGGTAACAGGATAGGTGCGAAGCCGGTTGTCGCGGCGTGATGAACCCAGCCACTCAGCGGTACGGCCACGAGCGATATATAAAGCAGCCAATGCACCAGTTCGGCCAGAAATGTCTCGGCCTTGCGGTCGGGGTGCAAAGGCCCGGGCTTTCGCTGCATCAACGCCCACAGGATCCGTCCGCAGGCGACGAAGAAGATCAAAACGCCCAAGGTTTTATGGATTGAAAACAGTTGCGCCTTGAAAGCCAGCTGTTCGCTGGTCTCATAGGGCAGTTTATTGGCGACCAGCCCCAGAGGGATCACAGCGAAGATGAGCAGCGCAGTGATCCAGTGGAATATCTTGGTCACACGGCCATAATGGCTGGCAGTATTCGCTGTGGACATCGCTTGCTCCTTCCCGGGTTGCTGCGTGCGAGCATTCGCATTCCCGGGCGGTCTGTCCAGTGTGCATAGAGGTAGATTGCTTGTGCGCCTTTGCGCATCACTGTAAGCGGGGGTCCAATTAGGACGAGGTGGAGAGGTTCATGCGGGCGTTTGTTTTTCCCGGGCAGGGGGCGCAGTCCATTGGGATGGGCAAGGATTTGGCGGACAGCTATCCGGCTGCAGCAGCGGTATTTGAAGAAGTGAATGACGCTTTGGGCGAGGATTTGTCCGCTTTGATCTGGGGCGGTGATTTGGAAGAATTGACGCTAACCCGCAATGCGCAGCCTGCCTTGATGGCAACTTCACTGGCCGCGATCCGTGCCTTGGAAGCTGAAGGTGTGACGATGGAAGGGGTTTCATTCGTCGCGGGTCATTCTTTGGGCGAATATTCGGCTTTGGCTGCGGCTGGCGCGCTAAGCGTGGCAGATACCGCCCGCTTGTTGCGCATGCGCGGCACGGCCATGCAAGAGGCTGTACCTGTCGGTGTTGGCGCCATGGCTGCTGTTCTGGGCCTGGATTTCGAAGCTGTCGCTGAGGTCGCTGCCGAAGCTGCCGAGGGCGATGTTTGTGCAGCTGCCAACGACAATGATCCGGGGCAGGTTGTGGTATCTGGCCACAAGGACGCGGTTGAGCGCGCGATTGAGATTGCGAAGGCGCGCGGTGCAAAGCGCGCGATTTTGTTGCCTGTCAGTGCCCCATTCCATTGTAGTCTAATGGCACCAGCGGCGGACCTGATGGCCGAGGCTTTGGCCAAGGTCGACATAGCGGCCCCATCTGTGCCCCTTGTTGCCAATGTATTGGCACAGGACGTGTCGGATCCGGCGCAGATTCAGACGCTGCTTGTGGAGCAGGTCACAGGCTCGGTTCGTTGGCGCGAATCTGTGGCATTTATGGCTGCTAAAGGCGTAACTGATTTTTATGAGATCGGTGCAGGAAAGGCATTGTCGGGGATGATCAAACGTGTTGATCGTGCGTTGAAGACGCAGGCGGTGGGTGCCCCAAGTGATGTAATGGCGGCTGCGGAAAGCCTACGCTGAAAAATTGAGGAAGGGTCTTTAGATGTTTGATCTGAATGGAAAGAATGCTTTGATTACAGGTGCCTCTGGCGGCATCGGCGGTGCTATTGCAAAGTCGCTTTATGATGCAGGTGCTTCAGTCGCCTTGTCGGGTACGCGCGTTGCCCCGCTTGAGGCTTTGGCCGCAGAATTGGGCGAGCGCGCGTATGTCCTGCCCTGTAACCTAAGCGACGCAGAAGCTGTCACGGCGCTGCCAAAGCAAGCTGCCGATGCGATGGGGTCGGTCGATGTGCTTGTCAACAATGCCGGTATCACCCGCGATAATTTGTTCATGCGCATGTCGGATGAGGAATGGGCCTCGGTTCTGGAGGTCAACCTGACCTCGACCATGCGGCTTTGCAAAGGGGTTGTGCGGGGGATGATGAAGGCCCGTTGGGGCCGTATCGTCAATATTTCATCTGTCGTCGGCGCCACCGGTAATCCGGGGCAAACCAACTATGCCGCTTCAAAGGCCGGCATGGTCGGCATGTCTAAATCGCTTGCTTATGAGGTTGCCAGCCGCGGTATTACGGTAAATTGCGTGGCCCCCGGTTTCATCACAACGGCCATGACCGATAAGCTGACCGATGATCAAAAGTCGGGTATTTTGGCGCAGGTCCCTGCAGGCCGTATGGGCGATGCAGAGGAAATTGCTGCCGCCGTTCTATACCTGTCTAGCCCGGAGGCAGCTTATGTCACCGGCACCACCTTGCATGTGAATGGTGGTATGGCCATGTTCTAGGCAGGCGCTTTGAAATCGTTTGCCTAAGCGGAATTCTCTGTTATAGGCCTCGCAGATTTGCTGAAAGCCGCATCTGACACAGTGTCATTTGTGTGGGGTGCAGATTGGCATTGCCCGGCGTTCCGGGCGCAAGAATGGGCGAAAGCCCGCATTGAGAAACGGGGCTTGGCCCAGAAAGACATGAGGAATTGATATGAGCGACGTTGCAGACCGCGTACGCAAGATCGTTGTAGAGCATCTTGGTGTTGAAGAAGACAAAGTAACCGAAGCGGCGTCTTTCATCGATGACCTTGGCGCTGATAGCCTTGACACAGTTGAGCTGGTTATGGCGTTCGAAGAAGAGTTCGGGATCGAAATCCCTGATGACGCAGCCGAAACGATTCAGACATTCGGCGATGCGGTTAAGTTCATCGACGGCGCACAATAAGCGCTGACCTTTTTGATTTAGGCGGCGCCTGTTTGGGCGCCGCTTATTTTTTGCGGTATGGCTATCGGCACGGCGTTACAAACTGCGTTTACGCTACGCAAGCTGATCCGTTTTTTGAATTGCAAGCCCGCGTAGTGGTTGTTGGCCCACGCCACGCTGCCAAGCACCCATCCATCTTCAATCAGAATCTCGACCGGGGTCGCGGTGATGATATCGTCGGCGCTGCCGTGTTTCAGTTTGATACCAAAGCAGTTGATATCCAGTATCAAACCTGTCGCGATATTACCGCCCCACCGATATTGGGTCGTGTAGGCAGCAACGCGCCGCCTTGCCCGCCGTTTCCGTCGGCGAATGGCCATGTTAAAGGTCTTGGTCCCGATGATGCCAAGGGTGCTGAGTATGACCAATATGATTAGGTTTCTGAAAGAGAACACCTGCTCTGCTGCTGCCTTTATGATTTCTGCTGCATTACCGTCATCCTCATGCGGATCAACGTCCCGATTCTGTGCCATGGCAATCTGCGCGGCTGTTGCGTCTGCTGCAAGGCAACGGTGTTGCGATAAGTAACGATTGACGGTCTCCAAATTCGATCTTACCGCAGGGGTGAAATGACCGCGGATCGTGTTGACGTCGTTGATGTTCCCGACCGCCAGAAGATGTTCTGAGTTATTTAGAAAGAGCTGAAATGTGCGCCCCTTGGGCGTTTCAGCATTTGTCTGAACCGACGCCAGAATATTCCGCCCTTCCAATATATAAACGGCGTTTCGCAAGATATGCATGTCCGTCTGAAGTCGCATGTTGTCTACGTTTCGGCTAAGACGTGCCTGGATGCTGTGCAGAGTGTCCAGACGGTCAATAACCCAGCAATCGACAGGCGATGTGTTCGCCTGCGCGCTGCCGCCCAAAAGGAGGCTAATCAATGCGATAGCTGTCAAACGCACCATTGGTTCCAAACGTGATCTCGGACATGCAACACTAGGCCGATCTTCTTAAAGCGGGATTAAGTGTGGCTGGGCGTGTCCGCACGCCCTTGCCCATGCGGCCTTGGCTGCGCTATCACCTGATCAAACACACCAAGAGGTGAGGGCAGAAAATGCGTCGTGTCGTTGTAACAGGATTGGGGTTGGTCACACCCCTGGCGGATGGTGTTGAGAATTCATGGACTCGTATTCTGGCGGGCGAATCTGGCGCTGGACGGATCACGGGTTTTGATCCTAGCCGTTTGACCACCCAATATGCCTGCGAGGTGCCTTTGGGTGATGGATCTGATGGGACCTTTGATGCCAATGCTTACATGGATCCCAAAGAGCAGCGCAAAGTTGATACTTTTATTCTGTTTGGTATGGCTGCTGCCGAGCAGGCCATTAAGGACGCCGATTGGCAGCCTGAGGACCGGGACAGCCTTGAGCGCACTGGCGTCATGATGGGCTCTGGTATTGGTGGTTTGAATTCTATCGCCAATACCGCTGTGATGATGGCCGAGAAGGGCCCGCGCCGTGTTTCTCCCTTCTTTGTGCCTGGTGCATTGATCAATCTGATCTCTGGTCAGGTTTCGATCAAATATGGCTTCCGCGGTCCAAACCACGCCGTTGTGACGGCGTGTTCGACGGGCGCGCATGCCATAGGTGATGCATCCCGTCTGATCCAATATGGTGATGCCGATGTGATGATTGCAGGCGGCGCAGAGGCTGCGATTTGCGAGGTCGGCATGGCCGGTTTCAATGCATGCAAGGCTCTGAGCACGAAACATAATGATGACCCGACAAAGGCGAGCCGCCCTTGGGATGCCGACCGTGATGGTTTTGTCATGGGCGAGGGCGCCGGTATGGTTGTGCTGGAAGAATACGAGCATGCAAAGGCGCGCGGTGCGAAGATCTATGCCGAAGTTTTAGGTTATGGTTTGAGCGGGGACGCGCATCACATCACTGCGCCGCCGCCTGACCATGAAGGTGCTGAGCGCGCGATGCGTGCAGCCTGCAAAAATGCCGGGATTGATCCGGCGCAGATCGACTATGTAAATGCCCATGGGACATCGACCATGGCTGACACGATTGAGCTAAGCGCGGTTGAGCGTCTGGTGGGGGATGCAGCATCGCAGCTGACTATGTCTTCGACTAAATCCGCAACCGGCCATTTGCTGGGCGCTGCTGGCGCGATTGAGGCGATCTTTTCGATCTTGGCGATCCGGGATCAAGTGGCCCCGCCCACGATCAATCTGGATAATCCTGCTGTTGAGACGAAGGTTGACCTTTGCGCCAATGAAAAAAGGCCACGCCGGATTGATATCGCCTTGTCGAACTCGTTTGGGTTTGGCGGCACAAATGCCAGTGTGGTTTTTGGGAAAACTGACTGATGTGGCGTCATATTGCTGCGAACACGATGACCTTTCTGATAGTGGCGCTGTTCCTGCTTGTTGGCGGAATAAGCTGGGGCGTGCGCGAATACCGTGCGCCTGGCCCGCTGACTGAAGCCATTTGTTTACCCGTCCCTGGCGGTGTGGCGAATACGGATGCTTTGACAGAAACCCTGCTGGAACGCGGTGCGATTACTTCGGCATTCATCTACGAATCTGGCGCCCGCTACACCGAAAAATCCGGTGAAATCAAACGCGGTCAATTCCGTATTCCTGCGGCGGCGTCGATGGAAGAGATTATCGATATCGTGACCCGTGGTGGCCGCAATACATGCGGTACGCAGGTCATTTATCGAGTGGGTATCAATCGCACTGTCGTGGATGTGCGTGAGTTGGATGCTGTATCCAATAGCTTTGTTGACGTGGTCAGCTTCGAAGCGGGCCAGCTTGAGGTGCCCGAGGAATATGCAGAGGTCCGTGCTGCCGGTGATGCGACCTATCGTGTGGTCATCGCAGAAGGTGCCACCAGTTGGCAGATTCTGGACGCTTTGGGAAAGATCGATATCTTGCGCGCAGATGTCACAGACGTTCCCGCTGAAGGGACTTTGGCCCCTCGCGACTATGATATTGTTGAGGGGGATACTGTTTCATCCGTTTTGGACGAAATGCGCACCGCTCAGCAAATTATCCTGACTGAAGCTTGGCAGAACAGGGCGGAAGGATTGCCGCTGATCTCTGCGGATGAAGCGTTGATCCTGGCCAGTATCATTGAAAAAGAAACTGGTGTTTCTGGCGAACGTGGCCAGGTGGCCAGCGTATTTGTGAACCGTTTGAACCAGGGGATGCGGTTGCAAACTGACCCGACTGTCATTTACGGCATTACAGGCGGGGAGGGCGTTTTGGGACGTGGTCTTCGTCAGAGCGAATTGCGCGCCGAAACCCCGTGGAACACCTATGTGATCGAAGGTCTACCGCCGACCCCTATTGCCAACCCTGGCGAGGCGAGCATCCAAGCCGCATTGAACCCCGATACCACCGATTACATCTTCTTTGTTGCTGATGGCACTGGCGGTCATGCTTTTGCGACCAATCTGGATGATCACAACCGCAATGTCGCTCGCTGGCGTGAAATCGAAGCCGAGCGCGCGGATAGCGACTAACCACGGCGTCTCAATTCGTTAACATCCCGCGCGACCCGCAACCCTGGATTGTTTGACTTTCGAGGGCCCTTCATCGATTTTGATCCTTGCTAGGCGCCATTCAGTTTGGTTTGGATGGTGCTCGACTGTAACGGAAGCATCCTTACAGGCCCATTATCATGATCGAATTTGAAGACGACGCCGATGAGGCGATCCAAGACACCATCTATGACGAACCCGTACTAGAGACCGCGGAAATGAAGCGGGTCTTCTGGCGTATTCGCGCCCTATTGGAACCTATGCTTGTTGCAACCCCTAGCATGGACGCACCGCTGCCAATGTCGCTTATTGCCCGGCTCGCGGAATTACAGAATGCCTACCAGATGGTCGTTGCTGCACAGGAGGCTTTCAATGCCCAAAACCCAACACCAACCGCAGACTCAAATATCGACCTTACCGCAATCCGCGCTGAAATTGGGGGCGCACTTGATCGCATCCGGGACGCGGGAGCAACAAAGGCGCTTTCTGACGAGCCTAAATGCTGCCCAACTTGCAGCGCTGCCCTATCTGTTTGAGTTCTGGGCGATGCCCCATCAGTTGCCGCCAGAAGGCGCGTGGCGCACATGGGTCATCTTGGGTGGGCGCGGTGCGGGTAAAACCCGTGCCGGTGCCGAATGGGTGCGCAGCGTGGTCGAAGGCCCCCGTCCGGCTGTGCCGGGTGAGTTGCGTCGTCTTGCGATTGTTGCAGAAACGATCGATCAGGCGCGCGAAGTCATGGTGTTTGGCGAGAGCGGCATCATGGCGGTATCCCCGGTGGCCCATCGTCCGGAATGGGTTCCGGGCCGCAGGTTACTGGTTTGGCCCAATGGCGCGACTGGCCAATTGTTTTCTGCCCATGATCCTGAAGCATTGCGCGGTCCGCAATTTGATGCGGTTTGGGCCGATGAGTTGGCCAAATGGCATCGTGCACGTGATGCTTGGGATATGATCCAATTCGGGTTGCGACTAGGATTGCATCCGCGCGCTTGTGTGACGACGACACCGCGCAGGGTGGATGTGCTGAATGACCTTTTGGCCCGTGATAGTTCGGTTGTCACCCATGCCCCGACGCAGGCGAACAGAGCGCATTTGGCTAAAGGGTTCCTTGAGGAAATCGAAGCGAGATATGGCGGAACTTCTTTAGGCCGTCAGGAGATCGAAGGCGTCATGCTTTCGGATGTGGATGGCGCGCTTTGGCAGACCGAACAACTGGATGCATTGCGCGTAACCGCATTGCCTGAGCTGACGCGGATCGTCGTTGCCATTGATCCACCCGGCACCTCGCGGGCTGGATCGGATGAGTGCGGCATCGTTGTCGCAGGTGCGATCATGGACGGGCCCATTAATGAATGGCGGGCTTATGTCCTGGAAGATGCTACAATTTCTGCGGCAAAACCCTTGGATTGGGCACAAGCTGCAGTGGCCGCCATGCGCCGTCATGGTGCTGACCGATTGGTTGCTGAGGTCAATCAGGGCGGCGAGATGGTTGAGGCCGTCTTGCGTCAGGTCGACCCCTTGCTGCCCTATCGATCAGTCCATGCCACCAAGGGGAAGATCGCGCGTGCTGAGCCTATTTCCGCCCTTTATGAACAGGGCCGCGTTTTTCATATGCGTGGATTGGGCAAGCTTGAAGATCAAATGACACAGATGACCACCGCTGGTTTTGCTGGCAGTGGTTCGCCTGATCGCGTGGACGCATTGGTCTGGGCCTTGCATGATTTGATGATCGTGCCAGCTGCAAAATGGGCTAATCCCCAGATTCGCAGTCTGGGTTAGCCGTTGCGCAGGCCTGCGTACGCAGCTGTGACGGCTTCCTCATCTGTTTAGAGCAAATTGATTTTCGTGGATCACAGACGGCCACCATCGGCCGGCACCAAGGAGTTTTGGATGTTTGATTTTTTAACCCGTACGAAGCCTGAAACGGCGGCCGTTGAAGTGAAGGCTTCGGCGACTGGGCGTGTCATGGCGATGTCCGGTGCCGGTCGTGTGGCCTGGTCCCCCCGGGATGCAGCGTCGCTGACCCGAAATGGTTTCACAGGTAATCCGATTGGTTTTCGCGCTGTGAAGCTGATTGCCGAAGCAGCTGCGGCTTTGCCTCTTGTCGTGCAAGATGTCGATCGTCGCTACGACACCCATCCTGTGCAAGAGCTGCTGTCCCGCCCAAATGGGGGGCAGGGCCGGGCCGAGTTGTTGGAGGCTCTTTTTGGTCAGGTATTGCTGACCGGAAACGGGTATTTGGAGGCCGTTTTTGACGAGGCTCTGCCTGTTGAGTTGCATGTTTTGCGCTCTGACCGCATGTCTGTCGTGCCAGGCGCCGATGGTTGGCCTGTTGCCTATGAATATAATGTCAGCGGCCGGAAGCACCGATTTGCTGTTTCAGACGCTGTTAGTCCGATTTGCCATATCAAGAGCTTTCATCCCCAGGATGATCATTATGGCTTCTCTGCATTGCAAGCGGCTGCTTCCGCTATTGACGTGCATAACGCGGCATCCAGATGGTCCAAGGCCTTGCTGGATAATGCAGCGCGCCCGTCTGGCGCGATTGTTTACCGCGGCGCCGATGGTCAGGGCGCGTTGAGTGCCGATCAGTATGATCGCCTGCTTGGTGAGATGGAGACCCAGCACCAAGGTGCCCGGAATGCGGGCCGCCCAATGTTGCTTGAAGGTGGTCTTGATTGGAAACCTATGGGTTTCTCACCCTCCGATATGGAGTTTCAAAAGACCAAGGAAGCCGCTGCCCGAGAGATCGCTATAGCCTTTGGTATTCCGCCTATGTTGTTGGGGATTCCAGGTGATGCCACCTATGCCAATTACCAAGAGGCAAATCGGGCATTTTATCGCCTGACGGTCTTGCCCCTGGCGACCCGCGTTGTCAGCGCGATTGCCGATTGGTTGTCCGATTTCACGGGTGAACGGATCGCGATGCGCCCTGATCTTGATCAGATCCCGGCACTTTCGGCAGAGCGTGACGCGCAATGGCGCCGCGTTGCAGAGGCTGCTTTTCTGACTGATGCAGAAAAGCGTTCCTTGCTTGGCCTACCTGCATTGGAGGTCGGCGATGGATAACAATGTCGTTGACCTAAAGGGAAAACCACGGCCTCAAAGCAAACCGCCTGTTTCTGATTTCTGGTTCGCACAAGTGGATGTTCGCCTGGGCCGGATTGAATTCATGGTGTCGCGGCTTGAATGGCAGATATGGCTGATTGTCTGCGGTTGTGCGGGGCTTTTGGTTTTCGAGATCGTCAAAGCGCTAAGTGGGGGACCCCTATGAATTTGGAACATAAGTTTTGTGCGCTGGGCACGGATGTGACTGTCACTGACGGCACAACGATCAGCGGTTACGCTTCGCTATTTGGTAAGGCTGATCAGGGCGGTGATACGGTTCAACGCGGCGCTTATCGGTCATCTTTGGCCAAAGGCCGTTCGATCAAGATGCTTTGGCAGCATGATCCGGCGCAGCCCATCGGTGTATGGGACGAAGTGCGCGAAGATGATCGCGGCTTGTGGGTCAAGGGCCGGTTGCTGACCGATGTTGCGAAAGGCAGAGAGGCCGCGTCATTGATTGGCGCTGGTGCGATTGACGGTCTGTCGATCGGCTATCGCACCGTAAAGGCCCAGAAGGATGACAAGGGCGGTCGCCTTTTGTCTGAACTGGAGCTTTGGGAAGTGTCCCTTGTGACCTTTCCGATGCTTCCTGATGCGCGTGTCGCTGCCAAGGGGGATGACCCAGCGGATGCTGCACTGCGTGACTTGGCGGCTGCATTTGAGGGTGCGCGCTGCTTGATGGCTCGGGACTGACCCCCGCCACGATCAAAGGACCGATTGATGACGACAACTGAGAGCTCCTCTCGGGCCGGGGAAGATGTGTCTCCTGCCCAGGCTTTGAACACGGCGATCGCCGGTTTCATGAGCGATTTCAAAGACTTTTCCCAAGGCGTGACTGCCAAACTTCAAAAACAGGATGACCGGATGAATAAGCTGGACCGAAAGACCATGATCTCTGCCCGCCCCGCATTGGCGGCGGCTGCTTCAGAAGATGCGCCCCATCAAAAGGCTTTTGCTGCCTATTTGCGCTCGGGCGATGATGACGCGCTGCGCGGCCTCGAGATGGAGGGCAAAGCCCTTGGCACAGCCGTTGCTGCCGATGGTGGCTATCTGGTTGACCCGCAGACGGCGGACGCTATTCAGGGCACGTTGTCTTCGACTGCATCTATTCGTTCGATTGCCAATGTCGTGAATGTTGATGCGACATCATACGACGTTCTGGTCGATCATTCTGAGCTGGGTGCTGGATGGGCGACTGAAAGCGCTGCTGTCGTCGAGACAGACACCCCGCAGATTGAGCGAATCTCAATTCCGCTGCATGAATTGTCGGCTTTGCCGAAAGCATCCCAACGTCTTCTTGATGACAGTGCATTTGATATTGAAGGCTGGCTGGCCAACCGGATTGCTGACAAATTTGCCCGTTCTGAAGCGAATGCATTCGTGTCTGGTGATGGCGCAGACAAGCCAACCGGCATTCTGACCTACCCGACAGTTGATAATGACAGCTGGGCCTGGGGTAGCTTGGGCTATGTTGCATCTGGTGCTGCTGGCAGCATCACCCGTGCCGACGCGATCGTTGATCTGGTTTATGCGCTTGGCGCCGAATATCGCGCGAACGGCACATTCGTCATGAACTCAAAAACTGCGGGCACCGTCCGTAAGCTGAAGGACAATGACGGTCGCTTTGTTTGGGTTGACGGTCTGGCTGTGGGCGAGCCCGCCCGCCTGATGGGCTACCGCGTTTTGATCGCTGAAGATATGCCGGACATCGATGATGATGCCATGGCCATCGCGTTTGGTGACTTTTCTGCCGGGTACACCGTTGCAGAACGTCCTGACCTGCGCGTCCTGCGCGACCCATTCTCAGCCAAGCCGCATGTTCTGTTTTATGCAACCAAGCGTGTTGGCGGTGCTGTGAGCGATTTTGCGGCGATCAAATTGCTGAAATTCGCGGTCAGCTGAGGCTGACACGCGAGAGATGCGCCCCATTCATTTGGGCGCATCTGCCCCGGACGCATGTCAGGCAATCCCCGCATTGTCTAGCTGCTCCCTTCCGTCCGAGCAATGCGGGGGGTGTGCATGCGTCCGGGCTCAACTGCCCGGATGATCAGTGAATTTCGGAGTCGTTCCATGATGTTAATCGAAGAGACCACAGTGCCGAGTGCTGCACTTCCGGTCGCACAAATGAAAGACCATATGCGCCTTGGTTCGGGTTTCTCCGACGATGGATTGCAAGATCCTGTGCTGGAAACATATCTTCGCGCCGCCCTCGCGGCGATCGAAGCCCGCACCGGCAAAATACTGGTCGAACGCGAATTTAGCTGGACATTGACTGCCTGGCGGGATTGCCGGCGTCAGCCGTTGCCCGTTGCCCCGGTGAATGCTGTAACCAGCGTCACGCTGATCGCCATGAATGGCGAAGAGACAATCGCCGATGATGCAGCATGGTCTTTGCAGCCTGACAACCAGCGCCCCTGTCTGCGCGCAACTGGCGCCAGTCTGCCGGCCTGTCCGGCTGGCGGTTCAATCCGGATCGGCTTTCTTGCGGGTTTTGGGCCGGATTGGGGCGATTTACCTGCCGATCTGGCCCAGGCCGTCATGATGTTGGCCGCCTATTATTACGAATACCGGCACGACACTGCACAAGCGCGCGGCTTGTTACCTTTTGGCGTTTCGTCCTTGATTGAGCGCTACCGGACCGTGCGCATGTTCATGGGAGGCCAGAGATGAGAATGCCCGATCTGTCGCGCCCGCTGGTCCTGGAGCAGCCCGTCCAGGTTGCCGATGGCGCGGGCGGCTACACACGCGATTGGCAAGAGCTTGGCGTTCTATGGGCTGAGGTCACGTCCGGAGCGGGCAGGGAGGCTGCCGCCTTTGCTGTCACTGTTTCACGCGTGCCTTATCGCATTGTTGTTCGCGCATCCAAACCCGGCGCGCCGTCCCGTCCTGTGCCTGGCCAACGATTTCGGGATGGTACTCGCGTTTTCAATATCAATGCTGTCGCCGACAGAGGCACGGATGGGCGGTATCTGATCTGCCGTACGGAAGAGGAGGTGGCGTCATGAGTTATGGTGTCGCGGCCGCCTTGCAGACTGCAATTTTCCAGGAGCTGACAAATCATGCAGGGCTTACGGCGCTGCTGGGTGGTGCCGTTTATGATGCGCTTCCGCCCGGCGCATTGCCGCCTCTCTACGCGATACTTGGCTCGGAAGATGTCAAGGATGCATCCGACAAGACTGGGGGCGGCGCGCTTCACGAGTTCACAGTGACAGTTGTGACCGAAAGCGCAGGCTTTGCGTCGGCTAAAGTTGCAGCAGCAGCGATCAGTGATGTGCTGACCGCAAGCGATCTGGCTTTGTCACGTGGCACGCTTGTCGCCTTGAACTTTTACAAGGCCAAAGCAGCCCGTATCGGCACCGGCGACAAGCGCCAGATTGACCTTATTTTTCGTGCGCGCGTGTCTGACGAAACCTAGTCCAAGAATTAGCAAAAAGGAGTGCCCCAGATGGTGGCTCAGAACGGTAAAGACCTGTTGATCAAGATCGATATGACGGGCGGTGGTTTGTTTGAGACGGTTGCTGGATTGCGTGCAACACGTATCAGTTTCAATGCTGAAAGCGTTGAAGTGACGAGCCTTGAAAGCTCTGGTGGGTGGCGCGAATTGCTATCAGGTGCAGGTGTGAAAACCGCATCCTTGTCTGGATCCGGCGTTTTCAAGGATGAGGCCACTGACGAACGTGCACGGCAGATATTCTTTGATGGTGAAACGCCGAACTTTCAGGTGATCATTCCTGACTTTGGCACCGTGGAAGGTGCGTTTCAGATCACCTCAATCGAATATTCGGGATCTTACAATGGCGAGGCGACCTATGAGCTGTCGCTCGCATCGGCCGGTGCGCTGAGCTTTACGGCACTGATCTGATGGCGAATCCGTGGTCTGGAGAAGTGTCGATTTGCATCGATGGGAAAGCCCATAACTGCAAATTGACGCTGGGTGCCTTGGCGGAGCTGGAAAGTGCGCTTGGCGAAGGGTCTTTGGTGGCCTTAGCCCGCCGTTTTGAAAATGGCGATTTTTCGGGAGCCGACGTTTTGGCCGTCATCGTTGCAGGCCTTCGTGGCGGCGGATGGACCGGCCAGACTGCGGATTTGCTGACCTGTGAGATTGAAAATGGTCCTGTCGGGGCTGCGAAGGTTGCGGCGTTGCTGTTGACCCGCGCATTTACGGCGCCTGGATGACCCGGCTTGACTGGCCCGGCCTGATGTATGCGGGGTTAGCTATCCTGCGGCTTCGGCCTGCTGAATTTTGGGCGCTTACACCTGCGGAACTGCAAATGATGCTGGGCTTGACCAGCAAGGAAAGCCCGATGGATCGGAGCCGGCTTGATGCTTTGGCAAGAGCTTTTCCGGACAAGATAGAGGACTAGGCCATGGACGAGATTGAACAAATTGATGCGCTTGAGGGCGATGTCAGTTCGCTCGAAAACACGTTGAGCGATGCGGCAGAAATGACCGCCGCCTTTGATCGCCAATTGCGTGACGTTCAGGGCGCGCTGGGTGAGACAACCCGTGATTTGGGCAACCTTGAGCGTGGTTTTTCTAACGGTCTGAGACGCGCCTTTGACGGTGTCCTGCTTGATGGAATGAAGCTGTCGGATGCGCTGGGCGGCCTGGCGCAGTCCATGATCAACACAGCCTATTCTGCTGCGATGCAGCCCGTGACCAACCATTTGGGATCGCTGTTATCGGATGGTCTGAATGCGGCGGTATCGAGTGTGATGCCCTTCGCCGATGGCGCCCCGTTTTCGCAGGGTCGTGTGATGCCTTTTGCCAAGGGCGGCATTGTGAGTAGCCCGACATCTTTTCCGATGCGTGGCGCAACCGGTTTGATGGGCGAAGCTGGACCGGAGGCGATCATGCCCCTGGCCCGCGGTGCGGATGGTCGGTTGGGTGTCCGCACCCAAGGGTCGTCGGCTGTGTCGGTCACTATGAATATCAGCACCCCGGATGCGCTGGGTTTCCAGCGCAGTCAGGGACAAATTGCGACGCAGATGGCCCGGGCGTTGGGCCGTAGCCAACGTAATCGTTAGGGAGCATCAAGCCATGTCATTTCACGAAGTGCGTTTCCCCGCATCATTAAGCTTTGGGTCGGTTGGCGGGCCAGAACGCCGTACAGATATCGTCACTTTGGCGAACGGGTTTGAAGAGCGCAATACACCATGGGCGCATGCCCGCCGTCGCTATGACGGTGGTATGGGCCTGAGATCATTGGATGATCTTGAGACGCTGATTGCCTTTTTCGAGGCGCGGCAAGGACAATTGATCGGTTTTCGCTGGAAAGACTGGAGTGACTACAAATCATGCGCCCCGTCGCAAGAGGTGTCTTCTTCTGATCAGCTGATCGCGACGGGGGACGAGGTTACCGATACGTTCTCGTTAACCAAAACCTATCGTTCGGGTGAATTCAGTTATGCCAGACCGATTACTAAACCCGTCGCGGGGTCGGTACGCGTGGCGGTCGGCGGTGACCCACTTCAAGATGGGCCTGATTTCACCGTTGACGAAACCACTGGTGCACTGATCTTTCAACGCGCTCCTGGAGTTGGTGCGGAAATACGTGCCGGTTTTGAGTTCGATGTTCCGGTGCGCTTTGACACGGATGCGATCCTAACCTCGGTCTCAAGTTTTCAGGCGGGTGAGGCGCCGAATATTCCGATCGTTGAGGTTCGGGTATGAGCGCGTTGGATCTACATGAGCACTTGGCAACCGGGGCGACCCATATGTGCCATTGCTGGCGCCTGCAGCGCCAAGACGGCGTGACGCTTGGCTTTACAGATCACGATCAACCGATTGGTTTTGACGGTGTGATCTTCCAGCCTGATACCGGGATGACGGCGCGGGCATTGTCCAGCACGACGGGGCTGTCTGTCGACAATAGCGAAGCGGCTGGCGTCCTGTCCGCGGCGGCGATTACAGAGGCCGATATTGAGGCGGGGCGCTATGATGAAGCGGCCGTGTCGACTTGGTTGGTTCAATGGGATCAGCCCGAAAATCGTCAATTGCTGTTTTCCGGAACAATCGGTGAGATTACGCGTGTTGCTGGCGCCTTTCAGGCAGAATTGCGGGGTCTTGCTGACCCAATGAACCAGGCCACTGGGCGGACATATCTGACAACCTGTGGTGCCACTTTGGGCGACGGATCTTGCACCGCGAACCTGCTTGATCCGCGTTATTCGACAATAATCGCCGTTCAATCTGTAGAGGCAAATCAGTTTTTCAGTTTTGATGATCTGAGTGATTTTGCCGTCCAGTGGTTCGATGGCGGATCATTAGAAGTGATATCTGGCGCTGCGACTGGGCTGTCAGGCCTGATTCGACAGGACACTGAGCATGGATCGTCGCGGCATATCCGTCTTTGGGAACCGATACGCGCTGCAATCGTCCCCGGAGATGAGGTCCGCTTGGTGACTGGTTGCGACAAACGCGCTGAGACTTGCAAAGAGAAATTTGCGAATTTGATCAACTTCCAGGGCTTTCCGCATATCCCGGGTGATGATTGGCTTGTCAGCGTGCCGCGCTCTGATCAGTCCAATACTGGTGGAAGTCGTAACGGATGAACCAAGACATCGTAAATTCTGCACGCTCGTGGATTGGAACGCCCTATCTTCATCAAGCGTCGGTCAAAGGGGTCGGTTGCGACTGTTTAGGCTTGTTACGTGGTGTTTGGCGTGAAGTCATTGGCCCAGAACCTGAACTGGTTCCTGCCTACACGCCAGATTGGGCCGAGCCGCAAGCTGATGAATTATTGCACGCTGCCGCCCAACGCCACATGCAAGAGACCACAGACGAACTGCGCCCGGGCCAAATACTGCTGTTTCGGATGCGCAGCGGCGCTGTTGCCAAGCATATCGGGATAATATCGCAAGCGGCCTCGGACGCCCGTTTTATCCATGCCTACACAGGGCATGGCGTGATCGAGAGCCCGCTTTCCGCGCCTTGGCACAGACGCATTGCGGCTCGTTTTCAAATTTCACAAGGATAATCTATCATGGCGACGATTGCGCTTTCAGCGGCTGGAGCAGCTCTTGGTGGAAGTATTGGCGGATCAGTACTTGGTCTGTCGATGGCGACAATTGGCCGTGCGGTTGGCGCGGCTGTTGGCCGGCGGATTGATGAACGCATCATGGGCAGCGGGAGCGAGCCGATTGAAACCGGCCGTGTTGATCGTTTTCGTCTGACCAGCGCGGCTGAAGGGGCCGATATTCGCGTGCTGTATGGGCGTTTGCGGGTGCCGGGGCAAGTGATCTGGGCCTCACAGTTTAGCGAAGTCAAGAAAACCTCTGGCGGTGGAAAGGGGGCACCACCGACACCCGAAGTGACGACCTATTCCTACACCGTAAATATTGCTGTTGCCCTTTGTGAGGGAGAGATTAGTCGGATTGGTCGGATTTGGGCCGATGGTGAAGAAATTTCACCTGTTGATCTGAATCTGCGTGTTTATACCGGGACCGATGACCAGCAGCCCGATCCGAAAATCGCGGCGGTCGAAGGGTTGGAAAACACACCAGCCTATCGAGGCACTGCCTATGTGGTGCTGGAGGGTTTACCGTTAGGTCAGTTTGGCAACCGTATTCCGCAATTGACTTTTGAGGTCATGAGACCGGCACCGGGACATTTGGCCGACGATCTTTCTTCCTTGGTTTCCGGTGTCGCCTTGATCCCCGGTACAGGCGAATATGGGTTGGCGACTTCTCAGGTTTTCATGTCGCCCTCTTACGGCGAGCAGGTCGCGATAAATACAAATTCCCCATCTGGTCAAAGTGATTTTCTGACATCTTTGGATGCTTTGGAGGGCGAGTTGCCCGGGTGTCAATCGGTCGTTTTGGTTGTTTCGTGGTTCGGCGATGACCTTCGGTGCGAGAGTTGCGAGATCCGCCCTAAAGTCGAACAAAACGATACCGATGCGGAGAAAATGCCTTGGCAGGTCTCTGGCCTATCCCGCAGCGCTGCATCGCAGGTTCCTTTGCTGGACGGTCAGCCCGTCTATGGTGGAACACCGACTGATGCCTCGGTTTTCGAAGCGATTGTCGCGATGCGGAACCGTGGCATGGACCCAGTTTTTTATCCGTTTATCTTAATGGAGCAGTTGTCGGGCAATACACTGCCTGATCCTTACACTGGTCAGGCTGGTCAGGCTGGTCAGCCCACGTTGCCCTGGCGTGGGCGGATTACGTCTTCGCTTGCCCCCGGTGTTGACGGCTCGCCTGACGGAACGGCAAGCGCTGAGGCCGAGGTTGCGGCATTCATGGGCAACGCTGAAACGGGTGATTTTGTCGTGTCCGGTGATCGCGTCACCTACAATGGCGATCCCGATTGGGGATATCGGCGTTTCATTCTGCACTACGCGCATCTTTGCGCGGCCGCAGGCGGGGTTGGTGCGTTCTGTATCGGCTCTGAAATGCGCGGTTTGACCCAGATCCGGGGGGCGGGGAACAGCTTTCCTGCGGTTGAAGCGCTGCGCGTTTTAGCTACAGATGTGCGTGCGATCTTGGGGCCCAATTGCAAGATCAGTTATGCCGCTGATTGGACCGAATATCATGGGTATCAACCAGCTGGGACGGCAGACAAGTTCTTTCATCTGGATGCTTTGTGGGCTGATCCGAATATCGACTTTATTGGTGTTGACAATTACATGCCGCTATCTGATTGGCGTGAAGGCGAAGATCATGCCGATGCCGATGCGAAATCCATCTACAACCTCGATTATCTGACTGCCAACGTCGCCGGCGGCGAGGGCTATGATTGGTATTACTCCACGCCAGAGGCCCGCGATTCACAACGTAGGTCGGTCATTACAGATGGCGATGATGAGCCATGGGTCTGGCGTTATAAGGACTTTGAAGGATGGTGGGGCAATCACCATCACAACAGAGTCGATGGTGTTCGTCAGGCCACGCCGACCGCGTGGACACCGGGTGCAAAACCAATCTGGTTCACCGAATTTGGTTGTGCTGCGATCGACAAGGGCACCAACCAACCTAATAAATTCCTCGATCCTAAGTCATCAGAGTCGCAATTGCCCTATTATTCATCCGGCAATCGGGATGATCTTATTCAGGTTCAGTACATCCGGGCCGTTCATGCCCATTTTGCGGATAGGGCAAACAATCCGATCTCTGAGGTTTATGGCGGCAGTATGATCGATGTGGAACGGATGCATGTGTGGGCATGGGACGCGCGGCCTTACCCCTATTTTCCCGGAAACCGCGACTTTTGGTCCGACGGTGACAATTACGCGCGCGGGCACTGGCTGAACGGTCGTGCTACGAACCGGTCTTTGGCCTCTGTCGTTGCTGAGATTTGCGAACAGTCTGGTGTCACGCAATATGATGTCTCAGAGCTTTATGGGATCGTTCGTGGGTATGCGCAGGACGGCGGTGCATCGGGGCGGGCAGCGTTGCAGCCGCTGATGCTTGCCTATGGTTTTGACGCTGTTGAGCGTGGCGGAAAACTTGTCTTTCGAAACAGATCCGGACGTGTCGACCATCTGGTTGATGATGACACGATCGCAATCGACCCAGAAGCCGACCGTGCGCTGACCTTGATCCGTGGCTCTGCGATTGAAGTTCCGAGCCGCGTTCAAGCGTCTTACTTGGATGCTGATGCAGATTACGCGGCAATCGCGTCAGAGGCAGTGTACCCGGCAAGTGGCCGTCCTGTGTCGTCCCAAAGCGAATTGCCGCTCGCCCTGACAAGAGGCGAGGGGCAACATACAACCAATCGTTGGCTTTATGAGACGCGGATTGCCAGAGATAGCGCAACATTTGCGCTGCCACCTTCACAAAATACCGTTGGCGCTGGCGATGTCATTCGCGTGGATACACTGGATCATGACGGGCTTTATCGTATTGATCGGGCAGATGAGGCCGGGATGCGGATGGTTGAGGCAACACGTATCGATGCCGAAGCATACAAGCCGCAAGTGACCATCGATGATGATACGGCCCTGGCGCCATTCACAGCGCCTGTTCCGGTGGAACTGTTGTTTCTTGATCTGCCTTTGCTGACGGGGGATGAGCTGCCGCATGCACCTCATGTCGCGGCGGCTGCTGCGCCTTGGCCAGGGGATGTTGCCCTTTATAGCGCTGCGCAGGATAGTGGATATCTTCTCGACGAATTGATCAGCGAGGCCGCGACGATTGGTACACTTATAAGCCCGCTTGCAAGTGGTCCTGTTGGTATCTGGGATCGACAGGCGGGTGTGCGTGTCAATCTGACGACTGGTACGCTCAGCTCGGCGATGGCAAGCGCGCTTTTGTCAGGGGCGAATACAATAGCAATTGGTGACGGCACGCCTGATCAATGGGAAATCCTTCAGTTCCAAAGCGCGGCGGTTATCGCGAATGGCAAATACGAGATCCGAGGGTTGCTGCGCGGGCAGCTTGGCACCCATGGCTTGATGCCTAGCGTATGGCCTGCTGGATCAATCATGGTTTTGTTGGACGGCAGTCAGCAACAACTGAACCTCGCATCCAGTGCGCGGAGGAGCACCAGACACTTCCGCTATGGTCCGGCCAGCAAGCCAATCACGGACGCCAGCTATCGCTACGCAAGCCATGCGTTTGCAGGAAATGGTCTGCGGCCATATCCGGTGGTTCATTTGAAGGGCGAAAGCGGCGCAAACGGGCTTGATATCTCATGGATACGATCCAGCCGGATCGACGGGGACCTATGGTCTGACCAAGATATCCCGCTGGGAGAGGACAGCGAAAATTATGAAATTCGGATCATCCAAGATGGGATCGACAAACGCGTGGTCAATGTAAGCACGACCTTCTGGACCTATGATCAGGCAGATCTCGCAAGCGATGTCGGCAGCGCCCCGTTCCGTCTGGAAGTTGCGCAGTTATCGGCACGTTTCGGGGCTGGTCCTGCTGCTTCGCTTATCTTGCAGGCTTAGGGCCGTGCGAGCTGTCCAATTAGCCGATATCGAAGCGGCAGCGCGGGCGCTTTTGGTTGTGCCGGCACATGAACGCGCGGCGCTTGCTACCAAGATATGCCAGCGGGCGCAGGCGGCGGATAAGTATCGGCGACGGTTGGGAAGGGTACATCCAGATTTCGGGACCGGTTCAATTCTATCAGCGGCAGCACGTTTTCGGCAGGCCCCGCGCCCAGATCGTATATGCTCAGATTACCTGGGTTGTTTTGCGCAGGTTTGTACGCATCTGAGCGCCTCTTAGGATGATCAAACTTTGTGAAGTTGCAGTTCACCGAAAATTTCTTGGAAAAATGAACCGAAGTAGCCTACATCAAAGGTCTCAGACTAGGGAGCCTTGCTATGGCACAATTACAAAAGACGCTTGCCGAAGTTGATCCGGTTTGGAGTCGTATTTGCCAAGAGGCTGAGATGGCTATCCAAGAAGAGCCGCTGATGGGTGGATTGATCCACTCAGGTGTGCTGCACCATGGCTCTTTCGAGGGGGCGCTTGCCTACCGGCTTTCGATGAAACTGGCTTCGTCAGAGATGTCCGAACAGATTTTACGCGAAATTGCTGATGCGGCCTATGCAGCGGAACCAAACCTGACAAGTGCCGCCCGCGCGGACATGGTGGCGATCTTTGACCGTGATCCGGCTTGCCATCGGTTGATCCAACCATTGTTGTTTTTCAAAGGGTTCCAAGCGATCCAATCCTATCGCTTGGGCAATTGGCTCTGGCGCAGTGGAAAACGGGATTTGGCATATTTTGTGCAAATGCGGGTTAGTGAGATGTTCGGCGTTGATATTCACCCGGCTGCGCAGATCGGGCAGGGTATTATGATTGATCACGCGCACTCAATCGTTGTGGGGGAAACAGCCGTGGTTGGGGACAACGTCTCAATGCTACATTCGGTCACACTTGGGGGCACCGGCAAAGAGGACGATGATCGGCATCCGAAGATCGGAAACGGGGTTTTGATCGGGGCGGGGGCGAAGGTGCTTGGTAATATTCGCGTCGGACATTGTAGCCGGATCGCGGCGGGGTCGGTCGTGCTGGAAGAAGTGCCCCCCATGAAGACCGTCGCTGGGGTCCCCGCAAAAATCGTTGGTGAAGCAGGGTGCTCGCAGCCATCGCTGACGATGGATCAGTTGCTAAATGGCTCTTAAGGCCACCTAAGGCAAGACAAACGAAGTAAGAAAAGAGCTGCGTTCTTTGAGGACGCAGCTCTTTTCGAATTTTATGCCAGCATGGTCATCGGGCTTTCAAGATTCGCCTTGATTGCCTGCAGCAGGTTCGCGCCCAAAGCGCCGTCGATGACCCGGTGGTCGACCGATAGGGTAACAGACATCACGGTGCCCACGGTCAATTCACCATCTTCGCCCACGATTGGCTTTTTGGTACCTGCACCCACAGCCAGAATTGCCGCATGGGGTGGGTTGATGATGGCGTCGAAGTTATCGATGCCGAACATCCCAAGATTAGAGATCGCAAAGCTGCCACCCTGATATTCATGTGGCGCAAGTTTGCGGTCACGGGCGCGGCTGGCGAGGTCTTTCATCTCGGTCGATAGGGACGACAGCGACTTCATATCCGCATCCTGCAAGACAGGGGTGAAGAGCCCACCTTCGATAGCCACTGCGACCGCCACATCCGAGCGTTCGAACTGCAGGGTCCGGTCACCGGCCCAGACAGCGTTGGCCTCTGGCACCTCTTGCAGGGCCAAGGCGCAGGCCTTGATGATGAAGTCATTGACCGACAGTTTCACGCCGCGCGGCTCGAGCTGCTTGTTGAGCTGGCTACGGAACTTCAGCAGGGCGTCAAGCTGAATATCGCGGCGCAGATAGAAATGCGGCACCGATTGTTTGGCTTCCGTCAGGCGAGCTGCGATGGTCTTGCGCATCCCGTCGAGCGGCTTTTCTACAAAGGCACGGCTTTCGTAGGTCTTGAGCACCACATCGGTGTCCGGACCTGCGGCCAATGCGGTCGGAGCGGCTGCTTTGGCTGTTGGGGCCGCCGCCTTCGGCGTCGCCGTCGCATTTTCGACGTCGGCCTTGATGATCCGGCCATGTGGTCCTGAGCCTGTGATCTGCGACAGATCAAGGCCCTTTTCGGCGGCAATCCGGCGGGCCAGGGGCGTGGCGAAGACGCGGTTGCCGTCTTTGACAGGGGCGGCTGGCGCAGGGGGGCGGCCTTCTCGGAGCTCCCGGTGGGAGCCGCCTCGGCGGCCGCGGCAGGCTGCGCTGCCGGCGCAGGAGCGGATGTATCGCCGATATCATCCGCGCTTTCGCCATCTTCCAGCAGGATCGCGATTACATCGTTGACCTTGACCCCTTCGGAGCCTTCAGGCACCAAAATTTTGCCAATGGTGCCTTCATCCACGGCTTCGAATTCCATCGTCGCCTTGTCGGTTTCAATCTCGGCCATCACATCGCCGGAATTGACGGTATCGCCTTCCTTGACCAGCCATTTGGCCAGCGTTCCTTCCTCCATCGTGGGGGACAGGGCGGGCATCAGAATTTCTGTAGGCATTGCGCTGTCTCCTTAACGGTATGTGACTTGTTTCACTGCGGCGATCACCTCATCGGTGGTGACCAGCGCAAGTTTTTCAAGGTTGGCGGCATATGGCATCGGAACGTCCTTGCCCGTACAGGTGATCACTGGGGCATCAAGATAGTCAAACGCCTGCTGCATGATCTCGGAGGCCAGCCAGGACCCGACAGAGCCTTGCGGCCAGCCTTCTTCGACGGTGACGCAGCGGTTGGTTTTCTGAACCGAGGCCAGAACCGTGGGCAAATCAATCGGGCGCAGGGTGCGCAGGTTGATCACTTCGGCGCTGATGCCGTCCTCGGCCAGTTTTTCAGCCGCCTCAAGGGCGTATTGCATACCGATACCAAAGCTGACGATGGTCACGTCGTCACCGGCGCGCTCGATCTTGGCCTTGCCAAAGGGAATGGTGAAATCATCCATCACCGGCACATCAAAGCTACGGCCATAAAGGATTTCGTTTTCAAGGAAGATCACCGGGTTCGGATCGCGGATGGCGCTTTTTAGCAGGCCCTTGGCGTCAGCCGCCGAATAGGGCATCACAACCTTGAGGCCGGGGATCTGCATGTACCAGGCGGCGTAGTCCTGGCTGTGTTGTGCACCGACGCGGGCAGCAGCCCCGTTCGGGCCGCGAAAGACCATGGGCGCGCCCATCTGACCACCTGACATATAAAGCGTCTTGGCAGCAGAGTTAATAATTTGATCAATGGCTTGCATGGCGAAGTTAAACGTCATGAATTCGACGATCGGCTTCAAGCCACCAAAGGCCGCGCCCGTGGCGATCCCGGCAAATCCGTGCTCGGTGATGGGGGTGTCGATCACACGCTTGGCGCCAAATTCGTCCAGCAGACCCTGGCTGATCTTATAAGCACCCTGATACTCAGCGACCTCCTCACCCATAAGGAAGACCTCTTCGTCCCGGCGCATTTCTTCGGCCATAGCATCGCGCAAGGCTTCGCGGACGGTGGTTGACTTCACCTCAACATCTGCGGCCCAATCGGGTGAGGTGTCTGCAACAGCGGCAGGGGCGGCCGCTTCTGCGGGTTTCGGCTGAGGCCCCGGCGCAGGGGCCGGGGCTGCGTCGCTCGCGCTGCCGCTGTCCCCGACTTGATCGGGGACCTCTTCGCCGTCTTCCACCAGGATCGCGATCACATCGTTCACTTTGACGCCTTCGGTGCCTTCCGCGATCAGGATTTTGCCAACGATGCCTTCATCGACGGCTTCAAATTCCATCGTGGCTTTGTCGGTCTCGATTTCGGCCATGATATCGCCGGATGAAACGGTATCGCCTTCTTTGACCAGCCATTTGGCCAGCGTGCCTTCTTCCATAGTGGGCGAGAGGGCGGGCATAAGGATTTCAGTTGCCATGGCTTACGCCTCCACTTCTGCGTAAATGTCTGTCCAAAGCTCATCCAAGGCAGGCTCTGGGCTTTCTTTGGAAAACTCTGCCGCGTCATTGACGATGGCTTTGATCTCTTTGTCGATGGCTTTCAGATCGTCTTCTGAAGCGTGCTTGCCGGTCAACAGAATGTCGCGGACCTGCTCAATCGGATCACGCTCATCGCGCATTTTCTGCACTTCGTCACGGGTCCGGTATTTGGCAGGGTCGGACATCGAATGGCCGCGGTAGCGATATGTCTTGACCTCAAGGATGTATGGGCCCTTGCCAGCACGGCAATGGGCAACGGCGCGTTCACCGGCCTCTTTCACGGCAAGGACAGACATCCCGTCAACCTCTTCACCGGCGATGCCATAGGCGGCACCACGCTCCCACAGGGATGGTGATTTTGTCGAACGTACAACTGATGTACCCATGGCGTAGCCGTTGTTTTCAATGACAAAAACAACGGGCAGATCCCAAAGCTGGGCCATGTTATAGGTTTCATAGACCTGACCCTGGTTCGCGGCACCATCGCCAAAATAAGCAAAGGTGACGCGGTCATTGCCTCTGTATTTATCGGCAAAGGCAAGGCCCGCGCCGATAGGAACCTGAGCACCAACGATCCCGTGACCGCCGTAGAAGTGCTTTTCCTTGGAAAACATATGCATCGAGCCGCCCTTGCCCTTGGAAAAGCCGCCCTCGCGGCCGGTCAGCTCGGCCATGATGCCTTTGGGGTCCATGCCACAGGCCAGCATATGACCGTGATCACGATATGAGGTGACGCGCTTGTCACCCTCATCTGCTGCGGCCTCAAGGCCTACAACAACAGCTTCCTGGCCGATGTAGAGGTGGCAGAACCCACCAATCAGGCCCATGCCATAAAGCTGGCCAGCCTTTTCTTCAAAGCGCCGGATCAGCAGCATTTCACGGTAATGTCCCAGCAGCTCCTCGGCTGAGACGTTGGGTTTCGCGGCGGCCTTTTTGGGCGGCATGTGCACTCCTCCAGCGTTTTCGCATATAGTTTAGCGTTAAACTATCTCATAAACCATGCGTGCAATAATTGCGAGAGCCAAAGTGACGCCCGGTCAGAAGCTGTCGGAATAGCGGGTTTGCGTTCAGCGGATGACGATTTCGTCGGCCCGGATCATGCCCAGCACATCGCGGGCTTGCTGATCCAGCAGATCGAGGTCCAGGAAATTGTCTGATAGACGTGTCGTCAGGTTTTCCATGCGATCCACTTCGGCCTGCAATGCGGCAAGCTCGGTTTGCAGCGCGTCAGCTTCGGCCTGCATTTCAATGCGTTTGAACAGGCCATAGTCACCTTGAACGGCCGCAAATGTGAAATACAGCCCAAGCATCAACATGCTGAGGAAATAGAACAAAGATCCCAACGGGGGGCGGCTGCGTCGTAACATATGCGTTCCTCTTGCGCCGCCTCTGTCGAGCGGCTTGGAGATAGAATCGCATAGGTGGCGCTTAAAGGGAATCCCCTAATTTCGTTTGTATGAATGCGTTCGTTGACCGGGCCGTCGAATTGTTATTTGGTATTGGACGACAGAGCCGTTTCGGAGAGTTGGTCAAACGATGCGTTGTAAATTGATGTTGGCAAAACCAATCTTGATCTGCGGTTTGATAAGCCTCGCCGCTACATCTTATGCTGAAGACAGTTCTTTTGACCCGGTTCCTCATGCCCAGGATATTCCCCGAAAGTGCTTTCTCTTTGAAAATGGAGACCCGCAAAATGGGCTCTTGGAGATATCCTGCGAAGCGATGGACACAATGCGGGAAGAGGAACAAATCTGCTTTGTTGTCAGGCGTGAAGGTGGCTTTCGCACCTTCCGCCAACTGTCATGTTCCGGTTAGCGGCGTTATGCCTTTCCGCGATAAATCTCAACCAGTTGCGCCAACATCGACAGCGCGTCAGCACGGTCGCGTTGGAACGAGTTGCGCCCGATGATCGAGCCATTCCCGTCGCCATCGCGGATAGCCCGCGCATCATCGTAAACCGCATCAGCACCTTTGGCGGCACCGCCGGAAAACACGATAAGACGACGACCGCCAAGCGCGCTTTCAACACAGTGCCGGACCCGGGCGGCTTGTGTGGCAATGTCGATCTTTCGCTCTTCATAAACAGTTTTGGCGGCAGGCAGGCTCAGATGATCGGTGCTGAGCTTGATCTTGATGATATGGGCACCCAATAGCGCCGCGATTTGCGCGGCATAGGCGGCAATATCAATTGCAGTCTCACCGTCTTTATCCAGGGCTTCACCACGTGGATATGACCAGATGACCGTTGCAATCCCCTTTGCGGCGGCCTCTTTGCGCATCTCTGCAATGTCCGAAAACATGTTCAGTGCGGCAGAAGAGCCAGGATAAATCGTAAAACCAATGGCCGCGCAGCCCAGGCGCAATGCATCATCGACGGACGCTGTGATTGCCTGTGTTTTGGGGGCGGCATTCGGGATTAGGGAGTTTGCCGAATTGACCTTCAGGATGGTTGGGATTTGCCCGGCAAAGGTATCGGCGCCAGCCTCAATCATGCCCAAGGGGGCGGCATAGGCGTTCAGGCCCGCATCGATCGCCAGCTTATAGTGGTAATGGGGATCATAGGCTGCAGGATTGGGCGCGAATGACCGGGCAGGGCCATGCTCAAACCCCTGATCGACGGGCAGGATGATCATCTTGCCTGTGCCGCCCAGCTTTCCGGCCATCAGGATACGGGCCAGATTGGCTTTGACGCCGGGCGTCTCCCCCTCGTAATTGCGCAGGATTTTTTGGACAATCTTGGTCGTTTTCATGGCGGGCCTTTCTGGAATACCAGTTGGGATTTTCTTCCCGATAGGCCCGCCAAAAACGGGTTGCAATGCTGTTAGCGCAACCGGTTTCGATGTTAACGCAAACAGTCGAAAGTTATTTCTGCCTCAGATACCTAGCGGGCAAATCAGAGGCATTTTCTGGCAGTGTCGCTTGCTGGCCCGGGCCCTAGCCCAATGCCGCAACGCCGGGCAGTTCTTTACCTTCCATCCATTCCAAAAAGGCACCGCCCGCCGTTGAAATATAGCTAAAGCTCTCGGAGGCTCCTGCTTGGTTCAACGCGGCCACCGTGTCGCCCCCGCCCGCAACCGACACCAGCTTGCCCGCCGCTGACAATTCTGCGGCTTCCTTGGCGGCCGCATTGGTGGCCGCATCAAAGGGGGCGATCTCAAAGGCACCCAAGGGGCCGTTCCAGACCAATGTCTTGGCAGCTGCCAGTGTTTTGCTGATATGGGCGACGGTGGCAGGGCCTGCATCCAATATCATAGCATCGGCTGGACACGCATCTGCCGCGACGGTTTCATTGTCGGCACCCGCTTTGAATTCGCGCGCGACGACAATATCCGTAGGCAGAATAATCTCGCATCCGGCAGCGTCGGCTTTGCCCAGAATGTCGCGGGCGGTATCGGCCAGATCATGCTCGCAAAGCGATTTGCCCACATCGATCCCCTGGGCGGCTAAGAATGTGTTGGCCATGCCGCCGCCAATGACCAGATGATCGACCTTGCCAACCAGATTGCCCAGCAGATCCAGCTTGGTCGACACTTTGGCGCCGCCCACAACGGCGACCACGGGGCGTTCTGGCGTGCCAAGCGCCTTTTCAAGCGCGCTTAGCTCTTCGGCCATCAGGCGGCCCGCACAGGCTGGCAGCAGATGGGCAATCGCCTCTGTGCTCGCGTGGGCACGGTGCGCGGCTGAAAAGGCATCGTTGACATAAATATCAGCAAGGCTCGCCAGACGTTTGGCAAATTCCGGATCGTTCTTTTCTTCCCCAGGGTTGAAGCGCAGATTTTCAAGCAAGAGCACCTCATCATCCCGCATTTCAGCAACCGCATCGCCATAATCGGAGTTAACCCACGTCACAGGCAGACCCAGCGCATCGGCAACGGCAGGGGCGATGATCTCAAGCGACATCTCCGGCACGACCTGCCCCTTGGGGCGGCCAAAATGGGCCATCAGGATCACCTTGCCGCCTTTGGCGCGGATGTAGTCCACGGTGGGCAGAATGCGGTCTATGCGGGTTGTGTCGGTCACAACACCGTTTTCGACAGGAACATTGATGTCGACCCGGACCAACGCGCGTTTACCTGCAAAATCCATGTCATCGATTGTTTTCCAAGCCATCTGACGCTCCTGTGTGCTGTTTGATTTGGCGCTTTGTTGCGGCAATGCGTTGCCCGCGTCAACCAGACCCGCTTGGCAATTGGCTCTGCGCACCATATGTCAGTGCGCAAATACCAATGAAGGAGCGCCCAATGGCCGATATCAAAGACCCCGAGAACACGATTATCATGACACTCAAAGGCGGCGATGTCGTTATTGAGCTTTTGCCAGATGTGGCCCCGCAGCACACCGCGCGGATGAAGGAACTGGCCCGCGCAGGCGCTTACGACAATGTTTGCTTTCACCGCGTAATCGATGGGTTTATGGCGCAGACTGGCGATGTGGCCAACGGGAACATGGAAAAAGACTTTAACTTGGGACGTGCGGGCACTGGCGGCTCTGACAAGCCTGACCTGCCTGCAGAATTTTCCAAAGTCCCCCACGCGCGCGGCTCTTTAGGGGCAGCACGGTCGCAAAACCCGGACTCGGCCAACAGCCAGTTTTTTATCAACTTCTCGGATAATGATTTCCTGAACGGACAATATACGGTCTATGGCCAGGTTATCTCTGGGATGGAACATGTCGACGCGATCAACCGGGGTGAGCCACCAATGAACCCTGACCGGATGATCAGCGTAAAGGTTGCAGCTGATGTATAAGCTGGCAACCGCACTGGCGTTTCTGGCTGCACCTGCTTTCGCAGATGGGCTGGAAATCGATGTTGAGGGCGAGGCCAACGGGACCATCGTCATCGACTTGTTTGAAGAGACAGCGCCGCTTCATGCGGCACAGATCACAGCAATTGCCGCGGCTGGGGATTATGACGGGGTTGTCTTTCACCGCGTCATCGACGGTTTTATGGCGCAAACGGGTGACGTTCAGAACGGCATCATGGGAAGCGATCTGTCCCGTGCGGGCACAGGTGGCTCTGACCTTCCGGATATCCAGGCAGAGTTTTCCGATCTTCCTTTTGATCGCGGCGTTGTTGGTATGGCGCGCTCGCAGAACCCCAATTCCGCCAATAGCCAGTTCTTCATTATGTTTGAGCCGGGGTATTTCCTGAATGGACAATATACCGTGGTTGGCGCTGTGACATCAGGCATGGATGTCGTTGACGCGATCAAGCGCGGCACCGGTCAAAATGGCGCCGTTATCGGCCAGCCCGATATGATGGCCACCGTACGCGTAACCGAATAGTAATAACGCCCCGCGTCCTTTGCACAGCGCAAAGGGCGCGGGGCACCCTGATCCTTCCCTTTTTGAAAATCAGATCACGTGCCGCAGAAGGTCCGGGTGACGCGTTCGTCATCCCTTGGCGGGCGGGCATAGGGCGCGGTATCATCTGTCAGCGCAGCGAAGGGGTGGCTCACGGCATCCAACATCGCTTCAAAGGGGGCAAAGTCACCGTCGCGACCGGCCGTAATGATCTCTTCTACCCGATGATTGCGGGGGATGATCTTTGGATTGGCAGCGGTCATAATCTGCGCGGTATCGGGTGATTTGCGCTGTTCCCATCGTTCCTGCCATGCAGCAAATGCCACGCGATCCGTAAACTGATCCTGCGCGGCGGAGCTATTCAGATTAGCAAAAGTATTTGTGAAATCGGCACCATCCTGGGCCATCAGACCCAGCAGATCACCGATCAATGCGCGATCCTCGTGGGTTGGATGTTCAATCCCAATTTTCGCGGCAAATACAGATAGCCAAGCCTGCTCAAACATATCGGGCATCTGGTTGATCGTGGCGGTGAAGGCTTCGATGGCCTGATCTTGGTCGGGCATCAGCGGGACCAACGCCGTTGCGAATTGGGCCATGTTCCACGTGCCGATTGCGGGCTGGTTTGCATAGGCATAGCGGCCCTGCTGGTCGATGGCGCTGAAAACTGTATGCGGATGGTACACATCCATAAAGGCGCAGGGCCCGTAATCAATGGTCTCGCCAGCGACCGAGACATTGTCGGTATTCATCACCCCATGAATGAATCCAACGCCCATCCATTGGGCGATCAGCGAAGCATAGCGTGCGATGACCTGATCCAGCAAATCGGCGGGGCCTTTTGCCTGCGGATAGTGACGGGCAATCACGTGATCGGTGAGGGCTTTGAGCGCCACGATATCGCCGCGCGCTGCGAAATATTGAAATGTACCAACGCGGATATGGCTTTGGGCGACACGGGTGATGATCGCGCCTGGCAGGATTTCTTCGCGCAGGACCGGCTCACCGGTGGTGACGGCGGCCAGGGCCCGGGTTGTGGGGATGCCAAGGGCATGCATGGCCTCGCTGACCAGATATTCACGCATCACCGGGCCCAGCCAGGCACGGCCATCGCCATTGCGTGAATAAGGTGTCGGGCCGGATCCTTTCAGCTGAATATCACGGCGCAGACCGTCATTGCC
The DNA here is from genome assembly GCF_038069655.2 of Yoonia sp. BS5-3. NCBI lineage: Bacteria > Pseudomonadati > Pseudomonadota > Alphaproteobacteria > Rhodobacterales > Paracoccaceae > Yoonia > Yoonia phaeophyticola. The sequence continues at coordinate 2,751,216 of NZ_CP150951.2, forward strand.
GACCACCTCGCCGAGCAGGATGGCGCGGCCATCGCCCAATTGCGGGTTCCAGTGACCAAATTGATGACCGGCATAGACCTGGGCCAAGGGGTCAGCCCCGTCTGGAATGGCATTGCCAGCAAAATAGCGCAGCGCTGTGGGGGCGTTCAGATCATCTGGATCGATCCCCAACATTTGGGCAAGGTCAGGGTTCGTTGCGATGATCTTTGGATCTTTGACGGGCGTGGGCGGCAGGGCCGTATACATCTGTGACGGCAGGTCTTTATAGCTGTTGTCAAAGGGGATGTGCATCAGAGCCGGGCCAGCCGCTCTGCCAGCAAACCGTAAAACCCTTCAGCATCAATATCCCGCATAAACATCGCATTGGCGGGGCGATCCGTCACGCGCCACCAATCAGCAACGGTCATTCCGACAGTCAGAGGCGAGGTCGTTTCAATCTCAACATTGATATGACGTCCCTGAAAAAGCGTGGGCGCAATCAAATAGGCGATTGTACACGGATCATGCAGCGGGGCGCCCTCTGATCCGTATTTTTCCATATCGAAGCGTTCAAAAAAGTCGGTCCATCCGGCCACGGTATCCCCGACCTTGGTGCCAAGCGCGCGGAAGGCCGCGATGCGCGGCGGGGTGGTTAGGGCCTGATGGGTGACATCAAGGGGCATCACCGTCAGCGGAACGCCTGCGCCAAATACGATTTCGGCGGCTTCGGGATCGACATAAATATTGAACTCGGCCGTGGGGGTAATATTGCCCACTTCAAAATACGCGCCGCCCATCAGCACAATTTCCTGTATGCGCGGGATAATGTCAGGGGCGCGCTGCATCGCTGTGGCAATGTTGGTCAGCGGACCAATCGGGCAGAGGGTTACCGTGCCGCTGGGCTCATTACGCAGGGTCTCGATGATGAAATCGACGCCATGTTGTTGCTGTAGATCCATACGCGGGTCGGGCAAATCAGCGCCATCAAGGCCTGTTTTGCCATGGACATGCTCTGCCGTGACCAGATCGCGCTGCAGCGGCTTATCGCAACCAGCAAAGACCTTGATATCCGTCCAGCCTGCCAATTCGCAGACGATCCGGGCGTTCTTGTGGCCCAGCGGCAGGGGCACATTGCCCGCGACGGCGGTGATGCCCATCAGATCGATCTCTTCAGGTGACGCCAGAGCGAGAAGGATGGCGACGGCGTCGTCTTGACCGGGGTCGGTGTCTATTATGATCTTGCGGGGGGGCATTGGGAATCCTTGTTGCGTTACGGCCAATGTGGGCAGGCTTGCAGCCGGGGGCAAGCGCTCAGACGCGATCTGCCGGATAAATTCCTGCCCTTTGGTGTTGGGCGCGGTCAAAACAAAGGGAACACTGCCCTGAGCCAATCTTTGCCCACTGGCGCAGGGGGGGATAGGACAAGACTTGCCACTTGGCCTGATCGTTCAAATGCTAAGCATGCTTTTGCGCATCAGTTGCGCAAAATCGGGCGCATCGATGCCGTTTTTCATTTATTTTTATCAGCTCCATGGAAAGGACAGGGCAGGGCGCACATGTAGGCGGAGAAGGCAAAAGCCTTCTTCATGTCCTAAATAGGAGAACGAAAATGACACGTACAACCAAGCTGATTGCACCTTTCACTGTTCTGACTGTGCTGGCTGTTCCAGCTTTCGCACAGGATGCCGCGATCGATATCAACGGCGACGGAATGTACAGCTTTCCTGAAGTTCAGGCCGTAATGCCTGAGATGACTGAGGACGACTTTACAGCACTTGACGTCTCAGGCGATGGCCTGCTGGACGCTGATGAAATTGAAGCAGCAACTGCAAACGGTTTGCTGCCTTCCTAAGGCGTTTTCCGAAAACCGGCTAAGCGCATTGATGCTTGGGGACGCCTAAGCATATCGAAACAAAGCGTTTTGGCCTTTTCGGTGATCGTATGACAGCCTTGTGTGGCCGGTTATCAGCCCTCTGATCACCGGCCACCAGCGCCCCTCGCGCGGCCCCAATCCGCAGCGAGGGGTTGCAAGAGCGTCTGGCCGACTCCTCCCTTTCGGCCGGGCGCTTTTGATTTAGGCAGAGGCCCCGCGCGACAAAGCGGCAACGCCGGTACGCGCGATTTCCTCTAATCCCAATGGTTGCATAAGTTCAGCGAAGGCGTCAATTTTTTCTGACGTTCCAGTGATCTCAAACACAAATGATTCCAACGTGCTGTCGACAACATTGGCCCGGAAAATATCCGCCAGGCGGACTGCCTCGATGCGGTGTTCGCCTTGCCCCACAACTTTAAAGAGTGCCAGCTCGCGTTCAACCGATGGCCCTTCGACGGTCAGGTCATTGACCTTATGGACATCCACGATCCGCCCCAGCTGAGCCTTGATCTGCGTGATGATCTGCGGCGTTCCGGTCGTGACGATTGTGATGCGGCTGCGGTGGCCCAGGTGATCCACCTCGGCCACGGTTAGGCTGTCGATGTTATAACCGCGCCCGGAAAATAACCCGATGACACGGGCCAGAACCCCCGGTTCATTTTCGACAAGAATGGCCAGCGTGTGCTGTTCCTCCCGGTCCGAAAAGGTGGGGCGGAGTTCGTAGGCTGAATGGCTGGTTGAGCCTTTTTTGATCTTAAGCGGTGACATGGGATGCCCCTTAATTCTTGTATATGTTTTGTGTACAGAAGCTGTACAGATGGCGTATGTACGTTAGGCCGGATGACTATGCTTCTTCGATCTTTATGTTGTCGATGTCGTCAGCTCTATTGAGTATGTCCATGATCTGATCCTTCAGCAAAACTATCTTGGGGAGAGCGTGATATTTCTTGAACCATCTTCGAACATAAGATGATTTGGGAATGAACTGGATCAAATGATCTTCGCCCTCGTAATTTTGGCACCCAAATCCGAGCTTGTAGGGCTCATCATGTTTGATTTGATGATACCAACCCCAATCCTCAGCGCACCGAAATGTTACGTCAACGCCGACTTTCTCTAGTTCGGCCACGAGGTAATCACTCAACTCTCTTCCGAAAATCCCGCCATTGATATATTCGTCGCTTTGATCGTCCAGCTCTCCGGGTGTTGGTTGAAACCTCGCCGACCGGAATGTGATAATTTGATCCATCGTTAGACCAACACCGCACCGCCCGCCTGAATGGCGTTTGCCGTATCGGCATCTGCGCCCAGCAGCATTTCGTTATGTGCCTTGCCTGAAGGGATCATCGGGAAGCAGTTTTCGTGCTTTTCGACCAGACAATCGAACAGGACCGGCCCGTCGTGGGTGATCATCTCCATGATTGCATCATCCAGCGTGTCAGGGTCGTGGCATTGGATGCCCTTGGCCCCAAAAGCCTCGGCCAGTTTGACGAAATCGGGCAGGCTTTCGGACCAGCTGGAAGAGTAGCGTTCCCCGTGCAGCAGTTCCTGCCATTGCCGCACCATGCCCAAGCGTTCGTTGTTCAGGATGAACTGTTTGACGGGCAGGCGGTACTGCATTGCCGTGCCCAGTTCCTGCATGTTCATCAGCCACGAGGCCTCTCCCGCGACGTTGATCACCAGCGCATCGGGATGCCCCATTTGCACGCCGATAGAGGCGGGGAAGCCGTAGCCCATGGTCCCGAGCCCACCGGAGGTCATCCAGCGGTTGGGGTCTTCAAACCCCAGATATTGCGCGGCCCACATTTGGTGCTGGCCCACTTCGGTGCAGATGTAGCGGTCGTGCTTTTTGGTCAGTTCCTCAAGCCGCTGCAAAGCATATTGCGGTTTGATGATCTTGCCTTCCTGTTTGTAGGACAGGCAATCGACCTTTTTCCAATCGTTGATCTGGTGCCACCATTGGCCGACGGCCTCTTTATCGGTTTTGCGGCCGCGGGATTTCCAGACGTTCAGCAAGTCCTCGAGCACATGGGCCACGTCGCCCAGAATCGGGATATCGACCTTGATCACCTTGTTGATCGAAGACGGATCGATATCGATATGCGCCTTGGTCGAGTTCGGGCTGAACGCATCCAGCCGCCCGGTGATCCGGTCGTCAAACCGCGCGCCGATGTTGATCATCAGATCGCAGTCATGCATGGCCATATTCGCCTCGTACAGCCCGTGCATGCCCAGCATGCCGATCCAATTGTCGCCAGAGGCCGGATAGCAGCCCAGCCCCATCAGGGTTGAGGTGATCGGAAAGCCGGTGGCGGCCACCAGTTCGCGCAGCAATTGCGACGCGGCGGGCCCTGAGTTGATCACGCCGCCGCCTGTATAGAAGATCGGCTTTTTCGCCGTTTCCATGGCTTTGGCCAGTTCTGTGATCATCTCTATGTCGCCTTTGACCGGCGGGTTGTAATGGGTTTCGACATCGCGCGCCTGCGTGTAAGTGCCCGTGGCGAACTGCACGTCCTTGGGAATGTCGATAACCACGGGGCCAGGGCGGCCAGATGTGGCGATATGGAACGCCTCATGCAGGGTGGGGGCCAGCTTGTCGGTTTCCTTGACCAGCCAGTTATGTTTGGTGCAGGGGCGGGTGATGCCAACGGTGTCGGCCTCTTGGAATGCGTCCGAGCCGATCATGAATGTGGGCACCTGACCGGTCAGCACGATGATCGGGATGCTGTCCATCAGCGCATCGGTCAGCCCGGTGACCGCATTGGTTGCCCCGGGGCCGGATGTTACCAGTGCAACGCCGGGTTTGCCGGTTGCCCGGGCGTATCCTTCGGCGGCATGCACCGCGCCTTGTTCGTGGCGCACCAAAACGTGCTGGATGTGGTTTTGCTGAAAGATCTCGTCATAGATCGGTAGGACGGCGCCACCGGGATATCCAAAGACGACGTCCACGCCCTGATCGATCAGAGCTTGCACCACCATTTTTGCGCCCGTCATGGCATTTGTCATTTTACTCGCGTCCTTCGCGTTTCAGGTTGCATCAGTCACAAAAAAACCCCCGAGGATGTCGGGGGCGCATGGGATCGTTATGGTCTTACCGTTACCGGCCCATGCGCGTTTCATCCACAATTAGTACGACGTTTTTCATCAGAGTTCCTTTGCTGCGAGTGACAGTAATGGGCGGTCTTGCAGGGGTCAACCGCCCAAATGCAGAAAATGTCGTCTTGAGGCTGCTTTTTGCAACTTTATTTCCGAGTGCGCGGTTCGGATACCGCGCGATTCAGATACGCCCGTGTCGGTAAAATCGGTTCCGCCAAAGGCTGGCGATTTCACTGCCAAAGAGGATGAGATGCGCAAGCAGCATGATTACTGCCAAAACCATCGCATAGACGATCAGGATTTGGATCATCGGCACCTGAAAGTTCAGTTGCGGGACATTGGCGATCACTAACGGCCCGTACCAGGACACAAATGAGATCATACCGGTGGTCACAAACCACAGTTTTTTGCCCAGCGGGACCCCTTCAAGCATGCGCCGCCCGATTTGCCCGCTCATGAATGGCAGGACGGTTTTATGTATGAACGCCCCGTTGATCGTCAGGATGCCGACGATCACCATCTTGGCCCAGACCTTTTCATTGCCCAGTTTCACCGGTTCATACATCCAGTAATACCACAGGAACCCAAAGCCGGTCAGCCATAGCAGCTTTAGTCCGATGGAGACCAGGCTTGAGAGAAATTCAAAGACCTCGACGCTTTGCGCGGTCATCGCCCGGCCGATGAAGAAACGTATGATCATCAGGTCCAGCAGGGTGGCGGCCCCAAGCCCCAATGTGATCCCGATAAAGTGGAAAATCCGCAATACCGCCCGCATCATTTGTTCAGGTTCGCTGGTCAGGGCGGTCATTATTTCGGTCATTTGCATGCGCCGGTCTCACTATCGTTGGACCCGCCCCACACGGATCAGTCTTCGTCCTGCAGCTTATTCGGAGTGGACTGAATAGCTGCGTCACATGTCTATTGGACGCAGCGGGCAAATTGTCGCAACAGATTAACCAAGTCATTGAGATTATCGGCGAATTCGCGCCAGTGGCTGTGCGAATTTAGGGGCAATCCGAGGCGTTCAACCCAGGATTGCCGGTTTTTTGAGCGCGGAATGTAAGGTTACGTATCGTCACCTGCCGGTTTGATCTTGTCCCAGGTTCGCGAGTCGAAATCGCTGGCTGCGTGCCGTTCGCGCAATTGCTCGGCCTCGTCGCCCCATGCCCGGTTCACCATTTTGCCCCGTTGATAGGCGGGCCGTGACATGACCGCGTCTGCCCATCTGTTCACATGGGTGTAGGAGTCCACATCGAGGAATGTCGCTGCATCATAAAGCAGCCCCTTGACCAAGGCGCCGTACCAGGGTGCGGTCGCCATATCGGCGATAGAATAATCGTCACCGCCCAAATAAGGCGCCTCGGCCAGCCGTCTGTCGAGCACGTCAAGTTGCCGCTTGGCCTCCATCGCGAAACGGTTGATCGGGTATTCGAATTTCTCGGGCGCATAGGCGTAGAAATGGCCGAAGCCCCCGCCCAGATAGGGCGCGCTGCCTTGCAGCCAGAAAAGCCAGTTGAGCGTTTCCGTCCGCGCTTGGCCGCCTGATGGCAGGAAGGCCCCGAATTTTTCCGCAAGGTAGAGCAAGATCGCCCCGCTTTCGAACACCCGTGATCCGGTGTCGTGATCCATCAGCGCAGGGATCTTGGAGTTCGGGTTGATGTCCACAAAGCCGCTGCCGAATTGATCACCTTCCTGGATATTGATCAGCCAGGCGTCATATTCGGCGTCATGCCCAGCCGCGAGCAGTTCTTCGAGCATCACAGTCACTTTGACCCCATTGGGCGTTGCAAGTGAATATAGCTGCAAAGGATGTGCGCCTTTGGGCAACTCTTTGTCATGGGTTGGTCCGGCGATGGGCCGGTTGATGCTGGCAAACTTACCGCCGCTTTCGGCGTCCCAGGTCCAAACTTTGGGCGGGGTATATTCAGGATTGTCCGTCATCGGCTGCTCCGGTTTTGTGAATTGCGTTGTTGTCTATGTAGGCAGGCGGGCCATAGCGGCAAGCGTCTGGCATCTGGTTTGAATTTGTTGTGATGTCAGTCGCTTTGCTGCCCCATGACCCGTTCGATCTGCGATAGCCCGCGCGCGCCTGCGTACAGATCAGGTGCGCTGTAAAGCGGGTCGGTCAAAGCCTCTTGCACGGTAATGAAGACCCAGCCGTTATCGGCATACCAATCCAGCAGGGTCCCTAAATGGTCTGCGTTGATCTGATTGAGATGCAACAGCAGAATATGTTTGACGTCCCGGCCAAGCGCTTGATGGCCCAAGGCCTGGAAATGGGCGGTGCGTTCGCGCATATGCTCGAGATAGTCCTCCGCAATCGCCTGGGCGAGATCGGTGTCGCCCGCGGTCAGCGCGTCTACGTAATCTGCGTTGAACCGCCACTCATCATTGTCGATGGTCACGGGGACATTGGTGTAGCCAAGCGCCGCCAGCACCTCTTCGGCGGCCTGTTTCGTCTGTGGTGTTTCACCTTCGTGCAGATAGGGAAACCGGTAGAGCAGGGGCGTGTCGATCCATGGCGCCAAGGCCCGGTGCGTGCGCCGGGTTTCGCGCCGAAAGGCCCGGCGTGTCAGTTCATCGTAGCTGGGATGGGACCAGCTGTGATTGCCGATGCGATGCCCTGCCGCCGCAAAGCTATTCAGGATGGGCGCGGTATTGCGATTGATCTGATTGCCGATCACAAATCCGGTGGCGCGGATATCATGCGCCGCCAAGGCTGCGTTGATTGCGTTGACTTGTACAAGCCCCTGTTCGGACGTCGTGCCGCCGTAGCGCACAAAGGGCAGATCATCGATGGTCACCGCAATTTCGCGGGTTTGGGCGGAAGCCGCGCTAATGCTAATGATGAAAATGGCTGTCAGGCTTGCGAGCCATTTAGGGATCATGTCGGCCCCTAGCTGCGCCCGTCAGGCAGGTTGATCCGGGCCACCTGTTCGGCGATCGGATCGGTTGAAAGCGGGTGCACATCGGCATCATAGGCGCTGGGGTCGCCAAGGGGATTCCAAGCGCCGTTGCGGTAGACCTCAAGCCCTTTGAACTTGGCTTTGTAATCCATCTTGGGGCTGCCGGGCACCCAATAGCCTAAATAGACGTAAGGCAGGTCCAATTCCTGCGCAATCGCGATGTGATCGAGGATGATATACGTCCCCAGCGATAGCCGTTCGAGCGTTGGTTCAAAGAAGGAATAAACCATCGACAAGCCATCATCGAGGATGTCGGTCAGGCAGACGGCACGTAATGCTGCCCCTTCGTTATATTCGATCAGGCGCGAGCGGATGGGCGTTTCTTCGACCATGGCGGCAAATTCGAACATATCCATGTCCGCCATACCCCCGGTTGCGTGCCGCCCGTCCAGATATTCACGAAACAGCGCATATTGCTCTTCGGTGGCCCAAGGCGAGGTTGCGCGCCGCGCTAAATGGCCAGCCCGTTTCAAAATGCGCCGCTGGCTGCGCCCGGGGCTGAATTTCGACACGTCGATCCGGGCGGACATACAGGCCGAGCATTCCGCGCAAGATGGCCGATAAAGGACATTTTGCGAGCGTCGAAACCCTTGCTTGGACAGCGCATCATTCAATTTTGTCGCCATGTCGCCCTGCAGGGCCGTGAACAGTTTACGCTCCATCCGCCCCTCAAGATAAGGGCATGGTTGCGGTGCAGTTACATAGAACTGCGGTGCAATAGGAAGCGTGTGGCGCATCGAATAATCCGTTTGGTTTGGTTGAGCTTAGCAATGCAAACCCGGCTCGCCAAGCCCCAGCTTTAACCCAGAGTTAACGTAGAAAGGGACGATTTGATACAATCTATGGCTGTGCTGCGCTTTGGTCTTGCTAATTGGATGCCGGTTGCATGCCGTTTGAAACTGCGGGAGTTTGCAGCGATGCGACATAAACTTGTCATTACGCCTGATACTGGTTCCCATGTGGCCATGCATCGCTCGCTCAATCAATGCAGCGGCAGTATCGGAGATGTGATGATGCTAGGTGGATGTCATGACAGCGTCTGTGGTTCAGCGATGCCGATGATCGTCTGACGACTGTTTAATTGTCGGCAAATGGTTGATCAGGTGGCCTGTGGGGAACCGGTCACCTGATCGGGCAGGGCGTTTGGCGTGCCCTTACGGGCTGCCAGATTGCGTTACGCCGCTGCGTTGCTTGGATCAGTGTCGTCTTGATCGTTGCGGTTGGCCCGCTCGTTCATGAACTGATCAAACTCTGCCTTGTCTTTGGCTTCGCGCAGGCGTTCCAGGAAGGCTTCGAACTTGTCCTGCTCTTCCTCCAGGCGGCGCAGCGTTTCAACCTTATAGGCGTCAAAGGCGCTGTTCCCGGATGTTTTGGACATATGGCGCGTCCGGCTGCGGGTCATGGCGGTGCAGGAAGAATTGAACATGCGTTTGCTCCAGATCATATAAGCGAGAAGGGCAAGGCCGACGGGCCAGACGAAGATGAAGCCCAGGACCATGGCGGCAATCCATGCGCCTTTGCCGCGCTCATCAAGCCATGCCTCGGCACGGCCGAAAAATCCGGGGCGGGTCTCAAAGGCCATTGGGGAATGGGACGTGGCGGTGTTCATTTTGGGCTCCTTATCTGTTTGTCAAAAATTATGTGAATGCTTTTCACATTAACAGATATCGGAACATTGGGCCGCTCCTTCAAGGCATAATGTAAATGTTTTTTACATTTATTTTGAAAGTCGCGTAAAATCAGATACTTGCGCGCCTGATATTGCCAGTAATTTATCGGGTGCAATCGGGAAAATATGCCGCGGTGTGCCTGCTGCCGCGAAGATTTCATCAAATTCCAGCAGCCGTGGATCGATAAAGGCCCGGATCGGATTAAGGTGCCCGACAGGGGACACCCCGCCAATCGCAAATCCGGTTTGCGCCCGGATCAGGGCCGCATCAGCCTTGCCCAGGGGTTCACCCGCAACGGTGCTGGCTTTGTCGCTATCCACCTGATTGCCGCCTGCTGTGATAAACAGGATCGCTTGGCCGCTGCTTTGCCCCGCGAAAATCACCGATTTGGCGATTTGGTCCAGCGCGCAGCCAGCCGCATCGGCCGCTTGTTGTGCTGTGCGCGTCTCGGCCTCCATTTCCAGCGGCGTGATATTCAGCCCCGCCTCCGCCAGTGCTTTGCTGACCCGTTTTAGACTTTTGCTCATGACGATGCCTTTTGGTTTTGCCGCAGCCTACACGGCGCTGGGCGATTGACCAGACCGCAAGAGCCGATCACATTGCGATCTATGAATTTTGCCTCTGCCATGACCCGTTGTCCCCGGCCTTATGACCCTGATCGCGGGCAGGATGTTTTGCAATCTGTGCCTGCGTTGCAGGGCGATCTTGCGGCATTGATCACCGGTACGGCGGGATGTAGCCCTTATCTGGCGGGTCTTATTCAGGCCGAGGCCGCGTGGCTGCCCGGTGCGCTGGATGATCCGATTGCCGCCGTTTCCACCGTTTTGCGCGATCTGCCGCAGATTGCGCCTGATGCTTTGCCGCAAGAGCTGCGACAGGCCAAGCGCCGTATCGCGTTGATCACAGCCCTTGCTGATCTGGGCGGCGTTTGGCCGCTGGAGCAGGTCACACAAATCCTGACCGATTTTGCCGATGCGGCGGTCCAAAGCAGCTTGTCAGCCTTGGTCGCGGCTGAGGTCGCGCGTGGCAAGCTGCCGCCCAGCGATGATCCGCAAGATTGCGGCGGTATGGTTGTGCTGGCCATGGGCAAGATGGGCGCGGGCGAGCTGAATTATTCATCCGACATCGATCTGATTTGTCTTTTCGACGAAACCCGTTTTGACCCCGATGATTATCACGATATACGTGCCGCCTTTATCCGTGCGACCCGCCGCATGGCCAGCATGCTGTCCGATGTCACAAAGGGCGGCTATGTGTTTCGGACCGATCTGCGCTTGCGCCCTGATGCCTCAGTCACGCCTGTTTGTCTGTCGATGGAAGCGGCCGAGCGTTACTATGAAAGTGTTGGCCGCACATGGGAACGGGCTGCTTATATCAAGGCGCGGGCCTGCGCGGGTGATTTGGCGGCAGGCGCGCGTTTTTTGGAAACGCTGTCCCCTTTTGTTTGGCGCAAGCATCTGGACTTTGCCGCGATCCAAGATGCCCATGACATGCGTCTGAAGATCCGCCATCACAAGGGTCTGGGCGGTCCGTTGACCTTGGAAGGTCACAATATGAAGCTGGGGCGCGGCGGCATTCGCGAGATTGAGTTCTTTACCCAGACCCGCCAGTTGATCGCTGGCGGCCGTGATCCCAGCCTGCGCGTGCGCACCACCAAAGAGGGGCTGTCCCGCGTCGCCGCAGCAGGCTGGGTGCCTGAAGATGTGGCTGCAACGCTTTATGATCACTATGTTTTTCATCGTGAGATTGAGCATCGTGTCCAGATGGTCAACGACGCCCAGACCCATGATCTGCCCCAAGATGAGGCCGGTTTTGACCGTTTGGCGGCGTTTATGGGCCTGGAACGTGCAACGCTTTGTTCTGATTTGACGGCCCGCCTAACGGGTGTGCATGAACTGACCGAAGGCTTCTTTGCCCCTGAACCTGCAGAACCCATCCCGACCGCTTGGGGTGCTGATGTGATTGCCCGTTGGCACAGTTACCCCGCCTTGCGATCGGCCCGCGCAACTGAGATTTTTGACCGGTTGACCCCCGAAATCATGACCCGCCTGCAAGAGGCCGCCCGCCCGGATGAGGCGTTGGCCCAGTTCGACCAGTTTCTGTCGGGCCTGCCTGCGGGTGTGCAGCTGTTTTCCTTGTTTGAGGCAAACCCGCAGTTGACCCAGCTGATCGTCGATATTGCCGCGACGGCCCCGGCGCTATCGCAATATCTGTCGCGCAACGCAGGCGTGCTGGACGCGGTTCTGGGCGGTACCTTCTTTGCCGATTGGCCGGGCCTGCCGGTTTTGACGGAAGCAATACAGGCCGCACTCGATCCGCTGGACGATTATGAGGATAAGCTGGTCGCCGCCCGCCGCTGGGCCAAAGAATGGCATTTCCGCATTGGTGTGCATCATCTGCGCGGTCTGATCTCGGCCGAGGATGCGGGCGCGCAATATGCGCAATTGGCCGAGGCTGTACTTGTAGGCGTTTGGCCTGTTGTCGTGCATGAATTTGCCCGCAAACATGGGCCGATGCCGGGGCGCGGCGGTGTTATCTTAGGCATGGGGTCGTTGGGTGCAGGCCGTTTGAACGCGGGATCGGATCTTGATCTGATCATGGTGTATGACGCAGCGGGTATCGAGAGCTCTGACGGGCGCCGCCCCCTTGCGACCCGGCCTTATTTCGCCCGGTTGACCCAGGCATTGGTCACAGCCCTGAGCGCCCCAATGTCAGAGGGCCGCCTGTATGAGGTCGACATGCGCTTGCGCCCATCCGGGCGTCAGGGTCCTGTCGCCACCTCCTTTGACGCTTTCCGCGATTATCAACAAAATCAGGCCTGGACCTGGGAACATCTGGCCCTGACGCGTGGCCGCTCTATTGCGGGTGATGCGACATTGATGGATGAGATTGAGCAGTTTCGGCAGACGCTGCTGGCCAGCAAATCAGATGGCGCCACGATCTTGGCCGATGTTGCTGATATGCGTGCCCGTCTGGCCGATGCAAAACCGGCGCAAGGCCCGTGGGATGCCAAAACGGGGCCAGGCCGTTTGCAGGATATTGAGCTTTTGGCCCAAACTGCCGCCCTGCGCGCATGTACGCCCGCCCGCGACGCGGCTGCGCAGATCGCAGCCGGTCGCGCGGCCGGCTGGCTGACGCCCGACGATGCTGACACTTTGACCGATGCCGCTGATTTGCTTTGGAAAATGCAGGCTGCAACCAGCCTTCTGACCGGCGCGACGCTTGATCCCGATGCTGTGGGCGAGGGGGGCAGACGTTTTATCTTGCGTGAGACAGGCGCGCATGATTTGCAAGACCTGCGCGCGCGATTGGAGCACGCGCACGGGGCGGCTGATGGCATTATCGCGAAAATGTTGAAAGGGCAGATATCATGACCGACATGCATGACCCCAAAGGGCTGATCCGAGAATCCTTTCGGATGGAGGGGATCACCGCGCCTGAATGTCGGACGATCTTTCTGGATTGGGCGTTGGGGCTGCCCCAAACGGCTGATACCGGGGCTGCGGTGACGGCGCTTCTGGCTGCTTATGCGGATCAACCTGCCGATCACCCGATGCTTGCCACGCTCCGTGCCGCACTTACCGATACGGCCCCCGCCAAACGGCGCGGCGGCCGGAAGGGACGAATGCAGGCCTGACAGGGTCCTGACCTAGATTGGATCGCAGTCTTGCGTCATGGCCCAGCGAATGTTGTAGCGGAGCATTTCTGTACCGGGGCATTGCGGTCCGCTGCATTGATCAAAGTGATCATCCACAATCGCAAACCATGTTTGGAACCCGACGAAATCCGCGCCAATATCGGCGGTGTCGCGTGACAGGGGGATACATTGCGCTTCTACAGATAGCGCATCGATCCCTTCAAACGATGTCGCAAATGGATTGTTTTCTTCGATTTCCTGCCACCAAAGCGCGTAGGTGAAAAAATCTTCGTGGATGCGGAACCGGGTCCGACCGCCTGCATCCCCTTGCGAGGATACGTCATTGTTTGCGCTGACAACGGGCGTAATACCCGTGCCGCTTTCGCGATGCGTTACGGTGTCATGCGTGACATTGACCGTCCAATCCGCATCGACCAAAGCCAGATTGGTCGGCGACAGACAGGCCGTCACCGTGCCATTTACCCCAACAGAGATCGCCGCCGGATCGTAGGCTTGGGTCAGCGGCTGTGTCGATGCTTGGCTGCAGCGGACGGGCGTCCTGCGTATCTCGGTGCCGATCCTTTCGGTGACGTAACACTGATGCAGCGTCTCAATTTTATCATTGTTGTTCCCCCAAACGAGATTATTCGCGCTGTCCAGCGCGACATAGTCAAGGTTGGATGCCTCAATCGGTATCTGAAAGGCCAATTGGTCGGGGGCCGCACAGTCCGGGTGGGTATCCAGCACGGTATAGCGACCATAAAGCAGGTTTGGCGCATCACTGCCTAAGATATGAAGGTTTTCTTGCGCCAAAACCGGTGTGCCCGCGATCATGCAGAAAGCAGCCGAAAAGAGTTTGGATAACGCCGATTTCATTGCAAATTCCCCCGATCGTCCCTGCGCGCGCTGGCAGGTCTTTAGCACAACTCTAGGCGATCAAACGCGCCGCCGCATAGGCGCCATTGGATAGACGCCCGTGCTTGATCAAGTTTTCGCCGATGGGGCTTCGATGCGCATCCGCCTTAGTTGAGCGCCGCTGCCTCTTTGGCCAGTGCCGTGATGCCTGCCCAGTCTTTGGCATTCACCATGTCCTTGGGCGCCACCCAAGACCCACCCACGCAGAGCGTATTGCTCAGCGCCAGATAATCGCTGGCCTTTTTCAGGTCGATCCCGCCGGTTGGGCAGAATTTGACCTGCGGGATTGGCGCGCCGATCCCTTTGAGGGCCGCAACGCCGCCATTGGCCTCGGCCGGGAAGAATTTTTGCACGGTATAACCCCGCTCTAGCAGGCGCATCGCTTCTGTTGCCGTGGCAGTGCCGGGCAGCAGGGGCATGTCGTTGGCCTCGCAAGCCTGGAGCAAGATATCGGTCGCCCCGGGCGAGACACCAAAGGTCGCCCCTGCCTCTTTGGCGTTTTCCACATCTTTGGGTGTCAAAAGCGTGCCTGCGCCGACAACGCCGCCGGGCACTTTGGCCATTTCCCGAATAACATCAAGCGCCGCAGGGGTGCGCAGCGTCACCTCCAACGCGGGCAAACCGCCGGTGATCAGCGCCTGTGCCAGATCGCCTGCCAGGCTTGCGTCATCAACGACAAGCACAGGAACAACAGGTGCCATCAGGCAGATTTTAGCGGCAGCGGTTGAGGCGTCTTGTGGGGTCATGGGAAAAGGATCCTAAGTTCAACTGTGTTTCACGGCCGGGGTCACACAACGACCCCGGCACCGTCCGCGGCAAGCCCGACATTCTGGCGGAAGACCTCGAACAATTCACGGCCAACACCGTTTCCATTGCCGCTGAGGTCAGCCGTGGCTGGCGCGCGTGCGTCGATATCTACGCCAAGCACCTCGATTGTTCCAGTGGTCGCGTCAAGACGGACGATATCCCCATCCTGCAGCTTGGCAATCGGCCCGTTATCGGCGGCCTCTGGGCAGACATGGATCGCAGAGGGCACCTTGCCCGATGCGCCCGACATCCGCCCGTCTGTCACCAGCGCGACCTTCAGCCCCCGGTCTTGCAGAACCGCAAGGGTCGGCGTCAGCCCGTGCAATTCAGGCATGCCATTTGACTTTGGTCCTTGGAAACGAACCACGATGATGGTGTCGCTGGTAAATTCACCGGCCTTGAATGCCTCTTTTACGGCGTCTTGGGTATGAAAGACCCGGGCAGGGGCCTCAACAATATGCCGCTCGGGGGCGACGGCTGAGGTTTTGATCACGCCCCGTCCCAGATTGCCGGACAGCTGCGTCAACCCGCCCGTTTTCTGGAAAGGATCGGTTGCAGGCCGCAGGATTTTATCGTTCAGCGTTTGTCCGGCTCCTGGTGCGTAGGTGATGCCATCCTCGGTCAGCTTTGGCTCTTGTGTGTAAAGTTCCAGCCCATCACCGGCGACGGTTTTGGTGTCGTCATGCAACAGCCCGTCTTTGAGCAATTCGCCAATCATAAAGCCAAGCCCGCCGGCTGCGTGGAAATGATTCACATCCGCCAGCCCGTTTGGATAGACCTTCGCCATCAACGGTGTGACAGCGGACAGATCGCTAAAGTCTTCAAGATCCAGCATAATCCCGGCAGCCTTGGCCATGGCGGGCAGGTGAAGAACCAGATTGGTCGACCCGCCAGTGGCCATCAATCCGACAATTCCGTTCACAAAAGCGCGCTCATCCAGGATTTCATAGACCGGCCGGAAATCATTCCCAACGGCCGTGATTTCAAGCGCCCGTTTGGTGCCTGCATCTGTCAGCGCATCGCGCAGGGGCGTGCCTGGATTGACAAAAGACGCGCCGGGCAAATGCAGCCCCATGAATTCCATCAACATCTGGTTGGAATTGGCTGTGCCGTAAAATGTACAGGTGCCGGGCCCATGATAAGAGGCCATCTCAGCCTCCATCAGTTTGTCGCGCCCGACCTCGCCGGTTGCAAATTGTTGGCGCACCTTGGCCTTCTGATCATTTGGCAGGCCCGAGACCATTGGCCCTGCTGGGATAAAGATGCTGGGGATATAGCCGAAAGTCGCAGCAGCCATCACCAGCCCCGGTACGATCTTGTCACACACCCCCAGATAGACAGCACTGTCAAAGACGTTATGGGACAGGCCCACCCCTGCGGACAATGCGATCACATCCCTTGAAAAGAGCGACAATTCCATGCCCGTCTGACCTTGGGTGACGCCGTCACACATCGCGGGCACACCGCCTGCGACCTGCGCTGTTCCGCCATTTGCACGGGCGGTTGCGCGGATCTGATCTGGATAACGCTCAAACGGCTGATGCGCGGACAGCATGTCGTTATAGGCGGTGATAATCCCGATATTGGGCGTGCGCGCGTCGGTCAAAGCCGTTTTGTCTTGGCCCATGGCGGCATAGGCGTGGGCCTGGTTGCCGCAGGTCAGGTGGGCGCGGCGCGGGCCTTCGGCGGCGGCGCGGGCCATTGTATCAAGATATTTGTCGCGGCTTGCTTCTGACCGGGCGCGGATTCGGTCGGTGACCGCCGCTACGGTTGAATTCAGTGACATGGCTATCCTCATTGAAGGCGTTTTACACATCATAGCATGATATGTTAGCGCTAACAAGCGAACCTTGACGCAGAACCGACATAATGCTGCCAGCATGTCTCAGAATAAGGCCTTGTTAACCAGAAACACCTAATGATTAGGGCGTAGGTTTATGAAGTTTGGACGGATAAATCGTGATTAGAAAACTGCTTGTTCTTGTGACCGGCATCTTTGTTTTGGCGGCCTGCGGGGCGCAGACGCCTGTTGCTGTATCTTCATCAACCGCCGCGGCTGAGCGATCATATTCGGTGGCGTCGTTCCAGTTTGCCGCACCTGATGATCTGAGCGTTTCAGAGGCCGAAGGCTATTACCCGCTTGCCGATGTGGTGTGGCGCGGTGATCCCAAGGGCGACCGTATCGCGCAGATTGAGGACATGTTTACACAGGCCGTAGCCCGCAACGAGCCCGTGCTGGCAGGTGATACACCGGTGGCCGTGCGCGTCGATTTGGTCCGTTTTCACGGCGTGACAGACCGCACCCGCTATTCGGTTGGGGGTAACTACAACATCATCTTTAATTTGACGGTTGTGGATGCCCGGTCCGGGACACTGCTTGAGCCGACACGGCGCGTTGTTGGTAACCTTAAGGCCCCGGGTGGATCGCAGGCTGTTGCGCTTGAGCAGGGTGGAAATACGCAAAAAGTCCGCGTGACCAGCTATCTGACAGCGCTGCTGCGGGCCGAGCTGTCTTAGGCTAACAATTCTTGTCGCGCCCATGAAATAGCGGCGTGGTAAATGGGCGGCCGCTCTCTTCCAAGTTTGGATCAGACCTTGTAGGGGGAACGTATGACTGACGCTTCCCCCACACCCGATTTGCCTGTTGTGCGCCTTGTCCCAAAAGCAGAGGCGCGCGCGATCCGCCACGGTTTTCCTTGGGTTTATGCCAATGAATTGGTCACAGATCGGCGCACGCGCAAACTTGCACCGGGCACTATTGTCCGGCTTGAGGATGCTGGCCGTGCGCCGCTGGGATTGGTGGCCGTCAATCCAGCCTCGCGGATCATCTGCCGGGTGCTGGACCGCGATGCGGATGCGGTGATTGATCAAAATTGGCTTGCTGCGCGTTTGCAGCGCGCCCTGGCCCATCGCGCGCGACTGTATGACCAGCCGTTTTATCGCCTCGTCCATGCCGAGGCTGACGGGCTGCCCGGTGTCATCATTGATCGTTTTGGTGATTTGGCCGTTGTGCAGCCTAATGCCGCCTGGGCCGATGTGATGATCGGGCCGCTGGTTGCGGCGCTGCAGGATGTCACGGGCGTGCAGACCGTGGTCATGAACGGCACCGGACGCACGCGGAGCCTAGAAGGTCTAGACGAAAAGATTGAGATCGCAGCAGGCGCCGCACCAGACGGACCGATCCCGGTGCCGATGAACGGCGCGACCTATATGGCGGATGTCATGGGGGGGCAGAAAACCGGGTTGTTTTACGATCAGCGCCCGAACCATGCCTTTGTTGCCGGGCTGGCCAAAGATGCCCGCGTTTTGGATGTTTTCGCGCATGTGGGCGGTTTTGGATTGGCCGCTTTGGCAGGCGGTGCGGCCTCGGCCCTGGCCGTTGATGGATCGGCCCCGGCGCTGGACCTGGCGACCCAGGGGGCAGTGGCCATGGGGGCCGAAACGCGGTTCCAGGCCCGTAAAGGTGATGCGTTTGATACGCTTGCGGCGCTTGGCGACGAGGGGCAGCGCTTTGATGTTGTGATCTGTGATCCGCCTGCATTTGCTCCATCGAAAAACGCGCTGGATGCGGGGCTGCGCGCCTATGAACGTGTCGCCCGTCTGGCGGCACCGTTGGTGGCCGATGGCGGGTATCTTGTTCTTTGCTCATGTTCGCATGCCGCTGATCTGACTAAGTTTCGCAATGCATCCTCGCGCGGGATCGGCCGGGCAGGGCGCCGTGGGCAGATCATCCATACCGGCTTTGCCGGGCCGGACCACCCGCTGATGCCGCATTTGGCCGAGAGCGGTTATCTGAAGGCGGTTGTCTATCGTCTATGAGGGTGATGATCGACGCCTGCGTTCTTTATCCGACGGTGATGCGTGAAACCGTCATTGGCTGCGCGAAGGTCGGACTTTTTACGCCGCGCTGGTCGGCGCGTATTCTTGATGAATGGGCGCGTGCGGTCGTCAAGCTGGGGCCGGCGCAAGAGGTAATTGCGCAAGGTGAAATTGCGGCGCTAAGGGCGGGTTTTCCCGATGCAACCGTATCGTACCCACCTGAATTTGCGCGCAAATTCTGGCTGCCGGATGAAAATGATATCCATGTTTTGGCTGCCGCCGCTGCGGGATCATGTGATGCGATCTTGACCATGAATCACAAGGATTTTCCGCGCGATATTCTGGCGGATGCGATGTTGGAACGGTTGGGGCCGGATCTGTTTCTGTGTGATCTGCTGCAAGAGGCCCCGGATCAGGTCCGGGGCGTTGCCACGACTGTCCTGACGCAAGCCAACACAATGTCAGATCGGCCCTGGACCGTCCGTACCCTGATGAAAAAAGCCCGTTTGCCGCGTTTTGGCAAGGCGCTTGAGGTGCTTTAGGCCTGCCACTTGGCGTCATTCGCCTCAATCGCGGCGATCCGTTGCGGGGTTTTGGGATGACTGAGCATCCATGCCGGAACGGATGCACCATGCGCGCCGGTCAGGCTTTCGAGTTTTTCGAAAAGCGACTTTTGCGGCCCGGTTCCGATCCCTGCCTTCACCAGCAAAGCAGAGGCATATGCGTCAGCCTCAAACTCATCCTGCCGCGATAGGCGGGCGGCTACGAGGCTGGTGAGCTTGGTCGCAATCCAGGGACCAACGCCGGGGATGAACCGCCCCAAAATCATCGCAAGCGCCGTGCGCATGGCATTTTGCCCCGAAAAGTCGATCATCCGGCGGCGTGCATGCCCCAATGCGACATGGCCCAATTCATGCGCGATCACGCTGGCCATTTCATCGGGTGTTACTTTGCCCTGGTGGTATTTGTCGAAAAAACCACGCGTGATGAAGATACGCCCGTCCGGCGCGGCAAGCCCGTTCACCGGTTCGATTTCGTAGATATAGACCCTGATCTGCGCGATATCGAGCGCCTGGGCCATCCGGTCCGTCAGCTTTTTCAGCGTAGGATCAGCCAGTTCCGTAGATTTTTCATCCAGTTCACGCGAGGTGCGCCAGACCGAGAACCGGTAGACTATCAATCCGTAGAGGACCGCCAAAAGGATAGGGGCAAGTTTGATCATACCCTTAGATATGGGGCCCGTCGCTGGCATTGCCAGTCTGCGTTTTGGCGCGGGCCCTGGTGGCTTTGATCAGCCAAAAGCCAAGCCCGATGACCGCAACAAAGGCCACGATCAGCCCCGATAGGTTGCCTAGCAGGCTGGACACTTCGCTGATCTGGTCGGCAAATACATAACCCAGCCCCACATAGATTGAGACCCAGAAAACCTCGCCCGCCATGCCCCACAGGGCGAAACGTGGCCAGTGGAATTTTGATAAGCCGCTGACATAGTTGATGTAGGGACCCAGTGGCGCGACCAGCCAGCACGAGAAAAACACGCTGGAGCCACCCCATTTGGCCATAAACCCTTCGGATCTGTCGCGTAGCTTGGCCCGTTTGGGGTGGGCTGCCAACCAATCGCTCAGCCGATCACCAAGGCGCCGCGCGATCCAATAGCCTAGATTGTCCCCGATCACCGCCCCGCAAAAGGCCGCTGCCGCAACGGCCCACAGTGACAAGTCACCGGTTGCTGCAAACCCGCCAGAGGCCAGCATGAGCAGCGATGAGGGCACCGGCAATGCAAGGCAGCTGAGCAAGGTGACGCAAAACAAAAGCGGGACGCCGAAATCGGCGGCCAATGTCAGGATATATTCGCTCATCCGCCACGGCCCGGATTTGCGGCCCGCCATGCGGCAACGATCCCATCAAGACGTTCCTGCAATTGGGCGATTGTCATGTCCTGCTCGGCTGCAATCGTCCCTATCGAAATACGCCGTGGAGGGCCATCAGCGGCCAAAAAGAACGCCTCTTTGACCACTTCGGGCGGTACTTGGTGTGACTGCCCGACATAGCGCGGTGTCATCCATGCGGCGAGCGGCTGGTCCTGATGCGCAGGGTCCGCCCAATAGATCACGTGGCTGGCGGTTTTGATCCCGAAAAAGCCAAAAGCACAAAGCGCAATCCCGAAGGCCAATAGGGCCAATCTGTTATGCTGCCAAAGATCTTTAATCACGCGCCCCATATTTGTCATCAGATGCCTGCCGCCTTTAACGCCCCAAGAGCCGCATTCCGGCGTCGATACCTGATAAAGTCATCGGGACCATCCGATCAGCGCCAAAAATCTCTTGGATCATGGCGATGGATTGGGTGTAGGGCCAATAACGTTCATCAAGCGGGTTGATCCATAAATGGTCGGGCCATTGATCGCGCGCGCGCATCAGCCAAGTTTGCCCGGTTTCTTCATTCCAATGTTCGTTTGCCCCGCCGCGATAGGCGATTTCATAAGGGGACATGCTGGCATCGCCGACGAAGATGCATTTGTAATCTGGCCCATAGGTGCGCAACACGTCCCATGTGGCGGTCTGCGCATCCCAGCGGCGCCGGTTGTCTTTCCAGACCCCTTCGTAAAGGCAGTTGTGGAAGTAAAAATATTCAAAATGCTTGAATTCGGATTTGGCGGCGCTGAACAGCTCTTCCACCACTTTGATATGCGGATCCATTGAGCCGCCGATATCAAGAAACAGCAGCACCTTGACCGCATTGCGCCGCTCGGGGCGCGTTTGCACGTCAAGATAACCATGTTCGGCTGTGGCACGGATTGTCCCGTTCAGGTCCAGTTCCTCTGCAGCGCCATCGCGTGCCCAGCGGCGCAGCCTTTTCAGGGCGACCTTGATATTGCGCGTCCCCAGCTCAACCGTGTCGTCAAGATTGCGGAATTCACGTTTGTCCCAGACCTTGACCGCGCGCTGGTGGCGGCTTTCCTTTTGCCCGATCCTTACACCTTCGGGGTTATAGCCATAGGCGCCGAAAGGTGATGTGCCGGCGGTGCCCACCCATTTTGATCCGCCTTGATGGCGATCCTTTTGTTCTTCCAACCGTTTTTTGAGCGTTTCCATCAGCTTGTCAAAACCGCCCATGGCCTCAATCTGAGCCTTTTCGGCATCGCTAAGATGTTTTTCAGCCAGTTTTTCCAGCCAGTCCGCAGGGATGTCGACAGCGTTCAGGACGGCATCATCTGGGATCTGATCAAGCCCTTCAAAACTGGCGGCAAAGGCCCGGTCGAATTTATCCAGATGCCGTTCATCCTTGACCATGATCGTGCGCGCCAGAAAGTAGAACGCTTCGATATCATAGGTGGCCAGCCCGGCCTTCATCCCTTCGAGAAATGACAGAAATTCGCGCAATGAGACGGGAATCCCCTGTTTGCGCAGATTGTCAAAGAAGGGCAGGAACATCAGGGCGCGAAATAGCTGCGTTCAATGAAGATCAGGGCGAAAAGACCGACCAGCCCAAAGATGATTGCGAACACGACCGCCCATTGCAAAAGATCTTTGACAGTGCCGCCCCGCCGTTTGGCCTGGAACGCCCCTAACAGTGCGCCCAAAAATAGTCCTGTAAGCGGGTAGATCATGTCAAAGCCTTTACTGCGTTGGCGCTATCTGCGGTGCCAGCGATGCGATTTCGTTCAACCGGCTGACCACTTCGTCGCGGGTGCCAAAGCCATAGAGCCCCCAGCCAAGGCTGTCCAGCCGCACTTCTGCGGCTTTTTCACTGTCTCCTTGCAGTTCCAACGCTTCGGACTTGAACATCAAAAGCAGCGCCAGCAGCGCGGCATTTTCATGCTGCTCGGCGACGGGGATCGCCTCATCCGCGATGGTGATCGTCGCTTCTGCATCGCCTGAAATCAGGGTAAAAGCGGCCAGTTGCACGGCCACATGCGCCGAATGAATGTTGGTCACCGCACTTTGCCCATAGGCCCGCCCGGCGGCGTTAAAAGCGCCCAAGGCCACGGTTGCATCATTGCCGATCTGTAGCCGTCCAAAGGCGTAATTGGCAAAACCTTCCCGCGTGCCCGTCCAACCCAGGCTTTGCCCGATCGCAATGGCCCGCGCCGCCGCCTGCCTGCGCCGCCCGGCCGATCCATTGGTCAACGCCGTTTCAATCGCCGTGATCCAGGCCCTTGAGGTGCTGCTTGGAATTTGGCCGCCCGCGCGCTGACCACGCGGGTTAAAGCGCGCCAGAATGCGCGGCAGCCTGTCGGCGACCTGCGCCTCGGACATGCCGCTTTGCAATTCGGCGGCGTAGTAGGTCCGCAGGATCAGCATATCAAACCCGGTCAGCACCGCGTGGATATTATCGTCATTAAAGACAGAGTCGGGCAGGCGGTAAAGATCGTTGAGCGGGCCAAGCGCTTGGGCCAGTTCCTCATGCAGGCAGTCCCGAATTTCTTGCGGTGCGGCGTCGCCGGGCAGGAAGATCGCGGCCTTTTCGCGCTGGCGCACGGTCGCCCAATCCAGCGCGCCGGTGTTCCGCGCCGCCCGCAATTCGGCCCAGCTGCTGACCCGTGGGACAACGAAACATGCGGCATTGGGGGCAACACGGTCCAGACTGCGCGAGGGGACAGCCTCAATCACGATATTGGCGTCGCTGGATTCCGTGCGGCGAATATCGATATGCGCCTCGCGCCGCAGCCGGTCGAGCAGCGCCTCAAGATCGGTGATCATCGTGTCCGAGACATCGCCCGCCACCCGCACCGTCACCGGCCCCTCAAAACGCGAGAAGACTGGCAATTCGCGCCCGCTTTCCATGCGAAAGGCCAGATCGATGAAA
Organism: Yoonia sp. BS5-3; assembly: GCF_038069655.2. Taxonomy (NCBI): domain Bacteria; kingdom Pseudomonadati; phylum Pseudomonadota; class Alphaproteobacteria; order Rhodobacterales; family Paracoccaceae; genus Yoonia; species Yoonia phaeophyticola. The sequence goes on from NZ_CP150951.2 coordinate 2,774,787, forward strand.
TCAAGCGCGATTTCCGAGTTTGGCCGGGCCGCCCGCCCGGGGCTTGCTGCATCAAATCGGCGCATATCGGGGAAGGTCAGCCGGATCGGGTCCGGTCCCTCGGGGATATCTGTACAGGCGGCAAAGAGCATGAGAGCAAGGGCGGCGATGCGTTTCATGCGGGCCTCTGATACTTGATAAAGTTGCTGTTGGCCCCAACGCGGTCATAAAGCTGGCGTGCCGTATGGTTATCTTCCTGCGTCAACCAATAGACATTTGGCGCACCGGCCGCGTCTGCGGCGGCATATACCGCCTCGATCAACTGTCGTCCAATACCTTGTCCGCGGACGCTTTGATCGGCGTATAAATCCTGCAGGTAGCAAACATTTTCGATCCGCCAGCAGTGCCGGTGGAAAAGGTAATGAACAAGCCCAACAGGTGTCCCGGCAACTTCTGCAATCAGGCAATGGAAATCCCGGTCGTCATCACCAAGAAGCCGGTTGAATGTTGTCTCATAAACCTCTGCGGGTAGTGATGTTTTGTAAAACTCCAGATACGCACGCCACAGCTTTTCCCAAGCTTGTTTGTCGCCTGGACGCAGTGGTCTGATATGCGCGTTTACGCTGCCTGCCATTGTTTTCTTCTTTCTTGCTTTGCGCCCAACATAGCCGCGAATGGATGCGTGACCAATCACTTGGCCGTGCACGCGCAATGATCGCGCCGCGCTGTGGCTTAACGGCCAGCGCGGGCCATAAAGGCGAGCCGTTCAAACAGATGCACATCCTGTTCATTCTTCAACAGCGCGCCATGCAGCTTGGGCAGGGCATTGGCACCATCACGTTTCAGATCTTCAGGGTCGAGATCTTCGGCCAGCAGCAGCTTGAGCCAATCAAGCACCTCGGATGTGGATGGTTTTTTCTTTAGACCGGCCGTGTCCCGGATTTCGTAAAACTGGGTCAGCGCGGCGGTCAGCAGGCCTGTTTTGATACCCGGATGATGCACCTCAACGATTTTGCGCATCGTGTCGATATCGGGAAAACGGATATAGTGGAAAAAGCAGCGGCGCAGGAATGCGTCGGGCAATTCTTTTTCATTGTTCGATGTGATGATCACGATAGGGCGCTGGATCGCCTTGATCGTCTCGCCGGTCTCGTAGACGTGAAATTCCATCCGGTCCAGTTCTTGCAGCAGATCATTGGGGAATTCGATATCGGCTTTGTCGATCTCATCGATCAACAGAACCACCTTGCCGTCAGCAGCAAAGGCCTGCCAGAGTTTCCCCTGTTTGATGTAGTTGGCGACGTCTTGCACACGGGCATCGCCCAATTGGCTGTCACGTAGCCGGCTAACCGCATCATATTCGTACAGACCTTGCTGGGCCTTGGTTGTCGACTTGATATGCCATTCGATCATGGGCAAACCCAACGCGGCACTGACCTGCCGGGCCAATTCGGTTTTGCCGGTTCCTGGTTCGCCCTTGACCAGAAGCGGGCGTTCCAAAGTGACGGCGGCATTGACAGCCATAGTCAGATCATCAGTGGCGACATAGCTGTCTGTGCCGGTAAATTGCATGGATTCAACCCTATTGTTTCCAAGTCAAACTAGCAGGTCATCGCCGATCATCAACACCTCGCGAACAGACCAAAAAGAGGGGGTGACACGCGCGCAGCAACGGAGTAAACCCGCCTCAAAATAAGGGATTGCGGCAGGGGTGCTGGCCTTAGACTGCCAATATTGAAGGGTATCAAGATGAAAGCCGAAGTGTTTCTTCCAGAAGACTATCGCCCCGCTGATAATGAGCCGTTCATGAACGAACGCCAGACCGAGTATTTTCGCCGTAAGCTGATCAACTGGAAAAACGAGTTGCTGGAAGACAGCCGTGATACGGTTGCTGGCATGAAAGATCAGACCCGGAACATTCCTGACGTCGCTGATCGCGCGTCGGAAGAAACGGATCGTGCGCTTGAACTGCGTACCCGCGACCGCCAGCGCAAGCTGGTCAGCAAGATTGATTCAGCGCTCCGCCGTATCGACGAAGGCGAATATGGCTATTGCGAAATCACGGGCGAGCCGATTTCGCTGAAACGACTTGATGCCCGCCCGATCGCCACGATGAGCCTTGAAGCACAGGAGCGCCACGAGCGCCGTGAAAAAGTCCACCGCGACGACTGATCCACAAAACAATGCCGGTCGTGATGTTGCCATTATCGGTGGCGGGATCGGTGGCTTAACGGCTGCATTGGCCTTTGCACGCCAAGGCGCCAAGGTGACCGTCTTTGAGCAGGCCACTGCGCTGACCGAGATTGGGGCAGGCCTGCAAATAACGCCAAATGCTGCCCGTGCCTTGAATAAACTGGGTTTGCGTGATGCGCTTGCAGCGTCCGGGAAAGAGGCCGCTGCAGTCATCCCGATGGATGCGTATAGCGGCAAGCAGATTGCCCGTTTCGATTTAACCCGGCAAAACCCGTCCTATCGTTTTTTCCATCGGGCCGCCCTGATTGATTTGCTTGCCCGCGCTTGTGAAGCCCAATCGGTCACACTGGTCTTGGATGCCAAGATCGCATCAGTTTCACCAGATGGGTCCTTTCAATGTGGTTCCAAGACGTTTCGCCCTGATCTGACGATTGGCGCCGATGGGGTGCGGTCTATTGTGCGCGATGCGTTGAACAGACCGCGCGCGCCTTTCTTTACGGGCCAAGTGGCTTGGCGGGCGATGATCAACGCGCCCGATGCGCCGCCCGCCGCCCGCATCTGGATGGCCAAGGGGCGCCACGTCGTCACCTATCCGTTGCCAAATGGGCGGCTGAATATCGTTGCCGTCCAAGAACGCAGCCAGTGGGCCGATGAAGGTTGGCATCACCCAGATGATCCGGGCAATCTGCGCGCCGCTTTTGCCGATAGCTGCTGGGAGCTGAAAGGCATTCTGGCCGAGGTGACCGAGGTCAACCTTTGGGGGCTGTTCCGTCATCCTGTTGCGGAGAACTGGCATCTGGGCAGTACCGCGCTTTTGGGGGATGCCGCCCATCCGACCCTGCCTTTTCTGGCGCAAGGGGCAAATCTGGCGATCGAGGATGCTTATGTGCTGGCCCGCTGTTGCCAGGAAAACTCGTCATTGCAGGGGGGGCTGCGAGATTATCAGAACGCCCGCCGCGCACGTGTGGTGCGGGCGATTGCGGCGGCAAACCGCAACGCGACCAATTATCATCTGAGCGGGATGAAACGTGTGATTGCGCATACGGGGCTGCGGGGCATGGGCAAACTGGCCCCCGACGCATTTCTGAACCGGCTAAGCTGGCTTTATGATCACGATGTGACGGCCTAGGCCCTGTTTTACCAGTTCCGGCTGGCCAGATGGGTCACACGCTCAAGCACTTCATGGCTGCGCCAATCGACCCGGTAAATCTCTTCTTCGATCTGCATATAGACCCAGCCATCGCTGACGCGCGGCAACCCGTAATAGGTGGCATTCATCAACATTGAATATTCGCCACGATCCAGGATTTCGCCGACCTCAACCGGGCCGGGGGTGGGGGTGCTGGGTTTGGGCACAGAAACGCAGGCCGTACCGGCCACTGCGATGCGGCATTGTGCGTGTGCCATGACAGGAAATGTTGCGGCCATAACCGCCGTCATCATCAAACGACCGAGCATCAGATGCCCCTTCTATTAGCTACCAATGACCGCTCGATTTTTTGATTGCCCTTTATATCAGCGTTTTAGGCCGCAAGGTCAACCCAGACAGGAACATGGTCCGAGGGCTTTTCCCGTCCGCGCTGTTCGGATTCGATCCAGCAATTGGTCAGCAGATCAGCGCATTGTGGGGTCAGAAGAAAGTGATCGATGCGGATCCCGTCGTTCTTGTCCCATGCGCCGGCTTGGTAGTCCCAGAAGGAATAATGCCCTGCGCCAGCCTGGCGGCTGCGAAACGCCTCGGTCAGGCCAAGGTTCAACAGACGCCGGAATGTGTCGCGGCTGTCCTGCCGAAACAGCGCATCCTCGCGCCAGGCATCGGGGCGCGCAGCATCTTCATGTTGCGGTATGATGTTGTAATCTCCCGCCAATAGGGCGGGTTCTTCCAGCGACAGTAATTCTTGCGCCCGGGCCTGCAGCCGTTCCATCCAGCGCAGTTTATAGTCGTATTTCGGCCCCGGGGCAGGATTGCCATTGGGCAGATAAAGGCCGCAAACGCGGATTGGTACATCGCCCATCACGGTTGCTTCGATATAGCGGGCCTCAACATCATCAACGCCCTCGCGCCCTGCGCCTTCTGCGCCGGGCAGGCCGCGCGTGACATCTTCCAGCGGCAGCTTGGACAGGATCGCGACGCCGTTGAACCCTTTTTGGCCATGGGTTTCGACAATATAGCCCTTGTCCTCAAATATTTCGCGAGGGAACCCCTCATCCACTGATTTGATCTCTTGCAGCAGCGCGACATCGGGCTGGGCTTCGTCAATCCAGTTGGTCAACGCCTCGATCCGGGCCTTGACCCCATTAATGTTAAATGTCGCGATTTTCATGAGGCCCCCTTTGCTCGCCCATGGTTGTGGCGCAGGCTGGGCCCGGCTGCAAGCCTACATCGAAAAGGAGGTGCCGCAGCCACAAGACGATGTCGCATTGGGATTGTTGATCACAAAGCGTGCGCCAATCAGCTCTTCGCTGAAATCGATGACCGCATCGGCCAAAAAGGGCAAAGACACGCTGTCAATCACGACCGTTTCGCCCTGTTCGGTCAGCTTAAGGTCATCCTCTTTGGGATCATCAAGATCGATCTCATACTGAAAACCTGAACAGCCGCCGCCTTCAACGGCGATGCGCAGGGCTTTGCCTTGCGAGGCCGCGCCAATCTCGGCCAGTCGTTCAAAGGCGCGCTCGGTCACCTTGGGGGGGATTGTCAGCATGATTGTAACCTATCGGTTCGGTTTCAGTTGCAATATAAGGCGGGCAGGCAAGACGAACAAGACAGGCAACCACAAATGGCAGCGCCATATGCGACCGACCCCGCCAATCCGCGCGGGCGGCTTTATCCCGAAGAGGAAAGCGCCTTTCGCTCACCTTTTCAGCGCGACAGGGATAGGATTATCCATGCATCGGCCTTTCGCCGGCTCAAGCATAAGACCCAGGTCTTTATTGAACATGAAGGCGACTATTTCCGCACCCGGCTGACCCATTCGATTGAGGTCGCGCAAGTGGCCCGGACAGTGGCCGCCGCGCTGGATCTGAATGTTGAACTGACCGAAGCCGTGGCCCTGGCCCATGATTTGGGACACACGCCCTTTGGCCATACCGGCGAAGAGGCGCTTGATGCGCTGATGGCCCCCTATGGCGGCTTTGATCACAATGCCCAAGCCTTGCATATCGTGACCAATCTGGAACGGCATTATGCTGAATGGGACGGGTTGAACCTGACCTGGGAAAGCCTTGAGGGCATTGCCAAACATAATGGTCCTGTCACAGGCGATATCCCCTATGCGCTGGCCGCATATGATGCGCGGCACGATCTGGAATTGCACACCCATGCCAGCGCCGAGGCCCAGGCCGCCGCATTGGCCGATGATATCGCCTACAACAATCATGACCTGCATGATGGGTTGCGGGCCGAGCTGTTCAGTACAGATGAGCTGGCCGAGCTGCCGGTTTTGCAGGACTGCTTTGCGCGGGTGGATGCCAAATATCCGGGGCTGAATTATTACCGCCGCAGGCATGAGGCGCTGCGCCGTTTCTTTGGGGTCCTTGTTGAGGATGTGATCAATGTCAGCCGTCAAAATCTGGCTGACCTCGACGCCGGATCGGTGCATGACATTCGTCATGCCGGGCGCATGATGGTGCAGTTCTCGCCCGCGCTATGGTCCGATCTCAAGGTGATCCGCGCCTTCCTGTTCACGCGGATGTACCGCGCCCCCGCCGTGGTCGAGATGCGCGAAGTTGTCACGAAAATGATCAATGAGCTGTTCCCGTTTTTCATGGAAAACACCCATGAGTTGCCCAAGCAATGGCGCAAGGATGTGGCCGAGGCCCCAGATCAGACGGCACTGGCCCGGATTGTTTCGGACTATATCGCAGGTATGACCGACAGATTTGCCATTCAGGAACATAAGCGTTTGATTGGTGGGCAAGAAATTCCAGAAGGGGTGATTGATGGCCATTGAAACAGAAGCCGGGGCGATGGCCCCTGTCATGGCCTTTGCACTGGTTGGCGCACTTGGGGTCGGCTCGCAATGGCTGGCCTGGCGGCTGCGCATGCCCGCTATCGTTTTGATGCTGGCGGCAGGGGTTCTGATTGGTCCGGTCGCAGGCATTTTTGACCCTGCCCGTGATATCGGCCCGCTGATGGCGCCGATCATCTCAATCGCGGTGGCGATTATCTTGTTTGAGGGCGGGCTGACGCTGAATTTTCACACGTTGCGCGATGCCGCCGTAGGGGTGCGCAGGCTTGTCTTTGTAGGCGCGCCGCTGGGCTGGCTGACCTCGGCCTTGGCGCTGCGCTATGGGGCAGGGTTAAGCTGGGAAAGCGCAGCGGTGTTTGGCGGGATCATGATTGTCACAGGACCCACGGTGATTGCACCTTTGCTGCGCACGGCGCGGCTGTCCAAACGGCCTGCCGCCTTGCTGCAGTGGGAGGCCATCGTCAATGACCCCATCGGGGCCTTGGCGGCTGTGCTGGCTTTTTCGGTTGTCCTGGTGCTGCACACGGCCACCACGTTTCAGGCGGCGATGATCGAACTTGTGATCGGGATCGGGGTTGCCGGCGCGTTGGGCGCTGCCGCCGGTTTTGGACTGGCACGCAGCTTTAAACGCGGCTGGGTGCCTGAATTCATGAAAGTGCCGGTGCTGTTCGCGTTGCTTTTGGCGGTCTTTGCGCTGTCCGATACGGTCTTGCATGAAAGCGGATTGCTTGCCGTGACGATCATGGGGATCGTGATCGCGAATGCCGATCTGCCCAGCTATGTCGAACTGCGCCGTTTCAAGGAACATGCCACGGTGCTGCTGGTCTCGGGGGTGTTTATCCTGCTGGCGGCGGGCCTTGATTTTGCGGCGCTCGCCCAGCTTGATTGGCGGGCGGGCCTGTTTGTGTTGCTTGTTGTGCTCGTGGCGCGGCCCTTGACGGTTTTTGTCTCGCTTTTGGGGTCGGGTGTTCCGATGAAAGAACAGGTGCTTGTCGCTTTTACCGGCCCGCGCGGGGTCGTTTTGGTGGCTGTGGCCGGGCTTTTTGGCGAACGGCTTTTGGCGCTTGAATTTGCAGATGCCGCGCTGATTGGTCCTTTGGCCTTTGTGCTTGTCGCCGTGACGGTTGTGCTGCACGGGTTTTCGCTGGCACCCTTCGCGCGCTGGCTTGGCCTGACGGGGGCAGAAACACCCGGGGTGATCATGATTGGCGGATCACCCTGGACCACCGCCTTTGCCGAAGCCTTGCAACGCGCTGAGGTGCCGGTGTTGATGACCGATCCGAATTTCGGCCATCTGCGGGCCGCACGCACCGCCGGGATCGCGACATTCTCGGGCGATATTCTGTCTGAGGCGGCTGAACAGCGGCTGGAACTGGTCAGCTATGCCACCTTGGTCGCGGCCACGGATAACGACGCGTATAATACGCTTGTTGCAACCGATCTGGCGCCAGAATTTGGACGCGATAATGTCTTTCAGGTGATGCGCGAACGGAGCGAAAATGCCCGGCACCAGTTGCCGCAGACACTGGGCGGGCGCCCCTTTGGGCCCGATGTGACCCATGCCGCGCTTGATCAGATGATCACCGATGGCTGGACCTTCCGCACCTCGCGGCTAACCGAAGAGTTCACGCTTGCCGATTGGCGGGATGAGCAGCCCGAGGCCCATGTGGTGGCCCGGATCGCGCCCAATGGGACAATCAAACTGATCCGTAAGGACGAAGATGTGAGCGCGGGACCAGACGTACGGCTTATCGCACTGCGTCCGCCAGATGGCCTTGGGGGAGCACAACCGCCCGCTGATACCTAGAGCCTAAGGCGATCTAGGGTTTCAACGGGCTTGTCTCTATGCAGCCGCAACCACCCGTTCGGTTGCAGCTAGAACCTCTTTCGGAAAAATCATTTGATCCAGCATGGGGCTGGCTTGTCTTTTCGTCGCCACAAGCACAAAAGGTTTGGCATCTTCGTCGATCTTGCCTTCGTCCAGCAGCTGGGACAAGGCCGTGGCCATGATCGTAACATCAAGTGTAAACATATCCCAACCGTCTGAAAACGGGGCCTCGTATGGGTTGGCGACGTCTTTGGCAACCTGTGCGTTACTTGCAAGATCGGCGTTATATGCGCCGTAATCACTACCCAATATCCATTTGAAACAATCTGTTAGTGGGGATGTGGGATTACTCTGCCGCCACTCTTTCCAGCTATAGTAAGATTCGTAGCCCTCATCGCTGCCAAATGGGGCTGCCTCATCGGACGGGCTCCAGAAAAAGTCTTCTACCATCAGTTTGACGGCGGTTGGATGCGCCTTTTCTTTGTCGCAATAGGCATCCTGCGCTGGCTCTGTTCGCATTGGTCGTCGTCCTTTGTTTGTTTTGTGCCGCAAGCCTAAGCAGAGCCCGATGCCCCGCACAACCCGAGATGTCTGTTGGGCAATGCGATATGGCAAAGAACGCGTTGCTTGATTGACCTCATGTGTGGCAATGATACATGGCCCCAAACGCGTCTTCACTGCGCCTAAGGAAATGCCATGAACCTTTTTGCCGATACCCGTGCCGCCGTCATCGACTGCCTTGATCAGATGGTCAGCGAAAACACCCTACCCGAGGGGCTGTCTTTTGCATCTGTAACGGTCGAGCCGCCGCGCGATGCCGCCCATGGAGATATGGCAACCAATGCGGCCATGGTTCTGGCCAAACCTGCCAAAATGAACCCCCGGATGATCGCCGAGGCGCTGGCCGAAAAACTACTGGCCCATCCCCATATCGCTGTGGCCGACGTGGCTGGCCCCGGGTTCTTGAACATGCGTCTTGTGCCTGAGATTTGGCACGGCGTGATCAAGGCGGTTTTGGGCGATAGCAACTTTGGCCGCTCATCGCTGGGGCAGGGGCAGAAGATGATGGTCGAATATGTCTCGGCCAACCCAACCGGCCCCCTGCATGTCGGTCATACGCGGGGCGCTGTCTTTGGGGACGCGCTGGCGCGTCTGCTCGATTATGCGGGCTATGATGTCACCAAGGAATACTACATCAATGATGGCGGGGCGCAGGTCGATGTACTCGCGCGGTCGGTGTACCTGCGGTATCTCGAAGCGCATGGGCAAGAGGTTGCGTTCCCGGACGGGACATATCCTGGCGATTACCTGAAACCTGTCGGTGAAGCGCTGAAAGCCAAGGTTGGTGATGCGTTTATCGACAAGGGCGAACAGTTCTGGCTGGAAGAGGTGCGCGAATTTGCGACCGAGGCCATGATGGACCTGATCCGCGAAGACCTGGCCCAGCTGGGTGTCGTGATGGACAACTTCTTTTCCGAAAAGTCGCTCTATGGCACGGGTTTGATTGAAAAAGCCATCGGTGAGCTGGATGAGAAAGGCCTGATCTATCGCGGTACGCTAGAGCCGCCCAAAGGCAAGGTGCCCGAAGACTGGGAACCGCGCGAACAGACCCTATTCAAATCCACCGCCCATGGCGATGATGTGGACCGGCCTGTGCAGAAATCTGATGGGTCTTGGACCTATTTCGCGCCCGATATCGCCTATCACTATGACAAGGTGCAGCGCGGCTTTGATCAGCTGATCGATGTCTTTGGCGCCGACCACGGTGGCTATGTGAAACGGATGAAGGCCGCAGTAAGCGCCTTATCCGATAGCAAAGTGCCACTGGATATCAAGCTGACCCAATTGGTGAAGCTTTACAAGAACGGCGAGCCCTTCAAAATGTCCAAGCGGGCAGGGACCTTTGTGACCCTGCGCGATGTGGTGGATCAGGTGGGGCCAAACGTGACCCGTTTCCACATGCTGACCCGCAAGAACGACGCGCCGCTTGATTTCGATTTCGACAAGGTGCTGGAGCAGTCCAAGGATAACCCGGTCTTTTACGTCAATTATGCCTATGCCCGGGTCAATTCTGCCGTATCAAAAGCGTCAGAATTTGCAGATGTAGCGGATACAACATTGGTGGGTGTGGATCTGTCAGGACTGACCCATGATGCGGAAATGACGGTGATCAAAAAGCTGGCTGAATGGCCGCGCTTGGTTGAAATCGCCGCCAAGGGGCATGAGCCGCACCGGATCGCTTTCTACCTTTACGATCTGGCCTCGGATTTCCACGCGCTTTACCATCAGGGCAATGCTGATGAAGCGCTACGCTTTGTGCAAGAGGGTGACTCAGATACCACACAGGCAAAAATTGCCCTGATTCGCGCCGTAGCGATTGTCATTTTGCACGGGTTAGGTATTCTTGGCGTCACACCGGCAGAAGAGATGCGCTAACGCACCAAACGCCGGATCGAGCAGCAGCAACAGACCCACAAAGCCAAAATGGCACGGGCAATGAGGCAGAGATGGCAGTTTATGATGAGGGTTTCGCGCCCGCAAACGGCGCATCACGCGCAGGTATCCTTGTAAATTATGCTGGGGCGGCAATGTCGCTTGCACTGATCCTCGGCGTCAGTGTCTGGGGCTATAAGCTGATCATGCGCGATGTCAGCGGCATTCCAGTGGTGCGCGCTATGGAAGGCGATATGCGTGTCCTGCCCGACAATCCGGGCGGCGATGTGGCCTTGCACACGGGTTTAGCCGTGAACGAAGTGGCGGCATTGGGCGAAGCTGGCGGTCCCGAAGATCGGCTGGTTCTGGCCCCGGTCACATCCGGGCTGGCCCAGGAAGACCTTGATGCGCAACCCGTCGCCGAAGTGATCCAGGCCGCCGTGACAACAGACGCACCAGCCATTACCGCGCCGACCGCGTCAGAGGTGGCTGAACCCGCCGCGATGAGCACCGAAGACATTCTGGCGCTGGCCGATGAGGTTGCCGCGCTGTCTGAAGCGCCTGCTGCCGAACCAGTTGCCGAAGCCTTGGCCGAAGCCGCCAGCGTAGATGAGACCCCGGAAGCTACGATCATTCCCGCATCCATTCCCGGTGTGGCACTGTCCTTGCGTCCCAATATTCGCCCTGCCAGCCTGCGCGTTCCAGCGCCAGCCGCAGAGCCTGCAGTTGCCGCGGCCCCAGCCGAAGCCAGCAATGACGAAGTGGCTGTCAGCACAGCCTCTTTTGCGCCGGGCACGAACCTTGTGCAGCTTGGCGCCTTTACCTCGCCTGCCTTGGCCGCCGCCGAGTGGGAGCGTCTGCAGGATCGTTTTGGTGATCTGATGGCCAATAAATTCCGGGTCATTCAAGTCAGTAATCAAGCGGCCAATACATGGTATCGCCTGCGTGCCAGTGGCTTTGATGACCGGGCGACCGCCCGCCGCTTTTGTGCGGCCTTAGAGGCTGAAGGCGCAGATTGCATCGCAGTGGTCGTCGACTGACATGGCCCATAACGCGGCTATTTTTGGCCCCGAAACAGCGCAGATCACATCATGGGAGCGCGCATTTTTCCGGGACGCCGATCCGCTGGGCTTTATTCTGTTTGCCCGCAATATCGAAACGCCTGATCAGCTGCGCCGTTTGACAGCTGATCTGCGCGAAAACGTGGGCCGAAATGCGCCGATCCTGATTGATCAAGAGGGCGGGCGTGTACAGCGGATGCGCAGCCCGCATTGGCGCGAATACCCGCCCGCGCTGGACCAAATGCAGCGGGCCCGCGATCCAATGCGTGCCCATTGGATCCGCAACCGGCTGATCGCGGCGGAACTTTACGATGTGGGCATCGATGTAAACTGTGCCCCGCTGGCTGATTTGGTTGAGGATCAGACCCATCCAGTGCTGCGAAACCGGCTTTATGGCGATGATATCGACACGGTGATCGCTGCCGCGCGCATTTGCGCAGATGCGCATCTTGCGGGCGGTGTCTTGCCCGTGCTGAAACATATCCCGGGCTATGGCCGCGCCCATGTGGACAGCCATAAAGCACTGCCAGTGATGGATTTTCCGCTGGACGCGCTCGAAGCGCGTGATTTTGCGCCGTTTCGTGCGCTTAGCGATATTGCGATGGGTATGACGGCACATATGGTTGTGTCTGCAATTGACCCTGACAGCCCGGCGACGACTTCGCCTGCCATGATGCGCTATATCCGCGATAAGATCGGCTTTGACGGGTTGATCATGACCGATGATTTGTCAATGGAGGCGCTCAGCGGGACAGTCGCCGAACGCGCCACCGCCGCAATCCGGGCGGGGTGCGATATTATCCTGCATTGCAATGGTAACGCCGCCGAGATTGAAGCAGTCGCCGATGCGGCAGGCCGCATGACCCCGCAGGCTGTTGTCCGGGCCGACCGTGCGTTGTCACAGCGAAAAACCCCAACAAATATTGACATCCCAGAGCTAGAAGCAGAACTTGCAACGCTACTAGGCTGAGGATCGATGCAGGACGATATTTTCCAAGAAGACCGCATGTCAGTCAGCGAACGGCTGGCCGCCGAGGCGCTCATCGTGGATGTGGGCGCTTTTGAGGGGCCGCTTGACCTGCTGTTGACCCTGTCGCGAACCCAAAAGGTGGATCTGCGCCAAATCTCAATCCTGGCTTTGGCCGAACAGTATCTGGTCTTCGTTGAGAGGGCCAAACAGCTCCGGCTTGAGCTTGCAGCAGATTACCTGGTGATGGCCGCCTGGCTGGCCTTCCTTAAATCCCGGCTGTTGCTGCCACCCGATCCTGCCGAAGAGGGGCCATCGGGCGAAGAGCTTGCCGCGCATTTGGCCTTCCAGCTGGAACGGCTTGAGGCGATGCGCAAGGCTGCGGCGCAGCTGATGGCGCGTGATCAGTTGGGGCGCGATTTTTTTGCGCGCGGGATCACCGAAGATGTGCAGCGGGTGCGCAAGGTGACCTATACCGCCACGCTGCTTGATTTGATGCAAGGCTATGCGCGTATCCGCACCCGCGATGATTTCCGCCCCTTCGTGTTAGACCGTCAACATGTCATGACGATGGAGCAAGCCCTAGACCGGATGCGCCATTTGATCGGCTTTGCGGGCGAATGGACCGACATCGCCAGTTATCTGCCCGATGGCTGGGATGCCGACCCGCAGCGCCGCCGCTCAACCACGGCGGCCACCTTTGCCGCCAGTCTTGAGCTTGCCAAGGAAGGCAAAATCGAAATCCGGCAGGGCGAAACCTTTGCCCCCATTCAAATTCGCAAAAAGGCACCCGGTGATGAGTAAGCCCGAAAATGACAGCCTCTTTGAAGCGCCGCCCATGGGCGAGCAGGAACGCATGGTCGAGGCTATCCTTTTTGCCACAGCAGATCCGGTCAGCGTGAATGAGCTGATCGGCCGCATGCCCCATGGCTGCGACCCAGCCGAGGCTTTAGCGCATCTGCGCAAGCGCTATGAGGGGCGGGGCGTGAATGTGGTGAAGGTCGGTGATGCCTGGGCCATCCGGACTGCGGCTGATCTGGGCTTTTTGATGCAGAAAGAGACGATTGAGACGCGCAAACTGTCCCGAGCGGCGATCGAAACGCTGGCCATTGTGGCCTATCACCAGCCAGTGACCCGGGCCGAGATTGAGGAAATTCGCGGCGTCAGCGTTAGCCGGGGAACGATTGATCAGTTGATCGAAATGGAATGGATCCGCTTTGGACGGCGAAAAATGACACCGGGGCGGCCCGTAACTTTTGTCGTCACGCAAGGGTTTCTTGACCATTTCGGGCTAGAGAATGCGCGCGATCTGCCGGGCTTGAAAGATTTGCGCGCTGCAGGTCTGCTTGAAAACCGACCGCCACCCGGCGCCACCGGGCTGGATGAGGCGGAAGATGCCGATGATGATGAAAACCAGACCGAGATGTTTGAAGAATGATTATTCCGGTTTATATTAAGACCAGTGCAAGGCGGTGGATTTAGCAATGAACGTAAACCGAATGATCAACAGGGCGATCCGCATGGCGGTGAACCGCGGGGTGAATAAGGGTATCGATGTCGCCAGCCGTCGGGGCAAAAGCACCGATGAAATGACCGCAGAAGAACGCCAATCGGCCCAGTCATCGAAAAAGACGGCCCAAAACGCCCGGCGTAACCTGCGTTTCTTGCGCCGGTTCCTGCGTTAATATTGCAGGCGCAATATCCGTCACGTTAATGGCCTGACGTCTTGTAATGCCCAAAGGTGCATATGACGAACCGTTGAGCACATGTTTACGGGTAATAGTATAGACGGTTTGGCAGGTTGAATACCCGATGGCGGTTGGTCTGTCTGTTGAGGTGAAAAATGGCATCATTTGCGGTTCTTGGCGCTGACGTCATTCAGGGCGGGAACATCAATACGAATTCGACCGGTGGCTCGAACGGGCAGGGCGAGGTGACATTCAACAATGGCACAGCTGTGTTCGAGGATGATGACATCGTTGTTTTCGAAGTACAGGACCCAACCGGCACAAATGAAATCGGCAGCGGCAGCAGCATCTCTGACCTGACGGTTTTTGACAGCTATGCCGACTATCAGGCCTATCTTGCCAGTGTTGATGCCGGAACGCCCGACACGACCCTGATCAAATATGATTATGCCCCGCAAAACCAGGGGCAGACGGCGACTGTGCAATCCGACATCTCGGGGCTTGGTGACAGCTATGTACGGTTCAACGCAAATATCTTGCAGCCGCAAAACGGCGGTCCTACGTTGAATAACACGCTGACGATTGCGCCGGGCACAAATATTGCCAACGCGACGGGGGCCGTCGTTTTGGATCGCTACTCTGACTTCGACATTGACGAAGATGGCACCATCGACAGCGGTACTGTCGAGGTTGGGAACTCTGATTTCTATGTCGGTGATTATGTCGACATCCTGAATCAGGCGCCGGTTTGTTATGTCGATGGGACCATGATTTTGACAGATATGGGACCGCGCGCCATTGAAACATTGCAGGTCGGCGATCTGGTTCAGACCGCAGCGCATGGGTTGCAGCCAATCAGGTGGATCGGACGGCGTGATCTGTCACCGCTGGAATTGCGTTTGTTCCCGAAATTACGCCCCGTACATATCGGCAAAGGGGCCTTAGGCGCGGGTCTGCCTGAACGTGACCTCAGGGTGTCGCGCCAGCACCGCATGTTGCTGGCCTCAAAGATCGTCAAGCGGATGTTTGGGGTGGATCAGGCGCTGGTCCCTGCGATCAAGTTGATTGATTTGCCGGGTATCTCATACGATCAGGGCGATACCGCGCTAAGCTATATCCATCTGATGTTTGCACAGCATGAGATTATCTTTGCCGAAGGCGCCCCGTCAGAAAGTCTTTATCCGGGGCCAGAGGCACTAAAATCCCTGACAAATGCGGCGCGGACCGAATTGAAGACCTTGTTTCCACAGCTGGGGCAGGACACGCTGCCGCCATGCGCCGCGTTGGTGCCGACCAAAGGCGCGCAGCGCAATCTGATTGCACGGCATCTCAAAAACCAAAGGTCTGTCTTGCAGCAGGTTAATTAGCCCGATTTGAAATGCTTGGACAGTTTCAGACCCTGTCCTTGATAATTCGACTTAATCTCGCGCCCATAAAGCGCATCGGGCATTGCGGCCATATGTTCATAAACCAGACGGCCGACGACCTGCCCATGTTCCAGAACAAAAGGCGCCTCATGGCAGCGGACCTCTAGCACACCGCGCGAGCCGCTGCCGCCTGCCTCGGCATAGCCGAAACCGGGATCGAAAAAGCCCGCGTAATGCACCCGAAATTCGCCGACCATCGCCAGATAGGGCGCCATTTCGGCGGCCTGCATCGGGGGGATCACGATCGCTTCGCGGCTGACCAGAATGTAAAACGCGCCCGGGTCCAGGATGATCCAGCCGTCATCTGTGTGCACGGGTTCCCAAAAATCAGCGGGGTCGTAGTGGTTCAGCTTGGACAGATCAACAACGCCCGTATGCGGCTTGGCGCGGTAACCGACCAGATTGCCCTTTTGCGGTTTCAGGTCCACCGAAAAACCCAGCCCGTCCGAAATGACCGGATCACCCGAAACAATCGGGGTTTGGGCATGCAGGGCGCGTAAATCGTCATCTGACATCAGGGTTTTGCCCTGCCGAAAGATGATCTGGTTCAGCATCTGGCCCGTTTGCGCGACCACCGAAAAGGATCGGGGGCAAATTTCCACGTAAAGCGGGCCGGAATACCCCGCAGGAACGCGATCAAATTCGACACCGTAGTCCGTGATAATCCGGGTCAGCAGATCAAGGCGGCCGATGGATGATTTGGCACTGGCGGCGGCTGACATATCGGCGGGCAGCGATAGGCTTTCGATCAACGGGACAACATAGACGCAGCCCTTTTCCAAAACAGCGCCGCCGGTCAGGTCCACCGCATGCATCTGAAAGTCTTTCAGGCGGTCCTTTACGGTACGATTCCGGCCGGCCAAAAAGGATGCACGTACACGGTAGGCCGTTGTTCCTAAACGTAAATCAAGGGATGCAGGTTGTATTTGATCAGTTGTGATCTCGGCGCTGGCCGTGATCCCGCCTGTCGCAATCATGGCGCTGATTTGGTGATCGGCCAAGACACCGGATGTGGTCATATCTGGATCCCTTCAGATACCAAAACGCCCGCTGCGCCAAGGCGCAAGCGGGCGGTTATGATTGGTCGGGCTAGCAGGACTCGAACCTGCGACCTTCCGTCCCCCAGACGGACGCGCTACCAGGCTGCGCCATAGCCCGAACAGACGCTTTCATAACGCAATTCAGTGGCAGGGCAAGCCCGAAAAACACTTCGGCCATTACTGAGCGCGCATCCGGTCGCGCAAGGCTTCCAGGCGGCTGAGCAGCGGCGCGATTTGTGCGGCTTTTGCGTGCAGCGCCGATAAGTCGGCTGGAACGGTACCGATCACGCGACCCGGTGCCGACAGCAGCTCATCTGGGAAAGCAGGCAATGCCAGGTCGGGCGCTGGTGGCGGGGCAGGTGGCGTTTCTGTTGCAGGCGGGATGTCGTCAAAGGCGAACATGTCCTGCATCGGCTCTGGCGCAGCAGGGGGCGCTGGGGCGGCAGGTTTGGACGCTTCAGGTGCTTCGGCTGCTTTTTTGACGGCGGGCTGCTTGTACGGTTCTGGCGCAGGCTTTGCCAGCTCTGGCGTGGCGGCCCCGGCGTGTGTTGACGCACCAAGGGTTGCTACATACTTGACGCCTTTTTCGCGCAGCAGCTTCTGGGTGCCTTTGATGGTCAGCCCATCTTCGTGCAGCAACTGTTTGATACCGCCCAATAATTCCATGTCGGAAGGGCGATAATATCGGCGCCCGCCCGCACCTTTGACAGGTTTGATCTGGGAAAACTTGCTTTCCCAGAACCTTAACACATGGGTTGGGGTGTCAAGCCATTCAGCGACTTCACTAATCGTGCGGAAGGCGTCTTTGGCCTTGGCCATGGTTTAGCGCTTATTTCCAGCCGCAACGCGATCTTTCATCAAATGCGATGGCCGGAATGTCAGCACACGGCGGGGGTGAATTGGCACTTCTTCACCTGTTTTGGGGTTACGGCCAATCCGGGCCGCTTTCTCGCGGACTGAAAAAGTCCCGAAGGACGAGATTTTCACAGTCTCGCCTTTCACCAAAGAGTCAGACACATGCGACAACACGCTTTCGACAAGATCGGCACTGTCGTTGCGTGACAATCCAACCTGATTGTGCACTGCATCCGCAAGATCCATTCGTGTCAATGTTTTTGCCGTCATCACCGGTCCCCCTATTATGTTTGGTGGAGCATAGTCCTCGGCCAAAATCAGAGTCAATAACAATGGCTTGGCAATCACAGATGCAGGTCTGATTTAGCTTACCAGCGCAGCACAACGGCGCCCCAGGCCAGCCCGCCGCCGATGGCTTCGGTCACGACAAGATCGCCTTGTTTGATCTGCCCATTGGCCACCCCAACCGAAAGCGCGAGGGGAATCGATGCAGCCGAGGTATTTCCGTGATCCTGGACCGTCACAACAACCCGGTCCATCTCGACCCCCAGCTTCTTGGCCGTGGATTGGATGATGCGAATATTGGCCTGATGGGGTACAACCCAGTCGACATCGTCAGGGCCCAGCCCGACGCTTTCCAGCGCTGTGTCGGCAGTCTTGGCGAGCTTTTCAACGGCATGGCGGAAGACCTCTTTGCCCTCCATGCGCAGCATGCCGGTGTTCTGGGTCGCAACACCGCCATCAACGTAAAGCAGGTCTTTATAGCGCCCGTCAGAATTCAGATCGGTCGACAACACACCGCGATCCGTGCTTTCGCCGGTGCCTTCTTCGGCCTCAAGCACCAGCGCGCCCGCACCGTCGCCAAACAGCACGCAGGTGCTGCGATCCGTCCAGTCCATGATCTTGCTAAAGGTCTCGGCCCCGATGACCAGCACCCGGTCAGCCTGGCCCGAAGCAATCAGCGCATTTGCGTTGCTCAGCGCGTAGACGAAACCGGCACAAACAGCTTGAACATCAAAGGCATAGCCCGTGGTGTTTCCAATGGCATGCTGCACCATGGTCGCGGCAGATGGAAACGTGTTATCCGCGGTGGAGGTCGCCAGAACAATCGCATCGATTTGCGATCCATCCATTTGCGCCATGGCCAACGCGGCGTTGGCCGCATGGGTCGCCAGCTGCGATGTGGTCTGTCCGGGTGCCGCGAAATGCCGTCTTTCGATGCCAGAACGGGATCTGATCCATTCATCGCTGGTATCGAGTGTCTTTTCGAATTCAGAGTTCGGAACCACGCGTTCGGGCAGGTAATGTCCAACCCCTTTGACGACTGCGCGACGTACCATTTTTACTTGTCCGTATTGGTGCTGAGACTGCCCGTCTCAATGTGTTGCGGACCATCTTGGGCAAGTGACGCAGCGGATGCAACCCGTGCAGCCAGTTTATCCGAAAAACCGCCCTGTCCCAGCCGGTAAGCCAGGTGCAGCGCGGCGGCAACGCCAGTGGCATCGGCTGATCCGTGGCTTTTGATCACGGTCTGGTTCAGCCCCAGAAAAACACCGCCATTGACCCGGCGGGGGTCGATCCGTTTGCGTAGGCGGCGCAGCGATCCGCGGGCCAGCAATGCGCCCAAAATAGAAAGGGGATTGCGCAGCAACGCGCTACGCAACAATTCGCTGATCAGCGATGCCGTGCCTTCGCCGGTCTTCAATGCGACATTGCCGGTGAAACCGTCGGTGACGATCACGTCGATTTTGTCAGAAGGCAAATCACCGCCTTCGATAAAGCCGACATAATCAAAATCACCAGAATCAGCGGCATTTGCGATCAGCTCATTGGCGACCTTCAGTTCGGCGCGCCCTTTGTGATCTTCAGTCCCGACATTCAGCAGGCCGACGCGGGGGCGGTCGATATCAAGCCCGTTGCGCGCGTAAGAGGCCCCCATCAAGGCATATGTCAAAAGATCATCCTGATCGGCGCTGATATCGGCCCCGGCATCCAGCATCACGTTAAATCCTGATGGGTTGCGCGAAGGCCATAGGCAGGCGATGGCCGGGCGATTGACCCCATCGGTCTTGCGCAAGCGGATGGTCGACATCAGCATGAGCGCCCCGGTATTACCGCAGCTGACACAGACCGAAGCAGCCCCCGAGCGGACAGCCTCAATCGCGGACCACATCGATGTGGTCGCCCCTTTACGGAAAGCCACTTTGGGTTTGTCCGTCATCTTCACAACATCAGCGGCATCGTGGATCGTGACACGGTCGCCGATATTATGCTTTGAAATCAGGGGCTTCAGCTCGGCCTCGGGGCCATGCACAATCACCTTAGCATCCGGGTTCTTGCCCAGAAACTTCGAAAGGCCCGCAACGACGGTTGCAGGCCCTTTGTCGCCGCCCATGGCGTCGACTGAAAGCACGTGGCTTGCAGCATTGACCTGCGCCGGATCGGTGTCCGTCTGGGCTGATGTCATGCTGCAGTCACTCTCGCGAAGCGGCTTACGCTGCGTCGTCTTCCAGATCGATCTCAGTGGTATCAGCAATCACTTCGCGTGATGCGTAATGTCCGCAAGCGGGACAAACATGATGTGGGCGCTTCAGCTCACCGCAGTTTTCGCACTCGTTCGGATTCGCAGCAACAAGTGCGTCATGCGCACGCCGGTTGTTACGGCGGGATTTGGATACTTTATTCTGCTGGACAGCCATGTCTCAACCCTATGATATAAAGGGCACATGGCCCTGATTTCCTGCATCTCGGGGGGTCCTACGCCAATCTGGCCGCCCTGTCGAGACACGATGTAAAAGAGGCCGCGAACATACTGCGATTCCGTATTTGTGCAACCCTTTTTGCGACAGGCCTGTCGCCTGATTATTCTTCTTTGTTTTCAAGCTTTTCGCGCAGCGCCCCGAGGGCCGCGAAAGGTTTCGCATCTTCATCGCTCATCGGGGTGATGCCAGGCGGCGCGCTGGCCGCAGCGGCAAGCGGCGCATCGGCACTGCGCGGATAAAGTGGCAAAGCCAGTGTCAGCGCCTCAATCATGATTGCAGCCAGATCAAGGCTGGCGGGCAGCGGCTCAACCGTGTCGTCCTCGGGCATTTCAGCCTCGGCGGCGTCGATTTCGGGCAGATCAGCGATATAGCTGCGCCTTACAGGTTCATCGATACGGGTCGTCACGGGGGCAAGCGTTGCAACGCAAGGCTGGACCACTGTGGCCCCCAAATTGGCCGTCAGCGCCCAGTCGCTGCGTCCAACAGGGGCCAGCTGGCCGGAAAACCGCAATTTCTTGACACCCGATATATTCAAAGCCGCAGCAATGGCTTGGCGCTCGGGGGCGGTGGGCGTGATGTCAAATGCGGTGGCGTTCTGGTTGCTCAGATCGGCCAAACGCAAGTGTGATTGGGGCAATTGGGCCAAGGGTGCTTCCATTCTTGAACAGGGGCGGGGTGTGATGTAGGGGGAATAAAAGGCGCATGACGCCAAAGCAAGAGGCCTCATATGACCCGTTCGACATCCGGATTTCGCAAAGCCGTTCCCGCAATGGGGCTGGTGCTGGTTTTGGCTGTTGCATCGGGCTGCACGCGCATTGAACGGTTTCACGGCTTCACGCCGACAGATGCTGATCTAACAGCGGTTGAGGTTGGCCAAACCACCAAAGACAGCGTGATTTCCGCCTTTGGTCCGCCATTTTCGGATAGCAGCCTGGAAAACAACGCGATTTATTACGCTTCCAGCCAATTCAGCTATTTCGGGGCGTTGCCACCGGAAGAGGTCGATCGCCAGATCGTCGCGATCCATTTTGATGGCAATGACGTCGTGCGCAATGTGATCCGCTATACGCTGGAAGACGGGCGCGTTGTTGGGCTTGATCGCCGTGTCACAGATGACGGGATCAATGATGTGACCTTCCTTGGTCAGCTTCTGGGATCGTTTGGACGGGTCGATGCGGGTGCGCTGTTGGGCGAAGACGGCACAACGCCCTAAAGGGTATATCTGACGATTCGTACCGTATCAGGCGTCGCACCACGTTCCGTTTTTGATGCCATCCAGGCACCAATCGCCAACGCGCCAGCGCACAAGGCGCAGGGTTGGAAAACCGATATGCGCGGTCATGCGCCGGACCTGTCTGTTGCGCCCCTCGCTGATCGTGATCTCAACCCAGCGATCCGGCACCGATTTACGGAAACGCACGGGCGGGTCACGTTCCCACAGGGCGGGGGGATCGATCAGCCGTGCTTTTGCAGGCCGGGTTGGCCCGTCCTTCAGCGTGACACCATCGCGCAAAGGGGCAAGGTCCGCATCGGTGGGTGCCCCTTCGAGCTGCACAAGATAGGTTTTGTGCAGCTTATGTTTGGGATCAGCGATCCGGGCCTGCAGCTTGCCATCATCCGTCAGTACCAGAAGCCCCTCACTATCACGGTCGAGCCGGCCTGCCGGATAGACATGCGACACATCTACAAAGGCCGACAGGGTCGGGCGCGGCGACGGGCTGTGCGCATCTGTAAACTGCGACAGCACGCCAAAAGGTTTGTTGAACAAAATCACGCGGGCCATGTGGGCCCATTTGCCCCAGATTGCTGCGCGCGTCTATGGCCGATTGGTTTCACGGCTCATGGCATTCGCAGCGCGCCATCCAGCCGGATTGTTGTCCCGTTCAGGTAATCGCATTCAACAATGAACCGCGCGAGAGCCGCAAATTCGGCCGGATCACCCAAACGCTGCGGATAGATCACATCCTTTGCCAGCCCATCCATCACCTCTTGGCCTAGACCCTCGAGCATGGGGGTGTGGAAGATACCCGGTGCGATGGCCATCACCCGTATGCCGCTGCGCGCGAGATCGCGCGCCATGGGAAGCGACAGACCGGCAATCCCAGCCTTAGAGGCCGCATAGGCGACTTGTCCCTTTTGCCCATCAAAAGCGGCGACAGAGGCCGTGTTGACAATCACACCGCCCTCTTTCATGCGCGCGGCGGCCTGACGGGCGACGTTGAAGCTTCCATTCAGATTGATATCCACGGTGCGGGCAAAGCTGCCCTGATCATGCGGCCCATCGCGGCCCAGCGTTTTTTCGGCTGTGGCAATGCCAGCGCAGTTGATCGCGACATTGATGACATCCACGATATCCAGCCCTTCAGCAACGTTGTTTTCATCTGTGACATCGACCTGCGCAAATCCGGCCCCGATCTGAGCGGCATAGTCCGCCCCTTGGAGGTCGCGATCAAAGATTGTCACCTTGGCGCCTGCGGCAGCAAATGCCTTGGCCGTCGCAGCCCCAAGTCCCGAGGCCCCGCCGGTGATAATTGCATTCACGTCCTTCATGTCCATCTCAACTCTCCATCAGATTGAGCATTTGGGCGCCTGCCACCAAAGTCTCGGCAACGTGGTGGCCAAGTGATAGCAGCGCCTCACTGGGCGGTTTGATATCGGGGACCTGTACGGTCTGCATGCCTGCGGCAACCGCTGCACGCACGCCGTTTTCGGAATCTTCAAATGCAGCACAATTGCCGGGGGCAATGCACAGTGTTGCTGCGGCTTTCAGATAAATATCAGGTGCCGGTTTGCCGTTGACCACCTGATCGCCGCCGATGATGAGCGGGAAAAGATCATCTAGTCCGGCGCGGGCCAGATGATTATGGGCCTTTTGCGTATAGGTGCTGGTGGCAATGGCGTAAGGGATCTGGCGGTCTTGCAAGGCCTCGATCACATCACGCACGCGGGGCTTGGCGGGGATTTGGGCTTGCATCAATTTGCGGATTTCCTGATCCCACTGCGCCTCAAACGCATCGGTAGCGGGGCCCAGATGGGCCTCAAGAAAAGGGCGTCCAGCGTGGTTGGGCAGGCCAATCAGCTCAAGAAAGCCAGCATCGTAGGGGGAAAGGTCCATGGCCGTGCGAGCGTTTCTGTAGCCTTGCAGATACACCTGCTCGGTGTCCAATAGCAGCCCGTCCATATCAAAAATGACGGCTTTTATGGGCGTGGTCATCGGGATTTTTCCGCCTGTTTCACAGCATCCCAAAGCGCATCCATCTCGGCCAGGTCGCTGTCGGCTGGGGTTTTGCCTTGTGCGGCCAACGCGTCTTCGACCGCGCCAAAGCGCCGTGTGAATTTGGCATTGGCGGCACGCAGGGCGGTTTCAGGATCGATCTGCAGGTGCCGGGCCAGATTGGCGATGACAAAAAGAAGATCGCCGAACTCTTCTTCCGTCTCTGTTTGGGTCAACGTCTCGCGCGCCTCAACCAGCTCGCCCGCTTCTTCGATGATTTTATCAATGACATGGGTTGTATCAGGCCAGTCAAAGCCGACCCGGGCTGCCCGGTTCTGCAATTTGACCGCGCGGGTCAGTGCGGGCAGCCCAGTGGCGACACCGTCCAGCGTGCGGGTTTGGGCTTTGTCTGCGCGTTCAGCCGCTTTGATCTTTTCCCAATCCGCCGTTTGCTGAGCCGCCGATTTATCGCGGCTTTCGTCGCCAAAGACATGCGGATGCCGCGCAACCATTTTATCGGCGGTGGATTTGACAACGCTGTCAAAACTGAAATGGCCTGCCTCGCTGCCCATTTGGGTGTGATAGACCGTCTGCAACAGCAAATCACCCAATTCGCCCTCAAGCTCGGCCCAATCCTGGCGGGCGATCGCATCGGCTACTTCATAGGCTTCTTCGATCGTGTAGGGGGCGATGCTGTCAAAATCCTGTTCAACATCCCACGGGCAGCCGGTGACGGGATCACGCAACCGGCGCATGATCTCAAGCAGGCGGGGCATGCCGCCATTGGGATCGTGGATCAAACTATCGTCCGGCATAGGGCCCCCGCTTTGGTTTTTGGGGGCACGCTATGCAAAGATGTACGCTAGGCCAAGGGCTTAGAATTTGTAGCTGGCGCGAAAGGAGAGTGTATCGAAATCGATTTGCACAGTTTGACCGCCCCCATCGGGGTTATCTCCTTCTAGGTCTCGAACCAGATATTCGGCGCCAACGACAAACTTATCGCCAATTATGTATTCGGCGCCAATCCCGTAGTTTAGGCCTGATACGTCCCACTCATCATCTGGGAGATTCGTGTAAATGCCAGAGCTCATTCCAAGCAGGCCGTATAGTAGAACATCGTCAATAGTGTATCCTCCACGAGCCTTGAAATCGAACATAGGTTCGCTGATTTCTGACTCGGAGAAGCCTGTTACAAAAGCATCGCTGGTATTAAAAATTGCGACTTCGCCGCCATACACAAAAGCACCTGATTGTACCTGATATCCAGCAAAGA
The DNA here is from genome assembly GCF_038069655.2 of Yoonia sp. BS5-3. NCBI lineage: Bacteria > Pseudomonadati > Pseudomonadota > Alphaproteobacteria > Rhodobacterales > Paracoccaceae > Yoonia > Yoonia phaeophyticola. The sequence goes on from NZ_CP150951.2 coordinate 2,799,478, forward strand.
CACCAACAGTTGTCCCATCATCCAACTCTTGTGCCACGTCAGTGTCAAAAAAGTCGAGATCACCGGTCGTTGTTCCAAAGTTGAGGCCAGCATACCCACCGCTCCAGTCCGCGAATACGGTCGTCGGCAGCAATGCGGCGCAGGCTAGTGTAAGTGGTTTCAATATTGACATTTAGAAATCCTTTCTTGGGAGTTAATATATAACTTATTAGATTAATTTTGCGTGCGGTTCGACTCGATTAAGCGGGCTTTTTTCCGTTGTGGTGTTTTGGCCACATCGTTATGGCTTTGGTCTGTTATGACAACGAATTTTGCCTCTGGGGATGGTCTCTGAAGAGCAGGCGCTAATCCCCTTGCACAGCTGCAATTGTCGCTGCATCTTTCCCGCAAACCTGCGCAGGAGCCGCCTTTGCCTATCATCAACCGTATCGCTGATTTTGCCGAGGACATGACCGCGTGGCGCCGGCACCTTCATGCGAATCCCGAGTTGCAGTTCGATTGTCATCAGACAGCGGGCTTTGTCGCGGATCGGCTGCGCGATTTTGGGGTGGATGAAATCCATGAGGGGATCGCGACATCCGGGCTCATCGCGATCATCGATGGGCGCGTCGATGGGCCAACCATCGGATTGCGCGCAGATATGGATGCGCTGCCGATGGATGAACAAACCGGGCTTGATTATGCGTCAACGACGGCAGGGCGGATGCATGCATGCGGGCATGATGGGCATGTGACGATGCTGCTTGGCGCCGCGAAGTACCTGGCTGAGACCCGCAATTTTGCGGGCCGTGTTGCGTTGATTTTCCAACCCGCCGAAGAAAATGGCGGCGGTGCTGGGGTGATGGTCGAAGAGGGGGCTTTGGACCGGTTCGACATCACTGAGGTCTACGCTTTGCATAACGCGCCGGGTACGGCGGTTGGCGCGTTTTATACAGCACCGGGGCCGATTATGGCGGCCGTTGATACATTTGACATTCATATCAAGGGGCGCGGCGGTCATGGGGCCATACCGCAAGAGACGGCAGATCCGATTATCGCCGCCGTGGGGATGGTCAACGCGATCCAGACGATCGTCAGCCGCAATCACGCGACGCAAGACGAATTGGTTGTATCCGTCACGCAAATTCACAGCGGATCGGCCGATAATATTATCCCCGAAACGGCCTATATTAACGGTACGGTGCGCAGCTTTGATCCAGCGGTGCAGCAGATGGTCATGGACCGGCTTCAGGCGATTGTGGACGGGCAGGCGGCCAGTTTCGGTGTCGAGGCCAGTTTGACATATGAGATCGGCTATCCGGCCACCATTAATGACCCGCAAAAGGCGGGCTTTGCCGCTGATGTCGCGCGCGAGGTCTCGGCGGATGTGGCCGATGATACGGTCCCCCAAATGGGGGCAGAGGATTTTGCCTATATGCTGCAGGCGCGCCCGGGCGCTTATCTGTTTGTCGGCAATGGGGATAGCGCTGGGTGGCATCATCCGGAATTTGACTTCAACGATGAGACCGCGCCATTCGGCGCGTCATTCTTTGCGCGTCTGGTGGAACGGGCGCTGCCGGTGGGGGGATCAAATTTCTAGAAATTTGATCGGCGTGAAACGGAAGGTTTGCGATGACATTAGATAAGGCAAGCAGTGAAATCGACGGGGCCTTTACCCGCCAAGAGCGGCGCGGGCTTTCATTCGAAAACGCCTTTGGCGGTGCGACGTCGTTCCTGCGCCGCAGCTATACCAAAGAATTGGCCGGATTTGATCTGGCCGTCACCGGTGTGCCCTTTGATCAGGCCGTGACCCATCGGCCAGGGACCCGTTTCGGGCCGCGCGCCATCCGCGAGGCGGCCACTTTGCAAACCTTCGATCCACCTTATGGGTGGGACGGGTTTGACCCGCTTTCCGAATTCGCCATCGCCGATTACGGCGATATGGCCTTTGACTATGCCGATATCTCGGGTCTTCCAGGCCTGTTACAGGCGCATATTGCGGGCATTTTGGCGCAGGACTGTAATGCGATCACACTTGGCGGCGATCACTTTATCACCCTTCCGATCTTAAGGGCCTATGCAGAAACATATGGCCCTTTATCTGTTATCCAATTCGATGCGCATTCCGACCTTTGGCCGGATGATGATATGGACCGGATCGATCATGGAACGATGATGTATAAGGCCGTAAAGCTGGGTGTGGTGGATGTAAGCCGTTCGATCCAAATCGGGATTCGAACCGAATGCGCCGACTATCTGGGCATGCCCTATATCGATGCCCGCAGCTGCCATGAAAAAGGGGCCGCTTGGGTTGCTGAACAGGTCAAGGCCCGGGTGGGCGCCCATCCGGCCTATGTGACCTTTGATATCGACGCGCTGGACCCCGCTTTTGCCCCGGGCACAGGCACGCCTGTTTGGGGCGGGCTGGCCAGTTGGCAGGCGGCGGCAATCCTGCGTGATCTGGCGGGGATCAATATGGTCGGCGGAGACGTGGTTGAGGTCTCACCCCCTTATGACACAACAGGTGCCACCGCTATTGCAGGGGCGCATGTGGCGATGGAACTGTGCTGTCTTGCGCTATGGAACAAAAGGATAAAATGATGCCCAATATGCCAATCAGCGGGAATGATCTGGCCCGGTTCTCTGGCCCGCAAAGCTTTATGCGTCTGCCCGAGGTCGCGGGCCCTGACGGCTTGGATGTCGGCTTTATTGGAATTCCGATGGATATCGGAACGTCATGGCGCTCGGGCACGCGGATGGGTCCGAAGCAGCTGCGCGAGCAATCGGCGATGATCCGGCCGTATAACATCCAAACGGGGGCCGCCCCCTTTGATGCGCTGCACTGCGCGGACTTGGGTGATGTGGCGGTAAACACTTTTTCGCTTAGTGATACAATTCGCATAATTACAGAGACTTACGCGGCACATCTCAAACATGATTTCATCCCGATGACGCTGGGCGGTGATCATACATTGACCTTGCCTGTTCTGCGGGCGGTGGCCGCGAAACATGGGCCTGTGGCGCTGGTGCATGTGGATGCCCATGCCGATGTGAATGATGAGATGTTTGGCGAGCGTGAAACCCATGGCACCGTCTTCCGCCGGGCTTACGAAGAGGGGATCATCACGGCTGACAAGGTCTTTCAGATCGGTCTGCGGGGAACAGGCTATACGGCTGATGACTTTACCGAGGCTGCGGGCTGGGGCTTTCAGCAATATCTGGCGCCGACGCTTTGGCATAAGTCGCTGACCCCGCTTGCAGCTGAAATCAAAGAGAAAATCGGCGATCAGCCGTGTTACATCACCTATGATATCGACAGCCTTGATCCTGCATACGCGCCCGGGACAGGCACGCCTGAAATTGGTGGGCTGACTACGCCGCAAGCGATGGAGCTGATCCGCGGTTTGCGCGGGCTGAATATCGTCGGCTGCGACTTGGTTGAGGTCTCTCCGCCCTATGACCCGTCTGGCAATACCGCGCTGACGGGGGCCAATCTGATGTTCGAGATGTTGTCGATCCTGCCGGGCGTGCCATATCGGTGATTGGGCATAAAGATGTCGTACAGATGGTGTACATACGAGGTAATTTGATCGGGAACTGAGAAACTGTCACCAACCAAGCAGGTTTTGGCGACGACCATCGGCTGTGGAGCGATCGAACACTTGTAGTGTTTGGCAGTGATGACCTTCAAAAGCTGAGCGACGGCAGAAGGAGACCCGCAGGTATCAGAATTAGCGTTCACGCCGGACACATGACTAATTCTGGAAAATGTACCAATGATATAAACAGGGTCCTACTCTGGATGTCCTCTTACAGCAGGGCCTGAATCATTTGTAATCTCCGGCGTTGGCATCCCCAACTTCCAATTCGGGATACTTCGTGTGCTCAGGCCCCAATTTTCAGGGCCTGAGCCGATATGGTAGTAGATTAGAAGTGGTATGCTGCGCGGAGCGTGATTGTCTCTGCTGTCACGTCGTAGGTGCCTTCGACAAACTCTTCAGAAAGACTGCGGGTCAGGTACTCGGCCCCAATCGAGAAATCATCGCCGAATTTATAAGCCGCTCCGGCCCCAATGCCAAATCCACCGGCACTCATGTCATTCACAGAATCATAATTGCCGCCAGCTATTGATATCGAAACAATACCGTAGATAAGCGCATCGCCCAGGGAAGTACCCGCTGTTCCCTTCATATCAAAAATATAATTAATATCGGAACCGGGGGTGCTGGCTTCGTCGTCATCATCGTCCCCCAAGAATTCCAGGGCGAATTCACCGCCATAGACAAAGTTGCCGTTTTCCGTCCGGCTACCAAAAAACGCACCGAAAGTTGAACGATCAGCGAACTCGTAGTCGATGAATGGAGTGACGTTGATCTCTTGTTCGAGATTGGAAGCTGTGCCGAAAGATCCGCCTGCATAGCGACCTGACCAGTCCGCGCTGGCGGTGGTCGGAATAGTCATGGCAGCTGCAAGAGCGAGTGAATAAGTTTTAAGCATTTTTGACCTCATGGTTTTATGGTGTCGAGTTAGCAGAGCGCTTTCAGCGATACAAATAGAGTCCAATTTCAATCCGGAAGCGTGCTGATGTGGTTACATCTACTGATCACCACGGTACATTAACCACAGGTGACGATGTGATCGTGGCCGTAACGCGCATGGAATATGGAGACTGAATGCTTAATTTGGTTATTCTTTTGGGATTTTTACTGGCGACAGTCGTAACATGTGTCCGGCTGTCCCGTGCGGACCTTGATCGTTGGCACCAGCATCCCGATATTGCCGATCCTGGCGATCTGCATGGCGAAGGAAGCTTTCATTGCGCCCGCCGCATCGCGGCGCCTGAGGCCGAGGTTTTGGCCGCGCTGAAAGAGAATGCGCTGGCCACACCCCGCACGATATTGGTGGCGGGCGATGTGGCTGACGGGATGATGACGTTTGAGACGCGCTCTGCCGTGATGGGCTTTCCCGATTATACCACGGCGGCTGTCAAAGACGGCTTGTTGGTCATGCATGGCCGTTTGCGCTTTGGTCGCAAGGATTTTGGCGTGAACCGGGCCCGGGTGACAGGTTGGCTTGATGCGCTTGGCCCCTTGACCGAGCCGCTCTGATCGGCCAATCGGTGTGTCATGATTGCAGCAGACCGTATCGCACAACTGATTGACCGTTTCCAGTTTCTGGAGGCGAAGATGGCCGATGGCTCGGCTGGGGCGGATATTGCCGCGCTTGGCAAGGAATATGCCGAATTGCGCCCGGTTGTGGAAACCGTCACGGCCTATAAGGATCTTGTGGCGCAGATTGCTGACGCCGAAGCGATGCTGTCTGACCCTGAGATGAAAGAGTTGGCCGAGGCCGAGCTGCCAGAGCTGAAGGCGCAGCTTGCCGCCTCTGAGCATGATGTGCAATTGGCGCTTTTGCCCAAAGACGCTGCCGATGGCCGGCCCGCGTTGCTGGAAATCCGGCCGGGGACGGGGGGCGATGAGGCCTCGCTTTTCGCCGGGGATTTGTTGCGCATGTATCAGCGCTATGCCGATACGCAGGGCTGGAAATTCGAAATCCTGGAAGAAAGCCAATCCGAGCTGGGCGGCATCAAGGAGGTCGTCGCCCGCATCGCCGGTGATGGCGTTTTTGCGAAGATGAAATATGAAAGCGGTGTGCACCGCGTGCAGCGCGTCCCCGAGACTGAAAGCGGCGGGCGTATCCATACATCGGCGGCCACTGTTGCGGTGCTGCCCGAGGCCGAGGATGTGGATATTGAGATCAATCCGGCCGATATTCGCATTGATACGATGCGCGCATCGGGGTCCGGCGGACAGCACGTGAACACGACGGATTCGGCCGTGCGTATTCTGCATGAGCCAACCGGGATCATCGTGGTCAGTTCCGAAAAATCACAGCACCGCAACCGCGAGATTGCGATGCAGGTGCTTAAGACCCGGCTGTTTGATCTGGAACGGCAAAGGGTCGATAGCGAACGCTCGGCCGACCGCAAAAGCCAGGTTGGCTCGGGTGATCGGTCTGAGCGTATCCGGACCTATAATTTCCCACAGGGACGAATGACGGATCACCGGATTAATCTGACACTTTATAGCCTGGGGCAGGTGATGCAGGGCGATCTGGATGAGATCATCGCCGCATTGCAGGCTGATGCGCAGGCAACGTTGTTGGCTGAGATGGGTGAATGACAACTGTTCAGGACGGTTTGCGGTTCCTGACGCAGTACCTTCAGAATGAACGTCAGGCGTCATGGCCCGAGGTTGTTGTTGATCACCCGATGCGCGAGGCGCGATTATTGCTTGCGCATGCCATGTTGTTACCTGCAGATCGTTTAAGCTTGCTTGCATATGATCAATTGGATGAAAGCACGTTAGAAACCGCGCTCATCTACGCATCGCGCAGACGCATGGGCGAACCGGCTAGTCATATCGTAGGATCCCGCGCGTTTTATGGGCGTGATTTCTTTGTGGACAAGCGCGTACTTGATCCGCGCCCTGAGACCGAAACGCTGATTGCTGCAGCATTGGCTGCCCCTTTTTCGCAGGTTCTTGATCTGGGGACGGGGAGCGGCGCGATTATAGTGACGCTTATGTGTGAGCGACCAGACAGTGTTGGTGTGGCAATGGACCTTTCAGAAGATGCACTGGCGGTTGCTGAACAGAACGCGACGACACATGGTGTGGTGGACCGCATTGGGTTTGATGTTTCTGATTGGTTTCAGGCGGTTGGGGGGCAATTTGATCTGATCGTATCCAATCCACCCTACATTGCCGCTGATGAGATGGGGGCATTGCAGCCCGAGGTTCGGCTGTATGAACCCCGTATCGCGTTGACTGATGGGGCCGATGGTCTGACTGCCTATCGCAGGATCACTGCAGGTGCCCCTGATCATCTGACCCCGGGTGGCCGTCTGATTGTTGAGATTGGCCCCACCCAAGCCGCCGCTGTTGCCCAAATGATGACCGATGCCGGTCTTTCAGACGTTTCGGTCACCCAAGATTTGGATGGTCGGGACCGTGTTGTGACAGCTCATAAGGCTTAAAATGCGACCGTAAGCAGCGAAGTTGCGCCCAAAATAGCAAATTTTCCGCAGTTTATACTTGTCTTGGACCGCGCTGCGTGTTTTACCTCGGGTATCAGAAGGCGAAGGGTTTTTGATACCCTTTCCCTGATCAGTCGCCAAAACATTGCAAGGCTTATAGAGAAACCAAGCGCGCGAAGATGCGCGATGCCAGGCTAGAGTAACGACAGCCAAAGGCTTGAAAGCACACCTATGAGATCATCGAAATCACGGTCGCGGAACAAGAACCGCAACAATCGCCCCTCGGGTGGCAATATCATTAACCGGGTTTTTGACAGCTCGGGCCCCGATGGCAAGGTGCGCGGTACCCCGCAGCAGATTATCGATAAGTATAACCAGCTGCACCGTGATGCTGTTTTGTCGGGCGACCGTGTTGATGCTGAAAACTACGCCCAGCACGCTGAGCATTACACCCGTCTTTTGGCAGAGGCCCAACGCGAGGTTGAAGCCAAGCGCGAAGAGCAGGATGCCCAGAACCGCGAACGCCAAGCCGAACGTGATCGTGAGCGTCAAGAGCGTCTGAAGGCGCAGGAAAATGGGGCCAATCAACCCGCCGCTGACCAGCCAGCTGATGCGGCGCAGGCCGATAGCGACCAACCCGTGATTGACATGCCTGATGAGGCCGATTCCGGTCTGGTAGAAACCCCAGAGGAAAAGCCGAAACGCGCCCGCCGCCCACGCGCCCCGCGCAAGCCGCGCGAGACACCAGAGGGTGATAGCGCCCCAGAGGCTCCAGAGGCCGCAGAGTGATCAACCAGCCCTCCGAATACCGGGGGGCTTTTTTTCGGGCGCGATCAAATTTCGCGAAATTTGATCTGGGTCTTGGACGTCCCGTTGCGCAAAATTATCGCGATCAGTTCCGAGAAAAGCATGCGCTTGAATATGCGGTCTATGATTTCGCAGCGTCCCGGTTTGCGCTTGAACGATAGCGCAGATAAGGCGTTTTATACGGTTCCGTCTAAGCTGCGTGCCAGCGCGCAGAATGCTTCCAGTTCGACCCGTTCACCGCGTTCAGTTGCCTTGATCCCGACTGCGCTGAGATGTTGTTCGATATCCGGGCTAATCCCTTTCAGCGCTGAGCGTAGCATTTTCCGCCTTTGGTTAAAGGCTGCCGCCACAACCTTGTTCAAGGTCGCGGCATTGGCCGGATAGCGCGGGGCGGGCAGGGCGCGTAAATGGACAACGGCCGAATTGACCTTGGGCGGGGGGCTGAATGCCTCGGGCGGCAGTTCGAGAACGATTGCTGGATCGGTCCGCCATTGCGCCAGCAGTGCCAGCCGTCCGTAAGCCTTGCTGCCCGGCGCGGCCACGATCCGTTGCGCCACTTCGCGTTGGAACATCAATGTTAAACTGTCCCAAAAGGGCGGCCAATCGGGCGGGGTTAGCCAGCGCACCAGCAGCTCAGTGCCGACATTATAGGGCAGGTTGGCTGCGATTTTGATGGGCGGTGTCAGATGGTCATGCGGGTTCACGTTCAGCGCATCGCCATTGATACTGTGCAAGCGTTCTGGGTAAGCCTCGGCTATTTCTGCCAGCGCCGCCATGCAGCGCGGGTCTTTTTCAATCGCCAGCACCCGCCGCGCCCCTTCGGCCAAGAGCCCCCGTGTCAGCCCACCTGGCCCCGGCCCGATTTCAAGCACATCTGCGTCCGTCAAATCACCGGCCAGCCGCGCGATCTTGGCTGTCAGGTTCAGATCCAACAGAAAATTCTGCCCGAGCGATTTCTTGGCCGCTAGCTGGTGTTTCGCGATCACCTCGCGCAGCGGGGGCAGGTTGTCGATCGTGCTCATGCCTGGGCCATTGCCATCTGACCTGCCATCTTGATCGCCGCGATCATAGAGCTTGCATCCGCTTTGCCTTGCCCAGCGATATCAAAGGCGGTCCCATGATCGGGTGAGGTGCGGATAAAGGGCAGCCCCAATGTCACATTCACACCGCCCGAAAAATCGAGCGTCTTGATCGGGATCAACGCCTGATCATGATACATGCACACTGCCACGTCATATCGCGCCCGCGCGCCAGCATGGAACATCGTGTCAGCCGACAGCGGCCCGCTGATATCCATCCCCTCATGCCGCAGCGCATCAAGGACGGGGCCGATCAGCGTGCCTTCCTGCGTGCCCATTTTGCCATCTTCACCCGCATGCGGGTTCAGCCCGGCCACGGCGATACGCGGCTTGGCGATCCCAAACTGCCGTTTGAGCGCGCTATGGGTGATCAGCAATGTGTCCGTCAGCAGGCTGGCGGTCAGCTTGGTTGCAACCTGATCCAGCGGGATGTGGATCGTGGTTGGCACAACACGCAGTGCATCGCAGGCCAGCATCATCACCACCCGCTCTACCCCGGCCAATGCGGCCAGGTATTCCGTATGTCCCGGATAGGCAAAATTGGCTCCGTCGATCAGGGCGGCCTTGTGAATAGGCGCTGTGCAGAGCGCGCTGGCTTGCCCCGATTGCACCAGGTCTACCCCGGTTGCGATGGCATCGATCACCCCTTGCGCATGGGCGGGGTTGGCCGTGCCAGCTGTGGCAGGGCTGCCAAAATCCTGGGCCAAAACCGGAAATGATGTGGCGCGTCGCGCCTCGTCCATCTGTGTGATGATTTGGAAATCTGTGCCTGCTGGCAGGTGGCGCGGGTCCCCGATCCAAACCGTATCATGGCTATCCCGCAACGCTTGCCAAGCGGCTACGGCGATTTCGGGTCCGATCCCTGCTGGTTCGCCGCAGCTGATTGCAATGGGCTTCACGGGTACCTACTCACCACGGATGACGGCCGAGGCCCGCAGATCTTCGAGAAGCGCATCGGCAAGGCTGGCCAGCCTTTGGCTGCGGATCTGATTGCGGACTGTTTCGGGGTTTGTATTCGCCTGTCCGGCGCTGACCCGTTCACAGAGCATCAGGAAGACCAGCGTTTCCCCATTGTCCCGTGTCAGGTTCGTCGAAACCTCGCCCGGGTCCAGCCGTGCCAGTTCCAGCGCGATGTCACTGGCGATCTCGGACGGGGCCAGCGACACGCGGTCCAGCACTTCGCGCGGTTGCCCTTGGGCGATCCCATAAAGGTCGGCGCAAGTATCCACATTGTTGCGGATATCCATGGCTGTTCGCTGCGCCGTTTCGCTTTGCCCGCCGGGGATGTAATAGGCGGCGTAATCGATGCTGACGGGCGGCGGCACGGCCCGCGCCGCTTCGCGGATGCCGCGCATCTGGAATAGAGCAATCCCGTTGGTGATCGGGATCGGGTCGGTCACTTCACCCGGTTCAAGTGCCAGAATGACCGCCTGAATTTGCGGCGGGTAGTTGCTGATCGGCAAATACCCAAGCCGTCCACCATTTTCGCGAGAGGGCAGGGCAGAGACCTGTCTGGCCGCATCCTCAAACGCGGAGAAGGACCGGAAAGTCGCAATCTGGTTTGCGGCACGTTGCGCCTGTGCGGCCCGGTCAGGCGGTGCGGCGATGATGATTTCGTTCAACGCCACCTGCAATTCGGTTGTCGCATTCCCGCGCGCCGCAATCGCCCGTTCCACGTCAGCATCCGTGATCGTGACCTGCCGGCTATAGCGGCTGCGGATATATTCGCGCCAGCTGGTACCGACCTCAACAAAATCACGCAGCGATTGCTCTTGGATGCCGTTTTGGGACAGCACCCGTAGGAATTGCGGCAATGTTAGATTACCGCGTGCGGCGAATTCTTCCATCGCGGTCTGCAGCGCGGCTTCGGGCAGTTGCAGCGCCACACGGGCCATTTCCTGTTGCTTCAGCCGATCCTCAACCAGCCCGGTGCGCGCCTGCTGGTTCAGATCGCCCGGCGTGCGGAACAGTTCAAGCAACCGGATTCGTTGGTTCAGTTCGAATTGGGTGACGGCCCGGTCATTGACCGTGATCACAGGGGTCAATTGCCCCTGTGCTGCGCCAGCTGTACCGACCGTCGTGGCCAGCACAAACCCACAAAGGGCAACCATTAACCGAAAAGCGCGCATGCGGTGCCTCGTCTTCATTGTCAGTCTTTACATCCTGCCGCTAAGCTGCGGCTGGCCCGGCCCGTTGAGAAACCTGTTATGGAGCCGCTTAGCCCATAAGTCGTGGTTGGATCAACCGTATCGGAAGAGGTGTAGCGCCGCGAGACCGAAACGTCGATGCTCACGCATTCGTTTTGCCACTCCAGGCCCAGCCCGCCGCTGACCGGCCGATCATCGGCCACGTCATAGCGTGCGTCCATATTGACCGCCCATGCCTCGCTCAGCTGAAAGTCGCCGTCAAACGACCATTCCGAGATCGGATCGTCCCTGTCTTCATCTGCGTCAGCCGATTGCCAGATATAGGCCGCTGACAGCGTCACGTCCTCATTTTGCCAGATCAGCCGCGCGTCGGCCCGGTTCACCCCGTCATTGTCATCCCAGAGCGTCCGGCTATCAAAGAGAAACCCATCGACCGTTGTGATCTGTCCGCCGATCAACCAATCTGATTGCTGCTCTTCCAGGCCTGATGAGGTCGTGAATTCCGCTTGCGCGTCCGTCCGATAGACCCGTCCAAAGCTAAGTATGGAGTTCATTCCCAGCGCCCCGTTGCGTGTCCAGCTCAGCCCGATTGCGGCTTGTCCGCCGGTTTCAATCACGTCTTCGCCTGAGAACCGTGACAGATCAAAAAGGTTGCCCGCATCGAGTTCGCTGCGCGTGCTGTCTTCGTTTGGCGGGGTGGCGCCATAGCTTTCTGCCCAGCTGAGACTAATTGTCGGCTCGATGAGGTGGGCGGTTCCGTTTTCGCCCGCTCGCCCAAGGGGCCAGCGCAGGGTGCCGCCGACCTGCGGGGCCACCCGCAGGTCAAGCTCATCATAGCTGCTATCATCGGAAATTTCGTAGAAATCGCCGCGCAGCCCGGTTTCAAATGTGCCGACAAATCCTTGTTGCAGAACCCAGCTGTGTTCCCAAGCGGCCTGCGCGCCCACGCGCGTGACGTCCCGCCCGTCATCGCCATCATCATCGCTGGACCGATAGGCGGTGTCGATGCTGCTTTCCAGCGTTAGCACACCCCCGAAATCGGGCTTTAGCCTGGTTTCATAGCTGGCATCCCCGATGATCGGTGGCAGCGAGCTGTTCGTTTCGTCATCGCGTAGCGTTTGGTAATTGGTTAGCCGCCCTTGGGCCAGGCTGTCCTCGGTCACCTTGACCAGCGAGATCGCGCTATCAAGCCGGTCCTTACTGGAATAGCCGTAGTCGAGCAGATAGGCCGTGTCGCTGACCGCTTCGATATCAAAGCTGAGCTGCACATCGTTTTCCAGCCGGAAGGTTCCGTCCAGGAAGATATAGGACCGGTCTTGATCCTGCAGCGTGTCGTCGCTGGCCGCGGCTTCAACGTCGATTGATCCATTCACGAAATTCTGCCGATAGAGCAATTCAAGGGTTGTTGTCTCGGATGACAGATAGGGTGTCAATGTGATGTCAGCATAGTCACTAAGCGTGATAAAGTATGGTATCTTAATCCCGGTCCCAAGCTGTGTTGTGTTGCGCTGCTCGGGGATCAAAAAGCCAGTGGCCCGATCCAGCGTCGGATCCGGTAGCCGCATTTGCGGCAGCCAGATCAAGGGAACGCCGCGCACCCGGAATGTTGCGTTGGTAAAATACAATTGTCGCGCCTCGGTGTCATGCACGACCCGTTCGGCCCGGATTTCCCATAGTGGCGCCTGATCGCTGCACACCTGGCAGGATGTTGCGACCGTCTTGTAAAGCTGCGAATATCGCCCGTCTTGCCTGTCAATCTGATTTGCGGCCAGCTGCAATTGTTGATCCAACACGATCCGGGCCCCTTGCAGGATGCCGTTTTCCAGCTGCGGGTCGAGTTCGGCCCGATCAGCGATCAGAACTGTCCCATCAGCGGCCCGGATCACGATGGGCCCAGTGATGATCAGCGCATCTTGCTGGCGATCATAGATGATTTGGCTGGCCGTTAGCCGGCTGCCTTCATAAAGCACCTCGACGCTTCCTGATGCGATCAGCTGTTCTTGATCATTCAGCTGCACCTGATCTGCGATCAGCGTCGCCGCCCCTTGCGCAAACAAGCTGCTGGGCAAAAGCAGGGCCAGAAGAAGGGCAACAAGACGCATCAGCCATCCTCATTATGCAAGAGGATGCCAAGCGACAGGCCAATTGCCGCCAGTGGCGGCGCCCATGCCGCCAGTATGGCGGGCAGTTGTCCGTTTTCGCCCAGCACCAGCGCGAAATTTCGGATGAAATAGATGACGAAAGCCAAGAGGATCGCGAACATGACCATCAACCCGGTCCGTCCACCCCGTTGGTGGCGCAAGGTAAAACTGGCCCCGATCATCACCATCGAGAGCAGAAAAGCGGGCAGGGCGAGTTCGGTGTGGAACCAGACCAGATGCCGCTGCGCAGAGAACCCGGCGGTTTGGAGGCGGTTGATGAAACTGGGCAATTCCCAGATCGGGATTGAGGACGGCGTGCCGAAACTGTCGCGGATTTGATCACCGGTCAGGGTCGATGGCACCGAGAATGCATCATGCAAGATCGCGTCTGCTTCGGGTGTTGCACTGTCATTAAGCGGCCAGATTTTGACATCCTGCAGCGCCCAGGCCCCGGGGGTCAGGCGCGCGCTTGCGGCCTCAATCCTTTGGGAAGGGCCCCCATCGGGCATGAAGGTGATGAAGGTCACACCGCTCAGTTCCGTGCCGTCCAGATTGGCATTGCTGGCCCGGATCACGGTTTGCCCGTCTTCGTTCCCTTGCCGCAGCCAGAGCCCGGTCGAGCCCAGTGTCAAAACCGCGCTTTCACCGCGCAGCGCGTCTGAACGCGCCTCATATTCGCGCGAACTGCTGGCGACGATCGGGTTCAGCATTCCGACTGCCATGGTGCCGATGACCAGCGCCACAAAAAGCGGCGCCCAGAGCGCCCGTAGGGCCGAGCGCCCCGCTGCCCGTGTCACCACCATTTCAGAAGACCGCGCAAGCCCCAAGAACAGGGCAATCGAGGACAGGATCATGATCAAGGGCAGGATCTGGTAGATCCCTTGCGGTATATTCAGCAGGGTCAATGATACCAGCTGCACCAATGTCGCGTCCTCGCTTGCATAACGGCGGAATTGGTCGGTCAGGTCGATGAATGTCATCATCAGACAGAACACGGTCAGGACCCCAAGAAAGGTCATCAGAAAACGGCGGGCAAAATAGCGGTGCAGGATCATGGGGCAGGTACATCCTTGATCCGGCGTTTCAAAAGATAGGGTCTACCGGCCCAGAAAAGCAGGAACCAGACAATCGCAAGGCCGAACACAACTGCCAGATAACTCGCGAACCAAAGCTGGGCATCGCTGCGCGCTGCATTGACCCCTGCCGTCTCAACAGCCTTGATCACGACGATCAAAGCGATTGCTGCCAGGATTTGCCGCCAGACGCCAAACCTGCTGAAATTGCCGATCAGTAGCGTCGAAAAGCCAAGCAATGCAGCGACCGTGCCCAATAGTGCCTGCGCGAACCGGGCATGCCCGGCCGAGACCAGGCGCGCCTCGGATTGCCGGGTTTCTTGCTGAACGGCCTCTGAGGCCTCAAGCAATTCCCATGTCATCAGATGCGCCGCCCTGCGCCCGCGCCGTGTCTGCGTGTCGATCAATGCGCCGATATTATAGGCGAAATCTTCAAATGAGGTGGTGAAAAGCCGTTGATCCGCGACACGTAGATTTTGCACCATCCCGTCAATCATCACCAGCTGTGTCTGGCCCACATCACGGACCAAAAATGCGCGCGCGGCGGTGTAGGTTACATGGTCGTTGTCGTTCCGGGTATCGGACAGGAAAATATCAACCAATTCGCCGGCCGGTGTGATTTCGCGGATGTAAAAGGTGACCCCATCAATGGGCTCAAGAAACTGTCCTTCGGTCAGTAGCCTTGCGGTGATGTTTTGTGCGATCTCGCTTTGGCGCAGGTCAAGTTGCGCCCGGCTCATTGGGCCCAGCACATGGTTCAGGACTGATATCAGCAGCGCCACAATCAGCCCGAAATAAAGCACGGGCCGGGCAAGCCGGAAGGTGGAATAGCCTGTGGCCTGCACCACGACCAGCTCGGATTCGGCGGTCATCCGGTTGGTCACATAGACCGCTGCCGCAAAAGAGGCCAATGGCAGCGCCAATTGCATCACAGAGGGCAGTGTCAGCGCCGTGAATTCCAGAAAAACCGTGGCGGATTGCCCATCCGCGATCAGTTGATCAAACAGCACCACCGCCCGGTTGATCCAGTAGATCAGCACCAGCACCAGGCTGAAGAACCCGAACAACATCATCAGTTGTGACAGCATGTATCTGTCAAATCGCGCCAATGATCGGTCCTTTGTTCAAATGCCTGCCTTTTGCCGGTGCAAGCTAGCCCATTGATGCGGTGGATTGAACAGCTATCTGGTCATTGTCAATCCACCGGGCTACCTATTGCGCAATCCATTCACACCAAAGGAACCCCGCATGACAACGCCTGCAGAAATTCAGTTCAAAGATATGGATCTTGATCAGATCGCAACCGCCCAAGGCCGGGTTGCTGTTTTTGTGGGGCCTGACGGGCGTCTTGACCTTGCTGGGCGCCGTGTCAATCGGCTGACCCGCAAGGCGCTTTCACGCTTTGTCCAAAGCGATGCTTTTGAAAAAATGACCATAGGCGATGTGCAATCCATGGCATGGCCTGCTGGGATGGAGGCCGAGGCGGTTCTTGTCGTCAAACTGCCCCGCCGCCCCAGCGTTGCGGAGGCCCGCAAGGCCGGGGCCAAGCTGGCCAAGTCCCTGGGGCAGGCGGATTTATGGGTTCTGGGCGGTAATATTGGCCGCGCTGCTGAAATCGCCCTTGGCCTTGCGCTGCGCGCCTACACGTTTGATGCCCATAAAACGGCAGAGCCGAAACCTGCCCGCGCTATTACCTTTTTGCTGTCCAAACCCGAAGAGGTCGCAAAGGCCGCTGCCCCGATGGCCGCAATTGCTGAAGGGGTGTTTTTTACCCGCGATCTGACAAATGAGCCTGCCAATATTCTGACTACAGATGATTTCGCCGCTCGCCTTGCCGCGATGCAAGAGCTGGGTCTTGAGGTCGAGATCCTGGAAGAGGATGAATTGGAAAAGCTGGGCATGCGCACGCTGCTTTGCGTCGGTCAGGGCTCGGTCAGCCCGTCTAAAGTGGTCGTCATGTCCTGGAATGGCGGCAAGAAAGGCGATGCGCCCTTTGCGTTGGTTGGCAAGGGTGTTGTCTTTGACACTGGCGGTATCAGCCTGAAACCCGCCGCGGGCATGGAAGATATGACCATGGATATGGGCGGCGCTGGTGTCGTGGCGGGCGTGATGCGCACCCTGGCTTTGCGCAAGGCCAAGGCCAATGTCGTGGGCCTGGTGGGTCTTGTGGAAAATATGCCGTCGGGCAATGCCGTACGCCCCGGCGATGTCATCACATCTATGAAGGGCGACACGGTTGAGATCATCAACACCGATGCCGAGGGCCGCCTGGTTCTGGCCGATGTGCTTTGGTATGCGCAGGAACGCTTTGCGCCTGTGGGCATGATCAATCTGGCCACCCTGACCGGTGCGATGCTGGTCGCGCTTGGCCATGAGAATGCGGGCGTCTTTTCCAATTCCGATGATCTGAGCGCCGCGTTTATCAAGGCGGCGGGCACCGAGGGCGAGGGCGCGTGGCGTATGCCGATGGGGCCAGCCTATGATGAGCTGCTCAAATCCCGTGTGGCGGACATGAAGAATGTGGGCGGCCGTTTGGCCGGGTCCATCACTGCCGCACAGTTCCTGCAGCGTTTTGTCAAAGAGGATGTGCCCTGGTGTCACCTGGATATTGCGGGCACGGCCAGCGTCAAAAAGGAAACCACCCTTGCCCCGGCAGGGGCCACGGGCTGGGGTGTCATGGCGCTGAACCGCCTGATTGCCGACAAATACGAGGGCTAAATTGGGCAGCGCCTATTTTTATCATCTGACGGACAGCCCGCTCGAGGCGACCTTGCCGATGTTGATTGGCAAGGCGCGCGGGGCGGGCTGGCGTGTCTTGGTGCGCGGCCCGGACCCAGCCCTGCTGAAGCGTTTGGATGACATCCTATGGCAGGGCCCCGAGGATGGGTTTACCCCGCATGGCATGGCGGGCGGCCCCCATGATGCTGATCAGCCGGTACTGCTGGGCGATGCTGTGCCCGCCGATGGTTTCGCCTGTATCATGAGTGTCGGCGGCGCAGAGGTTTCACCCGATGAGGTTACCGCTGCCGACCGTGTTTGCATTTTGTTCGACGGTCACGACGGCGCCGCTCTGCAGCATGCGCGGGGGCAGTGGAAAGCGCTGACGGAAGCGGGCTGCTCTGCGCAGTATTGGGCGCAAGAGGGTGGGCGCTGGATGAAAAAGGCTGAAAAATAAGGCCTTAGTCCGTTATTCGTTTCGCAAATCCCACGTGACAATGACGTTTGACGATTGCCACAGTGGCCCGGGGTCGGTGAACGTACCCGCCTCAATACCACCCATTGCCTTGTAGAACTGCCGTGCGGCCATGTTCTGGGTCACGACGGCCAAAGAAACCCGGCTTTTGCCGATTTCAGCGAATGTCGCCCGCAAGAGCCGCTTGCCAAGCCCGGTGCGCCGGGCGGTGCGGTCGATGTAAAAATGTTTGATTTCATACCCCCCATTCATGGCTGGATGGGTGGCGGGCGCAAAGCTGGCAACGCCGATAATCCTGCTGTCCTCCAATGCGACAAGCGCGCCGATATCAGCATCTTTTGCGTTCAACGCATTGCGCCAATAGGGCAGGCGGGCCGGTTTGTCCAAAGCCTGATAGGCGGCGGCGGGTGCGATATTGCGATAGGTTTCCCGCCAGATGTCGACATGCAGCTGCGCAAGCGCATCTGCATCAGCGGGCCGGGCACGCCGGATGATGCCACCTTTGGGGATCAACAGACCAGATCGGGCAGGGCGCGCATGATATCTGAATCCCGCCGCGCCCGTGCCAAGGTCCATGACCCTTCCAGCGACAAGAAGAGACGCCGGGCGCTGTGATTTGCCTGGGTCTCGGACTGGCCGAAACGCACCGCATGCGCGGCGATCTGTGCCATCCAGCCCGTGAAAATGCTGTCAAGTGCATCCCGGAAGGCATCATCGTCCTGCCCACCCAGCAAGGTGGCCGAGACGGGGCAGCCGACATTGCCCTCATGGATGTCGAAATACTTGGCCAGCTTATGGCAAAAGGTCGTCACACCGTCCCGGTAGTCAGCTGCCCCGTCAAAAGAGGCATTGATGATGCGCAAAACCTCAGCCGATGCCAAATCGGCGGCGGCCAAAGCCAGATCTGCCTTTCCATTTGGAAAGTGATGATAAAGCGATCCTTTGGGCACCCCGGCTTTGCGCAGGATTTCGGACAGGCCGACCCCGTTATAGCCCTTTTTCTGAAAAAGATAGCCTGCCTCGATGGCCAGTTTGATCCGCGTCGATGTCATAAGAAACGGTATTGCATGAATGGACCGACTGGTCTACCAATGCAATTAGACCGTTTGGTCTAGCGCGGGAGAGGCCTGATGAACATGCATGTTGAAATAGGCTTTCAAAAACGGCTGATCCATTCGGGTGGCCATAAACTGCGAGGAAGGCTTTACCGGCCGACCAACGCCCCGCGGGCGGTTGCGGTTCTGCATGGCGCCACCGGCGTGCCGCAGCGCTATTACGCAGATTTCGCCACGTGGCTTGCCGCCACGCAGGACATCGCCTGCCTGACCTATGATTACCGCGATTTTGGTGCCTCAGCACGTGGGCCGATGAAAGCATCCCGCGCCACCATGGCCGATTGGGGCGTGCATGACC
Source organism: Yoonia sp. BS5-3 (assembly GCF_038069655.2). Taxonomy (NCBI): domain Bacteria; kingdom Pseudomonadati; phylum Pseudomonadota; class Alphaproteobacteria; order Rhodobacterales; family Paracoccaceae; genus Yoonia; species Yoonia phaeophyticola. Next base: position 2,818,346 of record NZ_CP150951.2, read on the forward strand.
AGCAGGCGGCCCGTGATCATCTGCGCACCAGTTTTCCCGGTGCGCCCCTATGGGTTATTGGCCATTCGCTGGGGGGTTTTATGCTGCCTTTTCAAAAGGATCTTGATCAGATCGATCGGGTGATCACCATTGCCTCGGGGCCTGCCCATGTGATGGGCCATCCTTTTCCTTACAGGTTTTATGCGGGTGCTTATTGGTATCTGGTTGGGCCCGTTGCCACGGCTTTGGCCGGGTATATGCCGGGCCGGAAGCTGCGCTTTGGCAATGATATCCCGGCGGGCGTCTTTTGGCAGTGGCGACGCTGGTGCACACGGCGGGGTTTTTTCGCCTCTGAGATTGGGGACGGCTTGCCTATGCCCGACTGGCAAGGGGTGAAAGCGCCCCTGAAAGTTGTGGCGATCAAGGACGATGTCTTGATCCCGCCAAAATCGGTCTGGGATGTGATGCCGTTTTATCCGGCGGCCCCGACCACACAATTACTGATCGATCCGCCGACATATGGCCTAAACAAGATTGGCCATATCGCCCCATTTTCAGCCCGCAACCGTTTGATTTGGCCGGATTTGATCAAAGAGTGCTAAAACTCAAAACTGGGGTCGAAATCTTCGGGCAGTTCATTCGGGACTGGCGTGCAAGCGGCCAGGAAAAGCACAAGCGGAAGCAGTAATTTCATCGTGTCAGGACCAATTCGCCGTTGAAGATTTCGATCCGGTCATAAAGCCCCAAATAGGTCATGCCCAAAAGGGACATATCCATGTCGCCTCGGTTAACGACCGCCGGTAGGTTCTGGTCTGACATCTCGCCCAATGTCGTTGTGCCCAATGTCACGGGGGCGGTGGTGACGATCCCATTGGCGGTGGAGGCGAAGCCAGAATATGCCAGATCATTAAGATCGATCCCCACCCGCTGCGCATCGCGCCGGGTCAAAACCATCTCGCTTGCCCCGGTATCGACCACAAACTCAACTGGGACATCATTGATGGTCAGGGTCAGGTAGTAATGCCCGTCGGGCCCACGCGGCACGCTGACGCTGCCATCATCCATGACGGTCTGCCGGGCGGCGACATCGCGGCTGATATCATCCCAGAGCCCAATGGCGCCGATCACACCGATAAAGATCAGCGCCCAGATTGCCGCGTGCTGCGCCGTCTTGCCAAGATCCCGTCGCCCAGCCACAAGGGCCGATCCGCCGATCGCAGCGCCAAGCAGGACAAGGTAGATGAATTGCATGGTTTGGTCTGTATTCATAAGACCGATATAGGCGTTAAGCGCCGATCCCGAAACCCCGAAGGCCATCCAGCACGAATTGGACCGCCAAAGCCGCCAAAAGCATGCCAAGCACGCGGGTGACGATGTTCAGCCCAGTCTTGCCCAAAGCCCGCTCGAGCGCGGGGGCGGCCAGAAAGGCGAGCAGCACAATCAGCAAGACGGCCAGCAGCACCATCGCAATGGCACCGAAATCGGCAGCGTCCTTGGCACCGCCCGCAAGCAGAATGATTGTGGTGATTGCCCCAGGTCCAACGATCAGAGGCAGGGCAAGCGGGAAAACCGAAGGGTCGTCTTCGTGTTCCGCTTGTCCTTCGGCGGCGTTTTCTTCGCGTCTCGCCTGGCGTTTCTGGAACAGCATATCAAGCGCGGTCAGAAACAGCAAAATACCCCCGGCGATCCGGAAGGCGTCCATTGAAATGCCGATGAAACCCAGGACCGTCTCGCCCAGAAAAAGGAAGATGATCATCAAAATGGCCGAGATCACGCAGGCCCGGATCGCGATGGTACGGCGCTGCGCGGGGCTCATCCCTTGGGTGAGGGCGATGAACACTGGCGCAAGACCCGGGGGGTCGATGATGATGAACATCGTCGTGAAGGCGGTGATGAGGGCGGGGAGTTCGGTCATTTGGGTTCTTTGGTCGTTTTTGAGGCAGGGGGCAAGTAGGGAAGGATTGATACTAGTGCATTTGGTCGGCATGCTAAGAGCTAATAAACAATTCGGATAAATTAATGCGTTCTATATTTCCAATCCTGTTGCTCTGGCAGTGCCTTCTCGCACAGCCAGTACGGGCAGAACCTTTGCCGGGAATTGATGACCCCCTGTTGCGGGAGGCTGCATTGACATGGCTCGCGGAAGATGATCCGGAGGGCGCTTTGTGGGCGATAGGAGAACTCGCTGCAGAGGGGAACCTCGCCGCACGTGACTTTGTGCGTAGGGTTTATTACAGCGTCGGCAATGGCGAGCCACGGCTCTCGCGTCAGGAGTTCAACAAGTTAATTCCTGAAGACAGGGACCCCAACGCTGATGGTTTTGGTCCCTATCCAATTCAATCTTCTACGATACCGGCCTTAGACGCTCTTTATGCAATAGAGCGGGAGCTTACCGCAGATGAATGGATCGCCCATGCAGAGGTTGTGATTGCTGCGGGTATGCAGTCACGTCTTCTTTCGCGTGTTGAAGCTGTTCTTAACAATCGCGAAGAAATAGACATTGAAGTTGCGGGGTTTGTGCAAGACCGTTTGTCGGATGATCCATATTTTCATTTGTTACTCAACCGATTTTGGGGGCTGCAGTTGATGACATTCAATGCCTTGGCTGAAGTTGAGCCCGAACTTGTCGAACAAAGACGTGAGCGCTGGACCCGCGTGTCGTTTCCGCAAGAGATACCCGAACCATTTCTCGAAGCCTTGTCAGGGCAGGACTGGGGCGCAATGTTCATTGAGGGCTCTTTGCGCAGATGGGCAAGACAAGTTGGTACAGCCCCTCCCTTTATCGAGACGTCATTGGTTGGCGATGATGTACAACGTCTCGCTGACCTTGTTAGTGCTGGTGCCATCGCCACAATGGATGACATCCCGCCTCCGACGGACCTCGAATTCGGAGTGCTTGCACAGAGTTATTCCCAGTACGCCGAGCGTTTCCCATCCGCCATTCCGAACTGGACGCTTTGTGAACGGTATTGCCCGGACCAACCCGCGATATGTGCTGTGCAAGCAGGGCTTTTGGGTGATCTTGGGTTTTCAGGTGCGTATGATTTTTCGCCGGTCCTCACGCGGCGCGAGTATTATCAGTCCGACCGTGCGGCACGGACGCAGCTTGCGATGTTAGGGCTTATTGAGTTCCCCCAAGAATTCAAACCGGATTGGCTGGCCCTACCACACTGTCTCAGCGATCCCGCACGCGAGGCCGCAGCCGCACTGCGGTAAGCCGGATCAAATTTCTAGAAATTTGATGCCTCCGGCGGGAGTATTTTTGGCAAAATGATAATCAGGCTTTTTCGGCCTTCTCCAGCTTTTCCAGTGCTGCCATCCACATCGCTTCGGCCCTTTCCAGACCTTCCATGACTTCGGCGTATTTCTTGTTCCACGTCGCAAGCTCGCCCGCTTTGCCGTCTTCGTAAAGCACCGGGTCGGCCAGTTTTTTGGCCAGTTTGTCCCGCATCTCGTTGATTTTCTTGACCCGCTCTTCGTTCTTGCGCACGTCCGTGCGCAGCGCCTTGATCGTTTCTTGGCTGGGCTTGGCTGCCTTGACGGGTTTGGGCTTCTCTTTTTCGGCCGGTTTATCCGGCGTCAGCAGCATTTTGCGGTAGGCCTGCAAATCCTCATCATAAGGTTTCACATGCCCGTCTTTGACCAGCCACAGCCGGTCGGCCACCATCGACAAAAGGTGCATGTCGTGGCTGACCAGGATGACCGCGCCTGTGTAGGCGGTCAGCGCCTCAACCAGCGCCTCGCGGCTTTCGATATCGAGGTGGTTTGTCGGCTCGTCCAAGATCAGCAGATGCGGGGCAGGGAGCGTGGCCAGCAGCAGTGACAGCCGTGCCTTTTGCCCACCCGACAGCCGCCCGACTTCAGTGTCCGCTTGATCCGCCCCCAGCCCGAAACCGGCCAGTCGGGCGCGCAGTTTGGCCTGGCCTTCGTGGGCCCGTTCCCGGAACAGGTGATCAAGCGGGGTTTCGTCGATCCGTAGCTCATCCACCTGATGTTGCGCAAAGAAGCCGATCCGCAGTTTGTTGGATGTGACCATCTTGCCCTTGGCCAATGCCAACCGGTCGGACAGCATTTTCGACAGGGTCGATTTGCCTTCGCCGTTGCGCCCGAGCAGCGCAATCCGGTCGTCCTGGTCGATCCGCAGGTTCAGGTCGCGCAGGACAATGGTTTCGCCGTAGCCCACAGCGGCCCCTTCGGTGGCAATGATGGGGGGCGAAAGCTCCTCGGGCTCGGGGAAGGTAAAGACCGTGCGGGCCGCGTCTTCGGGCGCGCGGATTGTGTCCATCTTTTCGAGCATTTTGACGCGGGATTGCGCCTGTTTCGCCTTGGATGCCTTGGCTTTGAACCGGTCCACGAAAGCCTGCAGATGCGCGCGCTGCGCGTCTTGTTTCTTGGCCGCGGCCGCTTGCACCGCCCGGTTCGCCGCCCGCTGTTTAGCGAATGTGTCGTAGGGGCCTGTGTAGTAGATCAGTCCCTTGTCTTCGAGATGCAGGATGCCGCCCACGGACCGGTTCAACAATTCCCTGTCGTGGCTGACGATCAGCACCGTGTGGGGGTATTTGACCAGATACGCCTCAAGCCAAAGCGCGCCTTCCAGGTCCAGATAGTTGGTCGGTTCGTCCAGCAGCAGCAGGTCAGGTTCCGAAAACAGCACGGCGGCCAGCGCAACCCGCATCCGCCAACCGCCCGAGAAGGCAGAGCAGGGCATTTGCTGTTCGTCGTGGGTGAAGCCGAGGCCCTTGAGGATCGTGGCGGCGCGGGCCTCGGCGGACCATGCATCAATATCGGCCAGCCGTGTTTGTACCTCGGCGATGCGGGTGGGGTCGGTGGCGGTTTCAGCCTCGGCCAGCAGCGCCTCGCGTTCGGTATCGGCGCGTAGGACGGTGTTGATCAGGGATACCTCATTGCCGGGGACCTCTTGGCTGACGCCGCCGATTTTCCAGCCCTTGGGGATATGCACATTGCCCGTATCCAGCACCATCTCGCCCCGGATCACCCGGAAGAGCGTGGTCTTGCCCGACCCATTGCGGCCCACAAGCCCCACCTTATGACCGGCAGGGATCGTGACAGAGGCGTTTTCGACCAGCGTGCGGCCTTCGACGGAGTAGGTGATGTCTGATATCTTGAGCATGGAAGCGCTATGCGCGATCAATCAGACGCGGTCAATCAGGCAATGCGGCTATTTCGGTTGCCAAGCCAGAGTAGGAACAGCACATCGGTGGCGAGGCCTGCTTGGAGCAACAGGATTTAACGGATACCAGCGTACCCAAAACCCCGTGACGCTTCAATTTGGATGGTATTTGCAAAACAATTGGCTGTGCGTCACTACATTGGTCGAGGTCAGTCATCTTAAAGCGTGTTGTGAGAGGATTTAATTGCTTGGACAAAGTATGAAATCAGACGCCATGATAAGGATATGATGACCAACGAAAAAAAATCCCAAAGGCATGGAAAGCTGGTAGGCTTGTCCGAACTGCCTCATGCTTTTAGAGAAGCTGATCTTTCGGCCAGGACAGACCAGTTTCACAGCATTGACCGTTTTCAAGTTTTTGGAGAGCGGCGTTCAGGCACCAATGCTGTTGAGCAATTTTTTTCAAGGAACACGCAGCTTAAGCCAACCCGTGACTACGGATGGAAACACGGTTTTCCTTACTTTCCGGTCCTGCCGCAGCGGTGTCTTTTTGTTGTTGTGGTACGTGACCCAATGGCGTGGTTGCGCAGTTTCTATTCTGCGCCATTTGAGGCGCATCCTGATCTCGCCGCGCTGTCGTTTCCGGATTTTCTACGGGCCGAATGGCGTGGGGTATTCACGCCGAGACGCTCTGGTTGGCGGGGGCATGGATATACGCTTGATATGAGGGTCGGCCAACGCGAGGAGTTACAAGCTGACCGGCACCCCATCAGTGGGCGCCGTTTTCAGAATGTGGTGGCGCTTCGGAATGCGAAACTGACTGGACATTTGTCTTTGCTGGACCGCGATATCAACGCATGTCTTTTGCGCTATGAAGACTTTCTTAAAGATAGGGCGGCTGTATTGGAGCGGATTTGCCAGCGTTTTGACATTGAGCGGCAGGCTGAGTACGTGCCGTTGGCTGACCCTGTCGGCCCATCGTCACGAAAGGATCGGCCGAAGGGCGCGATCTCATTTCGTCCAGAGGACACCGCGTTCGTTCTGGACCAACTTGACATCGCCCAAGAATGCAAATGCGGTTACCGTGATGTAATCAAGGCAGCCTACGCCCAAATCAGCTAGGACAAGGCGGCAGTGGTCCCAATCGGAGTTTTTTACCCTGCGAAGATCAGCTTTTGGCCCGGCCAAGCCACAGCAGGATCAGCGTGATCGTGGCTGGGGCGGTTTGTGTCATCAAAATCTGGGTAGAGACGGTCAGCGCGCCCACGATTCCAGCGACAAAGACGAACAGCAAAAAGCAGGTGGCGATGTTGCGTTGCCAATGGGTGTCGCGGATCAGCAGTGACCATATCAACCCAGCCGCAAGGAAGGCGTTATAGATGCCTTGGTTGGCCGCCAAGGCCTTGGTTTGGCTGAAGGAATCCGGTGGAAGCGTCGGGAAAACCCTTGGGCCTGTGGTTTCCCAGGCGAACATTTCAAAATAGGCGATATAGAGGTGCAAGGCCGCGATGAGCGCGATCAAGATAAGTGAAACGATACGCATTGGGGCGGTCCCTTCGTTGGTTGGGTATGTCTTATCCGTTATGCGTGAAGGCTCCAACCTGATTTATGCGGCGGCGATTTTGGCTTTTGGCAACGCCGCTGCCGTGCTGCCCCTTTTCACGGCTGAGGTTGCGTGTTAGGGGACCGCCAAAGCAAACCCCAAGCGAATGAAAGACCTATAAACATGGCTATCCAGCGTACATTTTCGATCATCAAGCCCGACGCCACAAAGCGTAACCTGACAGGCCAAATCGTGGCCAAATTCGAAGAGGCGGGTCTGCGGATCGTGGCCTCTAAGCGTATCCAGCTGACATTGGCCCAAGCCCAGCAGTTCTACGGTGTGCACTCCGAGCGCCCATTCTTTGGCGAGCTGTGCGAATTCATGATCTCTGAGCCAATCGTGGTACAGGTTCTGGAAGGCGAAGACGCGATTGCGAAGAACCGCGAAGTCATGGGCGCCACCAACCCAGAAGACGCAGCCCCCGGCACGATCCGCAAGGAATTCGCGCTGTCCATCGGCGAAAACTCGGTTCACGGGTCGGATGCGCCAGAGACAGCTGCCGAAGAAATCGCTTTCTTCTTCTCCGGGCTTGAGCTGGTTGGCTAAGCGATAAGCGTGGGTTTCACCCACCCTACGGGTTTTAAGGCCGTCTGCACCGTTTTGGCGCGGGCGGCTTTTTTGTTCAGACTGCGCTCTAACGCGTTGTAATTACGGATATTTGCATTGTAGAGCACGTCAAAAATATCCCCCACAAGGGGAATCGCGCCTATGGCCATGTCCACAAACGTGTTGAAGATCATATAGGCGATCGCGCCGGGGCTTGCGCCCAATTTGCGCGCCCGTGTAATCATCCACAGCGATGGCAACGTCGCCAACGCATCCCCCACAACCGGGATCAATCCGATCAAGTTATCAAACCCCACCGAAATCTTGGTGCCCGGGATGTAGAAAAGCGCGTCCATACGCCAGGCCAGCTTGCGCAGGCGGGCGAGTTCAAAATCAATATCCTGTTCTATGTTCATGGTGTTAACATAGCCGAAAATTACGGCGATGTGAAGGGTTTTTACTTAAATCATTCCGAAATTAGATTTCCGGTTTTAAACTGCTTAGAAACAGGATGTTATGGTGTTTCGAATTTAGCTAATGACACGCGATATCACTTCTTGCGTTCGACTGAAGCAAGAACCCGCGAACAAGTGATTCAATGATTAATCGACAGGCTCTAGCCTTGGTGTGTGACGTCATAAAGGGGTTTGTTGTTCATCTGATGTCGCGTGACGAGCTTTTTCACTCGTTTGCCCGTTAGTGGAATATAGTGGGCCGACACTGGTTCGAAATCAGGTTTGCAGATTTCGGGAAAGAGCGTCTCAATCTCTTGCCGTGCGTGATGGGATAGCGCTTTGAGAGCCTCCGGACCTGTAAAGAGGCTTTCAGTTGGCGCGCCGTTAGACCAGATGACCTGGTGATCATCAAACAACACATGCCAATAGGTGACCCCGTTTGGCATGTCATCAAGCGCGGTAATACCATCCAAAGGCAATAGCTTTTTAGCGGGGACCAAAACCTCTTTGCGGCCAAACATGCGCATTGCAATGGCAGAAGATACCAAAACGCGATGTTGTGGCGAGACGATCAGATCATGCTTTGGGTAACCGGCGCCAAGCGCATCAGCACGGATAAGGATAGGCCGCAGACGGGGCTGGTCAGCCAGCTGTACCCCGCTGACGTAACAGGACCCAATCCACCTGATGGGATGATAGCCCTGATCATGGGTCAGGACTTTGTCCCCGGTGCTAAGGTTTTCAACCCGGACATGCCCTTGGGCGGTTTCGATAAGCGTTCCGGATGCAAAACAAGGCACATCGATGATTTCGCCAGCCGCGACCGTGGGCCCTGTGACGATCTGATCGATCACAATCGTGTTTGACCCGGTGTCGTCCCAGGCTGCGGCAATCGCGGCGGTGTTGACGCTCAGCCCGTTGACCAGCTCAAGCGGAACCAGCGTGCCGTCATCTGCCTTCACGCCATAAAGTGCGATCGTTCCATCGGGGTTAATCTCAATCTTGACAACGGGCGAGCCGTCGCTGTTTTCCAGTTGCCAGATTTGCGGTGTGTCGGTCCCGTAGATGTCCCCATCTGCAAAGCGAACGGTCTGTCCGCTTGTACCGGGGGTTTGAAACTGAAGTTCGTTTTCGGCCCCCGTCGGTCCGCCGACGAACAGGTCGACACCATTGACTTGAACGCTAAAGCTGTTGTCGAGCACTGCAAAATCGATAACGACACCGCCATTGGGCGTGGTGTCGGTATATGTCGTTGACCCACCGCTGAAAATTTCAAAATCTGTCATTTTGTCCTTACCCGACCAAAATCATTAATATTTCGTGAAGATAAGATGAAGCATGACCCACGAGCAATCCCTGGGCAGGCGCACATGCGAGAAAATGCCAGCCCAATCAACAGCTCAGGATTTATCCATCCGCTTTCCAACGCCGATCCTGTCCAGGATCGCTTCGAATTCTGAGAGATCCTGATCAAAGCTTTGCGCTTTAATCTTATCGAATGATTTACGCAGGGCTTTCTTTTCGTCGCCCTTGCAATCATTCCATGGCCGCCCTTGCAGCGCCATATGTAGCACGTAATAGCCGATGAAATGCGGCTTTGCGCCGCTTTCAAGGATCCGCGCATAGGCCGCATCGGCGCCGATGTCGCGCAATTCTTCCGCCGTCTTGATGCCAACGCCCTGAAGGGCCGCCGCAAAGGACGGTCCGATGTTCCTGATTGTCGTCAGCGCTGCCATGGTCTGATTTTATCGACCAAGGGAAAAAAGACCAGTGAGGTTTGAGGCGGATCGGGGAGGACGATCCCGGCAGCACAGAACCTCACCGGTCTGAAGCGGTGCCGTCAGATACTCGCGTAATCGGTATAGACGGTTGGTTTGGGCGCGTTTGGCACCTGCGGCGCGGCCGTAACCGGCGCGGGGGCAGGGGGCGGGGTATTCGGTTTTGCAGTGGCCATTTTTCTGGTCCTTTTGCCTATCTATGGGGTCAACTGTACAAAGCGTACCCCAATTCAGACCAGCCTGCTGCGGACCTAGCATGCTTGTGACGTGACAAAAATGTGACCAATAGGGCGTGTTTTAGCCTTTCCCGCGCCGCGGTGCAGCATTGCCACCCTTGCCTAACCCCTTGCGAGGCTTCGATTTTCCGCCCGGCGGCGTGAACCGCTTTGAGGTATCCTTGGCGCTATTGGCAGGCTTGCCTTGCGGTTTTCCGGCCCGGGGCTTGCGCGGTTTTGTGTCAGAATTGAAATCAGATTTACCTGTGCTGCGCGGCTTTTTGCCATCTGATTTGCCCTTGAATGGGGGTTTTTGACGCTTTTCGCGCAGCGCTTCGCCATGATCTTTGCGGGCCGGTTTGCCGCGCGGTTTGCGTGCTTTGGGGTCATCGGCAGCCCCGTCAATGGGCTGGACGGGCGCCAAATCCTGCTGCGCTGAGGGCGGCGGCGGTGTCTGGTCACGCGGCGCGTGTTTTTTCGGCTTGCCGCCATGGCGCGGCTTGCCCCCATCATCCCGCCGGGGGCCGTTGTCATAATCGCGTTTGGTTTTACGCGGCCCGCGCGCGCCAAGTTGGGGCGGGCCATCAAGCGCGGTCAGCTTGGCCTGATTTTCCAGCGTCATCGCCCCGCCAACCGATTTGAGGAATCCGGCCACCGCAGGTTCGGCGATTTCCACAAAGGTTTCGTTTGGCTGAATGCGGATCGCGCCGATCTCATTCTTGGTGATCCCGCCCGCTTTGCAGATCATGGGCAACAGCCAGCGCGCCTCGGCCTTGCCTTCACGGCCCACATCGACGCTGAACCATTTTGAAGGGCCAAAGGATTTTGTTTCGCGCGGCTTGCGCTCTTTGCTTTGCGGGCCGTCCTTATAGTCGCTGATATGTTCGGGGGCCGATTGTTTGCCAGCATAAAGCCGCAGATAGGCCGCTGCGATCTTTTCAGGGCTGTGATCAGCCAACAGGCGTTGCGCGAAAGCGGTTTCGTCTTCGGTGAATTCCTCGGCCCAGACCGGGTCGGTCAGAAGCCGCTCTTCGTCTTTGCTCTTGATCTGCTCGGCGGTGGGCGGGGTGCCCCAGGTCGCGGTGAGCTTGCCCCATTTCAGCAGGTTCTCGGCGCGCCGTTTCATCTTGGCCGGTGCGATAAGCGCAGAGACCCCTTTGCGCCCAGCCCGCCCGGTACGCCCTGACCGGTGCAGCAGCGTTTCGGCATTGGTGGGTAGTTCGGCATGGACGACCAGTTCCAGATTTGGCAGGTCGATCCCGCGTGCTGCCACATCCGTTGCCACGCAAACCTTGGCCCGCCCATCGCGCATGGCTTGCAGCGCATTTGACCGTTCAGACTGTGTCAGCTCGCCCGATAGTGCCACAACCGAGAAACCCCGGTTCGACAGCCGGGTTGTCAGCCGCGTGACAGATGCGCGCGTATTGCAAAAGACGATGGCATTGGGCGCATCATAAAACCGCAAAAGATTGATGACAGCGGCGTCGATATCGTGATTGGCCACGCTAAGCGCATGGTATTCGATATCGGCATGTTGCTTTTCTTTACTGGTGGTTGCGATGCGCACTGCATCCTTTTGATAGGACTTTGCCAAAGTCGCGATCATCGGCGGTACCGTGGCCGAGAATAGCAGTGTGCGCCGCTCTTCAGGGGCCTGTTCCAGGATGAATTCCAGGTCCTCGCGAAAGCCCAGGTCCAGCATCTCATCGGCCTCATCCAGAACCACCGCTTTGATATCGCTCAGGTCAATAGTGCCGCGCATGATGTGATCGCGCAGCCGCCCCGGTGTGGCCACAACGATATGCGCGCCGCGTTCCAGGCTGCGCCGTTCATCGCGAAAGTCCATCCCGCCCACGCAAGAAGCAAGCGTCGCGCCTGCAGCAGCGTAGAGCCATTGCAATTCTCGTTTGACCTGCAGCGCCAGTTCCCGTGTGGGCGCGATGATCAGCGCGTGCGGGCGGCCTGCGGGTCCAAATGTGCCACCTTCGGCCAGGATGGTCGGGCCGATGGCCAGACCGAACCCAACCGTTTTACCGGATCCTGTTTGCGCCGATACTAGAAGATCCTGCCCCTCAAGATCGGGGTCGGTCACAGCCTGCTGGACGGGTGTGAGATCGGTATAGCCTTGTTTGGCGAGGGCATCGGCGAGGGTCGGGATCATGGCGCGGGCTTTCTTCGGCGGTAAGCCCCGCCGGTTACGCCTGTCGCGCCGGTTTGTATAGGGGGGATGTACGGGGATCGTAAAGTAAAGCCCGAAAAGTGCGGCTTTATGGGCGTGGCGTGTATGTTTGGCGTATGTTTCCTGTACAGAATGCGTATTGCTGTCCGCAACATCCCCGAAGAGTTGCGATATGCAAGGCCAGCCCGTAGAACCGGCCCCACGCTGCCTGACATGGCCCGAGAGATGACGCTATGAATGATCCACGCCTTCCTGTCACCTTGCTGACCGGTTTTCTGGGGGCCGGAAAGACGACCCTGCTTAATGCTGTTCTGGCGGACAATACGGCGGGCCGCGTTGCCGTCATTGTCAATGAGTTTGGCGAGGCCGGGCTGGATCATGATCTGATCACTGAAAGCAGCGATGAGGTGATCCTGATGGCCTCGGGCTGTTTGTGCTGTTCGGTGCGCGGTGACCTGGCGCGTACCATGCTAGAGCTGTTTGAAAAACGTGACCGCGGTGATCTGGCCTTTGAGCGGGTGGTGATTGAGACAACCGGCCTGGCTGATCCAGGGCCTATCGTGCAAACGCTGGTCAGTGACCGCGATCTGGCCCGGACAACACGTTTGGATGGTGTTGTGACCGTGGCAGATGCGGTCCATGGGATGAGCACGCTGGATACGCAGTTTGAGGCTGTATCGCAGGCTGCCGGGGCTGATCTGATCATACTTAGCAAAACCGATATCGCGGATGCCGGTGCTGTATCTGCCATTGAAACCCGCCTGCGCGGGCTCAATCCGACGGCCCCGATTATTCATGCGGTCCGTGGCCAGAATATACATAGCCATATCTGGGGGCTGTCCGTGGTGCGCCAAGGCGTCAAACCGGCTGAGGCAATTCGCTGGCTGACCCAGCAAGGCCCGGCCGCTGTGGACCCTTTGCAGAATATCTCGGGGCTGGCCGCCGCGCCCGTGCTGCAGCGGCAGTTTTCACCGCATGACAACCGTATTCGCAGCGCATCGATTGTCATCGATCAATCTCTGAAGGACAAGGTTTTTGACGATTGGCTGGATGACCTTGTTGCGATGCGCGGCCCGAACTTGTTGCGTGTCAAAGGGCTTGTTTTTCTGGAAGGCATAGAGGCCCCCTTTGTATTCCACGGCGTTCAGCATGTCTTTGATGAACCCGTTCCCGTCACGGATTGGGACCGTGATGATCGCAAGAGCCGCATTGTCGTGATCGCCCGCGATCTGTCTGAAAACCGGCTGCATCGCTGCCTAAAGTCGCTTGGTGATCGGTCACAGATCGCGTTTACCGGCACGTTTTAGATTCGGTTTTGATCGGCCTGCACCCAATACATGAAATCTGGAATTAAGGTGCCTGAAACGCGTTGACTTGGCTTGGCCTGCGCTTATCCATTTTCGCATGAGTTCAACGCATCATCCGCCCGGCAGTGCCGAAACCGTTTTTGCGGCCATGACCGATCTAAACGGGGTCTGGCGCGGCAAGCGTCTGCCTGCCGCACAACTGCCGAAAATGGGGCAGGGCGGTTTGCGCATGCCGCTGTCGGTCTGCGCGCTGGACATCTGGGGCGAGGATATGCAAGGCAGCGGTCTGGTGCTGGCCACTGGGGATGGGGATGGTCTGTGCCATCCAACCGGGCGCGGGCCGATTGCAATGCCTTGGCTGGACCAACCCGCAGCCTTGCTGCCTGTGCAGATGCGCCGCGAGGATGGATCGCCATGGCCGCTTGATGCCCGGCAGGTGCTTGCAGGCATTGTGGCGGGTTTTGCCGAAAAAGGCCTGACGCCGGTCGTGGCCACTGAGCTTGAGTTCTACCTTTACGACCCCGCGCAGGATACAGCCGCCCCGCCGCAGGCCCCGGGCGAGCCGACCCCGATGCAATCTGATCGCATCCTGTCCATGGACGATCTGGAACGTTTTGCGCCGCTTCTGGATGCCCTGTTTGAGGCCTGCCGCGCCGCTGGCATTCCGGCCGATAGCGCCACCTCAGAGGCGGGCCCCGGCCAGTTTGAGGTCAATTTCACCCATGTTGCCGATCCGATGAAGGCCGCTGACGATGCGGTTTTGTTCAAAAAGATCCTGCGCGGTCTGGCCCGGAAATTTGGCTTTGGTGCCAGTTTCATGGCCAAACCCTATGGCGATCGGTCCGGTAGCGGGCTGCATATTCATTTTTCGCTTTTGGATCGGCAGGGCGCGAATGTGTTTGACGATGGCACTGCGCTTGGTTCCGATCTGCTGTGCCAAGCGGTGGCCGGTCTGATGGCCGCAATGCACGCGCATACGCTGATCTGGGCCCCCCATGCCAATTCTTATCGCCGCCTTGTTCCGGGCGCCCATGCCCCAACGGCGATCTGCTGGGGCTACGAAAACCGGACCAGTGCCTTGCGCATTCCGGGTGGTGCGCCACAGGCGCGCCGGATTGAGCACCGCGTTGCCGGTGCCGATGCCAACCCCTATCTGGTTTTGGCCGCTGTTCTGGGCGCGGCTTTGCAAGGCATTGAAAATGCCGCCATCCCGCCCGATCCAGTCCTGGGAAATGCCCATCAGCAGGATTTACCGCAATTGGCCCCCGATTGGGCCAGCGCTGTTGATGCTTTTGCGCAGTCCGATGACGGGGTTTTCCCTGATCTGTTGACCCGGGCCTTTGCCCATATCAAACGTCAAGAGATCGCCCGCTTTTTGCAGGATATCAGCCCGTTTGAATATCAGACCTATATGGACATCGTGTAATGCCTGAGCAGTCATATGCCGGTCAGGGTGAGCATACCCCCAGCTACTACGCGGCCTCTGCAAACCCGGCCCCTGCGCGCCCGGCTTTGACCGGTGATCAGCGTTTTGACATCTGTATCGTTGGTGCGGGCTATTCAGGTTTGTCTGCGGGTCTGCATCTGGCCGAAAAGGGCCATAACGTCGCTATTGTCGAGGGCGCCCAGGTTGGGTGGGGGGCCTCGGGCCGTAATGGTGGGCAGATCGTGAATGGGCTGAATGCCAGTTTGCAAACGATCGCCCGGCGCTATGGCCATGATATGTCGCGCTTTGTGGCGGGTATCGCCCAAGAGGGCCAAGAGATTATTCGCGACCGCATCGCCACTTATGACATCAAATGTGGTTTAAAGAATGGCAATGTCTTTACGGGCTATACCAGCGCCCATATGCGCGAACTTGAAGACCGCCGCGCCCTGTGGGCCAGCTATGGTCTGACCGCGCAAGAGATGCTGTCCAAAGAAGATCTGCGCGCCAAGGTCGGATCGGACGTTTATGCTGGCGGTCTGATTGATCATACCGGCGGCCATATGCATCCGCTGAACCTGGCGCTGGGCGAGGCTGCTGCCTTTGAGCAAAATGGTGGCGTGATTTTTGAACGCACGCCCGTAACCGCTGTAGATGATACAGGCCCTGCACCTGTTGTCAAAACGGCCAAGGGTCAGATCACCTGTAACACCCTGATTTTATGTGGGAATGCCTATCTGGGTTCGGTTGTTCCGAAGCTTGCTGTCCGGGTTATGCCAGTGTCGACCCAAATGATTGCGACCGCCCCGTTGGGCGATGAATTGGCCGCGCAGTTGATCCCTTCGGATCATTGCTTTGAGGATATTCGCTATATCCTGGATTACTTTCGCCTGTCTGAGGACAACCGCATGATCTTTGGCGGCGGTGTGGGCTATGGCGGCACGGACCCGTCAGATCTGACCCGTAAGATCCGCCCCGCCATGCTTAAGGTGTTTCCTGCGCTGCGCGATATTCCGATCGATTATGCCTGGAGCGGGAATTTCGCGCTGTCCTTTAGCCGTGTTCCGCAGATGGGCCGTATTGGCCAGAACATCTATTTCGCCCACGGCTATTCTGGCCATGGTGTGACCGGGTCCCATCTGTTCGGCCGTATCCTGTCAGAGGCTGTCGATGCTGATCTCAGCCGTTTTGATGTCTTTGCGGGCGTCCCGTGGTACCCGTTCCCGGGTGGGCGGTTGTTGCGCGTGCCTTATTCCATGATGGGCGCGTGGTATTACGCGTTGAAGGATCGGCTGGGGCTTTAGCCGCTCATTTGCCTGCCATATGTGCCGCGAACCACGTGTCGATCCGGGATTTCAGGGCCTCCCAAAGGGCGGGGGCGCCGCGGGCGACCTTTGTGCCGACCCGGGCTTCGACCTGATCGCGCGTCACATTGTAATCCACCCAGCTGCGCCCGCCTGTTTCCAGATT
Organism: Yoonia sp. BS5-3; assembly: GCF_038069655.2. NCBI lineage: Bacteria > Pseudomonadati > Pseudomonadota > Alphaproteobacteria > Rhodobacterales > Paracoccaceae > Yoonia > Yoonia phaeophyticola. Next base: position 2,834,435 of record NZ_CP150951.2, read on the forward strand.
GGCGATCACCGGCTGTACCCGGTCGATGGATTTGGCAAAGACCGCATCATCGGTTTCGGCGGCTTCGAATTCATCCCAAAGCGCCCGAAAGCTTTGCGCCTGATCGGGGGGCAATAGCCCGAAAAGACGGGTGGCGGCGGCCTGTTCGATGGCGGCTATCTTGACCGGGTCATGATCGCCGTGGATCGGGGTGTCGCCTGCGTCAATCTCGACAATATCATGGATCAGCAGCATTTTGATGACCCGGTCGATATTGATCGGCTGCGTGGCGTGTTCGGCCATGACCATCGCGTAAAGCGCGATATGCCAGCTATGTTCACCCGCGTTTTCATGGCGCGAGCTATTGCAAAGCGTTGTCGCCCGCAGGACCGATTTCAGCTTGTCAGCCTCGGTCAGGAAGGCCAGCTGCGCATCGATCCGGCCCGTCATTTACCGGGTGATGCGCTTGGGCGCGTTTGCGGCCGGAAGGGCGGGCGTTTCGGCCGCGGGCGGCGTGTCATCATCTGCGGTTTGCGCCTCTTCCACATCGGCCAGAGCTTCGTCCAGGGTTTCATCGTCGTCCTCGATAAGCTCGGCGAGTGGGACTTTTGCGTTTCCGGCCCGTTCGGCCAGAATAGCGCGCGCGCGCGCCTCGGCCCGCCGCACCCGGACGGCTGTCAGATAAGTTTCCTGCAAGGTTTGCGAGGACGCCCCAAGCACGTCACCAATCATATCCACAACACCAATATCGCCCGTGGCTTCCTGATCAGCCAGCGCCAGATCGGCCAGTTCATCGGCGACTTTGTCAACGTAGGATTGGGCCATGCTTATCTCGTGTTTTCTGTCAGGCGGCGCCGTACATAGGTTTTGACCGTGTCGATCATCGGGTCCATATGCGGATCTTCAAAGAAGTGACCAGCCCCTTCCATGCAGTCATGGGTGATCGTGATCCCCTTCTGTTCATGCAATTTGCTGACCAGGTTGACCGTGTCTTGAGGCGGCGCGACCCGGTCATTGGTTCCGTTGATGATCAGCCCCGAGGACGGGCAGGGTGCCAGGAAGCTGAAGTCGTACATGTTCGCAGGTGGTGAAACGGAGATGAACCCGGTGATTTCAGGCCGCCGCATCAACAGCTGCATGCCGATCCAGGCCCCGAATGAAAACCCCGCCACCCAGCAGTGTTTGGCATTGTTGTTCATCGACTGCAGGTAATCGAGCGCCGATGCCGCATCAGAGAGTTCACCCACGCCCTGATCATATTCGCCCTGGCTGCGTCCGACACCCCGGAAGTTAAACCGCAAAACGGTGAAGCCCATGTTGTAGAACGCGTAATGTAAATTGTAGACGACCCGGTTATTCATCGTCCCGCCGAATTGCGGATGCGGGTGCAGCACGATCGCGATCGGTGCGTCACGGTCTTTTTGCGGGTGATAACGCCCTTCGAGGCGTCCTTCTGGTCCGGGGAAGATGACTTCGGGCATTACTGTTCCGTCACTGCTGCGGCCCAAGTACATCGTTGACGAAAATGCTCGGGCACTTTAGAAGAATTCTAAATTTGGGAAAGTCCAAATCAAGATGTTCTCGGTGAAGTAATGATGCAGCCGTGCGGCGTCAATGGACTTGCGACGGTGTGGAGGACCTATCGCGATGAAATTAAGCACAAAAGGGCGCTATGCGATGGTGGCGCTGGCCGATTTGGCGCTGCAGGACGGTGACAAGCTGATTACGTTGACCGAGATTTCGAAGCGTCAGGACGTGTCGTTGCCCTATCTGGAGCAGCTGTTTGTCAAGCTACGCCGGGCCGGATTGGTCGATTCCGTGCGTGGGCCCGGTGGCGGGTACAAGCTGGCGCGTCCGGCTTCGGATATTCGCGTGTCCGAGATTCTGGGCGCTGTGGATGAGACGGTCTCGGCCATGCACAAGGGTGCGGGGGCCTCTGGTGCTGCTTCGGGCAGCCGTGCTCAGTCGATGACCAACCGCTTGTGGGAGGGCCTGAGCGCCCATGTCTATGTGTTTTTGCATCAGGCCCGGTTGTCGGATGTGGTCGGCAATGAGCTGGCCCCGTGCCCGGCTGTTCCTGCCTTGTTTGAGTTGGTGGATGAAGAGTGATTCAGCGGTGCGGCTGCGCCGCATCACATGTTTTGCCGGGGCCAGCCCCGGACCCCGGAGTATTTGCCAGAAATAAGAAATGTGATGAGAACCTATCTGGATCATAATGCCACGGCCCCTTTGCGGGAGGAGGCCCGGGCGGCGATGCTGGCGGCGATGGATGTTGTCGGCAATCCTTCGTCCGTGCATGCCGAAGGTCGCGCGGCGAAAGCGTTGGTTGAGAAGGCGCGTGCGCAGGTCGCGGAGGCTGTTGGGGCTTCGGGTGCGGATGTTGTGTTTACGTCGGGGGCGACCGAATCTGCTGCCTTGGCTTTGGCGGGGCGGGATTTGAAGGCGGCGCCCATTGAGCATGATGCCGTGCATGCCTGGATTGATCCGTCTTTGCCGGTTGAGGCTGGCGCGGTGCAGGTGGCGGAGCCGGGGGCTTCGGCGGTGCAGCTGGCCAATTCCGAGACGGGGATTGTGCAGAAATTGCCCGAGGGGCTCGCGGTGTCGGATATCACCCAAGGCTTTGGCCGGGTCCCGTTTTCTTTTTCCTGGTCGGGCGTGCGCATGGTGTTTCTGTCGGCCCATAAATTTGGTGGCCCCAAGGGTGTGGGCGCGCTGATCTTTCCGCAAGGCACTGATATTGCAGCACAAATCAAGGGTGGCGGGCAGGAGATGGGCCGCAGGTCGGGCACTGAGAACGTTGTGGCGATTGCTGGAATGGGGGCTGCCGCCGCCGCCGCACAGGATGATTTGGCGGCGGGCAAGTGGGACCGGGTTGCAGAACTTAGAAATATTCTAGAAAAGGCCATTGAGACCGTCGAAAGCCGCACTATTTTTCTAGGAGAAGGAAATGATCGGCTGCCCAATACCAGCTGTTTCGTCACACCCGGATGGAAGGGCGAAACGCAGGTGATGGCGATGGATTTGGCGGGATTTGCTGTGTCTGCGGGCTCGGCCTGTTCCAGCGGGAAGGTCAAAGTGAGCCGCGTGATGCGTGCCCTGGGCCTTGATGATGATCTGGCGGCCTGCGCGTTGCGCGTTTCGCTGGGCATTGAGACAACGGAAGATGAGGTCATGCGCTTTGTGCAGGCCTGGACGGATAAATACACGCGGCGACGGGCTGCATGAGTGAGGGTGAGATGAACGCGATGGATACGGTGGAAGTCAAAGAAGGCGTTGATCAGGAGACGGTGGATGCCGTCAAAGAGCTGTCGGGGACGTATAAATACGGGTGGGAAACCGAGATTGAGATGGATTACGCCCCTAAGGGCGTGAACCCTGATATTGTCCGCCTGATTTCCGGCAAGAACAATGAGCCCGAATGGATGACCGAGTGGCGTCTGGCTGCGTTCGAGCGTTGGGAGAAGATCGAAGAGCCCACTTGGGCCATGGTCGACTACCCGGCCATCGATTTTCAGGACATCTATTACTATGCCCGTCCCAAGAGCATGGAAGAGAAGCCGAAGTCGTTGGATGAGGTCGATCCTAAGCTGCTTGCCACCTACGAAAAGCTGGGCATTCCGCTGAAAGAGCAGATGATCCTTGCCGGTGTAGAGGGGGCTGAAGAGGCCCCGGCAGAAGGCCGCAAGGTGGCTGTGGATGCTGTGTTTGATTCCGTCTCGGTTGGTACGACCTTCCAGAAGGAACTGGAGAAAGCCGGTGTCATCTTCTGTTCCATTTCGGAGGCGATTGAGAAGCATCCGGAGTTGGTGAAGAAGTATCTGGGCACTGTGGTGCCGCCGTCGGATAATTTCTATGCCACTTTAAACAGTGCGGTCTTCTCGGATGGTTCGTTTGTGTACGTACCCCCCGGTGTGCGTTGCCCGATGGAGCTGTCCACCTATTTCCGCATCAATGCCGAGAATACCGGCCAGTTTGAGCGGACGTTGATCATTGCTGATAAGGGGTCCTACGTGTCTTATCTTGAAGGCTGTACTGCGCCCAAGCGTGACACGGCCCAGCTGCATGCCGCAGTTGTTGAGATCATCGTCGAGGAAGACGCTGAGGTGAAATACTCGACCGTCCAGAACTGGTATCCGGGCGATGAGGAGGGCAATGGCGGCATCTATAACTTTGTGACCAAGCGAGCCGATTGCCGTGGCGCGCGGTCCAAGGTGATGTGGACGCAAGTTGAAACAGGTTCAGCCGTGACCTGGAAGTATCCGTCATGCATTCTGCGGGGCGATGACAGTCAGGGCGAGTTCTATTCCATCGCCATCGCCAACAATATGCAGCAGGCCGATACCGGCACGAAGATGGTGCATTTGGGCAAGAACACGAAATCGCGGATCGTGTCGAAGGGGATCAGCGCGGGCAAGGCGCAGAATACCTATCGCGGGTTGGTGTCGATGCATCCAAAGGCCAAGGAAAGCCGCAACTATACCCAGTGCGATAGCTTGCTGATCGGCGATAAATGCGGTGCGCATACGGTGCCTTATATCGAGGTCAAAAATAACTCGTCCCGGGTGGAGCATGAGGCGACCACATCGAAGGTCGATGACGATCAACTGTTCTATTGCCGCTCGCGCGGAATGGATGAGGAAGAGGCCGTGGCCTTGGTTGTGAACGGGTTCTGCAAGGAAGTTTTGCAGGCTCTGCCGATGGAGTTCGCCATGGAGGCGCAGGCGCTGGTGGCGATTTCGCTGGAAGGGTCGGTTGGGTGACATCTGTTTGGGATTGTCAGGGATAGTGCCATGAGCATGAATTCGCCACTTCGGTTTCGTCGTGTTCCGGACATGACGCGGCCCCGTTTTTGCCGCAGTTCTTTGGGATGTTCCCAGGGACGGACGACAGACGGACAATCGACGCATGCCTGCCAAGCAAGACATCAACGACTTCAAAAAGCGCGTGAAGAGTATCAGCAATCCGCGCAACAACTCTTATTACGATCCCGATTTGGGGATGCATATTCCCAAGAAAGTGCCGCGTTCAAAGATCAAAAAGCCCAAACAGGCAAACGACGAGAACGTGATCGGCCCGTTTCTGGTGTCGGTCATTATCGGCGCGTTTTGTCTGGCTGTCGGGCAGTTGATCCGCGTGCGTTATTTCGGTCTGATCGAAAGCAGCACGACGTCTCTGGCCATCGATGTGATCGCAACGGCCTGGGTGTTGCTGCTGCTGACGGCCTTGATGCAGCGGACCACTTTGGGGCCGCGCATATCGCAGGTCATCGGGATCGCTTTGATGTTTGTCGTCGGGCACAATCTGTTCTGGCGCTGGCCGGATCAAATGGCCTACATTTACACGCCGGATTACGCAAACTACGTACAGGAAGCTACGCAGCCGCCTTCGGTCGTCGTGGGCGCAACTATCTACGGCTTCTAAGCCCCCTTACATATCTGCCCCTTACATATCTGAACGTGAAAGCCTCTTGCGACATGGTGCGCAAGGGGTCTTTTGCCGTTCATCCGTCATAGAAGAATTGAGGAGAATACCATGTTGGAAATCAAAGACCTACAGGTCAAACTTGAAGAAGAAGACAAGCAGATTCTCAAAGGTGTTGATCTGTCCATCGCGCCGGGCACTGTCCATGCGATCATGGGGCCGAACGGGTCGGGCAAGTCGACACTGTCTTATGTCCTGTCCGGCCGCGAAGGCTATGAGGTCACCGGCGGCACTGCTGCGTTGGAGGGCGAAGATCTGCTGGATATGGAACCGGAAGAGCGTGCTGCAGCCGGGCTGTTTTTGGCGTTTCAGTATCCGGTTGAGATCCCCGGTGTCGGTAACATGACCTTTTTGCGCACTGCAGTGAATGCGCAGCGCAAGGCCCGCGGTGAAGAAGAGCTGAGCGCAGCGGATTTCCTCAAAGAGGTCCGTGCCAAAGCCAAAAGCCTGAAAATCGATGCGGATATGCTGAAGCGTCCAGTGAATGTCGGCTTTTCTGGCGGTGAGAAAAAGCGCAACGAAATCCTGCAGATGGCGATGCTGGAACCTAAGATGTGCATCCTGGACGAAACCGATTCCGGGTTGGATGTTGATGCCATGAAATTGGTGTCAGAAGGCGTGAATGCGCTGCGTTCGGAAGGCCGGTCGTTCCTGGTGATCACCCACTATCAGCGTCTGCTGGACCATATCAAACCTGATATCGTGCATATCATGGCCGATGGTCGGATCGTGAAATCAGGTGGCCCTGAGCTGGCGCTTGAAGTTGAGAACAACGGTTATGCCGATATCCTGGCAGAGGTTGCCTGATGGCTGTTGCACAGATGAAAATGGACTTGACCGAGGCGCGGCTGGCAGGGGTTTCCGTTCCTGAAGCCGCCGCCTGGTCGAATGAGGCGCGGGCCAAAGCCTTGGCCCGAGTCCGCCAAATGGGTCTGCCCACCAAGCGCGATGAATATTGGAAATATACCGATCCGGCCTCGCTGACCGCTGTTGACCCTGCTGAGGCCGCGCTGTTTGAAACAGATGAAGGCGCTTTGTTTGATGCTACTGATTGCGTCAAGATCGTCTTTGTTGACGGTGTGTTTGACGCAGAGGCTTCGGATGATTTGCAAGCGGAAGGCGTTGAAATAGAGCGACTTTCTGATGCGATGGCTGCGGATATTCATTGGGCTAAGGATGTCTATGGTGTCCTTGAGGCCCGTGGACAGGTCCCGGTTGAGCGTCCCTTGGCCGCCCTGAACACCGCCCTTGCAACCGATGGCGTGGTCATCCGTGCGACGGCGAAGGCCAGCAAGCCGATCAATCTGGTTTATCTGCATCAAGATACCCGTTCGGACGCGATGCTGCATAATATTGTGAAGGTGGAAACCGGCGCTGAAGTCACGCTGTTGGAAACAGGCCCGGCTGCCGCGCGTTTTTCAAAATCGCTTGAGGTGGATGTCGCCGATAATGCCGCCTTCCATCACGTCCGTGTCCAAGGCCGCGATCATGAGCGCCGCGCTGTGACCCATTGCTTTGCCCGCGTTGGCGCAGAAGCGACGTTCAAATCCTTCACCCTCACTTTCAATGGCGTTTTGACCCGCAATGAATGCGTGCTGGATATTGTAGGTGATGATGCAGTGGCCCATGTGGCGGGTGCCTGCGTTGGTGATGGCAAGGATTTCCATCACGATGATACGGTCTTCATCACCCATGACGCGGTCAATTGCGAAAGCCGTCAGGTTTTCAAAAAGGTCCTGCGCAATGGGGCGACAGGTGTGTTTCAGGGTAAAATCCTGGTCAAGGAAGGCGCCCAGAAGACCGATGGCTATCAGATCAGCCAGTCGTTGCTGTTGGATGATGACAGCCAGTTCCTGGCCAAGCCCGAGCTTGAGATCTACGCCGATGACGTGGCCTGTTCGCATGGTTCAACATCGGGGGCGATTGACGAAACGGCATTGTTTTATCTGCGCTCGCGCGGGGTGCCCGCACGCGAAGCCCGCAATCTGCTGACTTTGTCCTTCCTTGCCGAAGCCTTGGAAGAAATCGCGGATGAGACTTTGGCAGAGGCCCTGCAGGACCGGCTGGAAAGCTGGCTGGCCCGGCATAGCTGATGCCGGTCACGTCCGATATCGTGCGGACTTGGCGCCGCCCGCGTGCTGTCATGCGTGACCTGCTGGCGCAGGGCACGCGTGAGGACCGCGCGATTGTCTATCTGATGATCGCCTGCTTTTTGGTTTTCGTGGCGCAATGGCCGCGTCTGCGGCGCATCTCAGAAGGGTTTGAAACCTCGCCCTGGCCCAATGATATCAATTTTGAAGGAATGATGACCTATTCCTTCTATGCGACGGTGATCATTCTGCCGCTCTTGGCTTACGGCGTTGCGGCTTTGTCCCGTCTGGTCGCCAAGGCCTTGGGCGGGCAGGGGACATGGTATCGTGCCCGGCTTGCGTTCTTCTGGACCTTGCTGGCCACGACCCCGCTTTTGCTGCTGCATGGTTTGGTGCGCGGTTTCATCGGCCCCGGCACCCAAGCCAGCATCGTCGGCGGTATCTGGCTGTTGGTGTTTCTGACGATTTGGATCCAGTGCCTGCGTGAGGCAGAAAGCCAATCATGACCCTGAACCTACAAAGCTGGATGCGGGCCGTCTGGACAAGCCTGATCGCCCCGGCCGAGGTCGCAGCCCAGATGCTGGCGCTGCGATACCCTCGCCATGTGTTATGGACAGGCTTGGCCCTTGTCGCGATTTTAAACGTGCTGCCCTATAGCGTGGTGCAAATGATCGCACCGGTGCCGATTGTTTTTGACCAGCAGGTCATCACGCTGACGCCTTTCGCCTATGCAGTGATCATGAGCGCCTTCTTGGTGCTGGTGGTGCTAACGCTGACCCATCTGGGCCGATTGATGGGGGGAACTGGCACCTTGGATGGCGCCTTGATGATGATCATCTGGTTTCAGGCGATTAATCTGACGCTTAAACTGATCCAACTGGGGCTGTTGTTTATCGCGCCTGGCGTTGCGGCGCTGTTTGGGACGATGATCCTGGGAGCGACCATTTGGGTCTTGCTGAACTTCGTCAATGTCCTGCACGGCTTTGCCCATTTGGGTAAAGCGATTGTCCTGATCATCGGTGCCTTTCTGGGCGCGATGTTGGGCACAGGTATTGTGATGACTTTTCTGGGTGTGGTGCCGCCCTTGGGAGAGATGACATGAGCTTTGATATCAATGCGATCCGCGCTGATTTTCCCATTCTGGCCCGTCAGGTGAATGATAAGCCGCTGGTTTATTTGGATAATGGTGCCTCAGCCCAAAAGCCGCAGGTCGTGATTGATGCGGTCACGCGCGGCTATGCCGAAGAATATGCCAATGTGCATCGCGGCCTGCATTATCTTAGCAATCTTGCGACCGAAAAATATGAGGCCGTGCGCGGCACAGTGGCCCGTTTTCTCAATGCCGCGTCTGAGGACGAGATCATCATCAATTCCGGCACGACCGAGGGGATCAATATGGTCGCCTATAGCTGGGCCATGCCCCGGTTGGAGGCGGGTGACGAAATTGTTTTGTCCATCATGGAACATCACGCCAATATCGTCCCCTGGCACTTTTTGCGTGAACGGCAGGGGGTGGTGATCAAATGGGTGGATGTGGACGCCAATGGCGATCTGGATCCCCAGCAGGTGATTGATGCTATTGGCCCTAAGACCAAACTGGTCGCCGTCACCCATATGTCCAATGTGCTGGGCACTGTTGTCGACGTCAAAGCGATTACGGCAGGGGCGCATGCCAAAGGGGTGCCGGTTCTGGTCGACGGATCGCAAAGCGCGGTGCATATGCCTGTTGATGTGCAGGATATTGGCTGCGATTTCTATGCGATCACGGGCCATAAGCTGTACGGGCCGTCAGGGTCTGGCGCCATCTATGTGGCCAAAGACCGGATGGCCGAGATGCGCCCCTTTATGGGCGGCGGTGACATGATCCGCGATGTGACCCGCGATACGGTGACCTGGAATGATCCGCCGATGATGTTTGAAGCCGGCACACCGGGCATCGTCCAGACGATCGGGCTTGGCGCTGCGCTGCATTACATGATGGATGTGGGCATGGCCGAGATTGCCGCCCATGAACAAAACCTGCGTGACTATGCGCGCAACCGCCTTGATGGGCTGAACTGGCTGAATGTACAGGGGCAGTCGGCGGGGAAGGGGGCGATCTTTTCCTTTACCCTCGACGGGGCCGCCCATGCGCATGATATTTCCACGGTGCTGGACAAAAAGGGTGTTGCCGTGCGGGCGGGCACGCATTGCGCGATGCCGTTGATGGAGCATATGGGCGTGGGCGCGACCTGCCGGGCCTCATTCGGCATGTATAACACTGCGCAAGAGGTTGACGTGCTTGTTGATGCGCTTGAGCTTTGTCGCGATCTATTCGCCTAGGATAAATAGCATGACTTTGGCGTTGCGAGGCCGGACAGCGGGCGCTATAGACGCAATGACGCACCCGTAGCTCAGCTGGATAGAGCGCTGCCCTCCGAAGGCAGAGGCCAGAGGTTCGAATCCTCTCGGGTGCGCCAATTTTTTTATTATAAAACAATACGTTACGAATTAAGCTTAGCAGCTCGTTGCAAGTTGATGCATTGGTATGCTGGCTTCAGGCCGCTGATTTCCAAGACTATCCGTACAGATCCCGTACAGTGTTTGTCGGTTTCCATTCAGCAGGAATGTTATCCGGATGTCCGAGAAACTCCCATTTTGTAAGGTTAAACTCCAATACTTGAGCGAGATCGCGGCTGGGCAACAACCTCAACCAACTCGCACGCTGGCGTTTGACACCTCTCCGGTCCCGGTCGTTAGCCTGCCGTCGGTGTCGCGCCTTTCTGCGTCGGAAATTGGCTGGTTCACGCCGACCCGCGACGTGTGAAGGCTTTCGGTGCCTCAATAAAGTCTTCCTTTTTTGCTAGAAACTGAACCAAAGCCGATGATGATGCGATCGTGTTCGGAAAAATTTGTAGTCGCGGGCCGCTCTGACGAGTTGCCCCGCAAACACGCTGGGATTACTTTTTTAAAATGATAGTCAATTTCCAGAGACGTTTCGTTTTCGTACATATTCCCAAGACGGGAGGCAGCTCCATTGCGGCGGCCCTTTCGACAGATGCCCCCGACATGCATCAGCGCGTGCACCGGGTGTGCGCAAAACTTGGTCTGCCTGCATTCCGAAAACACCTGGCTGGGGCTCAGGATACTAAGCACGAAACCTACCAGCAGTTCATTAACCGCTTTGAAGGCAGAACCGGCCTGCCTCAGTCCGTTGCCTATTCACTGCGCCCGGTCGCATTTGTGCGCCATCCCGTATCAAGGTTCATCAGCCTGCACAGGTACCTACTGGCCAAACATGCCAATACATACCCGGAGGTTCCCGCAGACATCAACGCATGGGCGGCGGTGGTGCGGGATGGCACAGCGCCCTATCTGGAAAGAATCAGAAGCCTCCTAACGCAGAGCACCTTTATTGAGGGCGTTCAGCAGGAGTGTTTTCTCGGCAGATTCGAAACGCTTGAACAGGACATCGTAAAGCTGGGCGCCCATATCAGGACAGAGCTCCATTTGAAGCACCTAAACCAGAGTGCTAAACGCCCTGCGAGCAAGAGCGACTGGCAGGGTTTGTCGGAAAAAAACCTGTCCTTCCTGCGGGAAAAATACGCTGATGATTTCGTAAATTTCGGCTACAGTGCCGAATGACCCATCGCCGAGCGGCTATGTGTCGTAAGCGGTGCCAACTACCCTATCGGAGGGTCTTGCCGGCTTAGAACACGGGGCGTATCATGGCGTCACTCCAATACGGGATCAAAAATTGGGCGCAATCGGCCCATTCCTGCCATTCACAAGTCAGACAAGATGCTGCGGTAGCAGCCCGCATTGCAGACATTCACTCCTTGGTCCTTCAATCCCCAAACGCCAATCTCTAGTTTGCAAGACACTGCGTGATGCTCAATAAGTTTTGAAACCGCAGGACCCCACTGGTCGATGAGCTGTATTTGCTCTAACACCCTGTGCTAGTGCTTTCGTATTTCAAGATTTGTATCGTATTGTGTCAGATACAACTGCTTCGCGTAGAGCACTCATCCGCAGCGAACTCCTTCCTGCTGTTTGCTTCGCTCTTTTTGCGCTGCCATTGTTTTGTGCGCCGTTCGACCAATTGGATTATATCTAGGATCAGGTAGCTCATAACAAGCAGCTGAGACGGCGTTGCGCAGCAATCATCTTAGCATCTACTCTGACAATGCAAGTGTTTGTAAATCACGCTCGACGTGACATTCTGTAGCAAACAACGATCGGCGTCTATTTTTATGCCGCGTTCATTGCTTGTCATAGAATTGGTTTGCCGCTTTGGCTCACTATCCCACTTTCCTTATGCGCACCTGTTGTGGGAAGATTTTTGAGTGTCGCTTTTCCTCCTGGCTCTGAAAAAGAAAGCAAATTTGGTTTAGCTGTTTTGGCGACTTTTGCGTTCACTTTGTTTTTTGCGCTTGCCATCGCGGACAGTCCCTTGGTTCAGTGCGAAAGAAGTACTGTCCGCAAACGATTTCTTACAAGTGATGGCTCAACTGTCTTTAGAGCAAGGGCACCAAGCGTTGTGCGGCTTCTGCATACATACCAACGACAGTATTCATATTGGCCATTGTTGCGTTTAGCCCCTGAAACTTCGACACGTCAGCTTCATCGTCAAGTACGCCGCCAGCCAATATCTCTGCCAGATGAGGTTTAACACTTTCCCAATCTGCAGCAACCTGAACAAGGCCGGATGCGATCTGGTCATTTGGGGGAGGCTGAATACCAACGTCCTCCATGCCGTCACGCAACGCGTTGAGTGAATTTTCAAATATCTGCATCGTTCCTTGCAGATCTTCCCGCAATTCAGCAGTTTCGTTACCGCTTTCAATCATGCAGGATTCCTTTGACATCCTCTGTGTCAACATGCGTTGCCGGCCGGAAATATCGATCAGCAACAAAGATGAAAACGTCATTGCATTAGGATTTGAATATTGTCGGACGAGCTGTTCGACCAAAAGCTGGGCTGCCTCTAGAACCTGCAAGTTTTCATTCAGCACATAGGCTTGATCATTTGCGCTTGCTGTGCCGCTTGCAACCGCTTCAGCGGCCAACTGCAACGGTTCCCATCGCGCGCGTAACGTTGCTATTGCCTCTAAAGTATGACGGTTTGTTTCAGGAGCTTGAATATTCAAATCCGGATCGCCGCGTTCCAACGCTGTCAGGATTTTCTCAAATTCGGCTATCGAGGCTGAAAGCAAAGCAGATGCCGCTGTAGGGTCTACATCCTGGGTCAAATGACACGCAGCAGACGGGATGCGTTGGGACAACATACGTAGTTTGCCGGAGAAATTGATCCGTTGCTCCGCATTGTCAGTTACTGCTTACACTGGTGCGTTTTCCGCATAAGCTGCTGACATTGCCAGTGTATTAGCTGCGCCAAAAAGCAGCGCTAAAATCATACTTTTACAGTTCATCCTCTTTCCTCAACTGAAATGCCGACACCACCCGCAGCCAAATTTCGGCCAGTTGACCCAGACAAAGCATCTGTCTCAGCCCGGGGCATGATCTCAACACACCACGGGCTCGGGGTGAGTGGTGAAGATTGGGTTAACGCTTAGGTTGTTAACTTAATTGAGTTTAACAAGAGGTTAATGAACCACGACCATTTCACGGTCATTCATCGTTTTTTTCGTGTCGCCAAGCGGAAAAAACGACCGGTATCGATTTGGAAACGGGCCTATACTGCTGTTTGAAGTTGTCGAATGTCTTGGAAATTCAGAAGGTTAAAGCCATTTATTAGTTGACCTTGATCTTCTCAGGAGATGCGTTGAGCGCTTCGATTTGCGGACACATCATTCCTTCACACCGTACCCACTTTTCTGCGATCCGCAGCACGCCCAGTTCCGTTTCGATTTGATAAACGTGATCCTCATAGCCCAAGAACCGTCCTGTAACAGTTGCAGAACCGTCATGAGCGATGAGTTGGACGTGATCGGCTGCGATTGTTGCCCCTTGAGTTTCCAGGATTGGAACACCGATATTTGCGCTCACAATGGACGGGGAAACAATCGCGAAAACCGAAAACATGATCGAACAGATCGTACCGCTTACTTTGTCAAACATCTGACGGATTACCTTTGAAAACATTTACCGTAAGACGGTTATCGACGGGCACGGGTGGGGAAAACAGTGTGAAACTGCAATTAACTACCAAAAGGATAGTCTGATCAGTCCGTTTCAACTTTTCGCCTCTGTTTTGACACAGCAATGAAGAAATTTGGCCATTAACCAGACATGGCATACGCTGTTGCATCAAGTCTTCTTCATAGAGCGGGCAAGCGTACCCATTGTTGCCTTCTTCATGATTTTCGCAGCCGTTTGTCAGCTCCGCATCAGGTCAAAACCGGCATCATATGGGGACGGGTCAATCACTTGGGCTTTGACGAGCTCACCACACAGATCAAGCTGCAGCGTGGAACCCGCATCTGCAACGTCGGGTCGCACAAAGGCGTAAGCGAGGTTCATCCCGACCCGGTGCCCGTAGTCACCGGATGTGATTGTTCCGACGACTTGGTCATCTCGCATCAACGACGCACCGGGATGTGCCGGTGCATGGGCCGTTTCAATCTTTAATGTCACCAACTGGCGCTGCGGCCCTGCGGCGTGCCGTTTGAGAAGTGCGTCCTTGCCGATGAAATCCCCTTTATCAATCTTCACAAATCTGGAAAGGCCCGTCTCGTAGGGGTCGAACTCGGTGATCAGATCCGCTTTCCAGTGTAGGAAGCCTTTTTCCATACGCATGGAGTCAACCGCACGCGCCCCAAAGAGCTTCAGTCCATGTGCCTCGCCCGCCTCGCGCAGCGCCGAATAGGCTGCGTAAAGAGAGGCATTGGGGACATGAATTTCATAGGCCAATTCACCGGAAAAACTGACACCCATCACGATGGCAGGTGCGAAACCGATGGTGCATTCCCGGACCGATAACCATGGGAAGGCTTTGGCTGACCAATCTCCGCGCGCGCATTCAGATAAGACGTCCCGCGATTTCGGCCCGGCCAAAACGAGGATCGTGTGGTCGTTGGTCAAGCTGCGTAGTTGTACGTCTTCATCTGGATTCAGATGTGAGGTCAGCCAATCCATGTCGTGATATTCTGACGCCGCAGCAGATCCGTACCACACCCGCGCCGGACCGCGATCCGAGGCGGGCAGGTTGGCCACGGTTGCCTCGCCTTTGACGCACCCATGATCGTTCAGCAGATACCCAAGCCCCACGCGTCCGTCCCGTTTCGTAACAGTGCCGCACATCATGCGATCCAAAAATGCATGGCGATCCGTCCCGGTGATTTCGATCCGGTTAAACCCATTGACCTCGGCCAGCCCGACATTCGTTGCCACATTCGCTACTTCCGCAGCGATAAGATCGAAGGTTTCATCAAAGTTGAAACTGAGTGAGGGATGAAAATCGGGGGAAGGCTTGATGTAATCAACACGTTCCCATCCATTCACCACTGTAAATTCAGCGCCCTCTGCGGCCAAAATCGGGGTCAGCGGTGTCGTTTTTGCATTGCGCCCGGCGGGGCGATGCTCATGCGGGAAATGGAAGCGGAATTCGTTCTGGTAATCCTCGATCGCCTTCAGCGCCGTCAATTCCACGGTCGCATGCCCTGTGAACCTGCGCGGGTCGATGACCCAGGTGTCGTAACAGGCTTCGCCATGCACGATTTGTTGCGCCAAAAGCCATCCGTGGCCGCCGCCTTCGCCCAGCCCTGCGCGCAGCCCGATGATGCAAAAGGCGTTGCGTTTGCCCGGGATCGGGCCGACCAAGGGTGCCCCGTCGATGGTGTAGGTGATGGGGCCGTTCACGATGCTTTTGATGCCGGCCTGTTCCAGCGCAGGCATCCGCGCAAATGCGCCTTCAAGCACATCCATGACACGGTCAAGATCGTCAGGGCAAAGATCGTTGGAAAAGCTCGGGCTGATCCCGTCCATGCCCCATGTCCGGCAATCCTGTTCATAGAACCCGACGAGAAGCCCACCTTTTTCCTGACGGCTGTAGTAATCGGAAATCGGGCAACGCAAAAGGGGCATCCGGTGCCCCGCCTCGGCAATGGCAGGGATGTCTTCGGTGACGAAATACTGATGCTCCATCGACGCAACCGGATGCTGGACCCCCATCATTGCGCCGATCTCATTCACGCGGTATCCGCCCGCGTTGACCACGATGTCACAGTCAATATCGCCGTTTTCGGTATGGACGGTCCACGTATCGTCCTTGTGCTGTGTAAGCCCCGTAACAGGTGTGTTGCGATACACCTCTGCCCCTGCTTTGCGAGCGTGAAAGGCCAGCGCCTGACAGAGTTGGGCGGGATCGATGTCACCGTCCTGCCCATCCCATAACCCGCCAAGCAGGTTGTCCGTGGAAATCAGCGGATGACGACGCGCGCATTCGGCAGCATCAATAACCTCGTATTCGACCCCCATACCGCGCGCCATGGATGCGAAATGGCGATAACCCTGCATTTGCGCTTCGGTGTTCGCCAGGCGGATGCCCCCATCACCATGATGATACCCGACCGGATACTCGGGATCGTCACGCAGTTTTTTGTAAAGCGCGATAGAGTGGGACTTCAGGCCAACCATCGTCTGGGTCATGCCAAAGTTGGTCACCTGCGCCGCCGAATGCCAGGTGGTCCCTGAGGTCAATTCATCACGTTCGACTAAGACGACATCGGCCCATCCTTCTTGCGTAAGGTGATAAAGGGTCGAACAACCTGCGATACCCCCGCCGATGACGACAACTTTGGTTCTGGATTTCATGGCTGGCGCTCCGAATATTGGTCAAACACACAATGCCAAATGTGCTTTTCTTTGAAAAACTGTTTTTATTGATATAATACCTCGGAAAAAGCGAGGTTTCTAAATGGCTCTGTCCCTCCGCGCCATGCGCTACGTCCAGGCTGCGTTGCAGCACGGTAGTATTACAGGCGCTGCGGAAACCGTGAATGTAACACCATCGGCTATTGCCGCCGCGTTGGATCAAGCTGAGAAGGCCTTTGGAGTGGCACTCGTCACCCGTGCGCGCGCGAAGGGGATATTCCCAACGGCAGCGGGCCGGGACGTTGGGCGGCGTATTGATGATTTATTGGAACGGTACGATACATTGCTAACAGATGTATCGGATCTGCAATCGGGCCTCTCGGGCAACTTGGCAATCGGATACAACGCGCCGATCGCCCCCGCCTTCTTGCCGACGTTGGCGGCGCAGATCGTCTCTTCTCAACAGGACGTGACGTTTACATTTACCGAAGGCGACAACGATGCCGTCAAAAAGGGACTATTGGACGGCAAGTTTGATATGATCTTGTTTGTTGAAGACCTGCCTAATCCTCAGATCGAAACGCAGCCGCTGCTTTTTGCGCCGACCTATTGTTTGTGCCCGGCAGATCATCCACTTGCGCAGAACGAAACCGTTCATGTCTCACAGATCGTGACCGAACCCCTGATCTTATTGGACCGGCCCGCAGCACGCGAATATTATTACGATGTTCTTGATCAAGACGGTCATGATCTGCGCATCGTTGCGACCGCTAACTCAACTGAGATGGTACGATCACTTGTCGCTTCAGGAATTGGAATTTCGTTGTTGAACATGAAACCGGCAGACATGGCGACCTATGCCGGGCCCAGCATACGGTGCCTTCCGATCTCCGGCAGGACAAGCGGCGTCACCCTGTCATTGGGGTTTGCACCAGGACCGAAACGAGGACTAGTTCAATTGTTCACAGAGGCCTGCACGGCCTTTTGTGAAGGAAAACTGGGCGAACAGCTGATCGTACGCGTCGATAAATGACGCTACGCATGAAGCACAGGAAACTGCTGGGCTGAGCATCCTAAGATAATGTAATCGGTCCCTCCAATCACAAGATGTCTAGCAGACCTGCGCGACCGCTCTAAAATCCCGAGGCCAGAGTCCGCTTTAGCGGACGACCCCTATGCGCAGCTGTGTTGTTTGATACAGCAGGGCCAGTCCCACAGCCTAGGGTCGAGTCTCATAAGTGATCTTCGTCAACCACGCTCGACCCGACAGGAACATAGATGAGACTTCCAGCACGCCCTGCAATGACCACAAAGACCAAAATGTGGCCTTCCCATCTTAAAGGCGAACGCCCTACGCCTTCTCGATTTCCCGGAAAGCCGGGTGTTTTTCGTCCTAAGCGGATTGGGCCGAATTGGAAAAAACTCACCGTGCGCCACGGGCAGCGCCCGGCTGAGCCGCTGATTGCCAAGCAAAATCAGCTACGGAATTTGCCCCAATTTCGCGCGCATGTCCCAAATCAGGGGGCAGGGGCCAGAACACAGGAAGCCAACGTCGAAGAAATACGGGATCAAATCAATAAATTTTTGGACGGCTATTCGAACATAAATGACGATCTTCCGTCCGGTGACATCTTGAAGGCGCAGTTGAAGGCCCGCGGATCTTTGTTGCACAAAATCGAAGCTGGTCTGCAACATCTAGAAGCGACCAACGACATCTCAGAGCTTGGTCAGGACGATGACTACACGTCTTTGGTCCAGTTTGCAGTTAGCCTGCGACTGCCCACATGCGCAAAAGCAGCAGCTCAAGATCCGGAGGTCAAACAAAGTTTCGATAGCTTTGTCGGGAAGATCATCCAAATTCGCAAATTGTTTTCCGACAAACCGCAAGACAAGCCGCATGTCACAAATGCGCTTGTCCATGCCATAGAAAACACCAACCCCGTCAGCGCCACCGGCGCAGAACCGAAGGTTAGAATAGAGGCCGCCAATACCTTACTTGATACCATCATGTTGGGTGACACGCCGCAAAATGATGCAGCGTTGACGATGAAAGAAAGCTTCCCGGGAACACGTTCTGTATTGTCCCATCTGCGCCACGAACGTTACGCCAATGATGTGGCAAGACGCGAGATCCAAGGAATGGATGAGATCCCGCCAGAGATAATTAACCTCGGAAAAGCAAAATTAAATAGTCAAACTGCATCAGATGATGAAGCAATTGCGGCGCTTTCCTATCATGAGATTTTGGAGAATCTGGACGGGGATCAAAAGACCGCAATGCAGCAGAAAATTGATCAAGCTTTTGACGCTGCACGAAAACGCGATACTTGTGAAATTGCGCAAGAAGCACTTGTTGGCGCGGTCAAGTGGGACAAGTTCAGCAAGATTCAAGACGCATTGGACGTCGCGATAAACGGATACGATAAAGCGGCTTTTGGCTTTCGTACAGCAAAACACTACGATCCTGCACATCCGAAAGCGATCGCCAAGATCAAAAGCCTGACCAGGGGAAGCAAGAACGGATCCCTTCTTGTTGCGCGATACCTCATTACAATGAAGGATGCTGAGCAGGCAGAACGTGGCGTTGGCGTAACGCATTCGCCAAAATTGCAAGACCCGACAACACTAACATTTCAAAAAATCATACAGATTTCTGGTATCACGCAAAAGCAGATTGCTGAACTGGGATATAATGCGGACAGTGACGACCCCGCTGCCAAACTGGTGGGTTTTGCGAACGCTGGCGTGGTCAGTGTGAAAGATCTTCAAGCGATGCAGGGAAGACTTGTAAATAGTTCAAGACGTGTGTTGAAAACTACGGCGATCCAGTATCAGGCCAAGAAAGACCTAAACCAAAAAACAATGGGGCTTCTTGCACGTATCCAGGATGAGGCCGCGGCTGACGCCGCCGATGTTTATTATCGGGAGCTTGGGCACGGGCCTGACCCGAATGACGTGACCCTCGCAAAGCAACAAGCCTTCGGCAAGGTCGGAGAAGTAATATCAGGGTATAAAAAACAGGCAGATCCAGACTCCCCTGGCCAGTTCATTTTGACACCATTCGGGGCGAATTTGGATGCAAGCAAAGCCACGTTTGACGCCAAGGGCGTGGACGGTATTGAGTTTCTAAGGCAACGAAAAAGAGTTTTAGACGAAATTTCAAATACCAATTCTGTACCGGACCCAGGCGAGCTAAACTGGGAATCTGTGAAGTGGAAGAATAAGTATGTCAGAGGAAATGCGGAAAGAGTGCAAAAAGCTTTGGAGGCACACGAAGCCGGCAGAATGGATGAATACAATAGGCTGACGGCAGAACTGGCAGGACTAGATGTCGGTACTATGCTTCGTCCACATTGGACGAAGCGACGCGCATTGTCATATCCACGTCCTTCTCTTGCAGAGTTGAAAAGCATGGGTAAGGCCGCAGACAGAATTGTTCTTTCGAAGAGGCTAGATGACATTGACAAGAGAATAGATCGCAACCTTGCCAGTCAGGTAACGATCCTCAAGGATAGAGCTAGATCTGCTCCATCACTTTTTAATGCCGTAAACCGCATGATTTACGCCGCAATTATTGATAAACTTCCCGAGAATTGGGAAACAGAATTGCGAGACGGTAATTTTGAGCCGCGCTTCGTCGTATATGAGAAACGTCATGAAATAGAGGAATTGCTACAATCCTGGGGCCTAGATGTAACAGAAGATTTCAGGCCAGAGTTTGAGCATGCGCTTGCGCTGCCTGTCGACAGCGATGTTTTAGGCGACATGAAAACTGATATGGAGAAATATAGCTTCAAAGAGCTGTTGGAGGGGCCAGCGGAGGCCGAAGGATATTCATTCTACAAAGCGAGTCGTGACCTGTCGCGTTGGTGGACAAAAAGGCGCGACCTTACCGAGCAGATGCGTGATGATTTCACCGAACTCTTCGGAAGGTTAACGCCCGGTGAGGAGTATGACTTGATGTCCGGGGTCGGGGTCGGACTGGACAGTTGGAAGTTTCCCTTAGACCCAGCCAGTTTTTTTCGGCTGCGTGGTCGGCTCGATATATCGGGCATAGATCGGTTCAGGATTAAGGTCGACGATGACGGATCCTATAAAATCCAGGCGAGTTTTGGCGGGAAAGTTAAGTTCACGGGCGACCTTGAACTGCTGCCCGTTGTCTCAGAACTGGGTGACGCTGCAGGCGAGTTCTTTGAAAAAAGTCAGGTTGCCTATGCCCGCGTTGGTGCGCGTATCACGGCGTCAGGCGCGCGCGAGGTTACCAATGGGATCGAGTTGCAATTCGCGGCGGACGACGCAGGTCGGCAGAACGCAGCGAAACTTTTGACAGCGTTGATTGAGGGAACGCGTCCTGCGGCTTCCGTTCTTGAGCCGGCAACAAACATCGCAAAGGTTCGTCGCAGAAAGAATGATGTGCAGGGCAAAGCAGCGCTGATGGGAATGTTTGGCGCGGGAACGCCCGCAGTGGCGGGGGATGGGAATCCGAACGGCACTAGAACCGCTGCCAGAAATATAGTAGATGCTGGCATCGAGCTGCAGGCAGGTTATGAGAGAACCGGTGGCTGGAGCAAAGAAACCGCCGAGAATTCCCAGATGTATGATGTATCTTATACACGGGAAGTTAAGCATCGGTTTTTTGGTTATCGCGAGTTCTATTATGCCGTGCCTACGATATTTTCGGCGATAAATTGGGGTGTTATGACCGGGAGTGGGGCCCAGCGCGAGTTGGATGAACGGGTCCAAAACAACGACGGCAATGGACGCTACAATCCGGGCGATATTCATGCAGGTTATGGTGACTCTTCCAAAGACTTTGCGGAAAAGTCCTTTTGGACATCAGTTGATAAGAAAAGTAGAAGCTACAAGAAGGTTGGTGAAGACAGCCGGACGGTTCTTACAAGCGCCAAGATTACCAGCTATTTGGATGGTGCAAAATCAAAAGACAAAATGGCGGCTGTCGCTTCAGTTCTTCCTCAATCGTTGCGGGATATTCTAAACGATCAAGACGGTTCTACGGAAAAACAGAATCTGGTGGATGAGCTGACAAAAGTATTTAAGCCATTGGAAGACCACGACTTGAAAGACACTATTTTTCAAGTCAATTATGAATTGCATCCAGAAAAGCTTAGCATCGTTCAGCACTTGGAGGAGACAATTTTCGTCCTGGAATCTAAAAATCTAAAACATCTCGCAAAGTCTGTCAGAAACGAAGTTGCTGCCATACTTAAAGACAAGGAAAACTACACGGTACCGAAGATTACATTGCTTCAGAAATCCACTCATGAAACGGAAAAAAATCGCGTCAACACGCTGGTGGTGAAAGCCAAATTGACAACCGAAGTGAAGTCTAGCCGTGTTCTTGCAGAAGCGGATTTGGCGTCGCTCTAAGGTCTCTGTCGCAACTTTTGCGATGATGCAGGTGCAGTTTTCATTGGCACGTCGGTCCAAGTATTACCCTTCTACGCAACGGGTGATGGTTCCTTGATCGTTGCTGTCCGCGGGGTAGCCGTCACATCCGGTTCGGTCGGCTTATCGGGGCACTGGTATGTTCTTGGCGGCCGGCATGCCAAGGCATTGCGATGCGCGGTCCAGATCATTGCCGTTGCAGGCTTGAACTAGACTGCTACGCGACCTTTACGCCAACGCCCAGCTAGAACGTTTTCCCTTGTTTTCTTGACAGATTATAAAATACCCGCAACAGTTGTGAGAATTGATACGATTTCTTTTTTATGTCTGGCTGTTGTGATGCGTAAGTTGATTGTTTGCTGTGATGGCACCTGGAATACCCCGCATAATATGGATGGCGGCACACCGGCGCCTACAAATGTCTACAAATTTTATACCGCGATCACGGGCAGTGATCAGCAGTTGAAATATTACCGTAGCGGCGTTGGCACGAATGGCAGCAGATTGCGGAAATATTCAGGCGGGGCGCTGGGATACGGGATTGATGACGATATCAAAAGCCCGTTCAAATGGCTTTGCGATCATTATCGTGGCCCGACCAAAGATCAGATTTTCGTCTGCGGTTTTAGCCGCGGGGCCTATACTGTGCGCAGCCTCGGGGGGCTGATTGGCAAGGTTGGTCTTCTTGATCACACCAGCGCAGACCTGACCGAGCCCGAAAAATGGGAGGCTGTGACCGCCGCCTATAATTACTATCGCCAACGTAGCGACACCGCCCCCCCGCAAGAGGGCAGCCATGAAGACGTGCCGATCCGGTTTATGGGGGTTTTTGACACTGTCGGGGCGCTGGGGATCCCGCCCGATCTGAACTTTATGCGGCGCATGTTCAATCGCCGAAAATACCAGTTCCATGATACTGTTCTGGGGCAGGGTGTTAAAACCGCGCGCCATGCGGTTGCCATGGATGAGCGTCGTTTCTCGTTCACGCCCACCTTGTGGACCAAGATCGACAGTAAACGCGATATCAAGCAAATTTGGTTCCCGGGCGTGCATGGCGATATTGGCGGCTCTTACGCACAGGCGGGGCTTGGGGATATCACGCTGGACTGGATGATAACTGAGGCGGCCAAATGCGGGTTGGATTTTCAGGAACGTTTCCTTGATCAGCTGTCACCGGATGATCGGGGGCTATTGCACGATTCTGTGCAAGGCGGTTTCAAATGGTTGCGCACCCAGCCGCGCGCTGTACCTGATGTGAACAGTACGAAATATGTGCACGCCTCGGCGCGCCGCCGGTTGGCGAAACCGCCGATCACCCAATCCGATTATTGGCCGACCGGAAAGTTGAAAAAGGGCGCAGCGCCGGTCACCCGAACCATTGGTGCAAAACACCGTTGGTGCGCGACCGGTCTTTATCTGGAGAAGGGGGCGACGTATCATTTTGAGGCGTCGGGCGAATGGCTGGATAAATCCCTGAAAAGCGGCCCGGAGGGGCTCAAGAACAGCTTTCAAGCCGCCGGGCATGCCGTCCTTGCAGGGGTAGGGCGTTTGAAGCGGGCGCTGTTTTCGATAGAGGATGATCAGACCAGCCGGGCGATCCTGTCGCGTCGTCAGGACCAGTGGCCGTGGTTTGCCTTGGTGGGCGTGATTGCCAATGGTGAGCGGCAGCTAAAGCCGGGCGTACCGGAAGAGCAGGATACAGAACCGCCCACGCATCAACCCTTTCTGATCGGCGCGCGAGCGGGCCCTGTGGTCCCGCGTGAAAGCGGCTATCTGTATTGCTACCCCAATGATGCCTGGCACTTTTACGGGAATAATCGGGGAAAGATGACCCTGACAATCCGCAGGGAATAAGTGAAAAGGGCCGGCTCTTTGCAGAGCCGGCCCTTTTGTCTTCTTGCGTTTAGCCGCCGAAATCGTCCAGCATGATATCTTCACGGTCGACGCCCAGATCGAGCAGCATGTTAATGCAGGATGAGTTCATGATGGGCGGGCCACACATGTAGAATTCGCAATCCTCGGGTGCCGGATGGTCCTTGAGATATTCATCATGCAGCACGTTGTGGATGAAGCCGGTATAGCCTTTCCAATCATCCTCGGGCAGCGCGTCTGAAAGGGCGACATGCCAGGTGAAGTTTGGAAATTCTTTTGCCAGCTCGTCGAAGTCTTCGACAAAGAACATCTCTTTCTTGGAGCGCGCACCGTACCAGAAGGTGATTTTCCGATCCCGGTTTTTCAGGCGCTTGAGCTGGTCAAAGATATGGCTGCGCATCGGGGCCATGCCTGCACCGCCGCCGATAAAGACCATTTCTTTTTGCGTATCGCGGGCAAAGAATTCACCAAACGGGCCAGAGATCGTGACCTTGTCGCCGGGCTTGAGGTTGAAGATGTAAGACGACATCTGTCCCGGAGGCACGTCGCTGCCCGGAGGAGGGGAGGCGACCCGCACGTTCAGCATGATCAAGCCCTTTTCATCGGGGTAATTGGCCATGGAATAGGCGCGCTCAATCGGTTCGGATACGGTCGATTTGTACTGCCACAAGTTAAACTTGTCCCAGTCTTCCCGGTACTCTTCCTGAACATCAAATTCCTTGTATTCAAGCGCATGCGCAGGCGCTTCAATCTGGATATAGCCGCCCGCACGGAAGTTCACATCTTCCCCTTCGGGCAGTTCCAGCACCAGGTTTTTGATAAAGGTCGCCACGTTTTCGTTGGAGCGCACCGTGCATTCCCACTTTTTGACGCCGAACACCTCTTCGGGGACTTCGACCTGCATGTCTTGCTTGACGGCCACCTGACAGGACAAACGATCGCCGCAAGCTGCTTCACGCTTGGTAATGTGGCTTTCCTCGGTCGGCAGGATCGACCCGCCCCCTTCATGGATGCGCACACGGCATTGGGCGCAGGTTCCGCCGCCGCCGCAGGCGGATGGCACGAACAGTTTCTGTTCCGCCAGCGTTTGCAGCAGCTTGCCACCCGCAGGGACTGAGATCGTCTTTTCCCCGTTGATGGTGATGTTCACGTTGCCGCTGGACACCAGCTTGGACCGGGCGGCCAGGATGACCGACACCAGCGCCAGAACGATGATGGTAAATAGAAGGATACCAAGACTAAAGGTTGCCATTTCAGTCGTCCTTTACAGTTTCACGCCAGAGAAAGACATGAAGGCCATGGCCATCAGTCCGGCGGTGATAAAGGTAATCCCCAGCCCTTGCAGGCCATCGGGAATGTCCGAATATTTCAGCTTTTCGCGCACGCCCGCCATTGCGGTGATGGCCAAGGCCCAGCCAAAACCGGAAGACACCCCGTAGGTGACGCTTTCGCCAAAGTTATAGCCACGCTCGACCATGAACAGAGATCCACCCAGGATCGCGCAGTTTACTGTAATCAGGGGCAAAAACACGCCCAACGCATTGTAGAGCGGGGGGAAATACTTATCCAGAACCATCTCAAGGATCTGCACCAGCGCCGCGATCACCCCGATATAGGAAATCAGGCCCAGAAAGGTCAGATCCACATCCGAGAAACCAGCCCAGGAAAGCGCACCGGGCGCCAGCAGATAGGTCAGGATCAGGTTATTCGCCGGCACCGTGATCGATTGCACGATCATCACGGATATCCCAAGCCCAATCGCGGTTGAGATTTTCTTGGACACCGCGATGAAGGTACACATCCCCAAGAAGAAGGACAGCGCCAGATTTTCAACAAAGATCGCCTTAACGGCAAGAGCAAGATAGGCTTCCATCAGTGTGCATCCACCGTTTGAATTTTATATTCGCGCTCTTCCACCTGGGCAGGTTTCCAGGACCGGAAGGCCCAGATGATCAGCCCGATGATGAAGAAGGCGGATGGCGGCAGCAGCAGCATGCCGTTGGGCACATACCAGCCGCCATTGTTGACCGTTGGCAACACCGTAATGCCAAACAGGCTGCCCGAGCCGAACAGCTCGCGAATGAAGCCGACAAGCATCAGGATCAGCCCATAGCCAAGCCCGTTGCCGACACCATCGATAAAGCTGTCCAGGGGCGGGTTTTTCATGGCAAAGGCCTCGGCCCGGCCCATCACGATACAGTTTGTGATGATCAGCCCGACAAAGACCGACAGCGTCTTGGAAATCTCAAACGCGTAAGCCTTGAGCACCTGATCCACCAGGATCACCAGCGAGGCAATGATCACCATCTGCACGATGATCCGGATCGAGCTTGGGATATGGTTGCGGATCATCGAGATGAACATCGATGAGAACCCGGTCACCAAAGTCACCGCGATGGTCATCACCAGCGCCACTTGCAGTGATGAGGTCACCGCGAGTGCCGAACAAATCCCCAAGACCTGCAAGGTGATCGGGTTGTTGTCGACCAATGGATCGACCAGCATTTCTCTGCGTTTATGGGCCATTACACGCCTCCCGCTTTGAGATTTTCAAGGAAAGGCGCATAGCCAGATTCGCCCATCCAGAATTTGATCAGGTTATCGACCCCAACCGAGGTCAGCGTCGCGCCCGCAAGCGCATCGATATGGTATTCGTCGCCAGCGGCAGGGGCGGTTTTGGCGACGGTGATCTGTAGATCACCATTGTCGTCGCGCAGCCGCGCACCAGACCAAAGGGCACGCCAGCGCGGGTTGTCCACCTCAGCCCCCAGCCCGGGTGTCTCGGCATGATCATAGAATTGCAGGCCAAAGACATCATTGCCGTTCTCTTCGAGCGCGATGAACCCGTACAGCGTGGACCACAGACCGTAACCGTGGATGGGCAAGATCACCTTGTCGATCGCACCTGCGTCATCGCGCAGCAGATAGACCGTCACATAGTCCGACTGCCGCCCGATCCCTGCGGGATCTTCTTCCAGCGCTTCGGATGTGGCCGGATCATCGGCTGCCGCGCGATCATCAAAGGTTGCCGGATCAAACGCGTCGGTGAACTCACCTGTTTCCAGGTCAAGCACATGGGGCTCAAACGCTTCAAAGGCCTCAAGCACGTCAATCGACGGGTCGTAGATACCGGCGACCTGCAGGATGTTGATCTGCTTGTCTTTCAGCGCATTCACGGCCTGTGCGGGGCGCAGCGCCACCGCCGCAGCGGAAACCACCATGGACGCTACCAGACACACCGCCACCGCAACAACGAAGGTCTTTCCAACGGAATCGGCGGGCAGGGCCAGGAATTTTTTGATCATGCCTTTTGGCGCGGTTTGCTGTTCATCATCAGGCATGTCGCTTTGCCCTCCGCTTAATGTTGGCTTGTACGACG
This sequence comes from Yoonia sp. BS5-3, assembly GCF_038069655.2. Taxonomy (NCBI): domain Bacteria; kingdom Pseudomonadati; phylum Pseudomonadota; class Alphaproteobacteria; order Rhodobacterales; family Paracoccaceae; genus Yoonia; species Yoonia phaeophyticola. The sequence goes on from NZ_CP150951.2 coordinate 2,861,396, forward strand.
AAATGGTCAATCAGCGGCGCGAACACGTTACCAAACAAGATCGCGAGCATCATACCTTCGGGGAAGGCCGGGTTAATCACGCGGATCATCACAACCATGACGCCAATCAGTGCCCCATAGATGTAGCGACCCATATTCGTATGTGCGCCTGACACCGGTTCGGTCACCATAAAGACCAGACCAAAGGCATAGCCGCCCAGCACCAGATGCCAGTACCACGGCATGGCGAACATCGGGTTCGTATCTGATCCGATCAGGTTCAGCAGCAGCGAAAAGCCGATCATGCCGCCCAGACAGCCCAAGACCATGCGGTAATTGGCGATCTTCGTGGCCAGCAGGAACGCCAGCCCCAAAAGCGCCGCAAGGGTTGAGGTTTCGCCCAATGACCCCGGCACAAAGCCCAGGAAACTGTCCCACCAGGTCATGCCGCGCGCGGCCAGCGCCTGAAACCCGTCAGAGGCCGATACAGCCAGCGCCGTCGCCCCAGTGAAGCCATCAACGGGCACCCAGACGCTGTCGCCGGACAATTGCGCGGGATAGGCGAAGTAAAGAAAGGCACGGCCTGTCAGCGCGGGGTTCAGGAAGTTTTTGCCGGTTCCGCCAAACACCTCTTTGCCGATGACCACACCAAAGATGATGCCCAATGCGACCTGCCAAAGTGGCGTCGTGGCGGGCAGGATCAGTGTGTAAAGCATTGAGGAGACAAGGAAACCTTCATTCACCTCATGCTTGCGGACGGTGGCAAAGATCACCTCAAAAATACCGCCGGCCACCAATGTGGTGATGTAAATCGGCAAGAAATACAGCAGCCCATGCAACATATTGGCGAAGGGGTTGTTGTAGTTGAACCCGATGCCCAGCGTCTCAATGATCCAGGCACGCCAGCCCGATGCACCGAATTCGGCAATCGCCAGGTTCGTCTGATACCCAGTGTTATACAGCGCCATCAAAATGCAGGGGATCGTCGCCAGAACCACATAGGTCATGATCCGCTTCATATCGATGTAAGACCGCGCATGGGGCGCGGCGGTGGTCACTGTTTTGGGGGTGTATAGAAAGCTCTCGACCATTTCATAGATCGGGAAATACTTCTCCCATTTGCCGCCCTTTTCAAAATGCGGCTCAATGGAGTCAAAGAAGTTGCGCAATCCCATTGCTTATCCTTCCTTCTCGATCTTGGTCAGGCTATCCCGAAGCGCCATCCCGTATTCATATTTTGCAGGACAGGCAAAGCCGACAAGGCCAAGGTCCTCTTCATCCAATTCAAGTGCGCCCAAAAGCTGCGCCTGATCGGTGTCCATCACAAGAAGTGCGCGCAAAAGCTGCGTTGGCAAGTAATCTTGCGGCATCAATTCTTCAAACGTGCCCAGTGGCACCATCGCGCGGCGCCCGCCATTCAGGTTTGAGGTCAACGGAAAGGCCGTTTTTGCCATGGCTGAGCCTAGCACCGGCTGCACCGCAAATTTTGACGCCATCGGGCGGATCCAGCCCATGGGGATCTGCTTTTTGTCTTCTTCAATCAGCGTGATTTGCCTTGCATGGCGGCCTAAATAGCCATCAGCATCAGCCCCTGCACGCCCGCTGAGCACCGAGCCGGAAATCATCCGCACCGGATAATCGGGCAGATCATTGGCGCACAGATCGGGCAGCGAGGCCCCCGCGACGGTCCGCACCAACCGCGGTTCTTTGCAGGCCGGTCCGGTCAGCGCGACAATACAGCGCGGGTCATAAATACCCGTCAGCATCAGCCGCCCGATAAAGATCACGTCCTGATAGCCGATGGTCCAAACGGATTTCTCTGCCGTGGGCGGCGTCAGGAAGTGCATATGCGTGCCCGCCAGACCGGCCGGGTGGGGGCCATCAAATGATGCTGCCCGAACCCCAGGCAGATCGGCACCGGGCAATGCATCGCCGGGTGCGTGGCACAGATAAGTGGTGCCATCGGTCAGGGCTGCGACAGTTTCCAGACCCTTCGCAAAGGCTTCGGCATCTTCGCTGATCGCCAGACGCGGGTCAGCGGCCAAAGGCTCGGTATCCATGGCGGTGACATAGATGGCGATCGGGCTGCTATCGGGGGCAGGAACCTTGGAATAGGGCCGGGTGCGGAACGACGTCCACAACCCAGATGCGCAAAGCCGTTCAGTGATACCCTCGCGGGTGGCAGAATCGCCGATCTTGCTGAAATCAATCGCTGTGCCCGCTTTTTCATCAATATCGATGACAACGCTGATCAGCTTGCGCCGCGCACCGCGATTGATCGAACGGACCCGCCCTGCAACAGGCGAGACGACCTTTACATCAGGTGATCTTTTATCTGTCAGAATGGGTGAGCCTGGGACAACCGTATCGCCCTCAGCGACTGAAATTGTTGGCTTTAGGTCGATGTAATCCTGTCCGATGATTCCAACAGAAGCCACCTTTTCAGACGCATGAATAGTCGCGTCGGGGGCACCCGAAATCGGTAGGTCTAATCCTTTGCGCAGCTTGAATTGCGTCAACCTTGCTATCCTTAGTTTTGATGTTTCCGAGCGATCACTTATGCGGCGATCAGCGCGCGGTTTTGTTACCGCGTACCTGCTAGAGGTTTTTTATTGATTTGACCATAATGAGGTTGAAGAAATTTCAAATCTCGGTAAGCCAGCACGAAATTGTGACGGAAGGGTCCCATCTTGAGCAAGACGACAACAATTTCCCGCCGCACGCTTCTTGGCATGACATTGGCACTGGCCGCATGCAAGAAACGTGGCCAAGTTATTGAAATCATGGGTCTATCCATGGGTACGACATATAATGTCGCCATTGTGGATCATGATGATCAATTCGACAAAAACGAAATCAGAACCGCAATCGATTCTGCGCTCGCTGGCTTCAATAGCAAGCTGTCGAACTGGGAAAGCGATTCTGAGATTGCGCGCTTTAATGCCGCAGCTGCACAAATGCCGGTCACAATGTCGGATGAATTGTCGCAGGTGATGCAGGCATCGGCCTATGTAAATGCCGCCAGCGAGGGCCGTTTTGACACCACTATCGGCCCGCTGATTGAACTTTGGGGCTTTGGCGCACCCGGCGCGGCCGAGATGCCAAATCCCGACGCGGTTGCCCGCGCTATTGAGATGTCAGGTCAAGCCAACATGCTGTCCCTGGGCGCGGGCCAAATGGCGAAGCGTCAGGACCATGCGCAGGTTTACCTTGCCGGGATCGGGAAGGGCTACGGCGCTGACTATATCGGTCAGGTCCTCGAACGCTTTGGCGCGACTGATTATATGGTTGAGATCGGCGGTGACCTTTATGCATCTGGCCGCAACCCTGATGGGATGCCTTGGCAGATTGGGATTGAGACACCGAACGCGGCTGATCGCAGCGTGATTGATATTGTCGGTCTGTCCGGTCTTGGTCTGGCCACTTCGGGCGACTACCGCAATTATTTTGAGGTAGATGGTCAGCGCTATTCGCATCTGATCGATCCGGCGACTGGCTATCCGGTGACGCATAACACCACATCCGCAACCGTGCTGGATGAGAATGCGATGCTGGCGGATGCCTGGTCGACCGCGATGCTGATCCTGGGCCGTGAAAAAGGGCTTGAGATCGCTGAAGCCAATGGCGTGGCCGTGCAGTTCATCGAGCTTGATCGCGCGGGCGGGGCACCTACCTATAAGACAACGCTCAGCCCTCAATTTGAGGCTCTGACCGCGTAATCACTCTGGCTAAGGCAGCATCATGGCAACTTTCGCACTGACCTTTACGCTTCTTCTGTTGATCATGCTGGGCATGTCGCTTGGCGTGATCTTCATGAATAAACGGATCAAGGGCAGCTGCGGGGGGCTGAATGCCATTGGTGACGGGGATGAGTGCCTTGTCTGCCACAAGGAAATCGACCCGGATTCGCCGCTTCGGGAACGTCTGGAATGCCCGCGCGCCCGCAAAATGCTTGAGCGGGCGGGCCTGGACGAACAGGGCTAGCCGGGTACGGCGATCGGGATAAATCCCAATACCAGCAGCCCAGCAGCGGCGGTTATGCCGAACACCCAATATTGATAGCGCGGCCCTTCGGTTTTCCACACCCGGCGATAGCGGAAACCTGCGATGCAGGTCACGCAAAAGATAAGCGTGGCCAGCACGGGGCTTAGGGTGATGCTGCTTGAGATCATGATGCCTCTTTCGGATCAGGTGCCAGGTCGCCCTGGCGTATGTTTGACGTACATAATCCGTACAGAACCTGTATGTACAGTTTCCCGTTTGCGACCTGTACGGGAGGGGCACGTCACTTTTGATCAAACATAAATTGATACACTATTGATATATAATATATCCTGCGCTAGCGTCGGGATGTTCTCAGGGCGGGGTGAAATTCCCCACCGGCGGTATGGGGAAATCCCGAGCCCGCGAGCGCCCGGTTTCGACCGGGGTCCAGCAGATCAGGTGCGATGCCTGAGCCGACGGTTATAGTCCGGATGAAAGAGAGCGGGTAAGCCGGTGCGTGGATGCGCCCGGTATGTCCTGTTTTGCCTTGGGTCATACGCGGCAAGAAAGGACAATGCGATGATCCAGATGGAAATGAACCGGGCGCCACTTGTTGGGCCTTTCTATTTTATCACCGCCGGGGCGCTGTTCGCAGGGTCCAACACGGCGGTGCAGGGGGCCGGAATGCTGCATGGCGTTCCCGCCCCGACAATCGCCTTTTGGCAATATGCGATTGCGCTGGTTGCGGTTTTGCCGCTGCTATGGCGTGCCGGATTGCGGACCCAGCATCTGGTGGCGCATATCGGGCGGGTGGTCTTGGCGGCCATTGGGGTCCAGCTTTGGATTTCCGGCCTCGCGCATGTGCCGATCTGGCAGGCGGTCGCTTTGATCCTGACCTCGCCCGTGTTTGTCACTTTGGGAGCCTGGATTTTCCTGCGCGAGCAGATGACGGCCCCGCGGATTGTCGCATTGCTTGCAGGGGCGTTCGGGGGCTGCATCATTCTGGCACCATGGCATGATGATTTCACCTTCGCCGCCGTCTTGCCCGTGGCGGCGGCCGCATTCTGGGCCGCATCATCGCTTATCGCGAAACGCCTGACCGCGACCGAGAGCGCTGGCACCCTGACCTTGTATCTTTTTGTCCTGCTAGTGCCTATCAATTTCGCCCTGTCTTGGCAGGCAGGCTTTGCTGTAGGCGCGTCAGGGCTGTGGCTGGTGGCCCTGGCCGGGCTCGCGGTCGCGGCGGCGCAATATCTGTTGGTGCGCGCCTATGTGCTTTGCGACGCGGCCTATTTGCAGCCCTTTGATCATCTCAAACTACCGCTGAATGTGATGCTTGGCCTTATTTTCTTTGGCTTTGCGCCAGCGGGGACGATGTGGATCGGCGCTGCGATCATCATCGTAGCAAGTGCCTGGCTGTTGAGGGAAGAGGCTTGATCCGCTCAGGGCGCCATTGAAACGTCAGTAATGCTTACCTATATGGAGTCTATTGATGTAAATCAGGAGATTTCATGCACCGATTGAATAGTCGCTTTCCAACCGTATTGGCTGCCAGTTTGATGATGGCCAATGCAACAACCGCTGATCAAATTGCAGACGGCACGCGCCACGCCTATTTTGCACAATATACTGTTCTGGGGCCGCAACCGGGGTGTGAAGCGGCAGGAATGACCGCTTATCAATTGGATTTTGCGGCCTCCGACGTGCCGTTTGCGGTGGAACATCGCCCGACTGGACAGGTGCAGAGTTACCGTCAAGAAGACAAAAATAGAGTGCCGCAAACAGCGCCGAACGGCACCGCGCAACCCATCGTGGAGGCGATCGTCGTAGAGCCCGAAGAACGATGCTTCATTACGGAGCGGCGGGGCGGCGAACACTTCCAACAAGAGATCGCGTGCTCTGGTGACAGGCAAATCGTTGATCCCTTCGCTTTGCTGGAGGCGCAGGATTTGGCGTTGTCACTTTCCGGGCAGGCGATGGTCTGTGTCTCGTTGACCGGGTCTGCAGTTATGGGCGGGTCGTGGACGGCCAATCTGGACAGCGGCTTTGAACAGGTGTCGCATTCAGGCGCGTCTTTTGCGTCTAACCTGCGCAGTTGTGATGAGGAACAAGACGCACAACCCTCGGTGCGGTTCAATCATGTTATGCGCGGCATCTTGGGGAACCCGACAGAGTGGGGCGGTTACCGTATAAGAGAGGATGAACCAACGGCTGCGGGATTTCACCTGGCCCTGGACAATGTTCCCTTGCCGACCGAAAGCAGTATCGCTTCGCGCTTTAAGGTGCGCGCTAACGCCTATTTCTTTCCGACTTTTGAAGGCGATGCAGACTGCCCTGGTGGCATCTGCCGCGTGCCGACGTCAGAGCCTTGGCTCAGACCCCGACCACACCGCTTGATTTGTGATTAGAGTGGCGTGATCAGATACGGCGCATTTGTCGTCGATGATCTGGTGGTTCGACGCGAGGGGGAGGTCCCGGGTCAGGCCCGGGACGGGATGTCGCCCGTCTTTAGCCGTCCTCTGCCTCGAACGCGAGCGCAACCCCGTTGATGCAATACCGCAGCCCTGTGGGCTGTGGCCCGTCTGGAAAGACATGGCCGAGATGCGCATCACAGCGGTTGCAATGCACTTCGGTCCGTTTCATGAAAAAGCTGCGGTCGATGCTTTCGCCCACATTGTCCGGGTTAGCGGGCTGGTAAAAAGACGGCCAGCCTGTCCCGCTTTCGAATTTATGCGCCTGATCGAAGACGGGCATTTCACAGCAAATGCAGTTGTAAGTTCCTGGTTCTTTTGGAAAATCGTCATGGGTGCCTGCGCGCTCTGTCCCATGTTTACGCGTGACCTTATATGCCAGATCAGAGAGCTGCGCGCGCCATTCTGCATCGGTTTTGACAAGTTTTTCCATCTAACTTTGATATCCTTCCGTCGTCCTGCACTCTGACATAGAGTGCAGGTGAGATTTCGCCAAGGTGACCCGTGATGACAATTCCGTTTCAGAAAGGCCGCTATGCCCTGCGCTTTGCTGCCAATGCGGCGGATCGGTTGGCCTGTCAGCGTCTACGTCACGTGTGTTTCTTTGGTCGCCCGGGTGTCGATGAAGATGCGTTTGATGCGCGCGCGCGTCATGTCATGATCACAGATCCTGCGGACCGTCTTGTCGCCACGATGCGTCTGATGGACGGGGCTGATGGCTATACCGCGCAGTTCTACGATCTGACGGGTCTTGCAGAACGCGGTTTGCCAATGCTTGAGATCGGCCGTTTTTGCATTGCGCCCGATGTGCTTGACGCCGATGTGCTGCGGCTCGCCTGGGGCGGATTGACGGGATATGTTGCTGCCCGAGACGTGCAGATGTTGTATGGCTGTGCCAGTTTTTCGGGAACCGATCCTGCGGTTTTTGGGCGCGCGCTAGGCCGTTTGGGCCGCCATCGGGGGCCAAAAGAACTGCGCCCGCCGGCCCGGAATACAGCGTTGCCGCTTGCTGCCCTGTGTCATGGCACAGGCCAAGCTGCGTTGCCGCCATTGCTCCGCACCTATTTGGCGATGGGCGGCTGGGTTGGAGATCATCTTGTGATCGATAGACATATGCAAACCATGCATGTCTTTATGTGCCTTGAGATCGCGCGGGTTCCCGCCGCGCGCGTCCGGGCGTTGCAAGCGGTTGCGTTTGACCCGGTGATTAATGGGCATGGCGCTAGTTGATTTGATTGGGATGCGGTATGTTAGCTGCGATTTGGCGCAGCTTTGCGTGATTGAATGCAGCTAGCGTCTGACAAAACCGACATCTGCATAGGCGCCTGATCAGGCCAATTTGCTGTGCGTCTGGTCGTCAGGCGGCCAGAGTTTGGCGTCCCTGGACATCGCGCGACAGTGTAAATTGTTGGACCGACTGTTCGAGTTGCCCCGCATATTCATTGAGATTTTCGCAGGTCTCTCGGGCCTCTTGGACCATTGTGGCCGTCTTTTGTGTTACCGTATCCACCTGGCCGACGCCCGAGTTGATCCCCTCAAGTTCGGCAGCCTGTTCGACCGAACCTTCAGCCATACTTGAGACGAGGTTCGAGATTTGAGTGACTTGTTCGACGATGGATTTGAGTGCAGATCCGGCTTTGTTCACCAGATCGACGCCGCTGCTCACATGAGCGGCACTTTCGTCGATAAGGGACTTGATTTCCAAGGTCGCCTCGGATGAGCGTTGCGCAAGCGCGCGGACTTCGGATGCGACGACAGCAAAGCCGCGTCCCGCCTCCCCTGCGCGGGCGGCTTCAACACCGGCGTTCAGTGCAAGTAAATTGGTCTGGAAAGCAATATCTTCGATCAGCCCGATGATTTGCGCGATTTGTTCGGACGATCCTGAAATCTCTTGCATGGCGTCAATCGCCCGTTTGACTACCGGGTCACTTTCCAGCGCTTCTGCGCGGGCCGTTTGTGTTGTTTGGCGGACATCACCCGCATCTTTGGCGGAAGATCGGACGCTTGACATAACCTCTTGCAAGGTTGCGGCGGTTTGCTTGACAGTTTTCGCCTGTTCCTCTGCCCGCAAGGAGAGGTCAGCTGACGAATCCCGAAGCGCGTCAGAGCCGGAGCGGATGCTGATTGTCGCATCCGCCACGTCGCAAAGCGCCGAGTTCAGTCTGGCGACAGTCGTGTTGAAATCGCGCCGAAGACCTTCATATTCTTCGGGGAAGGCATCGGCGAAATGCTGAGTCAAATCACCCTCTGACAGCCGGTTTAACCCATTTCGGATGGCCGTCACGACCTGGTCCTGTTCTTGCTTGATCCGCTCTTGATCAGCTTTGAGGTTTTCAGCATTTTTTTGCATTTCAAGTGTGTCTTGCTTGAAGTGATAGATCGCGCGGGCCATCCGGCTCAGCTCATCCTTGCCGTCGATACCATCAATGAAAATCCCGAAATCACCTTTCGTGAATTTATGAATCACGCCAATGAGGTATTTGACGCGGGCGATCATTCTTTCGAAAGAGAACAGGGCGAAAGACAATACGAATAGGGTGGTCAATGAGCCAAAAATTACCAATCGTTGGAAAGAAGCGCCGACCTGTGTTTCGACCTGTGTCGCCAATTGCGTTACGTTATTCACAAGTTTGAGTTCTTCGGCACGCAGCAGGTCGATCCAGGCTGTTGAAATGGCGAACCACTGACCAGCGGTCAGCCCATCAAAATCGCCTGTTTCTGCACCGGTAAAGATCTGTTCGCGTGCGTTTTGAATGGCGTTGTAAGCATCGGATTGCTGTATATTTGCAAGCCATTGGGAATCGTGAAGAATGCTGGCAGCTTCCACAAGCAAGATAGTCTGCGCACCGTTCAGTTGAAGATATCGGTTGTAGACGCTCGTGTTAAAGCCGCCACCCAGACCCGTGGCACCCATGGCGCGTTCCAAACCTGCGGATTCCTTGGCCGATCCGATTAATGCGCGTGCCGTCATTGCAGCGACCATCTGGCCTTCGTCGCTTGCCGTTCCACCCGGGTGCGAAATCTCTAGCAACAGGTTGATGGTCCCGGTGTAGTAACGCACCATTTCCGGCACTGTCAGCGCCAAACGGTCAACGTCCGACCGGATTGTGCGAAGCTGATCCAACCTTGTCCTGATTTCCTGGGTTTCTTGTGGCCATAAATCGGCCAGAATCGAAAGCTCCGTTAAAAAAATGCGACGTTTTCGTCGGTTGCCCTGCGTTGTTCACCCAGTTCTTGTGGGAAGTTACCCCCAGCCGACGAAATGAATCCGGCAGAGTAACCCCGTTCCTTCTGCAATTCATGCACAAGTGATCCAGCAATTGCCCCTTCGGCGACCGTTACGCTGTTGGCATGTGCCTGAGCCAAAAGGGCCCTTTGCGCCCCGACTTTGTCAAACATCAGATACCCGGCCAGTGCAAAAAGAGGCCCGATAACGAGCAGCATAATCAAACGCAGTTTCATGGTTGGGTTCCGGTCTGGTAGCTGAATATTCAGGATGTCTAGCCACAATCTCCTTTCATTTCGTAAACTCGGGATCGGACATCTGATCACCAGGGGATGGATCGACCCTTGCGCCTTGGCTGGCGCTGGCATAGCAGGCGCATATGGCCCGTGCACCTCTTTTACAGCTCTCGCAGATTGCGCTGACATTTGGCGGCGATCCTGTGTTCGAAGATCTTTCATTGATTGTCCAACCGGCGGATCGGGTGGCTTTGGTGGGGCGCAATGGCTCGGGCAAATCGACCTTGATGAAGGTTATGGCCGGGCTGGTTGAGCCAGATACCGGCACCCGCGTGGCCGCCCCTGGTGTGCAGGTCGGCTATATGGAGCAGGACCCCAGCATGGCCGGCTGCGCCACATTGGGTGATTATGCCGCCAGCGGCCTGCCCGCAGAAGAGGCATATAAGGTTGATATGGTTGCCGAGGGCCTGAAATTTGACCCTGGCGGCGATGTTGCCACGGCGTCTGGCGGTGAGCGGCGCCGTGCCGCATTGGCCAAACTGATGGCCGAGGCGCCTGAGCTGATGCTGCTGGATGAGCCGACAAACCATCTGGATATCGAGGCCATCGCCTGGCTCGAACAAGAGTTGAAACAGACCCGCGCGGGCTTTGTGCTGATTTCGCATGACCGTGCATTTTTGCGCGCTTTGACCCGGGCCACCCTATGGATCGACCGCGGGCAGGTCCGCCGCGCCGAGCAGGGGTTTGAGCGCTTTGAGGAATGGCGCGACAAGATCTGGGAAGAGGAAGACCAGCAGCGCCATAAGCTGAACCGCAAAATCAAGGCCGAGGCCCGTTGGGCCGTCGAAGGGATCAGCGCCCGCCGCAAGCGCAATCAGGGCCGCGTGCGCGCCTTGCAGGAATTGCGTGCCGAGCGGGCCGCGCAGATTAAACGCCAGGGCACCGCCGCGCTGTCGTTTGAGGGCGGCCAGGCATCAGGGCGCAAGGTTATTGAAGCTTTTGGCCTGTCCAAGTCATTTGCGGGCAAGCAGATCGTCAAAGGCTTTGATCTGACCGTGCAGCGCGGCGACCGCATTGCTTTGGTTGGCCCCAATGGGGTTGGCAAGACCACCCTGATCAAGATGCTTCTGGGCCAGACCACCCCGGATGCGGGATCGGTCAAATTGGGGACCAATCTGGATATCGCCTTTTTCGATCAGACACGGGCCGCACTGAACGTGGATATGTCGCTTTGGGAAAACCTGGCCAATGATCCCGAACTTGGGGTCTCTGGCAAATCTGATCAGGTCATGGTGCGGGGCAATCCGCGCCATGTGGTCGGCTATCTGAAGGAGTTTCTATTCGATGAGGCCCAGGCCCGCGCGCCTGTTCGTTCACTGTCGGGGGGCGAAAAGGCCCGCCTGCTTTTGGCCCGGCTGATGGCGCGCGAAAGTAATCTTTTGGTGCTTGATGAGCCGACTAATGATCTGGACATCGAAACCCTTGATCTATTGCAGGATATCTTGGGCGAATATGACGGCACGGTGCTGCTGGTCAGTCACGACCGGGATTTTCTGGACCGGGTCGCCACGACCACAATCGCGATGGAGGGCAACGGCCAAGCGGTCGTTTATGCGGGCGGCTGGAGCGATTATCGCGCCCAACGTGGCGGTGATTTCGCCGAGGCCCCCGAGGCGCCCAAACCTGCGCCCAAGAAGGAAAAACAGGCCGAAAAGAAACAGGCCGCATCTGGTTTGTCCTTTACGGAAAGACACCGGCTTGAGGCGCTGCCAGCCGAGATCGATCGGCTGACGGCCGAGATTGCCAAGCTCGAAGAACTGCTGGCCGATCCCGATCTTTTCACACGCGAGCCGGTGAAGTTCCAAAAAGCCACCGACGCGCTTGTCGCGCGGCAAATAGCCCTGGGCGCAGCCGAGGACGAATGGCTGGAGCTGGAGGAAAAGGCGGCCAGTTGAAATCGGTGTTGTTGCCGACGGCGAGGCATTTACGGGACGACGCGGAAGTCGGGCGGACTTGCTCTGACGTGCGACTTGTGGCGTGGTCCACCTGACATGGAAAAACAACAGAAACTTTTCGTGCCAGAAACCTAGACACAATCCGAATGCGATCTGATGGTTCAGCTCTGTCGGTACCATGCTCAGGTACTGTATTCTGTCAGAAATAATTTTGACTTCGATAAGTGTTTTGCCAAGGTAAACCGTTGCGGTCAGGTTGGCCCAATCGTTTTCGTCTGCAAGAGCTTTGACGTGGTTTAACAGGCTTTCACCGATACCATTTCCGCGGTGTCCTTCAACGACATGAATGTCGACAATGTTTACAGGAAATGCCTTGAGTTTAGGGATAGAGTCCCGACGGGAAATCTGAATGTAGCCGACCACTTGATCGCCTTGCATTGCGACGAAAATGACCGGGCTTGTTTTCAGCGGGTGGCCCAAAGGATCCCAGAAAGCGCTTTTGATTGCTGGTGCGCTGAGCGTTTCATAGCTGTTTGTCGGAAAAGCAAACGGTTGCCGCAGTCGGTGTTCCTTGAAGGTCTGTTGACGTAACTCTTCGATCTTTGATTTCAGTGATCGCGGTGCGGGAATGGTTTTGATCGTCATAAAGGTGCTTGATACAAAAATGGCGGACGCTTATTGAAAAGCGTCCGCCACGTGTGATGGGGCAAGACCCATCTTACGGCTTAGTTTTTGGCTTTGTCGACCATCTTACCTTCGGAAATCCAAGGCATCATCGCGCGCAGTTTCGCACCAACCTGTTCGATCTGATGTTCGTCATTTGCCCGGCGGGATGCTTTGATCGTTGGCTGACCCACAGCGTTTTCCAGCATGAAATCACGCACGAACTTGCCGGATTGGATGTCTGCCAGCGCCTCTTTCATCGCCTTCTTGGTCTGCTCATAAGGCAGGATGCGTGGGCCGGTGACATATTGACCATATTCGGCAGTGTTCGAGATCGAGTAATCCATATTCGCAATCCCGCCTTCATAGATCAGGTCCACGATCAGCTTGGTTTCGTGCAGGCATTCGAAATAGGCCATCTCGGGCTCGTAGCCAGCTTCGACCAGTGTTTCAAAGCCCAGACGGATCAGTTCCACGATCCCGCCACACAGCACGGCCTGCTCACCAAAGAGGTCAGTTTCGCATTCCTGACGGAAGTTGGTCTCAATAATGCCCGAGCGTCCGCCGCCGATGGCTGAACAATAGGAGAGGCCGATTTCTTGGGCTTTGCCGGATGCGTCTGTGTCGACCGCGATCAGGCAGGGCACGCCGCCGCCTTTGGTGTATTCGCCGCGCACAGTGTGGCCGGGGCCTTTGGGGGCCATCATGATGACGTCGACGCCGTCTTTTGGCTCAATCAGACCGAAATGAACATTCAAGCCGTGGGCGAAGGCGATCGCTGAACCAGGCTTGATGTTGTCATGGACGTATTTCTTGTAGGTCTCAGCCTGCAGTTCATCGGGCATTGTGAACATGATCAGGTCGCACCATGCGGCGGCCTCTGCGATGCCCATGACCTGCAGGCCTTCAGCTTCGGCTTTGGCCGCGGAGGGCGAGCCTTCGCGCAGGGCGACAACAAGGTTTTTTGCGCCGCTGTCGCGCAGGTTCAGCGCATGGGCGTGGCCTTGGCTGCCATAGCCCAGAATGGCCACTTTTTTGTCTTTGATCAGGTTCACATCGCAATCGCGGTCGTAATAAACGCGCATGGGCTTGGTCCTTTGCTTGGTTGATTTGCGGCGTGTTTAGCGAAGTTTGGCGATGATTGTGAGTGTGAAAATTTGAGTATTTTTGGAAATGTGATGATTGCTATGCGCCGTTTTACGAATTAGTGGTGTTTTCATGCTTGATGATGTTGATCGCCGTATTCTGCGCTTGATGCAAAATGATCCCGCGCAAAGCCTGCCGGACCTGGCCAAGGCAATGGGCATGACGCCTGCGCGTGTGACCCGCCGCGTTGAAAAGCTGCGTACAGATGGCGTGTTGCAGCCTAGCCGTGCGGTGATCAATTGGCGCGCTCTGGGCTTTTCGATTGAGGTGAGCCTGCGCATCACCCTTGATAAGACCCAGCCGCGCGCCTTTGATGAATTTCTGGAAGCCGCCCGTGCGGTCCCGGCGGTCATTGAAATTCAGACATTTCTGGGCCGTGTTGATGTGCGTCTTTCGCTGATTGCCCGGGATCTGCCCGACTATCAGCGCCTTTATCGCGAGGCGATCCTGACCTTGCCCCATATCGCCGATATCGAGGCATTGATGACCGTGGCCAATGTTAAATCAGACGAAAGCCTGCCGATATGACCCTGGATGAGACGGACCGCGCAATCCTGCGCGCATTGGCGCAGAACGCTGATCAATCCACATCGCGGCTTGGGCAGAAACTGGGGCTCAGCCAGCCTGCGACCTGGCGCCGGATCAAGCGCCTGCAAGAGGCGGGCGTGATCGCAGGACGCCGCTTGATGCTGGATAGTGCCAGTCTTGGCTTTGGCGTCACCGTTTTTCTGGGTGTGAAACTGGCCACCAAGGGCCGGGTCAGTCTTGAAGATTTTGAGCGCGCCATTGGCGCGATCCCTGAAGTGCAGACCGTTGAGCATGTGCTGGGTCTTTATGATTACCGTGTCCGGGTCATTGCCCGTGATCTGGCCGATTTCGAACGTGTGCTGCGCCGCCGGATCATGACATTGCCGGGGGTCGGGGATGTTGAGGCCAATGTTCTTCTCAGCGAAGAGCGGTTATCTGGCCCCCTTGAGCAATGAAATAGATTTCCTACACGGCTGCGTTTCGTCTTTTGTGATGTCTTAACCGCACGTCGTTACAACGCCACCATGATCAATTTGCGGCATTTTAAGAATTGCTTGATGGTGACCATCTTAGCTTGCGTTGTCGCTGGGGGCGCAATGGGTGCGTTCGAATTTTTTGTTCATGGTCAGGGTGCAGTTGATCATCAGCATCGTCATCTTGAAACGGCTATGTTTGGTACAACAATTTTCACTCATGTTATTCTAACGGTCCTGGTCGTCGGGCCGGCGGCACTGATTGCCACGACATCGCTCCGGCGCGCGACGTTGATGTCTGATGAATTGTTGCGCCTTGTGAATTCGGACCGTTTGACCGGTGTCGCCACACGCGATTGTTTTTTCTCTGAATTGGCCCAATGTGAGGCATCTTTTGGCGTGTCACTGATGGTCGATATCGATCACTTCAAGCGTATCAATGATACCCATGGTCATTTGGCAGGGGATGAGGTTATCCGGTCCGTTGCCGAACGCCTGCGTCAAAATTTGCGGGAGGGGGACATCATTTGCCGGTTTGGCGGGGAAGAGTTTTTGATTTTTTTGGACCGGGCAGATCACCAACATTCTGTGCAGGTGGCCGAGCGGATGCGATCCAGTGTTGCCGATCAGAAAATCGAGGTTGATGGGGGGGCAGTTTTCGTGACCGTGTCCATTGGTGGGGCATCCAAGGCACAAAATGAAGATATCAATGCGGCAATCAAGGCCGCTGATGATGCGCTGTACTGGGCAAAGGGACTGGGGCGCAATCAGACTTACTTTATGACGGGTGCCCTTGCACGCACAGGCTGAACGATGTCTTTGCGCAACGAATTTTCCAATCGCGCATAGCATTTGGTATTGGCTGGCGTTGTCATGCTGGAATTTACTTTACCGCAATGATGGTGCACGAGTAACCGGCGACGAGGCAAGTAGGAGACGCAAATGGTTGATGCAGTCAGCACTGTTGACCCGGATGGACTAATGGAATTTTCGGTTGTCTTTACCGACCGGTCCTTGAACCATATGTCAAAGGCGTTTCAGGGCGTGATGACCGATATTTCAGCCATGCTGAAAGAGGTCTACAATGCCGATCAGGTGGCGATTGTACCCGGCGGAGGCACCTACGCGATGGAGGCTGTTGCCCGTCAATTTGGCGGCGATGCCCATGCGTTGATCGTGCGGAACGGCTGGTTTTCCTATCGCTGGACCCAGATTTTTGAGGCAGGCCAATTCACTGCCGAAACAACCGTACTGAAGGCACGCCAGACGGGCAATGACAGCCGCGCCCCCTTTGCTCCAGCCCCGATTGAGGACGTGGTTGCAGGCATTCGTGCGGCCAAGCCGGATGTTGTTTTTGCCCCGCATGTGGAAACCTCGGCCGGGATTATTCTGCCGGATGATTATCTTAAAGCCATGGCGGACGCTGCCCATGAGGTTGGGGCGCTGATGGTGCTTGACTGCATTGCCTCGGGCTGTGTTTGGGTGGATATGAAGGACACCGGTGTCGATGTGTTGATCTCGGCGCCGCAAAAGGGGTGGTCTTCCACCCCCTCTGCCGGGCTTGTGATGATGTCTGATCGCGCGGCGGCGCATATGGAAAAGACCAGTGCCAATTCCTTTGCCGTTGATTTGAAGAAATGGCACAGCATCATGCAGGCCTATGAAAATGGCGGGCACGCGTATCATACCACTATGCCCACGGACGGGTTGCGCGCCTTCCGCGATACGATGTTGGAAACACGCGCATTCGGATTTGCCAAGCTGAAGGATGCACAATGGGCCTTGGGTAATGCCGTGCGCAAGGTGCTGGCCGATAAGGGCATTCGTTCGGTTGCTGCTGAAGGGTTCGGCGCGCCGGGTGTCGTCGTCAGCTATACCGATGATCCGGGCGTTCAAAACGGGTCAAAATTCGCGGCAGAAGGCATGCAGATCGCAGCAGGGGTACCGCTGCAATGTGATGAACCCGCCGATTTCCGCACTTTCCGCTTGGGCCTGTTTGGTTTGGACAAGCTTTATGATGTGGATGGCACTTTGGCCCGGCTTGTGCCGGTGCTAGACCGGGTGCTTTAGGGCGATTGCCTTAGCGCGCGCCCAGACCCAGTTCCATCAGGCCGTGCCGCATGGGACTGATGCCAAAGAGCGTCTCAATCCCTTTGCGCCGTAGATCCTGCAATATCGGACTGCCTGCGATCGAAGCACGGTTGAGCGCGTCAATCCCTGCGACGCGCAGCCTGATATCGGGATGGCGCTGGCTTGCATAGGTATCCAGCATCTTTTGGCTGCCCAGCCGTCCGGGGCTGGCAACCGCGAGGTCCAGCAGACATGCCAAATCCTGCAGCGACATATTCAGCCCCTGCGCCCCGATTGGGGGCATCACATGGGCGGCTTCGGATACAAGCGCGCAGCGCGGGCCGGTGATTGTATCGGCGATCTGGCTGATAATGGGCCAAACGCTGCGACCCGTGACAAGCCGAAGCGGGCCGTAGGTGTCGGCGGCGCGTGCTGTTGCAGCGGCCTCAAACGCGGGAGCCGGTAGATCGGCCAGCGCCTGCACTGCGGGCCCGTTATCCATCCAGACAACGGCAGAGCATGGTTTGCCGCAGTGATCGGGCAATGGCACCAGTGTGAAGGGCCCGCCTTGCTTGTGAATTTCGGTGGAAATATTGCGATGCGGGGCGTCATGGGTGACTGCAAAGGTCAGGGCCTTTTGGCCGTAACGCGTTGTTTTCACGCCAATACCAGCGCTTTTGCGCAGGGGTGATGCACGCCCATCGGCCCCGATCACCAGTTTTGCATCCACTTGGGCGCCATTGCTGAGCGTGACGATAGCGGTCTGCGTCCGGGCCAGCATCCGGGCAAAGCCGGTGCCGGGCCGGAAATCGACATTGGGCAGGGCCGTCAGCCGCGCGACCATCTCGCGCCGCAATAGCCAGTTCGGCAGGTTCCAACCAAATGGCAGGTCCGAGATATCAGCGGCGTCAAAGTCGCGGATGACATGCGGCGTCGCGGCGGCATCGATGATCCGCATCACCTGGAGCGGGGTGGCATGTGGGGTGAGGGCGGCCCACAGTCCTGCGCGTTCCAGAAACGTCCGTGCGGGCTGTAAAAACGCGGTTGTGCGCAGATCAGAGCCGGGTGCGTCGGGGCTTGTCACCGGTGCCGCAGGATCGACGATGATGACGGAAAAGCCAGCCGTGCCAAAGGCCGCAGCGGCGGTCAGCCCGGCGACACCGCCGCCTGAAATCAGGATATCTGTGGTTTCACGCTTCATATGCCCCAGATAGGCCTGTTCGGTGCTTGCGAAAAGGGTTAGCGCGCCAGCTGCGACAAGAAAGCCGCCAGATCATCGGTGTGATGATGGATGTGATCGGCCTGAGCCTGCTGCGGGTGCACATGTACCGTGCGCATCCCCAAGGCGTGGGGCACTTTGAGATTGCGCGGCTCATCTTCAAACATGGCGCTGGATTTGGGCATAACCCCATCCTTGGCAAAGACCGTGTCAAAGGCGATCTGGGTCGGTTTTGGTTTGAAATCAGCATGTTCAACCCCGTAAACCGCATCAAATTGCGCGGTCAGGTCGCGGGCGGCCAGGACCCGCTTGGCGTGGTTGCTCGACCCGTTTGTATAGACGATCTTGCGCCCCGGCAGGGCGGTCAGGGCGGTGCGCAGCTGATCACAAGGGGTCAGATGTGAAATGTCGATATCATGCACATCGGCCAGAAAATCATGGGGGTCGATGTCGTAATGTTCCATCAAGCCAACCAGTGTCGACCCGTAGGCCTGCCAATAGTCCTGGCAAAGCGTATAGGCCGCGGGTTGATCCAACCCGGTGATGCGCTGCACATAGGCCGAAAAACGGCTGTCCATAAGGCCGAACAGATCAGCAGATGGCGGATAAAGCGTGTTGTCGAGGTCAAAGACCCAGGTTTTCACATGGGCAAAATATGGTGCGATCATGGGCGCAAGATAGGCGCGGGGGCAGGGGCATGCAATCGCTTTGGCTTGTGGCGCTTGGGGCAGACGCGTATGCTGCGCTGATCACAAGAGGTTCCACGCCATGCAAGACCCCCGTGCCGCGCATAAAGATGCCTATACCCTCATTCTTGAGGCGATTGACAACCACACTTACACCCCCGGGGATCGGTTGGTTGAAAGCGAATTGGCTGAACGTTTCGGCGTCTCGCGCACACCGATCCGCGAGGCATTGCAGCGCCTTGAAACCCAATCGCTGCTGACGCGCGATGGCCGTTCGCTGATCGTCGCTTCGCTTGATCATACGCAATTGTCCGAACTTTACGTGGTGCGCGGCGAGCTTGAAGGGTTGGCGGCCCGGTTGGCGGCCCGCCATGCAGCACCTGAGGAAATCAAAGTGCTGCGCGATATGTTGGAAGAAGATCGCAAGTTGGTAGGAGATCCCGCTGCACTGAGCCGGGCGAACCGCCGCTTTCACAGCCAAATCCACCTTGCTTCGCATAACCGGTTTCTGATGCGCCAACTTGATTTGGTGCACCGGTCCATGGCGCTATTGGCGACTACATCGCTTGCCGCCGAGGGGCGCAGCGCTGAGACGCTGGAAGAACATAGCGTCATCGTTGCCGCGATTGAGGCCGGTGACGGGGACGCGGCAGACAAGGCGCTGCGCGATCATATCTCAGAGGCCTATGTCACCCGTCTAAGACTGGACGCCCAAGCTGTTGAGGCGGCGCAGTAGTTTTGGCGTGCCAGCCCTTTGGCAGCAACACACCATGGGCGGTTTTATCCCAATAAAACGGCCTGCGCGCCAACTCCCAAAGCCCCTTATAGGCGGCCATTGCCCCCAGCGGAAAATAGAATTGCAGGGTGAGCGCCCATTTGATCAGCCAGGGTTTTTCCGCCTTGCGCAGACCTACGATTGCGGCGGCAAATCCCACCAATTCGGACAGTATGAAAAGCCCCGCCAAGGCCCAAAAGCCCCATGACGGCAGCAAGCCGCTGAGCGGATGCGAAAACCCAAAGGGTGAAAGCCAGAAGCTCCATAAAAGGGGCGCCAAGACGAATTGCGATAGCGTGCCCAGAAACAAAAGCTGCACCCCGAAGAACCGCCAGCCGCCCAGATCCTGCCAGAGCGCGCCGGGATCGCGCATATGCACCCCATAGGTGATCGCATATCCCTTGAGCCAGCGAGAGCGCTGTTTGACCCATGGCCAGGCGCGGCCATTTGCCTCTTCCTCGGTGACGGTTTGGATCAATTCGGTGCGATAGCCATGCCGGGCCAGCCGGACCCCAAGATCGGCATCCTCGGTCACGTTATGGGCATCCCATCCGCCCAATTCCTCAATCACGCCACGCCGGAAAAACAGGGTTGTTCCCCCCAGCGGGATGACCAGCCCCAGCCGTTGTAAGCCCGGCAGGATCACCCGAAACCAGCTGGCATATTCGATTGTAAAACAGCGGGTCAGCCAATTGGTGCCCGCGTTGTAATAGTCCAGCGTGCCTTGCAGGCAGGCCACCTCGGGCCCGTGTTTGGCAAAATGGTCCGCAACGATACGCAATTGATCGGGGGCGGGTGCATCTTCGGCATCCCAGATCCCGATGATGCTGCCGCGTGCGAAATCCAACGCGTAATTCAAGGCACGGGGTTTGGTTTTCACGGTCCCTTTGGGCACGACAATTGCGCGCATCCAGGTCGGCAGGGTCGTGCGGCCCAGCGTGGCGCGTGTGGTCGTATCATCCGCCTCAAGCACAAGGCAAATATCCAAAAGCGCCCGGGGGTAATCGAGCGCTTTGAGCCGGGCAAGCAGATGCTCGGCGATGGCGGTTTCATTATAAAGCGGGACGAGCACGCTGATCACAGGCAGGCGGGCGGGGGTGACATTGGGGGCCGGAACGGGGCGTGTGCGCCAGCCGATAAAGGCCGCGACGGCCTTTAATGCGGTGGTCAGCACCAGCGTAATGATGGCCCAGCCGGTCAGCAGGGCGATAAAGGCCTGCGGCGCGAAGATGGATGCCAAAATGGCCGCCAGAAGGATTAAGATACCGACCCAAAGCGCGCGGCCTGGGTTCCAATCGCGGCAGCTTTCTGAAGGCCGGACCTTGGTTTCTGCGGCTTCGACCAGCAGGTCACCGCAAAGCGTATTGATCGAGCGGTACAAATGTTCCCGCGTCGTGACTGCCATGCGAACCGGCCCAAAAATTGCGCGCAATGTGGCGCTGTGTTGGGAAAACCATTCGGGGCGTGTCGTCAGAACAATCGTTTCGCTGCCGATCTGGCGCCAGGGCATGAGCCCGTTGCGCAGGCAGGATTGCGCCCCGTAACGCAGGATCAGGCTAAGATCGGGGCGCTGTTCGACCGGGTTGATCAATTGGGTTCCGGCCCGTTCCGCCAGAAGACCCGCAATTGAAAATTCGGGGACGTCAAAAGTGCGCCACAAAACATCATGAAGCGGCACCGCCTGCCGGCGGGCAATCTGCCGTGCCTCTGCCGCGTCCTGCGGTGTCAGCAGACCGTCATGGATCAGCTCTGTGGTCAGATCATCATGATCGACCACAGGCAACCTGCGCGCATCACCGTCGCTTATCTGATCGCCGAAATGCAACATACGAACCCTAAAACCCAGCCGGCAAAGGATCGTATAGCTTGGTTAAGCAAGAGTTAAACCGCTAGGAGACACTGGTCTTTTAGGAGACACTGGCCTTTTTCGCCTTGTCCATGGCATCGGCAAAGCGCTCAAACAGATAATAGCTGTCTTGTGGGCCGGGGCTTGCCTCGGGATGATATTGCACACTGAAGACTGGACGCCCCTCAAGCCGGATACCGCAATTGCTGCCGTCAAACAAAGACACATGGGTTTCGACTACACCGGCCGGCAGGCTTTGCGCATCCACCGCAAAGCCGTGATTCATTGATGTGATCTCAACCTTGCCGGTTTCCTTGTCTTTGACCGGATGGTTCGCCCCATGGTGGCCGTGGTTCATCTTAACCGTTTTGGCCCCCAGCGCTAGGGCGAGCATTTGGTGCCCCAGGCAAATCCCAAAGACCGGGATATCGGTGTCCAGAACGCCCTTGATCATCGGCACAGCATAAGCGCCCGTTGCCGCCGGGTCGCCAGGACCGTTGGACAGGAAGACCCCATCGGGGTTCAAGGCCAGCACGTCTTCAGCGGTGGCCGTCGCGGGCAGCACAGTGACATCGCATCCGGCACTGGCCAGGCAGCGCAGGATGTTCCGCTTGGCGCCATAATCAATGGCAACGACCTTGAATTTGGGGTCCGTTTGGCGCGGATAGCCATCCGGCCAGGCCCACCGCATTTCATCCCAGTGGTACGACTGGGCGCAGGTGACGTCTTTGGCCAGGTCGAGCCCTTCAAGCCCTTGGAAAGCCCGGGCTTTTTGGACCAGCTTTTCGATGTCGAAATTGCCATCGGGGTCATGGGCAAGCGCCACATGCGGGGCGCCTTGCTGGCGGATCGCGCGGGTCAGACGCCGTGTGTCAACACCGCCCATCCCGATCCGGTCGCGGCTGACCAGCCAGTCCGTCAATTCCTGTGTTGCCCGCCAGTTTGAGGCAAGGGTCGGGTCCCATTTGACGATCATGCCTGCGGCAAACGGATCGGCAGTTTCGTCAT
Organism: Yoonia sp. BS5-3; assembly: GCF_038069655.2. Lineage (NCBI taxonomy): Bacteria > Pseudomonadati > Pseudomonadota > Alphaproteobacteria > Rhodobacterales > Paracoccaceae > Yoonia > Yoonia phaeophyticola. The sequence goes on from NZ_CP150951.2 coordinate 2,883,661, forward strand.
CCTCGGGGGTGACACCGGTATTGCCGATATGGGGGAAGGTGAAGGTAACGACCTGTCCGGCATAGGACGGATCGGTCATGATTTCCTGATAGCCGGTCATGGCGGTGTTGAAACACAGCTCAGCCACGGTTTCGCCGGTTGCACCAAAGCCGACCCCATAGAAGATCGTGCCATCCGCGAGGGCCAGACAGGCGGTCGGTTTCTGCGTCATTGCGGGATCCTCAATTTGCCAAATTGGCCCGGGTTTAAGGGGGCTGGCGGGCAGGGTCAAGGCGCAGATGTCTGCCTTGCAAACAAGGCTGACCCGACGCAAGGGGCGCTTGTCACTGGGCGGCGGCACAGGTAAGCTGAGGTTTCGTTTGACGGGACAGAACGGAACAGATCAATGGACATGCGCGACCGGGTCAATGCGGCCCTCAAGGATGCGATGAAGGCGAAAGAGGCTGATCGCCTTTCAACTTTGCGGCTGATCAATGCCGCAATCAAAGACAAGGATATCGCGCTGCGCGGCTCGGATAGCGAGGCAAGCGGTGTCGGCGATGCCGATGTGCTGACGATCATGGGCCGTATGGTCAAACAGCGCCAGGAAAGCGCACGCGCCTATGAAGAGGGCGGGCGGCTGGAACTGGCTGAAAAAGAGTTGGCTGAGATCAAGATCATCGAAGAATTCCTGCCCCGGCAATTGGATGCCGATGAAACCTCGGCTGCTGTTGATACTGCGATTGCGCAGGTTGGCGCATCCAGCATTCGGGATATGGGCAAGGTCATGGCCGCGCTAAAGGGCGAATATACCGGCCGGATGGATTTCGGAAAAGTCGGGCCGATGGTCAAGACAAAGCTGGGGTAAGGTTATGCAAGATGGGTTCAAAGCCTATCTTACGTGGCTAAACGGGTCGTAGCGCCCGTTTGAGATCGTCGTAAAGTGCAAGCCGCTCAGCCGCATCGAGAAACGCGCCGATCTCAACCTCGCGGTCGCCGCCTCGCAAGGTGATATAGTTTTCAACCGGACCGCCTTTGGGGTGCATATGCACGGTCACCCAATACCGATTGGCTTTCCATTCCTGCCGGTCCCCGGTCGGATTATGCCGGACCAGGGCGGCCTGCGTTTCGCCCACGGTAAATTCTTCCAAAATCTCGCCCCTCCGGTAGCTGACATGCAGGGCGAACCACAGGCCGGCGATCATCATCGCAAAAAACGGCAGCAGCGCCCAAAGGACTGCAGTGCCCAGTACAGTGATCAGCGGCAGGCTAACGAGCAGCGCGGTAGCCCCGATGAACAGGACAAAATCCTTGCGCAAAAGCGATCTGTAAGGCCAAAGGCTCAGCTGCCATTGGGGGGCTGCATCCGGCTGTTTCGGTGACCATTCGTAAGGCATACGGGTTCTTACGCCAAAGCAGTAACGCAGGACATGCGTGTTCCTGTCGCGGATGTGGGCTTTACCCTAGGGCGCGATGCCTGTCCCCGACCCGTTTTCCAGCCAATCCCGATCTGAGGCTGTCAGTTGCGCATCCATCATGTGATCATATGCGGTCAGTTCTTGATCGCTCAGCTTGCCGCGCCAGGTCCCGTGTGTGCCACTGTGAAAGAACGCCGAATCCGATTTGAAAAAGCCCCGCCCGCCCGCAGGCGCGTAGCGCGCGGCGTGCTGTTTCATATGGTCAAAGCCAGCGGCCTGCACCAATGCAGCCATTGTGTCTGTGTCATGGGAAACATCCAGCAGGCCCGCGAGTTTGCTGAAAACCCCCGGCAGATCCCGTTTCATATCCGCATAATGTATCAGCGTGACATTGGGCCGCGCATCCCGCGCCTTGGCCGCTTTGTAGTGCCGCAGCAGATGGGCCAGGGGCAGGGCGTCGCAATCATCGCCCGCCGCCTGACCATTGAGAAAATGATGAAATGCGGCGGTGCCTGTTTCATCTGCGGGGTACCAGTTCTTAAATAACGGCATCTGAATATTTGCCACATGCCGCCGAAAGGAAAAATGCGCATCAAGCGGGTGACGAAAGACGCAGATGTAATGCGCCTGTTCATCAATGGGCAAACCGTCCAAAGGTGTATGGCTTTTCATGCTGCGCCGCTCGGACATGGCCGCAAGCCGCCCGGCCAGTTCGGTGATGTCCCTGTGTTTGATATCGACCCAAGGCATGTTGGTTGAAATATCGGGCGCAATATCCGGATCACCCGAAAGCAATAGCGCCACAATCGTTTGCATCCAGGTCGTACCGCATTTGGGCGGCGTCACGACAAACACGTCATCGGGCCGGATGGTGATCTGGTCCCAGCGGCTGCTATCGGTCAGCGGGCCAAGATAGTGTTGTCGGCTTGTCATCATGAAATGCTCCACCTCTTATCGCCCTATAGAAAAGCGGCTGTTGGGGCAAAACGCAACAGTGCGAGGGAGGGGAAAACAAAAAGCCCCGCCAAATTATTGGCAGGGCTTCTTGTTTTGGATTGCAATGGCTTAGTGAGCCGGTTGCTTGTCCCAATCTTCCTGCTTTGGCAGGATTTCAAATGTATGCTCTGGCGGTGGGCTGGGCAGCGTCCACTCAAGCGTATCGGCATACTCGTTCCACGGGTTGCTTTCGGTCACACGTTTGCCTTTGGTCAGGGTCCAGACCATCACGCCGATGAAGAACACGAATGACGCGAAGGACAGGAAAGCACCCCAGCTTGAGACATAGTTCCAGGTCGCAAATGCCTCTGGATAGTCGATGTAGCGGCGCGGCATGCCCTGACGGCCCAAGAAGTGCTGTGGGAAGAATGTCAGGTTCGCACCGATGAACATCGCCCAGAAATGCAGCTTGGCCGCCCATTCAGGATACATCCGCCCAGCCATTTTTGGCAGGTAGAAATAGATACCTGCGAAAATCGCGAAGACCGCCCCAAGCGACATCACATAGTGGAAATGCGCAACCACGTAATAGGTGTCGTGATAGACCCGGTCGACGCCTGCCTGTGACAGCACGATACCGGTGACACCGCCCACGGTGAACAGGAACAAGAAGCCAAAGGCCCAAAGCATCGGTGCCCGAAACTCAACCGAGCCGCCCCACATCGTGGCAATCCATGAGAAGATTTTCACCCCTGTTGGTACCGCGATCACCATCGTGGCCAGCATGAAGTAAGACTGCTGTGTCAGCGACATGCCCACGGTGTACATGTGGTGCGCCCAGACGACGAAGCCCAACACCCCGATGGCAACCATCGCATAGACCATTGGCAGATAGCCAAAGATCGGCTTACGGCTGAACGTGGCGATCACGTGGCTGATGATCCCAAAGCCGGGGATGATGATGATGTACACTTCGGGGTGACCAAAGAACCACAGGATGTGCTGGTAAAGGATCGGATCGCCGCCTTGCTCAGGCTGGAAAAAGCCGAAGCCAAAGTTGCGGTCCATCAAAAGCATGGTGATCGCACCGGCCAGCACGGGCAGGGCCAGAAGGATCAGCCACGCCGTCACGAAGATTGACCAAGCGAAAAGCGGCACCTTGTGCAAGGTCATGCCGGGCGCACGCATGTTCAGGAAGGTCGTAATCATATTGATCGCGCCGAGGATCGATGAGGCCCCCGATAGGTGAACCGCAAAGATTGCCAGATCCATCGACATCCCACCTTCGCTGGTTGAAAGTGGTGGGTAAAGCACCCAGCCAACGCCTGAGCCAAGCTGCCCGTTGCCGCCGGGGGCCAACATTGACGCGACGCCCAGTGCAGCACCGGCGGTGAACATCCAGTAGGACAAGTTGTTCAGACGTGGGAACGCCATGTCTGGCGCGCCGATCTGCAAGGGCATGAAATAGTTACCAAAACCGCCGAACAAGGCCGGGATCACGACGAAGAACATCATCAAGACGCCGTGGTAGGTGATCAACACGTTCCACAAATGACCGTTTGGCGTACAGGGCGATGATGCGTCCGCGAACATGCGGGCGCCTTCGAGGCACATATACTGCACGCCGGGGTTCATCAGTTCGAGCCGCATGTAGACAGTGAAGGCGACCGAAATGAAACCAAGAGCACCTGCGGTGAACAGGTACAAAATTCCGATATCCTTATGATTTGTCGACATAAACCAGCGGGTGAAAAAGCCCCGCTCGTCCTCATGTGCGTCGCCGTGGATGGCTGCGTCGGCCATGATGGCTCTCCTCGTATTGGCTACAACTGTGCACCCGCGATTCATCGCCAGGCGCGCATTTGGCCCGGTTCTAAAGCGTTGTGCTTAAAGGAGCAATAAAGGAAGCGCATTTGCACATGGGATATATTGGCGCAGGCTGGGGCAACCCGACGGGGTGCAAGAGGGCGTACAGAAGCTGTACAGAATGCGTATGTACATGTGACGCCCGGCCCGAGCGTTAAGCAACTTGCGCGTCGGGGGCGGGCAGGCGGTGTTGACGGCACGACGCGGCTCGTCCACTGATTGAAGTGTATTCTGAAATGCAATTTTGACGTGGTTGATCATGCCGACATATCTTGAGGGCGTCGCTGTCCAGTTCTACCGGGGCATCGGCCCCGAGACCCAATACATCGCGCCGTTCTCGGACATGAACTTTTTCGTGGGGCCGAATAATGCGGGGAAGTCGGTTGTTCTGAATTTGATTAAGGATCGATTGCCATCATTCAAGGGTGATGTTCGTGCCAGACGTCGAGAGTCAACGAACCCCGGACTATCGGAAGCGGAGAGTTATCGAGGAGCCGAGACAGGCCAATTCCGCGCCTTGTTGGGCAGATCGATTAACAGTTTCGCTTGGCAGGAGATCAATCGACTTCGTGAAAATCTTGAACAACAATCCCAGCTCCGCGGGAATTCAAATGTGGAGCTTATGGATTTTCTTGAAGCAAGCCTCGTCGATCTGGCAATAGACGTGTCAAATAATGAAGCAATGTGGTTCGGCACTACGACCGACAAACTTACATTTTCGACCGACGACCACCCCGATTTCGACGCCGCTGCCGCTCGGCGTGATATGGGCGTGTGGCGGATTTTGTTAAGGCAGCTTGGCAGGGTCCGACAAACCAATCCAGTACAGGCCGCTAGGGCTGTGATTGAAGCGATTGCTACAGGTATGGTTTTTGATTTTCCAGTCCGGATGCTCATCCCAGCGAAGCGACAGTTAGAGGCTGGGGCCGATCCTTTTGATGACTTATCTGGCAAAGGACTTATCAAACACCTCGCAGAAATCCAGAACCCCGATCATCACGAACGTGAACGCAAGGAAGTCTTCGATCAAATCAATACATTTGTTCAAGAGGTTACTGGTAAGCCAGACGCGCTATTGGAGGTTCCCAACCACCGTCAACATCTGTTGGTCCATATGGATGACAAGGTGCTGCCCCTGGCTTCGCTCGGGACGGGGATACATGAGGTGATCTTGATCGCGGCTTTCTGCACTATTCACCAGAAAAAGATCATGTGCATCGAGGAACCGGAGATCCACCTCCACCCTGTGCTGCAGCGTAAGTTGATCCGGTATCTGCAAGACAAGACCGAAAACCAGTACTTCATTGCCACGCACTCGTCTGCGTTTATCGATACGCCAAATGCCTCGGTGTTTCGTGTCCATAACGACGGCGTGCAGACCTATGTGACCCCGGCCATCACCAAAGGTGCGCAGCGGCAGATTTGTGATGATCTGGGCTATCGCGCCTCTGATATTTTGCAGGCCAATGCGGTGATCTGGGTCGAGGGGCCGTCGGATCGGATTTACATCCGCCATTGGTTAGAGGCCGTGAGCCCTGATCTGATCGAAGGTGTGCATTACACGATCATGTTTTATGGGGGTGGGCTGATCAAGCACCTCAGCGCTGATGATGACGCTGCGGCGGACTTTATTCGGTTGCGCGATCTTAACCGGCATATTGCCGTTGTGATCGACAGTGACAAAGAGGGGCCACGGGCAGGCCTGAAACCAGCGGCGCAACGGATCAAGGACGAGATGACTGGTGACGACAGCGTCGTTTGGATCACCAAGGGGCGCGAGATAGAGAACTATGTGAAGCCCGATGTTCTGCATGAGGCCTTGGCCGCTATTCATACTAAGGTCTATGGCGGGATGCGGGATGTCGGCCCCTATGACCACGCGTTCTACTTTTCCAGGAAGGGACCGAAAGCAACGACTGACCCGGTTTATAAGGATGGCGACAAAGTTGGCGCGGCAGAGCGGGTTTGTCAGCAGGCGGCTGACTTGGATGTGCTTGATTTGCGCGAACGGGTTACGGCATTGGCCGCTATGATCGCAAAGGCGAATGGGTTGATAGAGCCGGATTGATGTGGGTTTCACCCACCCTACATTATGGTTTCGAATGTGTGCCGTAGCGCCACGTCCACATCCTCCATCGTCACGGGTAGCCCAAGATCCACCAGCGAAGTCACCCCGTGGTCGCTGATCCCGCAGGGGACGATGCCGTCGAAATGGCCAAGGTCCGGTTCCACGTTGATCGATAGCCCGTGGAAGGACACCCATTTGCGCAAACGGATCCCCAGAGCGGCGATTTTGTCTTCGGCGGGGCTTCCATCGGGTTGGGGCGGCTTTTCCGGGCGCTGGACCCAGACGCCAACGCGGCCCTCGCGGATTTCGCCTTTCACGTTGAATGTCTCCAACGTGGCAATCACCCAGTTTTCGAGATCTTTGACGAATTGCCGCACATCGCGGCCGCGTTTGCCCACATCCAGCATGACATAGGCCACCCGTTGCCCCGGGCCATGATAGGTATATTCGCCGCCGCGCCGCGCCTCATGCACGGGAAAGCGGTTGGGGTCGATCAGATCGGCCGCGTTGGCCGAGGTGCCAGCGGTATAAAGGGGGGGATGTTCGAGCAGCCAGATACACTCATCCGCGGTGCCACCAATGATGCCTGCCACGCGGTTTTCCATGAAGGTCAGAGCCTGATCATATTCGGTCAGCCCGTCTGAGATGATCCATTCCACCATGCCTGTCGGGTAACCCTGCGGGGCGCGGATGAAAAGGGGATGATTTCCCTCTTGGCATCGGAAAACACGTCGTCTATGAGTGCCGCACTTACCAGCTAAGATCGTGCGGTCGTGGCGGAATTGGTAGACGCGCAGCGTTGAGGTCGCTGTGAGGTAACACTCGTGGGGGTTCGAGTCCCCCCGACCGCACCATTTCAAAAAACATGTTTATAATCAATAACTTACGACTACCGCGGGTTCTTCGGGGAATAAATATTTAACATTTTAAATCAGTAACTTAGCGCCATCCCCTCATATTTTTTGGCAAGTTATCAACTACGCCTAGATTACGCCTGGGGCGTAATTTTTCATATCGCCCTTCAGGCCTTTATTATCCTACCCGCATACGGAAATTGTCTCTGGCTAGCACTGCGGCGTTAGCCCTAAGTAACCTGCACCAGCATGCAAACCACTTTGCATGGTTGGAAGACAACAGCCGCACTGACAACGGCACGCTGGCGCATATCGTTGTGTCTAATGCGATGGACGCACCTGTAAGCCTTAACTGGAAGAGGTATTGCAGCGGGCGGAGTAGGGTTGCACCACCAAAGATTGCGCTGGATATATTGAGTCAACCACGCCATAACTAATTTTTAAGATTTTAGCTTTAGAGAGTTTTGAGATGTTTGACGCCGATTGGCTAAAGGAATTCCGCCTGTTAGTAGCGGATCTTGGCCTAGGTCCCTACCAGACACTTGCTTTGCTGGTGGCCCTCATGATCACTCTACGTATCGGAACTGTGTTAAAACATCGCCGTGAGATGGCTGAAATAAAGGCTGATTCTGCCTTAGAAAATGCTAAATTACAAGCTAAGATTAAACGACAGACCTCTAAGAGAGAACATAAGCGTTTGAAAAGTAAGAAAAAAGGTGGATCAGACAATGATTGAGTGGGTTGGGGTTATCATCCTCGCGGCCTTATTTTTGTTGGGTTTCGAGCTATATTTGCGAGCTCGCGGCCTGGCGAACCGGGTAATGGAGAACGCATCACGTGACTTTTTTGAATCTTCAAACAGCATGATGGATACACCTGACGATGTCCCGGACATGGTGTTGGACATCCTTTCTCAAATGGGGAATATGGCTCAGGATAAATCCGTTAGCTTTGATCTGGCACGCGTTGGTACGAAACTACGGGCGGGCGGAGCGGCCTCATCGGAAGAAGTTCTAGTGTTTCGGGCTGAAGTAGAGAGCATGCGCCCAGAACTGAAAGAACTCTTCAAAAAGGCCGTCACCGCATGGTTGGGCTATGTAACACATCAAAACGTATTTAACATGCTACGAATATACTATGCTGAATTGCGGTACCGCTCTCAAGGAATGCGGCGTGAACAGGCCGAAGAGGCTGTAGGTTTGCAATTTTTGGGCATGGCTGGCGGACGTCTTTGCTAGACCTACAACAAGCGACGGGATCGGCGGGTTTTGTAACCGTCCACAAACACCCATCCGGTCCGAAGTCCTGCACCACACGCGTTACCTTCTGTTCCTACTACGGGCTCTAACTGACCTTATTGTGATGACCAGCCTCGCTCATAGTGGTCAGAGAACCCGAAGAGGTGGCAGCTGGCGCGCGCGAAGAGCATCAAATCGAGGCAGAAAAACAAAAAAATGATTACGATTAGATCACGTTTGCGGGTTGTAAGATATTACTTTTATTATAGTGGCGGATGCACTCCGACCGCACCAATACTTCTTTGAAAACTTGACCGGGTGATGTGATTTGGGCGCGGTGCCATGGGTTTGGCAGGATGCGCCCTCAGTTCGAAGTCCGTTGGGCGTCTTCTGTGTCGTTGTCCCAAGCAAAGAACTTGATCGTGGCACGTCCGATTACGATCAGCGTGACGCCCCACCCTCGAGCACATGTTCAGAGACAGCAGTGTAACGGCAACCATGTATGAACCCCAACACAAAGCGGTTATGCGCTTTGTGTTGGGGTTCAGTTCCCGTTTTGTTGGAACATGCGCGCATCTGCTGCCGCTTTGCGGATCGCTTTGGATTTATGCACGGTTTCTTGATATTCAGCCTCGGGGTCGCTGTCATAGACCACGCCGCCGCCCGCCTGGATATAGAGCTTTTCGTCTTTCAGCACCGCTGTGCGCAGCGCGATGCACATGTCCATGTCCCCATTCGCGCTGAAATATCCGCAGCCGCCGCCGTAGATGCCGCGCTTTTCCGGCTCAAGCTCATCGATGATTTCCATGGCCCGTACTTTGGGTGCGCCTGAGACCGTTCCGGCCGGCATCCCCGCAAAGAATGCGCTGAGCGCGTCTTGATCATCGGCCAATTCGCCTACCACGTTTGAAACGATATGCATCACATGGCTGTAGCGTTCGACAATAAATTTTTCGGTCGGATGCACGCTGCCGATTTTGCTGACCTTGCCGGTGTCGTTCCGTCCCAGATCGAGCAGCATCAGGTGTTCGGCCAGTTCTTTTTCATCGGCGAGCAGATCGGCTTCTAGCGCTGCATCCTCTGCCGCTGTTGCTCCGCGTGGCCGCGTTCCGGCGATGGGCCGGATCGTCACCTCTTTGTCGAAAACACGCACCAGAATTTCCGGGCTGGCGCCCACCACCTGGAACCCGCCGAAATTAAAATAGAACATGAAAGGCGAGGGGTTGGTCCGCCGCAAGGACCGGTAGAGCGCGAAGGGCGGTTCAGGAAAATCCTGTGTCCAGCGCTGTGAAGGTACGACCTGAAAGATATCGCCCGCCCGGATATATTCCTTGGCCTTTTCGACGGCTGCCAGATAGGCGTCATGGGCGAAATTGGACACGGGCGGTGCGATTGGAGCCGGTTCCGCAAAGCTGCGCGCCTCACTTGGCATTGGCCCTTCAAGTGCGCGCTGTGCGTCCATCACCCGCTCAGCCGCTTGTGCATAGGCCGCCCGCGCGGACAGGCCAGAGTTCACATAGGCCGGTGCCACCAGAATCACGTCGCCTTTGACCCCGTCGAGCACCGCAACAACCGAAGGCCGCAGCATGACCGCATCGGGGACATTTAGCGGATCGGGATTGATATCGGGCAGATGTTCAACCAGCCGGATCATATCATAGCCCAGATACCCGAACAGCCCGGCGGATGCCGCAGGCAGGTCGGAGGGCAGGTCGATCTTTGATTCGGCCAGAAGCGCCCGCAGCGCTGTCAGCGGATCATCATCTTGGTCCACAAAACCAGCATCATCAAACCGCGCATTGCGGTTGATCCGCGATGTCGTTCCCCGGCATTCCCAGATCAGATCAGGGTTCATCCCAATGATCGAATACCGCCCCCGCACTTCACCGCCCGTGACGCTTTCCAGCATGAAAGCGTTTTTGCCCGCCCCGGAGAGCTTGAGCATCAGTGAAACGGGTGTGTCCAGATCGGCGGCAAGCCGGGTATAGACGATTTGGTTTTCGCCCGCTTCAAAGCCAGCGGCGAAACGGTCGTAATCAGGCAAGAGGGCCATGTATCACCTATTGAAACAGCGCGTTGACCGCGTTGACGGTGGTTTGATTGATATTGACCTCAGTGTCTTCCTGAAGCGCTGTTGCATAGGCTTCAAAAATGTCCTGTCTGATCCCTGCGGCGGCCGTATCCGCAATCGCTTCGCGCTGTGCGATTGTGTCTTCTGCGGTCTCATCGGGTGCTGCGATATCGTCAAGGCGGACGATGATGGCCCGGTCGAATGCATCGATGACCCGCGTTTCGCCGATGGTCATTTCAAAAAGCGCATCATTGAATGCAGGCGGGGTGCCTTCGACGAAGCTGCGCCGTGTCAGCGCTTCTTCGGTCAATGGTTCCAGGTCCAGCGTGCTGAAATCAGTCAGTGGCTCAATGGATGCGGCGATTTCTTCGGCGCGTGCAATCACGGCTTTTTGGCGTGCCTGGGTCTGCCATGCATCGGTGACCGCTTCGCGGACGTCATCAAGTGGCTGCAGCGTGGGCGGGGTGATTCCGTCAAGCCGCAGCACGAAGATGCCGCCATCTGACAGATCCTGTAGTTCCGGAAAATCGCCTTCGGCGACGCTGGCCGCTTCGCGCCGGAACGTATCATAGGCAGCGATCCCTTCAGAGAGTTCGCTGGTCCAGTTGATCATGCCCAGTTCAAGGTCCGTCCGTTCGGCCAGATCTTCGGGGGTTGCACCGCCCGCCAGTAGATCGACGATCCCATCGGCGCTGTCATTGATAAACTCGCGCGCCGCATTCCCGGCCAGCTCTTCGCGCAACCGCGGTGTTGCTGCTTCAAGCGTTGTTTCCTGCGCGGCCAGGATCGCGTTCATGCGGAACAGTGCGGGCCCAAGCGGCGTGTTGAACGGCCCTACGACGTCGCTGGGGTCTGCGGCGAACACAGCCTCACCCGCATCGCGCAATTCGTCCTGGCTGACATCGCCCAGATCGATGTCGGATAGCGCGAGCCCGCGCTCGGCCACGAGATCTTCGAATGTGGCCTCGCCCGCGTCCAGCTGTGCCATGGCAGCTTCAGCCCGGGCCTGATCGACATAAACGAGCCGTTCGACCAGCCGCCGTTCGGGCTGCACAAATTCACCGATCCGCGCCTCGTAAAGTGCTGCGATTGCCTCATCCGTGACCTCCATCTGATCCTGGATCATCGACGGTGTCAGCCATGCATACGTGATGTCACGGGTTTCGGGCAGGGTGAATGCCTCGGGGTTTGCATCGTAATAGGCTTGTTGATCGGCCTCTGTCGCGCCCGGCACAGGCGATTGCAAAGCGTCCGCAGTGATCGTGGCCCATGTGATGCTGCGCTGCTCGCCGATATATTGGACAAGCGCGTCTGCATAGGCATCAATCGGAGGTACCCCGCCCACAACAGCGCCCTGAAGCAATGTGCGCGCGATTTCTTCGCGCAGACCGGTTTCATATTCGGCCTCGGACTGGCCCGATTGTTGCAGAGCAAGCCGATAGGTGTCGCGGTTGAATCCGCCGCCGCCCTGGAAGGCGGGGTTATCTTGCAGAACGTCAAAAACGGCTTCGTCACCAGCCGAAATGCCCAGCTGAGTTGCTTCGTTATCAAGTGTGCGGAACAAGATGATCTGGTTCAGCGCGCTTTGATCAACGCCAAAGGAATGCGCCTGTTGAAAAGAGATCGCTGTGCCGAATTGCTGCGACAGCGCCCGAATTTGTTGGTTCAGCGCTTGCTGATAAGAGGCGACGCTCACGTCCTTTTCGCCAACCGTGCCGAGACTGCGCACATTTCCGGTCAGCCCACCAGTGCCAAAACCGGCCAGACCCACAAGAACCACGCCGACAACAATCCAAGCGCCGTACCGTTTATTGCCTTTTTGTGCCATTTGAATGCCTGTTCCGCCGGTTGAGGTTGCGCATGAATAGGGCGATGCGCGGGGCGGTGCAAGGGTCAGTAGGGCAAGTCTGAAAGCCGCTCGAACAGCGTTTCGATTCCACTGCGATCAATGTTGGCAAATGCGATCCGAAATTGCGTCTCGCTGCCAGGGATGTCGGCTGGCATGAACATTGTCCCTGGCAGCAGCAGCACGCCCGCATCGCGCACCAACTGGGGCGCCAGTTGGTCTGATGGCTGCCCAAACGGGTGCCTTGCATAGGCGAAATAGGCCCCAACGCCCAAAAGGTCCCAGCCTTGCGCGGCCAGTTTGGGGAAATTGCCTGTGATTGCCGCGCGCCGGTCTAAAATCTCATGCCGTTCGCCCGCCAGCCAATCCTGTAGGTTTTGCATACCCCAGAGCGCGGCCCTTTGCCCCAGCTGGTTTGGGCAGATCGCCACCGTATCAAGAAACTTTTCGATCTCGGCCAGTCTTGTCTGATTGGCGATGACGGCCCCAACCCGGTGCCCCGTCAGCCGGTATGCCTTTGAAAAGGAATACAGATGCACCAGCGTGTCGCCCCAATCGGGGTCCATAAACAAATCATGCGGTGCGCCGCTGCGGCTGTCGAAATCCCGGTAGGTTTCATCGACAATCAGCGCGATTTTATGTTTGCGTGCCAGATCCATAAAAGCCCGCAGTGTTTCTGCCGGGTATTCAACACCGCAAGGGTTATTGGGACTGACAAGGGCGATGGCCCGCGTGCGCGCTGTGATCAGCTTTTCGGCGGCAGGCGCTTCGGGGAGCATGGCCGCATTGGTCATCAGCGCCACGGTTTTCACACCGGACATATCCAGCCACATGCGGTGGTTAAAGTAATAGGGCACGGGGATGATGACCTCATCCCCTTCGGTGCACAGCGTGGCGATTGTGGCCGCGAAGGCCTGATTGCAGCCCGACGTGATGGCCACCTGCGCGGGCGCAATGCTGCCTTTGTAGGCCGCGCTCCAATTCTGGGCGACTTCGGCCCGCAGGGCAGGGAGCCCGAGCACCGGCCCATATAGATGTGTTTCGGCATCATCGACGACCATCCGCGCCATCGCTTCGCGCATGTTCAGCGGGGGCGGGTCAACCGGTGCGGCCTGTGAGACATTCAGCAAGGGGCGGCTTGCTGGATGATCAACACCGTCAAGCCAACGCCGTGCCTCCATCACCGGGGGTGGAAAGGTATTTGCCGTCCGGGACAGGGGCATCGCAGGATCCTTGCGTCAGAATGGAAGGGCTAGTCTTTGCCCCGGTAGGGTTCGACATATTGCAGTGCCATGTCCCACGGAAAGAAGATCCATGTGTCCTGGCTGACTTCGGTGATGAATGTATCGACCTGCGGGCGCCCTTTGGGTTTGGCGTAAACAGTCGCGAAATGCGCCTTTGGATAAATATCCCGCACCAATTCAAGCGTTTTGCCGCTATCAACCAGATCATCGATGATCAGAATACCAGTGCCATCCCCCATCAAAGCCTTATCGGGTGATTTGAGCACTTGCGCCTGTGATTGGTCCTGATGATCGTAGCTTTTGACGCTGATCGTGTCGACGGTGCGAATATCCAGCTCGCGCGCGGCGATCATGGCCGGGGCCATGCCGCCGCGTGTAATCGCAACGACCGCTTTCCATGCGCCATTATCGGGCCCCTGACCGTCAAGGCGCCAAGCGAGCGCCCGGCTGTCGCGATGCAGTTGGTCCCAGCTGATGTGAAAGCCTTTTTCGTGGGGCAGGCGGTCTGTCATCTTGCTGTCCTATTCCTTGGTAATGTCTGGCGCGTCGACCGCTTTCATGCCGACGACATGATAGCCTGCGTCCACATGATGCACCTCGCCGGTGACGGCGCTGCCCAAATCAGAGAGCAGGTAAAGCGCTGATTTGCCCACCTCTTCTTGTGTGACGGTCCGGCGCAGGGGCGAATTATATTCGTTCCAGCGCATGATCAGCCGAAAATCGCCGATGCCAGAGGCGGCCAAAGTCTTGATCGTGCCAGCGCTGATGGCGTTCACGCGGATGCCGTCTTTGCCCAGATCTTCGGCCAGATAACGCACCGATGCTTCCAAGGCGGCCTTGGCCACACCCATCACGTTGTAATGCGGCATCACCTTTTCGGCGCCATAGTAGGTCAGCGTCAAACAAGAGCCGCCGGGATTCATCATTTTCTCGGCACGCTGGACCACCGATGTGAAGGAATAAACCGAGATATCCATCGACATCAGGAAGTTGTCGCGGCTGGTATCTACATAGCGTCCACGCAGTTCGTTTTTGTCCGAAAAACCGATAGCATGCACAATAAAATCAAAGGTTCCCCATTTGTCGCGCAGCGTATCGAACAGCGCATCGACCGAGCTTTCATCCGCCACATCACAGGGCAAAACCAGATCGGAACCCAGCGAGGCCGCCAGCGGCCCCACACGCTTTTTCAGCGCTTCGCCCTGATAGGAAAATGCGAGCTCTGCGCCGGCATCCGCGCAGGCCTTGGCAATGCCCCATGCGATTGACTTGTCATTGGCGAGCCCCATGATCAGGCCTCGTTTGCCCTGCATCAATTGAGAGGTCATACGCGATATCCCTTCATCGGTAATTTTTCGTTTCGAACCATTTAGGCGATTGCACGTCCATCAGCAAGAGATTGAACACGCGGCCAAAAACGGTTGCCTGCCTGCGGAATTGACCCTACTCCTACGGGCGGGGACGTTTTGAGGGATCGGTCATGCCTGATCGGGACAGTATTTTTGCGGGGCGTGATCCTCTTGCTATTGCCCAGCAATGGCTTGAAGACGCACGCGAAACTGAGCCTAATGACCCCAACGCCATGGCGCTGTCGACAGTCGATGACACAGGTATGCCGAATGTGCGCATGGTGCTGCTAAAGGACATTGAAGCAAACGGCTTTGTCTTTTACACCAATTACAACAGTCAAAAGGGCACCGAATTGGAACATTCGGCAAAAGCCGCTTTTGTGCTACATTGGAAGTCGTTGCGGCGGCAAATCCGGGTTAGAGGCCTGGTGTCCAAGGAAGACGGTCCGCAGGCGGACACATATTACAGGTCCCGTTCTCTCAAAAGTCGTTTGGGAGCATGGGCATCACAGCAATCGCAACCGCTGTCATCACGTGAGGCATTGATGGCGGAAGTGGCGAAAGTGACAATGCAAAAGGGTACGGATCCGAAACGACCGCCCTTTTGGGGTGGTTATCGTATCGCACCTATCGAGATCGAGTTTTGGTCCGATGGTGCATTCAGATTGCATGACCGGTTTCGGTGGTCACGCAAAGCGGTCGACGATGGGTGGGAGGTAACCAGGCTAAGCCCGTAATTTCACGTATCGTGAAATTCTGACGCTTGCAGTCAGGTTAATTTTCTGTTGGAGATCGTTTGGTACAAGAAGTGAAGGGCGCACAAGCCACGACGTGACGCTCTGAGGAAGAAAAATGGATACGCAGGACACCAGCGAAACGCGCCGGGTGCAGGGACAGGTTAAGTGGTTCGACCCTTCAAAAGGGTTTGGTTTTGTGATCGCCGATCTCGGTGGACCGGATATTTTATTGCATGCCAACGTGCTGCGCAATTTCGGGCAAGGGTCAGTTGTGGATGGGTCCACGATTGAAATCATGGTCCAAGACACTCAGCGCGGTTTACAGGCCGTTGAGGTGCTTGCCATCACGCCGCCCCAAAGCGACAGCTCTGTGCCGCTACGCGATATGGTCGAGTTTTCGGCAGATGACATCGCCAACCAGCCCATTCATCCGGCCCGGGTGAAGTGGTTCGATAAGGCCAAGGGCTTTGGTTTTGCCAATGTCTTTGGCAATAATGAAGACGTGTTTGTGCATGTCGAGGTATTACGCCGGTCGGGTTTGTCCGATTTGCAGTCAGGCGAGGCCGTTGGCCTGCGTATGGTTGACGGTGAACGTGGCCGTATGGCGATTGAGGTCGTCGGCTGGGAGCTTGCTGCAAAGTGAGGCTATTTTTCTCAGCTCTTGCTTTGCTTGCTTCGGCGCATCCGGCTTTGGCCGCATGTGCCGATGATAAGGTCACCATCCAAGGCGATTGGGGCCAGGCCCATTTCACCGTTGAGATCGCCGATGATTTTGACGAACGCGGCCGCGGTCTGATGTTCGTTGAGCAGATGCCGATGCTGTCGGGCATGCTTTTCATCTATGAACGGCCGCAATCGGTGAGCTTCTGGATGAAGAACACGCTGATCCCGCTGGATATGATTTTTACCGCCCCAGATGGTGAAATCCTGTCGATCCATGAAAATGCGATACCGCATGATACAACCCCGATCCAAGGCGGTGATGGGGTGCAGATGGTGCTGGAAATCAATGGCGGTTTGTCATCGCGCCTGGGAATCGCTGTGGGTGATGTGATGCAGCATCCCAGCTTTGGACCGGATGCGATCCTGCCCTGTGAGCTGGCATCTGAAGGGTAGTGGCCCCTTTTGCCAATCTTAATCGACCTGTTTGGCGGGGCTGACACCCGTGCCTTCGCTGAATGTGCGATGAAATCTGAAGCGGCATCAAAGTTTTGCTGATTTGGGGCTTTTCAAATCAGTTTGGTGGGTCTAAAGACACTCTCGGTTCGGGGCGTAGCGCAGCCTGGTAGCGCATCTGTTTTGGGAACAGAGGGTCGGGAGTTCGAATCTCTCCGCCCCGACCATATCACCAAAGTAATGGTTCAAATGAACGCTCTGCCACAGCAGAGGCGTTCGTTTGGTGTTTGGTTTTGGCGCCTGTATGTTCATTTATATAGGAATGAACGAAGGGGCCGATGATGGTTGTTCGGCGTATTGTCGTGGATATTGCAGCGGATAATGTCGCAGAGCTGCGCCGCTTTTATGAAGCATTATTTGCGCTGAAAACGGTGATGGACCAGGGATGGATCGCGACCCTGGCCGCAGGCACGGACGGTCCGGTGCAAATCAGTGTCGCCCGTGAAGGCGGGTCGGGGACTGCTGTGCCCGATGTCTCGATCGAGGTTGATGATGTTGATGCGCTATATGCCAAGGCGCGGTCCCGTGGTCATACGATTGTCTACCCGTTGACGGATGAGCCTTGGGGTGTGCGCCGGTTTTATCTGCGTGACCCGGCAGGCAAGGTGCTGAACATTTTGTCCCATATCGGCGACAGCCACGAAGTCGATCACCTTTTGTCACAGAGGTGAACGCGGCCAACATGGAAGAGCGGACATTCGCGCACAGTGCAGCGAAGCGCGGGTTTGAGCCCATACCAACAGCGTTTCCGCGGTACGACGAACGTCTGCTTCGTCAAAATCTCGCCCGCGCATTGTAGTCTCTACAACAATTAATTATACTGTGTATAATATCAAGCTTTGGAGACTATTATGCCTACTGGACACGTCATGATGGCCATCACGTTAGATGGATACGTCGCGCGAAAAGACCATTCGCTAGATTGGTTGATAAAGCAGAACACTGCCGATGAAGATCATGGGTTTGCAGAGTTCCTCGACAACATTGATGTGATTGTTATGGGCAGCGGATCATACCGCACAGTGCTTGGCTTTGATGCTTGGCCATATGAAAAACCTGTTGTCGTCTTGAGCAATTCACTCACGAGCGAGGACGTACCGCCCGAATTGTCTGATAAAGTGGAAGTCGTGAAGTTATCGCCGCAGGAACTGATGGCCGAGATGGAAAGCCGAGGATGGCAGCGCATATATGTTGACGGCGGCGCTATCGTGCAGTCGTTTCTCAAATTGGGGCTGATTGAAGACTTCAAATTGGCGATCGTACCCATTCTGCTTGGAGACGGCATTCGGTTGTTCGGTGACCTTTCGTCAGATGTAGACCTCGAGCTAACGCATACGAAAGCCTTCTCATCAGGATTGGTTGAATTGAGATATAAAGTGACCTGATCTGTGCCTGAGGTGAAACGCAGAGGAAGACCAAAGAAGCAGTCGGGAGGTGTCGACAAAGCGGCCGTGCTGCGCTGTGCTCAGTCAGTCCTCGAAACACACGGACTGGAGAAACTGACCTTTCGTGCACTTGCGGCCAAGCTGGGTGTAACAGCAATGGCCGCTAAGTATCACGTTGGTAGCCGGGACCAATTGCTGAGTGATCTGGCCGCTCAGATATTCGAGGGAATTGATGCCGGTGATGCTGGTGAAACACCAAGCGCAGAGCTTCGACAATTGTTGGTTCGCTATAGTGAGCTTGCCCTGAAGAACGCCGATCTCGTTCGATTTCTGCTGAGCAATCCGAATTGTATGCCAAAGGCACTCGGCGAATTTACGACCCAAGTCCGGCGAAGAACACAGGCCATCAATCATGGTGATGCCGGCGATGTAATGCTGAACTTGTTGATCGACTATGTTCACGGCTTCGTCTTCGCAGCAGACGCAGCTCCAACGGGGGTTAATCTCACCTTGGATAACTGCATGAGTAGCATCGACTGGCTGATGGATGTCATGGAGAGCAGACGTTGAACTGACGTAGGTGAAAGGGCGCTTTGTCCCGCTTGGTAGACATTGCCCGCGGACCAGTTGAACGGCCGCCTTTCGGAAATGATGCGGTTTTCGGTGTTGGGAGCGTTCACTGACATTGACTGTACGTGATTAATCTCAATGATCGTGGGTGTCCAATTGGCTGACTGCCGCCATCATTTCGCGCCGTAACCTTGGGGAGGGCACGGATCGGTTTTGTTTGCTGGCGCGCCTTCACGATCTTCGGATCATACATCAGCTTCGTGTGCTGATTTTCTTCCCATGCGGTTCCGATTCGGCGGAAAATTGATGACCCACATCTTGTAGGCGAGTTGTGCAGGGCGCCCGCTCCCGCCCGGTTAATACTTTGTTAATGCTGGTTAATTGACCCACAAGCTGGCGCTCAAGTTCACATCTTGGCTCAAGCATTTGCGCTAAGTGGGCCGAAGATAAGGGCTTTCCCAATTTTGTGAACAACGTTGTGTTGTGGATAAGCTTGTGCGTGAATCATGTCGGCCGCGCGGGCAAAACACGCTCTTTTGCCGTCAAGCGATTTAATCGACATTTAGTATTAAAATTCCGTTGACCCCCTAGGCCTAGATGCGTCAGTTTGTGCGGGCCAACAGAACGGACACAATATGTGGTGTTGGCACGGGGAAGTTTCAATATGATGGGGAATCGCGGCGAGGCGACCTCAACGCTGATAGCGGGCTTTTGGTCTGCTCTCAGGAGGCGGCGGCGCTTTCTCAAGTGAATGGTTTTAGGGATGCGTTACGCGTCCAAAATGATGTTGGGCCGCAACGACGGTCAATAAAACAAAGGGGCAGATGCAATGAAAATCGAACGCAATTTTACCAAGGCAGGGCAAGATGCGTACGCGGAACTGGAATTTAAATCCACGACCTCGGAAATCCGAAACCCTGACGGGACGGTTGTGTTCAAATTGGATAATTGCGAGATCCCAGGCGGATGGAGCCAGGTTGCATCTGATGTCATCGCCCAAAAGTATTTTCGTAAGGCGGGTGTCCCTTCTGAAGTAAAGCCAGTGAAGGAAAAGGGTGTTCCTAAGTTCCTATGGAAGTCCGTTCCGGCCAAAGGCGCGACATTCGGCGGTGAGACATCGTCAAAGCAAGTGTTTGATCGTCTGGCTGGTGCCTGGACGTATTGGGGCTGGAAGGGCGGCTATTTTTCCTCTGAAGACGACGCGCGCACCTATTTCGACGAAATGCGCTATATGCTGGCCACACAGCGCGCAGCCCCCAATAGCCCGCAATGGTTCAACACCGGCCTGCATTGGGCCTACGGTATCGATGGCCCTGCCCAAGGGCACCATTATGTCGATTACCAAACCGGCGAGCTGACCAAATCTGCATCCAGCTATGAGCACCCGCAACCGCATGCCTGCTTTATCCAGTCTGTCGATGATGATCTGGTCAACGAAGGTGGCATCATGGATCTTTGGGTGCGCGAGGCGCGCCTGTTCAAATATGGCTCTGGCACAGGCACGAACTTTTCATCCTTGCGCGGTGAGGGTGAGCCTTTGTCCGGTGGCGGTAAATCCTCGGGCCTTATGGGCTTTTTGAAAATTGGTGACCGCGCTGCGGGCGCTATCAAGTCTGGCGGCACCACTCGCCGCGCCGCCAAGATGGTCATCGTCGATGCTGATCACCCGGATATCGAAGAGTTTATCAACTGGAAAGTCATTGAAGAACAAAAGGTTGCGTCCATCGTTGCCGGTTCGAAAATGCACGAACGGTATCTGAATTCGATCTTCCAGGCGATCAAAACCTGGGACGGCGACGAAACGGCCGCCTATGATCCCAAGACGAACGAAACCCTGGCCGCAGCCGTAAAAGACGCCAAGAAATCGGCGATCCCGGAAACCTATATCAAACGGGTTCTGGATTACGCCAAGCAGGGCTATTCCAGCATCGAATTCCCGACCTACGACACCGATTGGGATAGCGAGGCTTACTCCTCGGTCTCGGGCCAGAACTCTAACAATTCAATCCGTGTGACGGACGCCTTCCTAGAGGCCGTCGAAAAGGACGCGAACTGGAAGCTGATCAACCGCAAGAACGGTGAGGTTGCCAAAGTCATCAAAGCCCGCGAGCTGTGGGAGCAGGTGGGTCATGCGGCTTGGGCATGTGCCGATCCGGGCATTCAGTACCACGACACCGTGAACGCCTGGCATACATGCCCAGAAGACGGTGAAATTCGCGGCTCAAACCCTTGTTCTGAATACATGTTCCTGGATGACACAGCCTGTAACCTGGCATCGATGAACTTGCTGACTTTCTATAAGGACGGCGTGTTCCAGGTCGAAGACTACATGCATGCCACGCGTCTTTGGACCGTGACATTGGAAATCAGCGTGATGATGGCGCAGTTCCCATCCAAGGAAATCGCGCAGCGGTCTTATGACTTCCGTACCTTGGGTCTGGGTTACGCCAATATCGGCGGCCTTCTGATGAATATGGGCCTGGGCTATGATAGCGATGAGGGCCGCGCTATGTGCGCTGCGCTGACCGCGATTATGTCGGGCGTATCCTATGCCACATCTGCCGAAATGGCAGGCGAGCTGGGCCCGTTCCCAGGCTATAAGAAAAACAGCAAGCATATGCTGCGGGTGATCAAGAACCACCGGCAGGCGGCCTTGGGCAAAGATACCGGCTATGAAAAGCTGGCGGTCAAGCCTGTCGCCTTGGATCATGCAAACTGCCCCGATCCGCGGCTGGTCGAACTTGCCGTTGGCGCATGGGATGAGGCGCTGAAGCTGGGCAAAGAGCATGGCTATCGGAACGCACAAGTATCCGTTATTGCGCCAACCGGCACCATCGGGCTGGTGATGGATTGCGACACAACCGGGATTGAGCCTGATTTCGCACTGGTGAAATTCAAGAAGCTGGCCGGTGGCGGTTACTTCAAGATTATCAACCAATCTGTTCCGGCGGCCTTGGAAAAACTTGGCTATGGTTCTGCCCAGATTGAAGAAATCATTGCCTATGCGGTTGGCCATGGATCAATCGGGCAGGCCCCCGCGATCAACCATACCTCGTTGATCGGCCATGGTTTTGGACAGGCTGAACTGGACAAGATTGAAGGGGCGCTGGCCTCGGCCTTTGATATCCGGTTCGTGTTCAACCAATGGACGCTGGGTGAAGAGTTCTGCACCAAAACATTGGGTATCCCCGCAGAAAAGCTGAACGATCCATCCTTCGATCTGCTGCGCCATTTGGGCTATAGCAAACAGGACATTGACGCGGCCAATGATCATGTGTGCGGGACCATGACACTGGAGGGCGCACCGTTCCTGAAAGACGAACATCTGGGTGTCTTTGACTGTGCCAACCCTTGCGGCAAAAAAGGCAAGCGTTACCTGAGTGTAGACAGCCATATTTATATGATGGCGGCAGCGCAGTCGTTCATTTCGGGTGCGATTTCGAAGACGATCAACATGCCAAATGATGCCTCGATTGAGGATTGCCAGAAAGCCTATGAGCTGTCCTGGTCACTGGGTGTGAAAGCCAATGCGCTTTACCGCGACGGATCGAAACTGTCGCAGCCACTGGCGGCGGCATTGGTCGAAGATGATGAGGAGGCTGCGGAAACGCTTGAATCTGGATCGCCGCAGGACAAGGCTGCGGTTCTGGCCGAAAAGATTGTCGAAAAGATCGTGATCCAGGAAGTGCGTAACCGCGAGCGTGAAAAGATGCCGCAACGCCGTAAGGGATATACCCAAAAGGCGATTGTAGGTGGTCACAAGGTGTATCTGCGCACGGGCGAATATGAAGACGGCCAACTGGGCGAAATCTTCATCGATATGCATAAAGAGGGCGCTGGTTTCCGCGCGATGATGAACAATTTCGCCATCGCCGTGTCAGTCGGCCTGCAATATGGTGTGCCGCTTGAAGAATTCGTGGATGCTTTCACTTTCACCAAGTTTGAGCCTGCAGGCATGGTGCAAGGTAATGATAGCATCAAGAATGCCACCTCGATCCTTGACTATATCTTCCGCGAATTGGCTGTGTCTTATCTTGATCGGACAGATCTGGCCCATGTGAAGCCGGAAGGCGCATCTTTTGATGATGTGGGACGGGGGGAAGAGGAAGGCGTATCCAACATCCAGGCGCCGACCGAGAATGCGGCGACACGGTCTTTGGAGGTGCTCAAGCAGATCTCCTCAACCGGGTATCTGCGTAAGCGGATGCCGCAGGATTTGGTTGTCTTGCAGGGCGGTGTTGCAGGTGCGACAGCCTTGTCGACGGGGACAGACCCAAGTGCGGCGTTGCAGACGCTGGTGCCTGAGGTGCAACCAAGCACGACGGTCGCAACAGGGACTGCGACAACTATCTCGGCCCGGGACAAGGCCAAGATGCAGGGATATGAGGGGGATCCATGCGGTGAATGCGGGAACTACACGCTGGTGCGCAATGGAACCTGTATGAAGTGCAATACATGCGGATCGACGTCCGGGTGTAGCTAAGATTTTTCGCGAAAAATCTTAGCGCAGAAGAAATTTCTCGAAATTTCTTCGCTGCAAAGAGTTCCAAGGCGGGTGCGCTCGTCTTTGGCGCGGATCGGGCCGCAGGCAATAAACCGGGCGGTACATAATGAGTGAGCCTGATCAGCGAAACTACGGGAGGGACTGCGGTTCCTCCCTTTTTTATTTTGGGGAAGGCGCATCGCCATCGCCATGCATTGAATTACCATGATCGCGTGATTATTCTTGAATAAGTGATTTATTTTGAAAGGAAATATTATGCAGTGTCATGAGGTTGACTATGAGATTTTCGGCGACGACATGCAGATCGTCGAGGTCGAACTGGACCCGCGCGAGACTGTGATCGCCGAAGCTGGCGCTATGAATTACATGGAAGACGGGATTGGTTTTGAGACCAAAATGGGTGATGGAGCCAGCCCGTCCAGCGGCATGATGCAGTCCCTGCTGAATGTCGGAAAACGGGTGCTGACGGGCGAATCCATCTTCATGACCCATTTTACGAACAATGGTCACGGCAAAAAACGCGTCGCTTTTGCAGCACCTTATCCGGGAAAAATCGTTCCTGTTGACATGGCAAACGTCGGGCAAGAGCTGATTTGCCAGAAAGATGCATTTCTTTGTGCGGCCTTTGGCACGACAACCGATATCGCGTTTCAGCGCAAACTGGGCGCCGGTTTCTTTGGCGGTGAGGGATTTATCCTGCAACGTCTGCGCGGCGACGGCATGGCCTTTATCCATGTCGGCGGCACGGTGATCAAACGCGAGCTACAGCCCGGTGAAGTCCTGCGCGTCGATACGGGCTGTATTGCTGCCTTTGATGCGGGGGTGACTTATGACATCGAACGCGCAGGGAACCTCAAATCCATGATTTTCGGCGGCGAGGGTATTTTTATCGCCACGCTGCGCGGTCCGGGGACTGTTTACTTGCAAAGCCTGCCATTCTCGCGTCTTGCAGATCGGATTATCCGCGCTGCAGGGCCGGGGGGCAGTAAGGGCGAGGGGTCGGTCTTGGGCGGTCTTGGCGATATGTTCGGCGACCGTTAAAGCGGGATGTCAAAGCCGGGCGCGGCTAAGGTGAAGCCTTCGAACTGAAATCCGGGCGAGACGGTGCACCCGACCAATGTCCAGTCGCCGGTCGTCTGCGCGGCTTGCCAGTGGCCCTCGGGGACGATTAATTGCGGCACTGCGCCGGTTGCCAGGTCTGGTCCTAGTGTCAGATCACGGCGCGGCCCGGCCTGCGTGTCGGCTATCGACAGGATCAGCGGCGCGCCTGCGTAATAATGCCAGATTTCAACGGCATCGACCCGGTGCCAATGGCTGGCCTCGCCGGCCTTCAACAGAAAATAGATGCAGGTTCCGTGGGGCCGCCCGTCATTATTTGCGGCCCAAGTCTGACGGTAATGCCCGCCTTCGGGATGCGGTGAAAGCCCCAGCTGGGTGATGATATCGTCTGCTGTCATAAAGAGGCAGTCTATCGTCTGATTGATGCGGGACAACCGCTCATTCGCCCCGGTTGGCGCATGTATCACCTGTTCTGCCCTCTGAAGACCAATGATATAGATCAACGTGCCGTCAAACTTGTCCTGAACGGTCTTGGCGTTGTAAGGGTCGACATCATCTTTGTCGGGCCGTATGTCAGGCACCCACCGGAAGTTTTGCGTATGAAGCCTGTCAGATGAAGCGACGTTGAAATGGTAGATAGATCAACAAGACGAGACATGCGCGACGCATCACGCCTCTCCGTTGCTCCGATGATGGATTGGACAGATCGGCATTGCCGCTACCTGCATCGCCTGATGTCCCGCCATACGCTGCTTTATACCGAAATGGTCACAGCCCCTGCCGTCTTGCACGGTGACCGTGAACGCCTTCTTGGGTTTGATCCGGCCGAGCAACCCGTTGCGCTACAATTGGGCGGCGCGGACCCCGCCCAATTGGCACAGGCGGCCCGTATTGGCGCTGATTTGGGCTATTGTGAAATTAATCTCAATTGCGGCTGCCCATCCGACCGGGTCCAGTCTGGGCGGTTTGGTGCGGTTCTGATGGAAGAACCGCAGCTGGTGGCTAATTGCGTTGCCGCCATGCGCGATGCGGTCGATGTGCCTGTCACTGTGAAATGCCGTATCGGTGTGGACGACCAAGACCCGCATCAGGTTCTGCCTGATTTTCTGGCTCGGGTATCATCTGCCGGGATCGATCACTTCGCAATCCATGCCCGCAAAGCCTGGCTGCAGGGGCTGAGCCCTAAGGAAAACCGCGATATTCCACCCTTGGATTATGATCTGGTGTTGCAGATGAAGGGGCTGTTTCCGCATCTGACGATCGCGATCAACGGTGGTATCACCTCACTCGCGCAGGCGGAACGCCTTTTGGCGCAGGGTCTTGATGGTGTCATGATCGGTCGGGCCGCTTATCACACCCCTAGCGATATCCTGCTGCAAGCCGATGCCCGGATCTTCGGCGATGATACGACACCGCGAAGCGCCGAGGAGGTGGTCCATCTGATGCTACCCTATATCGATGCGCATCTGTCTGCGGGTGGCCGCCTGGGGCAGATCACCCGCCATATGCTGGGTCTGTTTCAGGGCCGCCCAGGCGCGCGCGGTTGGCGCAGACATCTTTCCGAGAATGCCCATCAAGACGGTGCTGATACGCAGGTCGTTTTGGCCGCGCTTGACCATGTGACGCGGCAGGCCGCATAAGGATTTCCATATGAATGAGATAATGATTTTGATCGCCATGGGCGCGATGCTTTTGGTCTTGGGCGGCATTGCGGGCGTATTGGCCGGGCTGTTGGGCGTTGGCGGCGGTATCATCCTGGTGCCTGCTTTCTTGATGGTTTTCACCCTGTTGGGGTTTGACAGCCCGGATGTCATGCAGATGTGCCTTGCGACATCGCTTGCGACGATTGTTGTGACCTCGGTCCGGTCGGTGCTGGCCCATGACAAACGCGGTGCCGTAGACTGGGCGGTCCTAAAGACCTGGTCAATCGGGCTGGGCGTGGGCGCTGTGCTGGGCGCGTTGACCGTATCGGTGCTGGGCTCTGCCTTGCTGCAGGCGATTTTTGCAGTACTGGCTGGCTTGGTGGGCGCTTACATGACCTTCGGTCGGAGCAATTGGCGGGTGGCGCAGCGCATGCCGACGGGCGTGCTGCGCGCGATCTATTCGGCTGTAACAGGGTTTTTGTCGGTTCTGTTGGGGATTGGTGGCGGCTCGCTCGGGGTGCCGCTGATGAGCTTGCATAATGTGCCTATTCACCGCGCTGTGGGAACGGCGGCGGGGTTCGGTCTGATCATTGCTGTGCCGTCGGTCTTTGCGTTCCTTTTTGCCGATGTGACGGGGGCGCCGCCTTTGACCTTCGGGTCGGTGAACCTGATCGCCTTTGGTCTTGTGGTGATTTCGACAATGATCACGGCCCCTTGGGGGGCTGCATTGGCGCACCGGATGGATGCTGCACCGCTCAAGCGGTTCTTTGGGATCTTTTTGATCCTCGTGGCGCTGAATATGTTGCGAAAAGTGCTGTTTGGATAAAGCCGTGCGCCGCGCCTAGTATTTTGCAAGCCAGCGGCGCAGTGCTCGCGGCATCCGGCTGCGGCGCATGGCCCGGTTCTTGAGCTCTTCTTTGCGGTCGCCGTTCACCGCGCAGATGTCTTCAATGCGGCAGATTTGAACGACATTGCTGTCGATTTCATCAGGGTTGATCGCGTCATAATCGATGCTCGGAAATGTGATCCCAAATGCATCGCGCAGCCAGAACAGATCCGGGCCGCGCCAGTTGATCACCGCTTGCACGGCATCTGGGCGGAGTTTGGGTTTGGTTGGGTTTTCCAGCTTTTGATCTAATCGCGCAACATATTGTGCCAGAAGGCGACGATTATGGTGCCAGGGAAAATGCTCCATCACTAAATCATAGAGGACCGCCATCGCCTCGGCTGAGAGTGAGGTGTTCAGTTCGGCCGGACCGCGGTCGAGTTGGTCCATATCGACGAATGGCAGATGCTTGGTCATGAAATCGGTATAGATGTCGCCGTCTTTCATGATCTGTCGATCAAACTGCTCTAGTTTAATCTGGCCTTTCCAGTTTTTCATCAACGGGACCAGAGTATCTTTGAATTGGGTACGCGAAAACCGACCAGGGGTTTGAACATGCTTCAGTATTTCCTGCGCTGAGGACAGGAACATCGCGTCAGGCGCACGCAGGTAGGCCACAAGCCGCTTATGTTCTGCAACTTGATCGAGAACTTGCCCAACCTCCTGCCATTTTGCACCAGTCATTGGTCTGAACAGCATCTCGTTGCTCAACAGCAGTGTTTTGGGCGGATCATTTGCGACCTCTTCGCAAATACGGTTCCAATCGGCATGCCCCCTTTCAATGAGCCCGGCTAGATCGGTTTGCAGCCATTGCATATTGGCGCCGCCATGGGCCCGGGCGCCAAAGAGGGATGCCGCGATTGCGGCGGCACGCCCGCCGCCGGGATAGGTCAATGGCAGCATAACACCTTGCCCGCGCAGAACATTATGATTGGCGCGCCAAATCTCTTGCAAGGTGGTGGAACCGGTTTTCGGATGACCGATATGGAGCAGTAATTCACCCGCTTTCATACTGATCTGCCAACTGAGCGATATCCTATCAATTTTAGTCGGAGCTTTGCATGAAGTTCATGTAACTAGTGTTTGGCAAGCCAACGCCGCATGATGAAGGGCAACCGCCCCCGTCGCATCGCACGGCGCTGCAGTTCTTCTTTGCGTTCCATATTCACTTCGCAGATATCTTCAATCCGGCTGACATAGTTGACGTTGCTGTCAGTGTCGCCCACGTCAATGGCGTCATAGTCGATGCTTGGGAATGTGATGCCATGCGTGTCACGAAGCCAGAACAGATCAGGCCCGCGCCAGTTGATCGCGGCTTGTTTTGCATGTGGGCGCAGCTTTGGTTTCGTTGGGTTTTCCAGACGACGGTCAAAGCGCATCACTTCGAGCGCGAAGCCACGCCGGTCATGGTACCACGGGAAATGCTCCATCACCAAATCATATAGAACGGCCATTGCTTCTGCTGAGAAAGACGTATTGGAGGCCCCGATATGGCGATCAAGCTGCGTCACGTCGACATCGGGCAAATGCTTAGCCATGAAATCAGTGAATATGTCGCTCTCTTGCATGCATTGACGTTCAAAAAGCTCAAGCGAGATGTCACCGGTCCAGTGTTCCGCGATCGGCACAAGCGTGTCTTTGAAATATGTCCGCGAGGTGCGCGTTGGTATTTGTGGCTCTTTCAAAAGCTCCTGCATGGATGATAAAAACATTGCATCAGGTGCGCTCAAATAGGCCACAAGTCGTTTGCGCTGTGCCACCTTGTCAAAGATCCCATCGACCTCTTGCAGCTTGGCACGAGGGAATGGCCTGAAAAGCATTTCATTGCTGATCAGAAGTGTCGTGGGGGGATCGTTGGCTACGTCTTGGCTGATACGTGTCCAGTCATCCTGACCCTTTTGGGTAAGTCCCGCGAGGTCGGTTTTGAGCCATGTCATGCGATGCCCATCATGCTGGCGCATGCCAAACAACGACGCCTCAATCGCCACGGCGTGTCTTTTGTTTGGGTATATGAGTGGCAGCATTACCCCTGGGCCCGCAACCTGTCCCTGTTTACATCCCAGATCCGTTGCAGTGTGGTCGTGCGAGTCTTCGGGTGACCGATGTGAAGAAGCAGTTCGTCCGCTTTCATGGTGATGCCCTTGTTCCTGCGCCCTTTCCGCCTTTATGACGTGGTCTGGCTCTAGCGACAACCGGATCAATTCCGCTGCTGCTTTTGTGCATTGAAATCGCGCAGCGCTTTTCCGGGTTCATCGACGAATAGGCTGGGCAATACCCGCAAGGCGCTGATTTGATCCACCCTTAATTCGTCAAAACCTTTATGTTTTTCGCACCAGACCACGCACGTCCAAAGCCGCCCCCAATAATCCAATTGCAGCGGGCGCACGGTGCGCTCTTCGCCCTGATGTGTCAGTTCCATCTTTTGCCGGGTGCGGATCGCTTGACGCAGGCTGGGCAGGTGTTGAAAGCCCCGGGCTGCATCTGCGAAGGGGTAAATCGCAAATCCATAGCCAGAGGGCGCGCGGCTGCGGTCTTCGGGCATGACGGCATCCAGCTTGGCCGATAGCGCCTGGGCGGCAGCGGACAGTTCAGGGTCGTCGCTTTGGCCAACGGCGCTAAGACCAAGGTGCAGTGCCTCAACCTCGGTCATGGTCAGGTTGAGCGGGGGCAGGGTGATCGCGGCTGTCACGCGGTAACCGATGCCGCGCTCGCCCTCAATCGGGACCCCTGACGCGGCCAGCGTTTCCATATCACGGTAGATCGTCCGCAAAGAGACACCCGTTGCCGTCGCCAGATCACCGGCCCGGTGCAACGCACCATCGCGCAAAATTTGAACAAGCTGCATCAAGCGGTCAGCGCGGCGCATTTGATTCCCCCCGTCATGCCACTAGTTTTGTCAATTTTCTGACAACTGACAAGTATTTGTCATAAATGATGAAAAACCTTTGTGAAAAAGGGCTTTGCGCGCTTCTTTTGCTCTTTCTTCGGCCGTGGAACGGCCCTATGTGTAATATCAAACGCAATCGACGATGCGCCCGCATCTCGAACGAAGGAGAGAAAAATGATCTATGCGATGCCCCATTTGGGTTTGATCAACAATATTGGCCCCATGGGGATGGTGGTCATTGCTGTCGTGGTGCTGGTCCTGTTTGGACGCGGCAAGATTTCCAGCCTGATGGGCGAAGTCGGCAAAGGCATCACCGCTTTTAAGAAAGGCGTGGATGACGGCAAGAAAGAGATCGAAGACAGCATGGCCGAGGCGCGCGATGTCACGCCTGAAGAAGACAAAGACAACGCCTGATAGAGTAGGACGCCCGCGATGTTTGGCCTAGGCTGGAGCGAGATGTTGGTCGTCGGGATCGTGGCTTTGATCGTGATCGGCCCCAAGGACCTGCCCGGTATGTTCCGCACGCTGGGGCAGTTGACCGGCAAGGCCCGGATGATGGCGCGTGAGTTTTCCCGCGCTATGGAGCAAGCCGCCGATGAATCCGGCGTCAAGGATGTCAGCAACTCGCTTAAGGCCGTGTCAAACCCGCAGAAATTCGGGGTCGATAAGATCAAGGAAGCGACCGGGATGACAAAAGGTCCTGCGACCCAGGCCTTGTCGGAAGAGCGGCAGGCCGCCAAAGACAAGATCGGTGGCGCCATGGCCAAGGCCGCACTTGAACGCCAAGCCCTCGAAGCCGAAGAGGCGGCAATCGCCGCAGGTGAGCCGCCTGCGCCGCCACCCCCTAAGATCGCGAAACCAAAGGCAGATACATGAGCGCCGCAGACGATATCGATGACAGCGCCGCCCCGCTGATTGAGCATCTTGCCGAGCTCCGCCAGCGCCTGATCTACGCTGTTTCCGCGTTTCTGGTCGCGATGGTGCTGTGTTTTTCCATTGGCAGCACATTGCTGGATTTCCTGCTGGGCCCGATCGAAAAGACGATGCGCAGCCTGGGTAATCCCAATCCGGTGATGCAATATACGGCGCCGCAGGAGTATTTCTTTACGCTGATCCGCATCTCGGTTGTGGGCGGTTTGACGCTGTCTTTCCCTGTGATTGGCTACCAGCTTTGGCGTTTTGTGGCCCCCGGTCTTTACCGCAATGAAAAGAATGCGTTTCTGCCCTTTATCATTGCCTCGCCCTTCCTGTTTTTGCTGGGTGCGGCCTTTGCCCATTACGTGGTCATTCCGCTAGCGATGGCCTTTTTCCTGGGCTTTGCCGATTTGCCGTCTTTTGTGACCGCCATCATGAGCGAGGCCGTGCCGCCGCCCGCCGGTGCCGAAGTTGCCCCTGTGGTGCGCGAGACGGGTGTTGATATCGTCTTTAACGGCAAGGTGAACGAAACCCTTGATATCACATTGAAAATGATTGTCGCCTTTGGCGTTTGTTTTCAGTTGCCGGTGCTGCTGACCCTGCTTGGCACCGCTGGTCTGGCCAGTTCGCGCGGGCTGCGTGCCACCCGCAAATATGCGATTGTAGGCATCTTGATTGTTGCTGCGCTGGTGACGCCGCCGGATGTGACAACCCAATTGATCCTGTTCGTTGTGGTCTATGGTCTTTACGAAATTTCCATCCATCTGGTCGCTGCTGTTGAACGCAAGAAAGACCGTGCTGCCCGCGCTGAAGGCGTGATCGGAGAGGGTGAAAGCCTGTTTGATGTTGACCCCGAAGATGAGGATTTGGGCGAGGCGGATGAGGCTGCAGCGGATGTCGCCGATGCCGATGAGACAGATCAGGCCCCTAAATCATGAGCAAGAAGATCCTGGGCCGGATTGCAAACGCGCTTGAGCGGATGGCGCCAGAAGCCGCGCCGCCACCTGATTTTGCAGCGGCCAGCGCTTTTGTCTGGCAAAGCGATCCAGATTGCCTGATCCCTGTGCCAGAGGTGAACCGGGTGGATGTCAGCCTGCTGGTTGGCGTGGATCGATCGCGTGATACGTTGATGGCCAATACAGCCCAGTTTGCCGCAGGGCTTCCGGCCAATAACGCACTTTTATGGGGTGCGCGGGGCATGGGAAAATCAAGCCTTGTCAAAGCGATACATGGTTCTTTGCATGTAGATCATCCCACCTTGAAGATCGTCGAGGTGCAGCGCGAAGACCTGCCCAGCATCGGGCGTTGTCTGTCTTTGCTGCGCAATGCCGATGCGCGCTTTATCCTGTTTTGCGATGATCTGTCCTTTGGCCATGATGATGCCCATTACAAATCGCTGAAAGCGGTGTTGGATGGCGGGATTGAGGGGCGCCCTGAGAATGTCGTGCTGTATGCCACGTCAAACCGCCGCCATCTGATGCCCCGCGACATGATCGAAAACGAGCGCTCGACTGCGATTTCCCCATCCGAGGCGGTGGAAGAGAAAGTATCGCTATCGGACCGCTTCGGGCTGTGGCTGGGTTTTCATCCCTGTGATCAAGACGATTATCTGGCGATGATCCGGGGCTATTGTGATGCTTACGGTGTCACGATTGGTGATGCCACCTTACGCGCCGAGGCGATTGAGTGGCAGGCCACGCGCGGCAGCCGGTCAGGCCGGGTCGCGTGGCAGTATTTTACCGATTTGGCGGGGCGCAAAGGTGTCAGCCTTTCGTAAGGTGGGTTGCACCCACCCTACGGGCCGGTGTGCTTTTTATGGCAGATAATCTGTCGGATCGACGCTTTGCAATCCGCGCCGTACTTCGAAATGCAGGAAGGGTGTTTCTGCCGCCCGAACTTTGCCGATGGTCTGACCGCCGCTGACCGTGTCATTCTTGGACACGGACAGGCTGTCCATCTGCGTATAGACCGTCAGCAGCCCGTCGCTGTGTTTGATCACGACGATGGACCCACCGCTGGTGTCGGTGGTCACAGCCGCGACCGTACCGCTGCCTGCGGCTTTGACGTCGGTGCCAGCGGGCACCCCGAAATCAACCCCATCATTGCTGCCCGGCGCATAGCCTCGGATGATGCTGCCCTGTACGGGCGCCGTAAAGCGCGCTGAAGCTGTCGCCGGTTCGGCGGGTGTGCCGATATCGGGGGCAGGCGGCGCGGCAACCGGTGCGGCCACTGGCGCGGCGGCCGGCAGCCCGGTTGAGGCGCTTGGCGGAACAGGTGTCACCGTGCCTTCGCCTGGTTCGGTCACGACAGCTGCCGCTTGTGTTGGCGCTGTGCCGCCCTGCGGGATCAGCAGGAATTGACCTTCGCGGATGGTAAATTCGCTGTCCAGCCCGTTCCATTCGGCGATATTGGCCACTGGCACGTTGTAAAGACGCGAGATGGAGAATGCGGTTTCGCCGCGTGCGACCTGGTGGCGGATCGGCTCGGTTCCGCGCTGTACGGGGGTGTCAGGCGTGGCGATCGCAGCTGGTGTGGCAACTGTCGCCGTCTCAGCGGGGGCCAGCGTTGTGGCTGTCACTGTGCCTGCCGCATCTGCCCGTTCAAGTGCGGATGTTGCGACCGCACTGACATCAAGCGGCTGGATTGGCCCGGTGCCGATGGCACCCGTCGCCGGTGACGGTTCGGTGACGCGTGAGGGCAGGGCGATGATTTCATCGCGCCGCAGGATCGTGTCAGGTTCAATCCCGTTATATTCGGCCAACTCATTCGCATCGAGCCCAAGCCGGATGGCAATCCCGCGGATCGTGTCATCACGCCGGGCCACGACAACCTGATAGTTGGGGTAGGAAATCACGCCCCGGTCGTCAGGCCGTGGCCGGTTTGGTAAATCCTGCACAGCGCGCGTTGTATCAAACCCACCGCCATTGTCCCGCAGGTCAAAATCGAAATCCTCACAGGCTGCCAGCGCCGCTAAAGCCACGCCTGCCAACAATACACGTTTTACCGGGGTCTGCCGTTGTCCCATCATACCGCTCCTTGTGTCTAGCCGCCCCTTGTTGCCGGGGTCGTACCATATTTTGTGTTAGTTTACTCTTGTCCGAGCCCTTCTAGCAAGGGGACAAAGCGGACAGAGCGTAATTCATCGTAGTCATATCCATTTTCAAGCCGTGTGACCCGGATCAGGCTTTGCACCGCATCCGATTGTCCGACCGGCAGCACCATGATCCCGCCAACCCGCAATTGCGCCAAAAGAGGCCCGGGCGGGTCTTCGGCGGCGGCGGTCAAAAGGATCCGGTCAAAGGGCGCTTGTTCTTCAAAGCCGTGGCTGCCATCGGCTGTAAACGTTGTGATATTGGACATATCGCGCGCCTCAAACACGGCCCGCGCTGCATGCACCAGGCGGCGGTAGCGGTCCACGGTATAAACCCGGCGTGCCAGTTTCGACAGGATCGCGGCCTGATAGCCTGATCCGGTCCCGATTTCGAGCACCTTGTCCCGCGGCTCGACCTTGAGCGCCTGTGTCATCAATCCCACAACAGAAGGTTGGCTGATTGTCTGCCCGCAGGCGATCGGCAGGGGCATGTCCTCATAGGCGCGGTCGGCAAAGGTGCCTTTGACGTAATCGGCCCGGTCAACCTGCTCCATCGCCGTCAGCACGCGCGTATCGGTTACGCCTTTGCTGCGCAGCGCATAGAGGAACTGCATTTTTGTCGCGGGATCAAAGCTCACTTCAGGGCCTCGTCCAATCGCTCGGTCATCTTGTAATCGGTCAAATCAGCGCGCATGGGCGTGATCGAGATATAGCCATCAAGGTTTGCTGCCGCATCGGTGCCTGGCGCGGTCGGCTCATGCTGGGGGCCGCCCCGCACCCAAAGAAATTGACGCCCGGTTGGCGATGTTTGCGCCTCGGCCCGGAACCGCGTGTTGGCCCGGAAGCCTTGGGTTGTGGCCTTGGTTCCTTTGACGTCTGCCGCAGGGACGGGCGGGAAATTGACGTTGTAAAGCAGCCGGTAATCGGCATCATCCCATAGATCGTCCCGCAAAAGGGCGCGGATCGTTGCGGCCCCATGCGCGGCTGCAGCTTCAAACGGGTTGTCCAGCTTGGCATTGGCGGGCCCGTAAAACTGTGACAGCGCAATAGAGCGCACGCCTTGTAATGCCCCTTCGATACAGGCCCCGATCGTGCCGGAATAAAGCGTGTTTTCAGCGGCGTTATTGCCCCGGTTGACGCCCGACAGGATCAGATCGGGCGGATTGTCTTGCATCACGTGATAAAGCCCGGCGATGACGCAGTCTGCGGGCGATCCTTCGGCGGCAAAGCGTCGTTCGGACAATTCCGCAATCATCGTCGGATGGGTATAGCTGATGCAATGGCCCACGCCAGATTGTTCAAAGGCGGGGGCCACGGTCCAAACCTCGCCGGAAGGGCCTGCGATTTCGGTCGCGATCTTGGTCAGAACCTCAAGCCCAGGGGCGTTGATCCCGTCGTCATTTGTAATGAGAATCCGCATATTTGCCCCCTTCGCTTTGTTCCTAAGCGAGGGGGCACGGCGCGGCAAGCTGCCATGGTCAGTTGACCCGCGCTTTGTGCAGACCGTAGAGGCTCAGCAACGGTATTGCTAAAAAGATCACCCATTGTGGCATTGGCCAGGGCGAATTCAGCATGGTGATCCCGTAAAACAGAAACAGCCCGGCCCAGCCCAATTGTATGACGCCGACAACCGCCATCACTGCGGTGGAAGGGTATTTGGACAGCCACAGATAGGCTGCGGCGAAGACAAGCAGATTGATCGTCACAGCATGCCACAGCACCGCCGCCATCGATGCAAGATGCTGGTTTGGCAGTTGGGTTTGAAAACTGCTGTGATATTCGGGCCCACCGGCAAAGACATGAATGCCTGCTGTCAGCAACATAAGCCCGCCCGCGGCGGCGTAGGGGATGTTCATTTTTTATTCCTTTCCAAGCCATACGCTACCGTATGTTTGTCAATTACTTGCCAGAGTCAATACGCATGCGTATGGTTAGGGATGGCTGAGAAAAAGAAACGTTTAGAGCGTCAGGATTGGATCAATGCGGGGTTTCGCGCACTGACCGTGAAGGGGCCGGAGGGGCTGCGGGTAGAGCCTATTGCACGCGAGCTTCGGTCTACAAAGGGTTCATTCTACTGGCATTTTAATGACCTGAATGATCTTCATTATAGCATGTTGGAATATTGGCAAAGCGCGGCGACAGAGCAGATTATTGCCCGATTGCAGGCGCTACCGCGTGGCTTGCCCCGCCTTCTGGCCCTGGTGCAGGCGGTCAATATGCCGCATGAGGCGCAAGGCGGTGCGGGCGCAGAAGCGGCGGTGCGTGCTTGGGGGCAAAGCTATGTCCCTGCACGCGACGCCATGCGGGCTGTTGATCAGAGGCGTTTGGCGTTTTTGTCAGAATGTTTTGCCGATATGGGCCTTACCGACCCGGAACTGCCGCGCCTGCTTTATGCCGCGCATCTGGGGCTTGAGCAGTTGTCGATGCACGCAGATGTGGATCCGGCCAGAACGCTGGCGCATCTTGTGTCTTTGCTGGCAGAAGAATCTTCGGCTTAACCTAAGATATCGGGCAAAAGCTGTGCAGCAACGGTGTCTGGTGGGGCAAGCGGGCTGCGGTCCTCGCCTGGATAAAACCGGGCGCGCAGCGCGGTGGGCATGGGGGCAGGTTCAAGGATCTGCACCTTTGGCCCGGTTTTGACCGTCTCGGCCTGCCAGCTGCGCGCAAGCGACATTTGGGCGGCCTTGGTGGCGCCATAGGCCCCGAAGAACTGCTGCCCGCCGCGCGGGTCATCAAAGAAGACCGCTTTCCCATCGGCGCCCAATAAAGGGCTGACATAGGTGATCAGCCGGGATGTGGCCTCAATATTCACGGACATGGATTTGGCCAGATCCTTGGGGCCGATATGTCCGGCCGGTGCGAGAGGGGCTGCATGGATGGCAGGGTGCAGCCACAAATCAAGGCGGCCCCAGCGATCAAAGATACCTCGGCAGAGCTGCTGCATCGCCTCATCCACGGTGATATCCATTGGGGCCAGTGTTGCGCTGCCGCCCATGGCTTTGA
This sequence comes from Yoonia sp. BS5-3, assembly GCF_038069655.2. Lineage (NCBI taxonomy): Bacteria > Pseudomonadati > Pseudomonadota > Alphaproteobacteria > Rhodobacterales > Paracoccaceae > Yoonia > Yoonia phaeophyticola. The sequence goes on from NZ_CP150951.2 coordinate 2,920,386, forward strand.
TCGCATCATCAAGGTCTTCCAAAGCGCCGACTGTTTTGCCGACGGCAATGATGTGATGGGTTGGGGCAAGGGCTTTGGCCAATGCCGCCCCAAGGCCGCGCGATGCGCCGGTGATAAGTGCTGTCTTTGTCATGCTGCAGGGATGTGCTGAACCGCGCGGAAGGTCAAGTGCCTGCCAGTCCAAGCGCGTAAAGCTGGCCCTGCCGCCCGATCAATTGCACCTGATCATCACCAATGGCGGCAACCCGATAGCCAAAGGCCTGTCCGCCCGTCTGTACCCGCGCGATTTGCCCACGTCCTGAACGCAGCAGGGCGGCAGGCCCATCAAAAGCGTGCATCACGCCAAGCAAAGTCAATTGGCGCAGGTCGATTGCATCCGCAATCGTTGCCTTTTCCGCAACCTGCGGAGGCGTTTGTTCTGACATGGGTTCACCGCTTATGGCTTTGCTGGGGGCTGTGATGTGCCAGAGAGTTGCGGCAGACAAAAGGCAGCCGACCCGACGTCAGCTGCTATGTTTTGTCACATTTGACCTTATTTTATTGCGCTTACGCACGGTCAGGGGCCAGTTGCAGCACCTTCCGCAGCGGCAATTAATCGTCGCGCCCGGGCTCATTGGGATTGCTTGAAAATATCGCGATTTTGTTGCCCTGCGGGTCGCGCAGATAACAGACGTAAAAGCGCGGCCCATATGCGGGCCGAAACCCAGGTGCGCCCTCATCCGTGCCCCCGGCTGCCAAAGCCGCCGCGTGCAGATCGCGCACTTGCTGCTGATGCGAGGCTTCGAAAGCGGTCATCGACCCGTTGCCAGCCGTGGCATGCTGGCCGTTATAGGGTGGTTTGACGTAAAAATCGGGCCCCGCAGGGGGCTGGCCCGGCGCGATGGGCAAGGCATAGCTTAACCCCTCGGGGCCTTCATCGCATGTATATCCCAATGCGGGCAGGAATGCCGCATAAAAGCGCTTGGCCAGCGCGATGTCATCCGCGCCGACAGCGACATAAGCGATCATGGCGCTGGTTCGGCGATCAAAGCTCCATCTTCTTTGTAGACAGGCTCTGTCAGCGGATTTTCCAGCAAAGGCAGTACCGCTTCGGAAGGGCGGCAAAGTGCTGTGCCTTTGGGCGTACAGACGATGGGGCGGTTGACCAGAACCGGGTGTGCGATCATCGCATCCAGCAAGGCCTCTTCGCTGACGGCGGGGTCGAGCAGGCCAAGTTCTTCGGCAGGCGATTTGGATGTGCGCAAAGCCTCGCGCGCGGTGAGGCCTGCGGCAGCAAACAGCGCCTGCAATTGCGGGCGTGTCCAGCCAGCGTCGAGGTATTCGATCACAATCGGGTCGGTCCCGCTGGCCCGGATGACGGCAAGAACATTGCGGGAGGTGCCGCAGGCGGGGTTGTGGTGGATGACGGTAGTCATGTGATCCTTTCGGGTCGTTAGGTTACATATTGCCGGTACAATTCGGCCCGATGATACCATGACCATAGAAATGTAACAGTTCTGCCAAACCAATAAAGCAGCATATGCTGAACAGTCTTTCCATTTTGGCCTGCTTGCCGCTGTCGAAAGCTTGCACCAAAGACTAGAAATATCTGGTACCAAGCGTGCCCCGAGCCTCGAAGGTAAGTCTGGCATCGCAACAGGTTCCAGAACGGTTCAACATGGGGTTGCGTAAAGCGGCTATTCAGCCGCCACTTTGAATTGCAGCCCTTGTTCGGCCATATCGGTCAGTTTGATCGGGTATTCACCCGTAAACACCGCATCGTAATAGGCTGGCGCGTCGGGGTTGCGGCCCTCTTTTTCGCCCAATGCGCGATAAAGCCCGTCGATGGACAGGAATTTCAGGCTAGAGACACCAAGATAGTCGCGCATTTCCTCAAGGCTCATTTTCACGGCCAACAGATCATCGCGGCTGGGCAGATCGACGCCAAAAAAACAGGGCCATTTTACAGGTGGGCTGGCGATGCGATAATGCACCTCGGCGGCGCCCGCCTCGAGGATCATGTCCTTGAGCTTGCGCGATGTTGTTCCCCGCACGATGGAATCGTCCACCAAAATGACCCGTTTGCCCTGCACCAGCGCGCGGTTCACGTTCAGCTTTAGCCGGACGCCCATGTTCCGAATTTGCTCGCTTGGTTCGATAAAGGTGCGGCCCATATATTGGTTGCGCACAATCCCCATCTCAAAGGGAATACCGGATTCCTGACTGTAACCAATCGCGCCGGGCGTGCCGCCATCGGGCACGGTGCAGACCATATCAGCCTCAACTGGGGCTTCGCGGGCCAGCTCGCGGCCAATCTCGCGCCGCACCTCATAGACGGATTTCCCGCCAAGCACCGAATCCGGGCGGCTGAAATACACATATTCGAAGATGCATGGTTGCGGGCGTCTGGGCGGGAAGGGACGGTGGCTTGTGATCCCTTTTTCGGTGATCACAACCATTTCGCCCGGTTCAATCTCGCGGATGAACTCGGCACCGATGATATCGAGCGCGCAGGTTTCTGAGGCCAGAATATACCCGCCGCCAAGCTGGCCCAGCACCAGTGGTCTGATGCCCAGCGGATCGCGGCAGCCGATCAGCTTGGTGCGTGTCATGGCCACAATTGAAAACGCCCCTTCGACGTGGCGCAGTGCCTCTTGCATCCGGTCGGGAATGTTTCGCCCCATTGAGCGCGCCATCAGATGAATGATGCATTCGCTGTCCGATGTGCTTTGAAAGATCGAGCCGCGCTCAATCAGCTCGCGCCGCAGCGACATCGCATTGGTGATGTTGCCGTTATGGGCGACAGCTGCGCCGCCCATAGAAAATTCGCCAAAGAAGGGCTGCACGTCACGGATTGCGGTTTGCCCTTTGGAGCCCGCCGTCGAATAGCGCACATGGCCAATGCCAATGCTGCCGGGCAGGATTTTCATCGTATCGGCGCTGGTGAAATTATCGCGCACCAGCCCCATGCGGCGGGCCTGGTTAAAGCCGGTTTCAGGATCATGGGTGACGATCCCGCCTGCCTCTTGCCCGCGATGCTGCAGAGCGTGCAGGCCCAGGGCCACGAAATTCGCTGCATCTGATACGCCAATCGCACCGAATACGCCGCATTCCTCCCTTGGTTTGTCATCATCAAAGGGATGGGCGGGGGACATCTGGTTGGACAAGAGAGCAGCTCCGAATCCGTTTGTACTGGTCTGCCCCTGTCTTAGTGGGTCACAGGCGGCGTGTCACGAAACGATCATGGTTGCGGGTTATGAAAAAAGGTTGTTGCCCGGTGATCACGCGTCAAAGCTGCCTTCAGCGGCACAATGGTGATCAGGGCAGGGGATTGATGCCAATCCGGCCAAAGAAAAAAGCCACCGCATGCGCGATGGCTTTCGTCAGTTTCAGTACGCGGGCGCGCTGTTACTGCGCGGGTGCGCCGCAGGTTCCGACCAATTGCTGGTACTGCTCTGTGATCCAGCCAAGCGCCTGCTCTGGGTTCTGTTCTTCGATGCGCCCGGTCATTTGGGCAAACACCTCAGCCGCGCGGCTGTCATCGATGGCGGCAAATTGCTGGGTCGTAAAGATCGTGTCGTAGACAAAGAACGCTACCGCAACCAGCAGGATGCCCCGCAAGACCCCAAAGAAGAAACCAAGCGCCTGATCCACCCCGCCAAGCGCCGAGCGCTGCACAACCGATGAAAAGAGCGGTGTGAAGATCGAAACAACCACCAAGGCCACAGCGAAGACCGCCGCGAAGGCCGCGATGATCGCCAGCTCACAGCTGTCGCCGATGAAATCGCCGATCACGGGGATCTGGCGGACCAGCGGTTCGACCTGATCTGCAAAGATGAAAGCCACGATCGTCGCGCCGATCCAGCCAAGGATCGCCATCGCCTCGCGCACAAAGCCCCGGCTGTAAGCCAGCACGCCTGACAGTAAGATGATAATCGCGACGCCTGCGTCAACGAGTGTGAAGCCTTCCATGGTTCTTCTCCTGCCCCGGCGCTAGCGTGCGCCAAATACTTCTTCTACAAATCCGGCAAGGTCACTGGCTACGCGCAGGCCCAGACCGGCCACCGCTGGCTGTTTCGCCTGATGCGGTATGATCGCAGTCGTAAAACCAAGTTTCTGCGCCTCTTTCAATCTATTTTCCGTTTGAACGACAGGACGAAGCGCGCCCGAGAGGCTGATTTCGCCAAAAACCACCGCTTCGGCGGGCAGGGCAGCATCTTCGCGGGCCGAGACCAGCGCCGCTGCAATCGCCAGGTCCGCCCCCGGCTCTGAGATGCGCAAACCCCCTGCTACATTGAGGTATACGTCCAATCCGGCAAAGGGGACGCCGCAGCGCGATTCAAGCACGGCAAGGATCATTGCCAGCCGTCCGCCGTCCCATCCGACCACTGATCTGCGTGGTTGGCTGTGTGGCGAAGGTGCCACAAGTGCTTGGATCTCGCAGAGCATCGGTCTGGTGCCTTCAAAGCCTGCAAACACCACTGACCCCGGGGCAGGGGTGCCCCGTTCGGACAAAAACAGGGCCGAGGGATTCTTGACCTCCGCCAGCCCTTTGCCGGTCATTTCAAAGACGCCGATCTCATCGGCGGGACCAAATCGGTTCTTGACGCTGCGCAGAATGCGGAACTGGTGGCCGCGTTCGCCTTCGAAGTAAAGCACCGTGTCGACCATATGTTCGACCACACGCGGGCCCGCTATGGCCCCTTCTTTGGTCACATGGCCCACCATGATCACGGCCATGCCGTTGCGTTTGGCGAAGGTCGTCAGCTCATGCGCGGAGGACCGGACCTGGCTGACGCTACCGGGGGCCGAATCTACATTATCTGCCCACATGGTTTGGATTGAATCGATGATCGTCAGGTCGGGCTTTTCCGTCTCAAGCGTTGTCAGGATATCGCGCAGATTTGTCTCGGATGCCAATTGTACCGGGCTTTTTTCAAGCCCCAGCCGATGCGCGCGCATCTGCACCTGGGCGTTCGATTCCTCGCCGGAAATATAGATCACTTTCAACCCGTTGCGGGCAAAGCGGGCCGCGGCCTGTAGCAAAAGGGTGGATTTTCCGATCCCCGGATCACCGCCTACCAAGAGGGCCGAAGCTTTGACCAACCCGCCGCCAAGCACCCGGTCCAGCTCGGTCACGCCGACCGAGGTCCGCGGCGGTTCTGCCTCTTGTGTTTCCAGATCTGTCAGTGGGATGGCTTTGCCGCGTTGACTGCCCAAGGTCTTGCCCTTTGGCCCGCTGGCTAAGGCCTTGTCTTCGCTGATGGAATTCCAGGCGCCGCAGCTGTCGCAGCGCCCTGACCACTTGCTGAAAGATGCGCCGCATGCACTGCAGGAAAAGGTAAGGTCTTTGGCCATGTTCACCTTTTGGCCCAAATGGGCCGCGCCTGCAATGGCCTTTGCACTGGCCGCCCGCATCAGGCGGCCAGAACTGGATCTAAGACTTACGTGGAAACGCTGTATTTAGCTGTCCAGCTTACCGGTTTTGAACAACAACCCAGCCGCAACAGCCCCGATAATAGGCGCGACGATAAAGAGCCACAGCTGCCCGATGGCCTGCGTACCTGCAAAAAGCGCAGGGCCGGCAGAGCGGGCCGGGTTGACCGAAACGCCGGTGATGTTGATGCCAACAAGATGGATCACCACCAGTGCTAATCCAATGGCCAGCCCTGCAAATTGGGCAGGGGCACCGGGGCCTGTGGCGCCCAGTATCACGACCATGAACAAAAATGTTGCAACAACTTCAAAGACAAAGGCCGCGCCCATCGTGTATTCGCCAAGATAGCCAGCGCCCCAACCATTCTGGCCTAACCCGTTTTCGGCAACCGAATAATCCGCCTTACCATTTGCGATCAAAAGCAAGACGATTGCCGCGGCAATGGCCCCGGCGACTTGCGCGATAATGTAGCGGACTGCCTCTGGCATGTTCATCCGTCCGGCGGCGACTGCGCCAAGTGAAACGGCGGGGTTGATATGACATCCCGAAACCGGACCGATCCCGTAGGCCATGCCGATCAAGGCAAGCCCGAACGCAAAACTGATGCCGAAGAACCCGATTTCACCGCCTGCGATGACGGCCGAGCCGCAGCCCAGCAATACGAGTGTGAATGTGCCGATAAACTCGGCGATTTCTTTTTTCATGGTCTTTTCCTCCGTGAAGATGGGACTTCAAGAAAGCGAAAGACCTATCCTATCAAGGGGAAAAACCAGGCAGGCGCGTCAGGTTTCGGGCTGCGCTGCCTTGGCTTTGGGCGTTAATGCAGAGATCACGATAGAGGCCAAAATACAGGCGGTGAACATATAAAGCCCCCAACCGGTTTCGACTTTACCGATGCCAACCCCTTTGAAAACAACGACATAAAGCGCGATCAGGAAAACATCGGCCATGGCCAGTTTTCCGATCCATGAAAGAACAGGAATTGTTTTATCTTTCAATAGGTTGAAGTGTACAAGTGCGATGCCAATCGTCTTAAGATACGGCGCGAATAACGCAAAGGCCGTCACCAGTAGCGCCAATGCCACATCGCTTTTCCAAAGCGATTGCATGCCCGAGATCACGCTGATCTCGCTCAGCCCGAATAGTGGCAATAACCCCGCCCGCATCAGCGGTGCGAACCATGCGATAGGAAAAAGGATTAATAAAGACAGATTGGCGATGCGCAGGGCGTTTAACATAGGGAACCTTAAAGAAGTCTGACCGCTAAGTGACAATCCTTAAGCCGGATTACAACCGCGTTATTTCCCAAATGTCTTGCGGCTATAGCGTCGGCCCAGCTGCGTCAGCACCTCATAACCGATGGTGCCGGCTTGTGCGGCTAGGTCATCGACGCTTTGTTGCGGCCCGATCAACGTCAGTTTTGTGGGGGCCTCGCCCGCATCCGTCACATCGACCGTCAGCAGGTCCATCGATACCCGCCCGATCACCTTACATGGCTGATTGCCATGATAAAGCGTCGCGCGATCTGAGAGGAAGCGAAAGATACCGTCTGCGTAACCGCCTGAGACGGTCGCGATTCGCGATGGCCGTTCGGCCTGCCAGGAATTGCCATATCCGACAACCTCGCCCTCGGCCACGTCGCGGATTTGGATCACGGGCAGATCAAGCTCAACGGCGGGGGCGGCTTGCGCGAAGGGCAGGCCGCCGTAAAGCCCCACACCGGGCCTTGTCAGATCAAAGTGATATTCGGGCCCCAACAGAATGCCCCCCGTGGCTGCAAGCGAGCGGGGTGCGCCGATCCCATCAGTCATTTTCCTAAAGTTATCAAGCTGATAGGTATTCATCGGGTGGTCGGGCTCATCCGCGCAAGCCAGATGTGACATCACCAAGGTTGGCCCTTGTGACAGGGCAAGTTCGGCCACTGCTGCCCATTCCTGCATCTCCATCCCAAGCCGGTTCATGCCGGTATCAAGCTGCACGCCAAAGGGATGTCCCGGCAGGACCTCTAGATGCTGGGTCAGCTGCTCAACCGAGTTCAGCATCGGCGTCAGGCGCAATTCACGGATCAGGTCCGTGTCGCCTTTCATATGGCCGGAAAAGACGTTGATATCGGGCTTTGGGCCCAGTTCCTCGCGGATGGCGATAGCCTCTTCGGCGACGGCTACAAAGAACTGACGGACACCTGCCTTGAACAGCGCTTTGACCACATTTGCCGCGCCCAGCCCATAGCCATCGGCCTTGACCACGGCAGCGGTCCGGCAAGTGGTCATATCGTCCAGGGCGCGCCAGTTGGCGACCACAGCGTCGAGATCAATTATCAGTCGTCCAGTGCTCATAGGCACCTTTTGGCAGGGCCGGGACGATGCGGCAAGAGGTTAACGTATCGGGTGTGCCGTGGGCCACTCGTGCAGAGGCATGGCGGTTTTGGGCCGAGATTCACCTGCAAACCTGCGTACATACAGCGTACAGATGCTGTATGTACGGCCTGCCGCATTGATATTCGTTCAGGTCCGATCGGTGGAAATCCGCCGTGCTGCAAATGCGATGGTCCGTTAACGCGCGCGTTTCAGGATCGCTGCGATTTCGTCCATTTGGTCCGGGGTGAGCGGCCCTTTGTCCAACGCTCCGCAAAGATCGTGCACCTGTTCGGTTGTCCGAAATCCGGGAATGGGGATCGCATTTGGCGTGCGCGCCCAAAGCCACGCAAGCGCCCCCTGCGCCAATGTTCGCCCATCCGCGCGCAGCGTTTCGCGGACCCCGTCCAACTGCGCAAGATAGGCATCCGTGATCTTGCCGTCTTTGAAATAGTCCTGCCAGCCGGGGTTGCTGCCCCGGATTTCATCACGGCTAAACTGCGTTTTCTGGTCATATTTTCCGCCCAGCACCCCCATCGCAAGCGGTGAGCGGATGAGCGAGAGGAGCTGTTGCTCTTCTATCAGTGCGACGATCTGATCCGCTGGTTTCAGCACGTTCATCGCATGTTCGATACAGGTAAAGCCCGGGTAATCGGCGAAAGCCTTGGCGCTTTCGGGGAAATCCGTGGACCAGCCAAAGCCGCCAATCACGCCGGTCTCATAAAGCGTTGCCAGCATATCGAAGGCGGGTTTTGCGGTGTCGATAGGCAACTCATTATTGTGATGCAGCACCATATCAATCCGGTCGCGACCCAGCCTTTTGCGTGAGTCGTCAATGGATTGCCGGATTTCTGCAGCATCCGTGATCGGACCGGTCAATTGCTTGCTGGCGGTGTCGATTCGCAAACCGATCTTGGTTGCGATGGCAACATCAGTATGGCTCTTTAGCGCGTCGCCCAGGATGGTTTCCGAATGCCCGCAGCCATAGGCCTGCGCCGTGTCGAAATGGGTGACACCCTTTTCGACAGCGGCTGCGATGGCGGCTTTAGATACCTGATCGTCGACCGCGCCCCATCCGACGGCGCGCCCATCCATAAAGAAAGGCCCGCCAATGGCCCAGCAGCCAAGACCCAAGGTTGGTTTTGAGGGAATCGTTTTGAAATCAGTCATTTGTAACCTCCAATGCCGTGCGATAGATGCCTATTTTGTGGGTCAGGTAATGTTTGCACGCGTCGAGTTCGGCTTGCCGGTCCTGCAAGATCGTCGCGTGTTTTTCGAGAAGTGAGAGCCGGAGCACCTGCTGCCTGGGGCTGTCTTGATCCGGCGCATGTGCCGATTTTGCAAAGCGCTTTACATCATCAAGCGGCATTCCGGTCGCGCGGAGCCGTTCGAGCGTTGTCAGCCAGTCGATATCGCTTTGGCTAAAAACACGCCAGCCGCGCCCATCCCGCGTGATCGCGTTGAGCATACCGGATTTTTCATAAAATCGGATCGTGTCCTGGGTCAGCCCGGACCGGGCTGCGGCTTCTTTGATTCGCATCGCTGTCCTCCAATGGCAACCGAGGTAGCCTATTGGAGTGACTCTAGGTCAAGCGTGTTTTTGGTGAAGCTGTTGTGGCCGCAAACGGCTTTTGATGCCGCGCCCCTGCAATTCGCCCGGCCTACGTGGTATAACCCGGGTGGCTGTATCCGTTGGCATGACGATGGCATCTTCGCTGCGTGTCTGTACTGCCGGGGCAGGGCGGGGCGTTTTCTGTTGCGGTTCAATTCCTTTGCGGACCCGGACGACAGACAGAATAAAGGCACGAACATCAAAACTGCTGTCAGCCGCAGCCCGGTCAAGGGCCCTTTCCAGCGCGTTATTTGACAATGCCTTGGCGATCCGGCTTTTCAGATTGCGTCTGGCCACAGCGTTATTGGCCCGCACATATCCTGCCGGCGGGTTGCCCGTGGGCGCAGAAAACCCAAAACCGGTTTCTTCGAGAAAGAGCCGGACGACAGCGGGCGATGACGTGACAGCGTCGGCTGTTTCCTGATCGCGAAAGATGGCGATCAGATCACCATCTTGATCATCGTCATGTGAAGTCGTTGCTGCGGTTGCTTTGCGCGATCCGTTCGTGCGCGACGACTGATAGATGTCAAAAGAATAGCTTAACACGGTAAAATTCCGATCAATACCATTGAACCATACGACAACATGCGTGAAACGACAACTCGGATCTGGTCGATCACAACTGATCACAAAGTTGCATGTGATCATTAAGATTGTGTTAACGGGATACCGGCAGCTTTAACGTGTATCAAAAATCTTGCTCGGCCCCTTGCTGCCAAGGCTTGACCAAATCTCCAAAGCGCGTGAATTCGGCGGTAAAGGCCAGTTCGACCGTGCCGATGGGACCGTGCCGCTGTTTGCCGACGATCACTTCGGCTTTGCCGTGCAGGCTGGACATTTTGTCCTGCCAGGCGGCCATGGCCTCCATGTTGCTGTCATCGGGCTTTTCGCGCTCGACATAGTATTCGCCGCGATAGACGAACATGACGACGTCGGCGTCTTGCTCAATCGAACCTGATTCCCGCAAATCCGAAAGTTGCGGGCGCTTATCGTCCCGGCTTTCGACCTGACGCGACAGCTGGGACAGGGCGATGACGGGGATGTTGAGTTCCTTGGCGATGGCTTTGAGCCCCATGGAAATTTCGCCGATTTCCTGCACCCGGTTGTCGGATGTCCCGCGCACCAGCTGCAGATAGTCAACGATCAACACGTCCAGCCCGTGCGTCCGTTTCAGCCGCCGTGCTCGTGCGGCCAACTGGCTGATCGGGATCGCGGCGGTGTCATCGATAAAGAGCGGGCAGGATTCGAGCTGTTTGGCTGCCTCGACAAAGCGCCGGAACTCGCCCTCGGTCATGTCGCCCTGGCGGATTTTATGCGATGAAATCTCGGACGCTTCGGCCAGGATACGGCCTGCAAGCTGCTCGGCGCTCATCTCAAGCGAGAAGAACCCGACAACGCCGCCATCAACGGCCCCTTCGGTCCCATCCTGGAGCTGACCGCGTCTGTAGGCCTTGGCAATGTTATAAGCGATGTTGGTTGCCAGCGAAGTTTTCCCCATCGATGGCCGCCCGGCAAGGATCAGAAGGTCAGATTTGTGCAAACCGCCCAGTTTCTTGTCCATGTCAGAAAGGCCGGTCGAGATCCCCGCAAGCCCGCCATCGCGTTGGTAGGCGGTGTTGGCGACATTCACCGCCTCGGTCACGGCGGCTAGGAAACTTTGGAAGCCCTGTTCAGACACGCCTTGTTCGGCAAGGGAATACAGCGCCTGTTCGGCCTCAACGATCTGTTCTTTGGGTTCGTGTTCGACATCGACCTTGGCGGCCTTGTCGGCAATGTCGCGCCCCAGCTGGATCAGCTCGCGCCGGGTTGCCAGATCATAGATCATCTGGGCGTAGTCGCGCGCGGCAAAGGCCGAGATCGCCGCACCGGCCAAGCGCGCCAGATAGGGGGGGCCGCCCAGTTCTTGCAGGCCTTCATCATCTTCCATGAACGCTTTCAGCGTGACAGGGCTGGCCAACATGTTCTTGCCGATCCGCGTTGCCGCGGTTTCGAAAATCCGCGCGTGAACCGGGTCATAAAAATGCTTGGGCCCGATCACCGATGCGACGCGGTCAAAGACGTCATTATTGGTCAGGATCGCGCCGAGAAGCTGTTGTTCGGCTTCGATGGAGTGGGGCATCAGATCGGCTGAGGCCTCTTCGACGCCGGTTGCATTGAATGTTGTTATCTCGTTCATCGCTCACCTCACCTTGACCCGCATGCCTCTTAACAGGTGCCGCCGCGCGCTGACCATCTGGAAATGATCGGGGATAAGTTGCGGGATAACTCTGTGGGTTTTTGCGGCTTTGCCTGATCATACTATAACTGGTGGGGCTATGGGAACAAAACACGAAATGCAGGTTGGTTCCTGATTCCTGCAAATTTAGCTGTGGACAAGTTTTTGGTTTAAGGTGCATGCCGTGTCCGCAGATAGCGGCTGTGCGCGGGCATGAACATATGGTATTCGACCATAAGTTGATCCGCATTGATGCGGTCCACCCATGAAAAGGCCCTTTGGGAGATCCCAAGTTGGAACATGTATCCATCCGGCAGCTTGACCGGCAAGAGCTGGCCCGTATTCCGGACCCGCTTGAACGGCGCACCGCAATTGCGCTGCATGCTGCCCAGATTGGCGTGTTTGAGTTTGAGCCGCAAACTGAGCGCGTGTTTTGGGATGACCGCTTGCGCGAATTGTGGGGTGTGACGCTGCATGAAGACATTACATATGATACCGTGATTGCGCAGGTGCATCCGGAGGATCGCGATGCGCATAATGCGCAGACCCAATTGGCGCTTGACCCAAGCGGTCCGCGCCATTTTGATTTGGAATATCGTGTGCTGCCCCGTAACGGCCACCCGATGCGCTGGATCCATACGATTGCTGATTGCCATTTTGACGGTGATCGCCCCGTCCGCCTTGTGGGCACTGTGCAGGATGTTACCGCCCGCCGGATGGCCGAAGACCATACCAAGATGCTGCATGATGAGTTGGAGCATCGGGTCAAAAACATGCTGGCCACTGTTATTTCGGTGGTCAAACTGTCCCGCCGCGGCCAGCACGACGTGAACGATTATGCGGCGGCGATTGAAGCGCGGTTGCTGTCTATGTCCCGATCCCATGATTTACTGCGGGCCAATCAATGGCAGCCGGTTGATTTGCTGGCGCTGATTGATCGCGAGGTCAGTTCTTTTCTAGGTGCAGCGCACAGCCGTGTGACGATTGCGGGATCATCCCTGATCCTGCCGGCCCGCCATGTGCTGACCATGAGCATGGCGCTGCACGAACTTTTTGCCAATGCCAGCCATCATGGTGCGCTACAGACAGAGACTGGCACGATAGCAATTGCGATTGAGCGAGACGGCGAGAATGCGCGCTTCCGCTGGGCCGAGACTGCCGGGCATCCGCCACCCCAGGATCCGACAGAGCGCAGCGGTTTCGGTGTGCTTTTGTTGACCCAGGCCGCGCCGGCTGAACTGATGGGCAAAGCGGAATACAAGATGCGCCCGGGCGGCTTGCATTACGGTCTTGATTTTCCTGTTGATCCTTTGGTGCAGTACGGCGCTTAGGGTCAGGACCCATTCATCTTGCATCGTCAGTTTGTCGGATTTTTTCTCTGACAAGAAGCATCTGCGCAGGAATAGAGGTTCTATTTCAAGAAGATGTGCCGCAGATCAGAGAGAAAATCCGGCAAACCCACCGGGCGACGATTTCACTTCATCTTAGCGGCGTGCGCCGCTTGGCCGTAGACTAACTATGGCTGCACGGCGCAAACCACTGACATTTCGTGAAATCGCCGCTGACGGTGTAAGATTAATGGGTCCTGACCCTAGGGCTTAATCCCGCCGGATGTCCTGCCCGAACAGATCCCTGTCAATCGGCTGATCCAGCATCTTTTCCGATTCAGGTAACCCTTCGCGGGACAACAGAACCGCTAGCGGGCGCAGGTTGGGCACATGGCTGCAAACAACCAGCAGCATCACCATGATGGGCACCGACAGGAACATACCCGGGATGCCCCAGACCGCCCCCCAGAAGGCCAGCGAGAGGATGATCCCGAAAGAGGACAGGCGCAGCGCCCGTCCCATCAGCATCGGGTCGATCACCGATCCGTTTACGAACTGGATCAGTCCTGAGATAAAGAAGATCGCCAAAGTGGTGGTGGGGTCTTCCAGCTGCACATGGGCAACAAGCGCGATTAATGCGGTCGCCACGATTGATCCGATATTGGGAATGAAATTCAGCACAAAGGTGATGATCCCGATCGACGTGGCCAGTTCCAGTTGGAACGCTGTCGCAAGCACATAAATCATGGCACCGGTCACCGCACTGATCATCGTTTTGACCAGCAGATAGTAGTTCACCCGGTGGATGATCGATTGGATGATCTTGCCAACCCTTTCGGCCTGGGCCTCATCCCCGACCAGGTTGGTCAGTTTGGTTTCAAACCATATCCGTTCAGCAAACAGAAAGCCCACAAAGAGGATGACCAATACGGTCGCCTGGGTCAGTCCGCTGGCCTGGCTGGCCGCCGTGCTGAGATAGCTTGATACATCAATGCTTTGCAATGCGCCCACGATGGCGACTTCGCTATCTTCGCCCAGCCAGCTGAAGAGTGACGCAATCGCGGATGGCGCACGCTCGGTATAGGAAAGGGCGGTGACAAGCACCGTATTCACCTGCGCCAGCAAGATTGATGTCAGGATCAAAAGCGCCACGGCAATCAGCAGCATCGCTGCGATACTGGCTAGCGCGTTGGGAATACGAAAGGGCCCAATCCGTTGCCGGGCGATGAAACTGATCACATCACTGGTCAGGCTGAAAAGAATGATTGCGGTGGCAAGCGAGATCAGGATGAACCGGGCCTGGACCATCAAAAACAGCACAACGGCAAAGGCGATGATGACAAGGGCGCCCGTTTGGAGGCGGGCGGCATTGGGCCGCTTTTGTTGATCATTGGCCTTGGGAGGGTCGTGCAGCATCAGGGGCGTTCTCTTCGCATTTGCAGAAAACTATACTGCGCGCAGGAACGGATGGTAAACCGTTGTTACAAACATATCTCTGGGGGCTTGCGTTTCTACCCGGGTTGCGGCTAAACCGCCGCCAACGGACAGGTGGCCGAGTGGTCGAAGGCGCACGCCTGGAAAGTGTGTAGGCGGGAGACCGTCTCCAGGGTTCGAATCCCTGTCTGTCCGCCATCCACCACTTTCACTTAATGAGGTTAGGTTGTTTATAGGTGCCTATGTACCTATAATTGTTGGCGTAATTGCATTCATTGTGCCTTTTGGCTTTTCTTCGATTATGCCTTTTTCCATTCATTGCGTGGTACGAAGTGTGGTATCAATGGTTGCCCTTAGCGGTAAATTGACAAAAAAATTGGTCCGAACCTTGGGGCCTGGTCGCCATGGCGATGGAAGCGGTTTGTACCTTGTCGTGGATCCATCTGGAGCGCGTCGGTGGATCGTGCGAGTTACAGTAAAAGGTCAGCGTAACCGCGAAGGCAAGCCTTTACGCACAGACTTCGGCTTGGGCGGCGCTGATGTCGTTACGCTGAACGAAGCACGTGACCGGGCCTTAGAATACCGGCCGTTGGCAAAACAAGGCATCAACCCGCGCTACAACGGGCGGCAAGAAATCCCTTGTTTTGAGGAAATCGCCCGTCAGGTCCACATCAAGCGCCTGCCGACTTGGAAAAACCCAAAGCATGGCCAGCAGTGGATCAACACGCTGGCAGAGTATGCCTTTCCAAAGATTGGTCGGTTGCCAGTGTAGGAACTCGGCCAGCCAGAGATTTTACAGGTATTGCTTCCTGTTTGGACCGAAAAGCACGAGACTGCTAAGCGATTGGCGCAGCGCATCAAAGCTGTCCTGGACGTCGCAAAGTCGAAAGGCTACCGGGATGGCGAAAACCCTGTGATGACCATCCGCGACGCGCGCGTGCTGCCTCAAGTCAAACAGAGGGTTCAGCATCACAAAGCTATGAAGTGGCAAGATGTACCTGCCTTTTATGCGGAACTAGCGACCAAGGATGCTATGGCGGCTAAGGCACTTATGTTCACTTGTTTGACGGCAAGCCGCACTAGTGAAGTGTTGAATGCCAGATGGGAAGAACTCAATTTTGATCAACAGCTTTGGACTGTTCCCGCTAAGCGAATGAAGGCAGACTAGGAGCACCGCGTTCCGCTGACAACTGCGATGCTGGATATCCTAGAGCCGTTAAAAGCCCTTTACTCAGAAGTCATTTTCGAAGGTCAGAAACGCCATAAGCCAATGAGCAACATGGCAATGCTCATGCTTTTACGGCGCATGAAAGCTGAAGGTATCACCGTACATGGTTTCCGTTCGACCTTTAGAGACTGGGCCGCTGAACAACCTGGTATTTCTCGCGAAGTGGCTGAGATGAGCCTTGCCCACAAAGTCGGATCTGATGTGGAGAGGGCTTACGCGCATTCTCGACCGGAACTTCGCTGCACGGTGCATCAATGACTACAAGGCGAGACTTTGCCGACATTGATGTTTGGGCATTTGCTGACGCAGTATTTATTCGTGAGCGAAGCGGCCGCATTTTGCAGCGCAGCAGATTTCACCAGAGCGGCCATTGAGAGGGTCAAAAATTAGGTATTCCCAAACTACCCTTTCGCCGCGCGTGGTTCTAACAATAGCGTCGCGGGACAAAACCGACTTTCACCGGATTTTTATTCAATGCCTGCTTTAGCCACAGGATTAGTTGTATTGTGCGTTCTACATCATCAGCTATTCGTCCGCAGTGATCAAGTTCCTGAATGATGTGGACGTAGAACTAGCTCAGATGACGGTACAACGGAGCGCAGAAACGCCTGCGCTAGTAGATATCCCGGAGAACCTGCCGGAACTTTGCCGCGAGTTGTCTGCATCTGTTGAGTTGCCAGTTCTTAAATTTAGAAAAACGCTCACTGTGGGACTAGAGAAATTGGCAATTCCTGTGTGTGTTTAACCAAAATCACTTTCGACAAATATTCCTCTTTTGGGAACCAACCCGACGCGTCATCTCGGAAAGTCATACTGATAAATATCAAACCGATGGAGGTGGAGCAGATTCGCGCGTGACTTGGTTCAGGCATTGCACGGCTTTCTCGATGAATGTGCCCTCATATTCGCGCAAAAACGACGCAGATAGCGAGAGCGAATTGGGCGTCCAGCCCGGGTCAAACAACGTGACCCGTCCGCTTTTCATGCTGCGGTGCGACGTCATCTTGGGAAAGGCCCCTGCGCCAATGCCAGCTCCCACCAATTCGAACCCTGTTGACAGCGCACTTGTCGGAAAAACGCGTACACCGGACCCGTGCAGCCGCGTCAAATAGGCGTGGATTTCTTGGAACGGTCGCGACTTACGGTGAAAAGTAATGACCGGCGTTTTAGAAAGATCAGGATCGTCCGTGCCGGCCTGTTTAAACCAGCCCATTTCGACTGACGGAAGGGCCATGTTGGTGATCGTGTAATCCGAAATCGGCCCCATCAACACCGCAAGATCAAGCGAGCGTTCCAAAATTTGTTCGCGCAGGTTCACGGAGATATCTACAGACACTTCGACCAGCACGCGCGGGTACAAGCGGTGAAAACGGGTGAGAAATTCAGCGAGCCAACTTTCCGCGGCGGTCTCGATCACGCCGAGGCGCAAAACAGATTCGAACAATTCTGAAGAGACGAGCTCAGACCGGATTCGGTTCATCGTCTGCTCTAACACTTCTGCATGGGGGACCAGCAGAATGCCTGCGCGGCTCAGTTGCATGCCGCCGCCACTGCGATCAAACAATGTGATACTCAAATCCTTTTCTAGCGCCAGAATGCGATTTGAAACAGCCGGTTGCGACAGGTTCAACGCCGCTGCCGCCCGTCGGACTGCCCCCAACCGCGCGACTGCCAGAAACGTTTTAACTTGGTCAAAATTCATGGATGTTTCGCACCTTGTGATAGCCTGATGTTATCACTTTATATCAAATAACAGAATTTGACAAAATCATCCCCGGCACAAAGTCTTATCGCAAGGATGCTGAACTTGCGTCCATTTCCAACAGAGGTCACACCATGAATAAAATTACATTTACGCTCATAGCGCTTTTACTGGGCACCGCCGCTCACGCCCAAGATACGCTGTCCGTTGTCGGCAGCTGGAGCGGTTTGCCGCTGCACAAAAACTACGAAGCGCCGTTTTGGACGACCGGTTTGCCAGACGCCGTTGGCGGCGATCTTGAGGTTGCCCTGACCACGCATGACCAGATGGGCATTTCCGGTGGCGACGTGTTTCGCATGATGTCGCAAGGCGTGTTCGATGTCGGCATGACAGCGGCAGATTACGCTGTTTCCGACAGTGCTGCACTTGAAGGCTTGGATGTGCCGCTGGTGGCCAGCGACGCTAACGAGGCTAAAGTCGCCCTTGATGCAGCCCGCCCGATGATGAATGATATTTTTGAAACTGTTTTTGACGCGCACGTCATCGGCACAGCGCCATACCCCGCACAAATCGTTTTCTGCAACGCACCAATCACCGGCCTTGCTGACCTAACTGGTCTAAAAATCCGCGCGTCCGGCCGAATGACGGCAAATGTCCTTGAGGGTTTGGGTGCGGAAGCTGTGACAATGGCATTCGGTGAAGTCCCCGGTGCGCTGCAGCGCGGTGTCATTGATTGTGCCGTTACGGGTGCGGGTTCCGGTTACAATTCTGGCTGGTGGGAAGTCTCCACACACCTGCTCCCGCTCGCGCTTGGCGGATGGGATCCGGTTGTTGCAGCGATCCGACTGGACCGCTGGAACGCTATGGACATAGAGACGCAGGACACGTTGACAACATCCTTCGTTGAACAAATCGAAGCACCGGCATGGGCTGAAGCACAGGCAAACATGTCCGCTGAAATCGCTTGCTTGACGGGCGGCGACGAATGCCCCTTGGGTGAAACGCGCGACATGACATTGGTAGAGGCCACGCTGGCCGACGAAGAACTCGTTAAAGACCTGCTGATAACAACGATCCTGCCAGAATGGTCCGAACGCGCTGGCGGCGATTGGGGGCAGCGTTGGAATGATACCGTCGGTGCTGCCACTGGCGTTACGTTCGTCGCGAACTAAGGCGGACAACATGCAAAGTTTTGTCCAAATTCTGGTGCGTATCAATGGCTACATGGCCCTTGCCGCAGGTACACTGTTGTTGGTTGCGGTGATTGTTATCCTCGCAGATGTGGCGATGCGCGCCTTCGGGCATCCATTGGGTGGCACGGATGAACTGTCCGGCTACGCAATGGCCATCGCGACCGCTTGGGGTGCCAGTTACGCCCTGACCGAGCGGGCACATGTGCGCATCGAACTGATCCGCAACAAACTGGTCCCTGCGGGACGTGCTTGGATGGACTTAATCTCGCTTGGTGCTTTGGCAATCACAGCCGTGGTTATCGGGTGGCGTGGGTGGGGGGTATTAGCCTCCACCCTCGCCAACGATTCCCGCGCAAATACCGCGTTGGCCACGCCATTGGCATGGCCGCAAACCCTGTGGTTTGCAGGGTGGCTGTGGTTCGCGGTTTCTGCCTTGCTTCTTTTGATCTCCGTCATGGCATTTATGTTCGAACGAGACTGGACCGCCGTTGAAGACGCCGCCGGCTTTAAGGGTGAATTATGATCCTATTTACAACAACGGGCCTGTTCACGCTGCTTTTGGTGTCAATTCCTGTGGGCATCATTTTGATCCTGCTCTCCATCGCGCTTGATACATTTTTCTCACCGTTTCCATTAATGCGCGGGTTGGGCCAAATCGTCTGGTCGTCGTCCAATTCGGGCACGTTGATCGCTATTCCGTTCTTTGTGTTGCTTGGCGAAATCCTTGTGCGTAGCGGCGTAGCCAGCCGGACGTATAATGCGTTGAACAGTTGGTTGTCGTGGCTGCCCGGCGGGCTGATCCACGCCAATATCGCCACGTCGACGTTGTTTTCCGCAACCTCTGGCAGCTCGGTCGCGACTGCGGCAACCGTTGCGACTGTGGCCACGCCGCAGGGCGACAGGCTTGGCTATGATCCGCGTTTGTTTACCGGCGCAATCGCCGCAGGCGGTACGTTGGGGATCATGATCCCGCCGTCCATCAACCTGATTGTTTACGGGTTCCTCACAGAAACTTCGATCCCGCGCCTGTTTTTGGCGGGCCTCCTTCCGGGTATTCTGTTGGCCTTCATGTTCATGGCTATTGTCATTGCCCTGTGCGTATGGAAACCGTCCCTTGGCGGGAAGCGCCCTGAATATACGTGGGGCGAACGGATGCGCGGGTTGCCCGACCTGTTGCCTGTAATGGGCCTGTTCGCAACCATCGTTGTCACGATTTATGCAGGCATCGCCACGCCGACTGAATCCGCGGCCCTTGGCGTAGTGTTTGCGCTGGTTATTGCCGCGCTGAACCGCGCCGTGACGTTGCAAATGCTAGACGAGGCGCTGCGCGGAACGGTCAAAACCACGTCCATGATTATGCTCGTCGTAATCGGGGCTTATGTATTGAACTTTGCGCTGACCGCGTTGGGCATCAGCCGTCAGTTGCAGCAACTCCTCGAGGGGCTGGGTCTGGGCGCATATAGCACCTTGATGGTGATCGTGCTGATCTACATCGTCTTGGGCTTTTTCATCGAAACCTTGTCGCTGATGGTTGCGACCATTCCGATCGTTGTCCCGATCATCGAGAGCTTTGGCTTTGAAAAAATCTGGTTTGGCATCCTGATGATTGTACTGATCGAAATGGCGCTGATCACACCGCCCGTTGGCCTCAACCTTTACGTCGTTCAATCCGTACGCAAACGCGGGAAAATGGGCGATGTCGTTGCGGGCGCTGTTCCGTTTGTTCTCGTCATGCTGGGCATGGTCGGGCTCCTTATCCTTGTTCCCGGGCTGGCCCTTTGGCTACCTGACACCCATTAATTCCACAGGACATTTATGCAGTTTGAAACACCCACCGGCCCCGTCACGTTTGACATCAATCACTTTGTCGTTGCGGGCTGGACCGGACGCGACCACGACAAGGTTCAACACCATATTGATGAACTTGCGTCAATTGGCGTGGCTCCGCCGTCACAGGTGCCGCTGTTCTACCGCACATCCGCGACCCTGCTTTTGCAAAGCGACTGCATCGAAGTTTTGGGCGCAGGCACATCGGGCGAGGTCGAACCTTTGGTCATACATGCGAACGGTGCGGTGTGGCTGGGTCTGGGGTCGGATCACACAGATCGCCCACTTGAGGCGCATTCCGTCGCCGCATCAAAACAGGCCTGCGCCAAACCGGTGGCGTCGGTGCTTTGGCCTATGGACGAGGTTAAAGACCATCTTGATGACTTGGAATTGCACTGCGATATTCGCGAAAGCGGCGCATGGGTTGCATACCAGACGGGTACAATGGCCAGCATCCGCCCCCTTGCGGACCTTGTTGCAGCCTGCGAATTGCCCGAAGGCGGTGCAATGTTGTGCGGAACTTTGGGCGCGATTGGCGGCGTGCGTGAAGGCGAAGCCTACCGGATGCGCCTGACAGACCCCGTACTAAAGCGCGAAATTACATTGGAATACACAATAAAAAACCTACCAGTAATCGCATGACACACACAGACCACGCCAACACCACAGACGCCGAACGCATCGCCCGCGCACAAGCCAGCAAGCACGTTTTCACGACACTGATGCCCGACGAATTTGCCCAGTCCGCCGGACGCGACGGCCCCCTGAAAGACAAGGTGCTATCCGTCAAAGACCTGTTCGACATCAAAGGTCAGATCACGCGCGCAGGCAGCCCAGTTCTGGAAGATACCAAACCTGCCCGCCGAGACGCGACTGCCGTAGAACGGTTGCGTAGCGCAGGGGCACGCGTGATCGGGCGCACAACCATGACCGAACTGGCCTATTCGGGCTTGGGCCTTAACCCCCATGACGGCACGCCGGAAAATCCATTGTTTGCAGGCCATATTTCCGGGGGGTCCACGTCAGGCGGGGCTGTCTCGGTTGCGACGGGTTTGGCAGATATTGCCCTTGGCAGTGACACGGGCGGGTCGTTGCGCATTCCGGCCGCGTTTTGCGGGCTTGTGGGGTTCAAACCGACCCAATCCAGCGTGCCGATGGCGGGTGCGATGCCGTTGTCGGACAGCCTAGACAGCGTCGGCCCTATGGCGCGCGATGTCACGACCTGCGCGAACGCATGGCACGTTATGGCAGGGCGCCCCGTTACAGATTTGCCCCAACAGCGCCCCGAATTGGTCGTGCCTTTGAATTTCGGTCTGACCGATCTGAGACTCTGCCGTGGCTGCCGGCTTTGCCAAACTGCGGAACGCCTTGACCATCGCAGGCTGGAAAATCCGCGAGGTGACACTGCCGGTGTTAGACACCTACGGCACCTTGCCTGTCTGGCAATTCAGCGCCTTTGAAAGCCTACGCCGTTTTAAAGACAGACTTGCTACACATGGTTCAAAAATGGATCGACGCGTACGCGTGCGCATGGAACGAGGGTTTGAAATCTCCGAGGCGGATTTTGCGGCAACTCTGGCGAAGCGTGCAGAATTGATTGCCGCATTCCGCAGTGAAATCGGCGATGCGCTTGTGCTTTTGCCAACGGTCGTCATTCAGCCACCGCACTTTGATGATGTTGACACAGATGAAGGGTTTTCGCGTTTGAATCTGCTGACCTTGCGCAACACCAGTCTCGCCAATGTCATGGATGGGTGCAGCATTAGTTTGCCGTATGGTCAGGGCGATGGCTTGATTGGGGCTATGCTGACCAGTTCTGGCGGGCAGGATGAAACCCTCCTCGGCGCGGCCCTGGCGATGGAGTCCGATCTGACCAATGGATGACCTGCCCCTCACCCTGCGCCGCATCGATCCGACACGGTTCGCGGCGCGGCGTGCGGCATTGCTTAACCTGGCAGGCGGGCGGCCCATTGTCTGTTTTGGCATGGGCAGTGCACTCGGGGCAGGCACGCGATCACATGGGGGTATGCGATTTCTAACGGGCTGGGACAGCCATGAATCCAGCGCAGTTTTGCTGCTTGGATCGCAAACATCCCGCCTTCTGCTGACAAGCCCGTTCATGGTTCCGTCAGCTATGGACGTGGTGCCGGAGTTATCGCCCGAATACCTGCCCGCGCCGCTCTGGCCGCAGGCAATCGCCAATTTTCGATCCGGTCAGACACCTGCGCTGATCGGCGTGGATGAAATGCCAATGGGGATATACCGCAATCTGGCCCGGCATTTGGATGATGGTGTTGATATTACAACCCGCCTCGATGATCTGCGGCAGGTGAAAGACAACGCCGCGTTGGATCTGCACCGGTTTGGTGCATCGATTTGTGACGAGGTGTTTGCGGCCTTGCCTGAGGTTATAAAAACGGGCCGTAGAGGTCGTGAAAGCCAGCGGATCCTTGAAAACCTGGCACGTCAACACGGGGCCGAATATTGCCGCACGTGGCTTACTTTGCGCCCGCAGGCAGACCACCCGCGATACTGGCCCGAAGAAACGGAAAAGGCTGCTGAAACAGGCGACCAGATGTTGTTTGGTGTCGCCTTAACGGTCGATGGTCACTGGGCGCACGGCTTGCGGATGGGGCACATCGGCCCTGCCTTCGATGCGGTGGCTCAGTTGCATGAACAGGTCGCCGTGGCGTTGAATTTGGGGATGGACGCTTTGCGTCCCGGTCGTTCGGTGTCAGAGGCTGTGCACGCCATGGCCAGCAGCCTTACCTCCCTAACGGGCGCCGCCAAAGGCCGCCCAACCAGAAGTTTTCGCGCGGGGCACGGTCTTGGCCTGACGTACGAAGAGCCGGGATTGACGGCTGCGTTTGCACAGACGTTCGGGGCCTATCCTGGTGCCCCACCCGAGGATGCAGGGCCGATCCTCGAACCCGGCATGGTGCTTGAATTGCATCCGAATGTGTTTGTTGACGGAATTGGTGGCGCTGCACTGGGCCAGATGATGGAAATTACGCAGACAGGCGCTAAACCGTTTCTGGGCGCACCGTTAGAGCTGGTAACACTGGGATGAATACGCGGTTTTTAGAAACCTTTGTCGCGGTTGCTAATTTGGGTAGTTTTCGCGCGGCGGCTGACCAACTGAATGTAAGCCAGGCGACAGTGTCCAGCCGGATTTCTGCGCTGGAAACCGAACTGCGGGTCAGGCTGTTTGATCGTGAATTTCACGCCACACGCATCACTGTTGCCGGTGCGATGATTCTGGACAAAGCGCAAGAGATGCTGGCAACCGAACGCACCCTGCGCAACACGCTGTCCGATCCCACCGAAGCTGTAGGTCGTGTGCGCCTTGGGCTGGTGTCCTCCGTCGTTCACACGTGGCTGTGCGATCTTATCGAAGAGGTGGCGCGCTATTATCCCCGTCTGGGACTGGAATTGACGGTGGAACCCACGCCCAACATCGCCGCTGCATTCGAGCGAGGGGCGCTGGATATGTTGCTGACCACCGATGACCGTCATGATGAAACCTGCGTTTGCGCCGATCTACCGCCCCTAGCCATGGGCTGGTTCGGTCCAGAGGGCATGTGTGATGAAACCTTGACGCTTGCCGATGTTGTCGGCAGTCCGTTGATTACGTTTACCCGAAATTCCCGCCCCCATACCAATGTTTTAGCTCTGTTCAGCGAGCGCGGACTTAGGCCGTCCATCGTGCATTGCATCACGTCTATGGCCGCAATCGCGCGGTTGACCCAGCGCGGCCTTGGCATAGCAACATTACCACTGGCGAGTGACTTGTCCGGACCAGAATTGTTCTCCATCAACGTGGATGCGCAATTGCCGCCGCTGCCCCTGTATTGCATCTGGCGACGCAGTTCGGATGCGGCCACTTATACGGCAATTGCCGATCTGGCGCGGGACTGCGCCGAGCGCCATCAACGGCTGGCGCAGCGCCCCGTCGGACATCATTAACAAACCCGATCACCCCCCCCTGAATTATTCCGTTTGTGGAAAATTTGCTTTGTGGCGAAGCTGTTTTAACAGAAATCGACATCACTGACCCATCAGGACGCAGGCCGGCAGCCCCGCCGCGTAGAGGGAGAGTTTTGTTCACAGATCAGGATGCAGAATGAACAAGATCCGTACGACAGATCAGGCACAGCTTTTCGTCTGGAGCGATATTGATCCCGACCATGAGGCAGATTTCAACCTGTGGTATGACCGCGAACATATGGAAGAACGCGTCCGGATTGATGGATTTACCGGTGCGCGTCGATATCGTGCCATTTCCGGTTCTGCGCGTCGTTATCTTGCCCTGTATCGAGCAACGGGTCTTTCAGATTTCACGACTGACGCCTATCGCAAGGCCTTTACCAAGCAGACCCAGTGGTCGGTCTCCAATTTTGGCCGCATGTCAAACACCCGCCGTCGCGTGATGCATGTGGCGCAGGAAGGTGGTTTTGGTTGGGGGGGCGCATTGGTGCTGATTGAACTGGTCCCCGATGCCATGACATCCGGTGATATCACCGCAGTTTTAGCGGGCATGATGGCAAAGGACGGGGTTCTGCGTGTCCATTACATGGTTCCCGACAAAGTCCTTTCCACACCGCTGCCGTCCGAAAACCCCGAAGGCCGCGTACTGGCCCCGTGCATCGCGGTCGACGTATCTTCAGAACCGATTGCCGAAGCCACGTTGCGCCAATTGCGTGAACAGCTCGGTGGGGCTGTGCGCGAATCCGAAACATTCGGCCTGATGTGGTCGTTGGACGAACACGATCTGCCTCCGCTGGAAGATTGAATTGAACCAACCGTCTCGTACGGCAAGCAAACGAACGAAAAAAAACGATCAAAATCAACAAGGAGAGACCTAAAATGAAACATTTTCTTATCGGAACAGCCATCGCGGCCCTGACAGCGGGCCTTGCCCATGCCGAAACATGGCAGATGTCGGCGGACGCCCCTGACGGCAACTATCTGACCCAAAACATCCGCGCCTTTGCCGATGATGTGGCCCGCCTGTCAGACGGCGAACTGGAAATCGACGTTGTGTCCAATTCTGTGCTGCTGGCACGCACTGAACTTAAGCGTGGCGTGCAGCGTGGCATCGTCCCCATCGGCGAAGTTCTGATCTCTGCTCTGGGCAACGAAGACCCTGTTTATTCGGCCGACGCAGTTCCGCTTATGGCGACAACATTCGATGAGGCGCGCGCACTTTGGGCGGCGTCCCGCCCGATATTTGAGGAAAAGCTGGCCGAAGACGGACTTGTTTTGCTCTATGCAGCGCCTTGGCCACCGCAGGGTGTCTACATGAACAATGAGGTGATCGATGCGTCATCTTTCGACGGGGTTAAATTTCGCGCTTACAACCCGTCTACCGCACGTCTGGCCGAACTTTTAGGCGCGGTGCCTGCCACAATCGCCACATCAGAAATCAGCCAAGCGTTTTCGACCGGTGTCATCAATGGCATGATCACGTCGCCATCAACAGGTGTGGACAGCCAAGCGTGGGATTTCGTGGACTACTACTATGATGTGCAGGCCTTCCTGCCCAAAAACATGGTGATCGTAAACCAAAGCGCCTATGACGCCCTGTCTGACGACGTCAAAGCGGCGCTGCAAGAAGCCGCTGCATTGGCCGAAGACCGTGGCTTTGAGATGGCTGAGGTTGCCACCGTTGAAGCAACGCAGACCATGGCGGACAACGGCATGACCGTTTTGCCAGCACCAGAAGGTTTGGCCGCTGACTTTGAAGCCATCGCCGGCACGATGAGCGCTGAATGGCTGGAACAAGCTGGTGAAGACGGGCAGAAAATCGTCGAGGCAATGAACTAAGCCTAATCGGGGTCTGGGCGGTCAAACGCCCGGGCCTCTTTCTATATTTGCTAGGGTGCCCGCCACCGCCCCCCATTTGGAGCCTGCAGCCATGCTACTCACACGCCATATATTCAACTTTTGTGGCGCCTTGGCCGCGCTTTCCTTGATGGGGATTGCCGTTTTGATCTTGTCGCAAATCGGTCTTCGACTGATTGGCCACCAGATACCGTCCGCCGATGATTTTGCGGGTTGGGCGTTGAGCGCGTCCATCTTCCTCGCGCTGCCCGCTACGCTGGTGCACGGCGACCATATTCGTGTGACGTCTTTGCGCCAGCTTTTGCCTCCTAAAATAGGCCACGTCGCCGATATTCTGGCGGCGGGTTTTGCCATTGTGATGATGGGGTGGGTCACTTGGGCGATTTTTGGTTATGTATCAGAAAGCTGGATCTACAATGAACTGAGCCAAGGTGTGATCGCGTTGCCGCTTTGGATACCGCAATCAGCAATGGTGCTGGGTTCTGCCCTTTTTACCGTGGCGTTTGCGGAACGCACTGTGCGCTTGATCCTTGGATTGCCTGTCGAAATCAAAAAACCTGACACCCTTTTGAGGGGAGAATAATCATGGATATCCTTCTGCAATCGGGCGTTCTTGTCGCGACTTTGCTTGTGCTTTTGGGCTTGGGTGTGTGGGTCGGCGTTGCGCTTATGGCTTCCGGCTTTGTCATCTTTTCGCTTTTCACCTCTACACCTGTTGACGCCATTCTTGGCACGGTCATGTGGGTGCATTCGGCAAGCTGGACGTTGACCGCGTTGCCGCTGTTCATCTGGATGGGTGAAATCCTGTATCGGACACGTTTGGCCGAAAACTTGTTTTCCGGCCTCGCGCCGTTGCTGGGGCGCTTGCCGGGTGGTTTGGCCCATGTGAATGTTGTTGGCTGCGGAATCTTCGCCGCAGTGTCCGGCTCATCCGCCGCAACCACGGCCACCGTGGGCCGCATTTCCCTTCCCGAACTCAAATCACGCGGCTATGCGGACCGCCTTGCCATCGGGTCGTTGGCCGGATCGGGCACGCTGGGCCTGTTGATCCCGCCATCGATTGTGATGATCGTTTATGGCGTCGCAGCACAGGTTTCAATCAACCGTTTGTTCATTGCGGGCGTCATTCCCGGTTTGATGTTGATGGCGCTGTTTTCGAGCTATATTGCGATTTGGTCAAAACTAAATCCGGACGGCGTGCCAGCCCCGGAACCACGCGTGCCAATGGCGGAACGCCTGCTCCGCTTACGCATGTTGCTGCCCGTAGTCGGGTTGATCGTTGGCGTGATCGGGTCAATTTACGCAGGCATCGCAACTGCAACCGAAGCTGCAGCCATCGGCGTTTTGGGCGCGCTGATCATCGCCGCCTTTGGCAAATCTCTTTCGCTAAAGGCATTTATCGAATCCCTTATGGGGGCCACGCGCACTTCAGCCATGATCGGGTTGATCCTGCTGGGCGCAGCATTTCTCACCTCCGCGATGAGCTTTTCCGGTTTGCCCGGACAGTTGGCCGAAATCATATCAGCCAGCGGGCTTGGGACGTCTGGGTTGATCGCGGTGCTGACGGTGTTCTTCGTCCTGCTTGGGTGTTTCCTTGACGGGATTTCGATTGTTGTGTTGACGACCTCAGTCGTTATGCCCGCTGTGATTGCCGTGGGGATCGACCCGATCTGGTTCGGCATCTATCTGATCATCGTTGTAGAAATGGCCCAGATCACGCCGCCGTTGGGGTTCAACCTGTTTGTCATCCAGAATCTGACCGGAAAATCCATCTTCGAGATCACCCGCATGGTGGTTCCTTATTTCTTGATTCTCGTTCTGGCGGTGATCCTACTGACCGCATTCCCCGGCATCGCGACGTGGCTGGTAGAACAGACCTACTGATGCCCCAGCTCGACGCCAATCCCTCGCAGCCCACGGCTTATGTTGCCTTGGGCGAGCAGCGTTACCGCGTGGCCCATTTTGTTGAAACCGTTCTGGCTGGAATCAGCGATGTTGCGGTACTGGGCGACAAGGTCATCGTGCTGAGACGGCAATCACCGGAACTGGTCGTGCTCGGGCTGGACGGGAAGCTTTCGGATCACAGTGTCGCGTTGCCGGATTTTGCCTGTGGCCACGGGTTGCGCAACATCGGTGCTGGTCAATTGGCTGTTACCGATATGGACCGGCATAAGGTCATCATAGTCGATACAACCCTGCAAGAGGTCGCGCGTATGCACTGCGACGACCACCCGCAATTGGGTCGCCCGTTTAACCATCCGTGTGACTGTGCGCGGGGGCCGGATGGCCGACTTTATGTCGCCGATGGCTATGGCAACAGCGCGGTTCACATTTTCAGCGCCAAGCTGCAGCATCTAAAAACCTTCGGTGTGCCGGGCACGAACGCAGGGGCATTCTCGACCCCCCATAGCGTCTTGTTTGATAGGCAGGATCGGCTGTGTGTGGCAGATCGCGAAAACAATCGCGTTCAGCTGTTCGATGCAGAGGGCAATTGGTTGACGCAAATTGAAGGGGTCCACAAACCCATGGCTCTCGCGCTGACGCCTGATGGTATGTTGTTGGTGACCGATCAAACCCCAAGGCTGTCAGCCTATGATGCCGATGGACAATTGGTAGGGCGCTGTCGGACGTTTTCGACCTATGGACACGGGCTGGCTGTGCAGCCGGACGGTACAATTGTTATCGCAGACATGATCCCAGACCGCCTGACATTTCTGATCCCCACGAGGCCCGCATCCAACTAGGTCGAGACAGGGTGAGCTTATCCTCTGCTTTCCACAACGTTGTCCATGCCGCCCTGTACAAGCCCCGCGCAAACGCTGTGACACTATATCGATGATCGCTACTGCGGTCCGCATGAGATATCCACGGTAGATTCAGAATTGGTATCGCCTCTTGTGCGCAACAATTGGGGATGGCCAGCCGACATTCAAGCTCTGTGCAGCATCTGTTAGTAATGGGATGTACCGGCTGCTTCACTCAGCAGGTTAGGCCTACTGTTGTAACTTGCATGGGGTGGCTCCTCCGTTGAGCAGTTTCTGACAACTGCAGTATGGCGCATTGCAACGCCGACGGGCGCAGGAGCCATCCATCCCATCTGCAGTGCGTAAAATTGATCCCTGCTGCACTCTGCACGAATGGCCGCTTTTCCGGCCGCCCGGCAGGTCCGTACTTTACGTTGACACAGCATTTTCCACGCTGCGAGCGCATGCAGGGAGAAAACCAAATTCACAAAATGGGCTCGAGCCCGACATTCGCTGCGGAACATATGAACGTCATCTTTTGGTATGCCGCCCAGTCTTAGTAAGATTGGGCGGCAACGTTGTCGGGATCGGGTCGGCAATCAACTGAGAATATGCAATAGTCGAATTTGAACCCGGCGTGGTGTATTTTGTGGTATGATGGTGTATTCTCTGTAAATAATATATTTAATTCATTAACTTACGGGTTTAGTGCGTAAGACTGTCTGTCCGCCACCACACCCTTGCTATACTTCAAATTGCTTTTGGCGGGCGGTGTTTGATTTTGATTTTGCGTTGGACGGCCCGAAAAAGCCAACTCAGTGCAGTGGCAAAACTGCGTCCGAAACCGTTGCAGCGGCGCCCAAAAGGCGCTTTGCTTAGTCATAGCCTCTGGCGGGCCTATTACGCACGTCGCGGGTCCAGGCACGACCGATATCAAGAATGTCATGCCAGGCGCTGCGGCACTGCTGGAGGCGCAATTTATCTCAGAAATCACGGGCATCGTTGATGCAGACACAATTGAATGTCCGGTCTACGCAGGAAATGCTATCCAGGCCGTCAAGGTCGTGGCCCCATGATCCAAACGCCTTCGCCCGGAGCGTTGTCGATATCAGTAGCTGACCTCTTAAGCGCCTAGCGCGCCGCAGGCCAAGTAGCTGATTCTATGTTTGAAACGTGTTTGGTCGCTCAATTTGGTACAGCGGGCCACAAAACCAGTGGGCGATTGCGCGGGAAATCGCTACTTCTTCTGATTGCTACTGTCCTTTAGTATATGTCGGTGATTTTTCGCCATCGCGAGAAGGCTGGACGATCTTGGTTTTGGATAGGCGATTGTTTCCGGGTTTTGGTAAACTGCGGGCGCTGAGTCGCGCTTTTGTTGCGGGGCTAGTCCAATCTTTATTTGGTAGCAGCAGGGCTGGCTTAACGAGGAAATCGGGTGATTGACCGAAGTTGAATGGTGCTGCAGTCTGGATTAAGTTACTGATAAAATTATAAAAAGTCTTTTTCGAGTGGATCTTCGGCAATCCTGAACAAGTTATCGTAGTCGAGATTCGAGCTGCCGGACACTCAAAAAACAGTAGATCCCTTAACGATTTTTCGAGGCCAATAGGATGGATTTCGGTTTTCAAAACTGATCCGGTCTTGGTGCGGCAATGGGGAGATTTCCCCAGGTTCTTTCCGAGTTGCCGTAGGCGGGATTTTCTCTAGAACTTTGCGCGCGTAAATACGGCATTGTGGGGATGCTGGTGGGTAATTGGGGAATCGGAAATGAATTTGAGTGGAATAATGACTACGGCGTCGCGAATAGCAGCGTCGACCATATTTGTGATTGGGGCAACTGTTGCCCATGCGCAGGATGCGTCTCTTTCTATTGCAAAGGTTGATGCAGGACCGGTCGGATCATTGGACCCGGCGGGTTATGTCGTTGCAGATAATGTTCTGCCATTTACGAGTGAACAGACGGGTCAATGGTCCGACGGTGGGGTGATTACCTACACCTTTACCGTTGTGAACACCGGAGACGTCAATATGACGGATGTCGAGCCTGTTGAGGCTGGCGTTGAAATTGACGGTGCTCCTGGTACGGGCACCTTATCCGGTTTCACAATTGTATCCCAAGCAGGGTTCGTGGACACTGACCTGAATGGGGATGACCGCGTTGATACCCTGGCCCCCAATGAACAGGCCTTGTTTACGGCAACCTACGCAATGTCTGACGCCGATTACGCTGCGATGATCAACGCGGCAAGCCCGGCGACGGCAGTTACCAATTCAGCTACGGCGACTGGCGTTCCCGCAGCCGGTGTTCTGGCCGCTGTGACGGCTTCGGAGACGGCCACTGGGCTGGCGCCTTATCAGCCGACGCTGCCGACCGCTGTCTGCGAGACCGGTTATGCAAGCTGGGGCTATGTCACGACTGTCAACAACCCCGAGGACAACCCGAACCGCGGCGTCAACGCCTACCCCAATGCGGGCTGGATTTATGATGCCAATGGTCTTCCGATCCGTGCACAGACACCTGCTGTCACCGGAACGATCGTGGGGCAGTTGCCAGAATATACGAATGAAAACAACACGCGAGCGATCGAGACGCATTTGGCAGTGACCTATCTGACCGGCGATGCCGGAACAGAAGAAACGGTGACGATGGTCGACCCTGCTTCGCTTGAGCACAAAGTCTATGCCGTTTTTGATGGCAATGGCAACTTGTTGTCGGACAGTGTGGGCACCCCGGCACAGCTGCCTGCGGGTGGGAACAATTCGATATACGGTGCGAATTCTGACGATTACGACCTTACTTTTGTTGTTCCAGCTGATGGCAACTACTACGTCTATAGCTGGATGGTCGATTATGATCAGGCTGGGACGATTTCCTTTATCAATTGCCAACCGCCCGTTGCCGAAGACGATGAGTTTGATGATGGGGCTGCTATTGGCGACACGGTGACGGGTCTTGATATCCTGGACAATGACACAGTTGGCGACACTGATCTGGACCCAACCAGCGTTGTGTTCACGCTGACCGGTTTGCCAGCGGATGCGACTTTGTCGGACGATGGTAAGACATTGACGGTGCCGGGCGAGGGCGTTTGGACTGTTGATGATGATGGTCTGGTGAGTTTTGATCCTGAGGATGATTTTGAGCAGAACCCAACCCCGCCATCCTACACAGTCGATGACGAGGACGGTGATACGTCGAACGAGGCCACGATCACGTTGATCTACAACACGGCAGCCGTTTCTGGCACTGTGTTCCTCGACAATGATGCCAGCGATACGTTTGATCCTGCCGATGGCGAGGTCGGCTTGGGCGGTTATACGGTCAACCTTTACGATCCTTCGGGTGTTTTGGTTGGTACCGCCGTGACGGGTACGGACGGCACCTATCAGATCGCGGGATTTGTGCCGGAGGCGGGTGATTACACAATCGAATTTGTCGACCCGGATAGTGTGACAATCAATAGCTATCCGCTTGGTGTCGATTTCACGACCGATCCAATCCAGACGGATATCGATCAGCCGATCCTGCCGACCGATACGCCTGATGTAACTTTGGAGAAGATTGCCTCGGTTGCGAGTGTCGTGATTGGCGAGACGGTGACCTACACGATCACGGCGACCAATCTGGGCGCGACGGCTTACACGCCGTTGACAATCATCGACACTTTGCCCACCGGCCTGACCTATACGCCTGGTACGGCGACGGTTGACGGCGTGGCTGTTGAGCCTGATGTCACGGGTGCGGGTACCTTGACCTGGGACGGTTTGACCTTGGCCGCTGGTATCGGTTCGACCATTGAAGTTACACTGGATGCCCGCGTAAGCGCTTCGGCTCCTTATGGATCGCTGGTGAACACCGCCAATCTGTTGGATGAGAATACCGATGAACCGATAACAAGCGCTGCGACCGCTGTTGTTACTCTGGCACCTGAGGCTGTGTTTGATTGTACGGCTTTGATTGGCAAGGTTTTTGATGATCGCAATATGAATGGTTATCAGGATCAAATTGGGTCTGCCCCTGTTGTCAGCACCCGCGGCATTACCGATCAAAGCTTTATCACCGGTAAGTTTAGCAATGATCTGGTGGAACGTGATGAAAGCGAGCCGGGTCTGCCTTATGTGCGACTAGCCACGCCCACAGGCACGATCATCACCACCGATCAGTTTGGCCGGTTCAGCGTTCCATGTGCGGAACTCCCTGGTGATTTGGGCACGAACTTTTCGCTTAAGCTGGATACGCGGTCGTTGCCTACGGGCTACCGCGTGACCACCGAAAACCCGCGCACGATGCGTCTGACCGCTGGTATCTTTACAGAAATGAACTTTGGTGCATCAATCGGCCGGATCGTTGATGTCGATCTGACGGATGCGGCTTTTGCGCCAGGCGCGGACACACCCGGGGAGGCTTTGGCGACAGGGGTGACCGGTTTGCTCCAGCAAATCGCGGACACGCCATCGATGCTGCGTATCTCGTATTTCATTACAGGCAGCGAAGATGCGCGGGTTGCGCGTGACCGTATGGATGCGGTCGAAGCGTTGATCCGTAATCAATGGCGTGATGTTGGCGAGTACCGACTTGTGATCGAACGCACAGTCAAACAGTTCCAGTAGAGGTGAGACAGATGAGAATGCAAAAGAACCCCACCTTGCGGGCCACTTTGATGAGCGCAACGGCACTGGCCTGGATGGCTTTGCCTGCGCAGGCACAGGAACTGGATTGTGTGGAAACACTCGGCCAGCCGTTGCCAGAGAATTGCGAACAGCGCAATGCGGGGCTTGTGGTCGAAATGCCCATCGGTCAACAAACCGAGTTTGACACTGGCCCCATCACCAACAACGCGGGCTTTGTACTGGCTATTGATGGTGCGCCCATCAATGCGGATCCCCGGATTGAGGACCAGATCCGCCGCACGGATATCGCCCTGGCCGAGGCCAATGTGCAAGTCATGTTCGACGGGCTTGACCCGCAGCCACGCCTGAACGTGGAGACAGCCGGCGCCCCCCGCGCGTATCGTGCGGGTGACACGGTCACGTTGCGCAGTGAAACCAACTATCCAGCCTTTATTGATCGCGCCGAGATGCGCATCATTGATCGGGCCGCAGCGGGCGGCGCCCGTCTTGTGGCCCGGGTGCCTGTTGATGCCAACGGTAACGTCAGCTTTGTCGTACCTGAAGGGCGCGATCTTGTTGTTGTGCACCGGGTTTATGACGCCGCAGGCCGGTACGACCAGACTGAGCCGCTGCCTTTGGGCCGCGCCGATGATCGCGGACTAACCGCTGCCGATGATGGGTTTGATTTTACCGCCGAGCGCAATTTGCGGATCAATGGCGGCACCGTGCGCGTCGCGGCCGATAGCTTGCAGCCCGGTGCAACCCTGTCGACCCTGGGCGAAACAGTGCGCCCTGATCGGGGTGGCCGGTTGGTGATCGAACGGATCCTGCCACCGGGTGATTACGCCGTTGATGTGGCGGTGAACGGCAATGGCGCCAACACGAACCTGTCGCGCGAGGTACAGGTCCCTGGGGCTGAATGGTTCACCTTTGGCGTGGCCGACCTGATGCTGTCACGCACCGAAGATGACGCCACCGGCGAGACGGTTGATACCGCAACGGGCCGTTTGCAATACTATATTGATGGTGAAACCGCTGGCGGTCTACAGATCACCTCGTCGCTGGACACGGGCGAGGAAGAGCTGCGCGATATCTTCCGCCGTCTGGATGAGCGTGATCCGCGATCCATCATTGGCGACATCGAAGACAGCTATCTGACTTATGGGGATGACAGCGAGATCGTGGATAACACCCCAACCTCGGGCAAGTTCTATCTGCGTGTTGAGCAGGACGGGAATTTTGCGCTTTGGGGTGATTATCAGGCACGGGTTGCCGGATCAGGTTATCTGCGCAATGAGCGTACGCTTTACGGCGCACAGGGCCATTATGCGACGGACGCAACCACCGAACGCGGTGAGGCGCGGGCGAGCGTTGATCTTTATGCCTCGCAGCCAGATCAATTGGTCGGTCGCGATACATTCCTGGGTACCGGCGGATCGGTTTACTTCCTGCAACGGCAGGCGATCACGACCGGCACCGAAACGCTGAGCGTCGAAGTGCGTGATGCCGATACGGGCCGGGTCACCGCCCGCCAGACCCTGGTGCAAGGGCGCGATTACGACATCAACTACACCCAAGGCAGCATCACGCTGTATAGCCCGTTGTCGTCGTCCACGGTTGGCAATCTGATTGAGACCAATCCCGGCGGCGACGCCGAGGTCTATCTGGTGGCGCAATATGAGTTTACGCCCACGACAGCGGATGTTGACGGGTTCTCAACCGGTGGCCGCGTTGAAGGCTGGGTCAGCGATGACGTCCGGGTGGGTGTCACTGGTTTGCAGGATGATACGGGCACGGCGGATCAGACCGCTGTGGCGGCTGATCTGCGCTATGAATATGGTGAAAACAGCTTTGTGCAGCTTGACTATGCTGAAAGCGACGGTCCCGGTTACGGGTCATCTGTCTCGACCGATGGCGGTCTGACGATCGACAATACCGCAGCTGTTGCAGGCAGCGGCACGGCGGCCAAGATCGAAGGTCAGCTTGACTTTGGCGATCTTGGATCAGAGCGCGGCGGCGTGCTGGGCGGCTATTACGAAGAGCGTAGCGCAGGCTTCTCGACCCTGGATTATCAGGTGGCCGCCGATGAGACGCTTTACGGCGTCTATGTGCGCAGCACCCCCGAAGAGGGGCTGGGCTATGCGGTTTATGCGGATGTCTATGACAGCGATGCTGGCGTCGAAAAGCAGGAGATCGGGGCCGAGCTAAGCGGGGCCATCACCCAGCAGCTGTCTTACGCGGTTGGCGTTGAATATCTTGATGAGGTCACAGCCACCACAAGCGGCGACCGGGTGGTCGCAGCCGGGCGGCTGACCTATGCGCTGTCTGAGCAGACCAGCATCTATGGCTTTGGTCAACAGACCATCGAGAACAGCGGCCTTGATGCCTATGACCGCTATGGTCTGGGGGTCGTGCAGAGTGTCTCAAACGGTTGGGCCATCACGGGCGAGCTGTCAGACGGCACCGGCGGTGTTGGCGGGCGGATCCTGGCCGAGCGGCGCAGCGACAGCAATAACAGCACCTATTTTGGCTATGAGCTGGATCCGGGCCGCGCCTTGGACGCCGGTATCTCGACCGCCGATAATGGCGGCAAATACGTGCTGGGCGGCCGTCGCCAGATCAGTGATGACACGCAGGTCTTTGCAGAAAACACCTATGATATCTTTGGCAGCGCCCGGACGCTGACGGGGGCCTATGGTGTGGAATACCTTGCATCAGACTTCCTGACCTATGATGCCGCGCTAGAGCTGGGGCAGGTTGAGGATGACATCAACGGTGATTTTGACCGGCGTGCGGTGTCCTTCGGGGTGCGTTATGCCAGCCAAAGTGTCACAGCGCGGGCGCGTTTGGAATATCGCCAGGATGAAGCTGATGATCTGTCGGTGCGCTCTGATGCGGATACAGTGATCGTGACCACCGATCTGCAATATCAAATCGACGATGCGCGCCGTGTGCTGTTCAGCCTGGATCTGGCCGATACGGACACCGACGAAAGCGCGATCCTGGATGGCACATTGGCTGATCTGCGGCTTGGGTACGCGTTGCGCCCCGTGTCGCATGAGCGGGTGAACATTCTGGCCGGCTATCGCTACCTGTATGATATGTTTGGTCAGGAAGTAGACGGCGTGGCCGGAAGCGGCCCAGTGCAGGAAAGCCATATCGTTGATATCGCAGGTAATTACGACATCAACCGGCATTGGACCATCGGCGCCAAGCTGGGCGCCCGTCTGACCGACAGCGCCGCAGATAGCACCATGGAGCTGACAAGCAACGACGCCTGGCTGGGCGTGATCAATGCGCGCTACAACGTGGTGCATAACTGGGATGCTTTGATCGAGCTACGTCATTTGGAAACGATCGATGCAGAGACCAGCGACACGGGTGTGTTGGCAGCCGTTTACCGGCACTTCGGGAACAACGCCAAAGTCGGGGTCGGGTACAACTTTGCATCCTTCTCGGATGATCTGTCAGACCTGACATTCGACGACCAAGGCGCATTCATCAACATCATCGCAAAGTTCTAAATACCAAGACAAAGAGGCTTTGCGCCCAAAATAGAAGGTCCCGGCCGATCAGTTGCAGCTGACTACGGCGCGGTCGGCGCGGTTCGACCGGGGCGACGCAGGCGGTTTCGAAAACAACGAAGCGAAACAAGAGCGCGAACTTAAGAAGGCGATTATCCGGTAGGGGTGGACCTGCCCGACGTGCTGACGCTGGCCCTGTCGTCACCCTCACAGAGCGTCGTGGACGTTCTGTGAGGGGAAAGGGCTAGGCGACCTTGACCTTGCCGCCGTGGCGGTCTTGGCGGTGCCCTTGTGGGCACTGCCCGTTGCCGACCGGCCTATCGTTGCGGCCTTGTGCGAACACCCCTGAACCCAAGTGCCAAGGGCAACTTGCCGCGCGAACTGCGCGACATTTTCTTTACCTTCCTAGCGGTCGAATACGCGGTTCGATACGCTCTGGCACGTTGTAGGCTTGAACCGTGATGGAAATTTCACGGTTGGCGTCGTCTTTGTGACCGAAAAGGTAGGTCCAACTGCTTTCCGAACGCTGCTTCACCAACTTCTTGAAGTTTGCATGGTTCGGCGTGCTGCTAGAAATTTTCTCAAGAACACCTGTGAAATCTTTGTTTCGGCTGAACATTAGGACTGCGGCCTTTGTGTCGCGCCAACTCAGGTAGGAAAGCACTTGGTCCAACGTTTCTAGATACGCCTTCTCGCCAGTCCAGAACTTGCATTCGCCGATGAAGATGTTTCGGCCATCGACCTTGATGAGAATATCAGTCTTGCCTTCGTAATTGAATGTTTCCCCGGTCGCATCGCCGGAGAAATGGCCGTTCAACTGGACCAAAAAATGTGTCCGTAGGCTTTCTTCGTCAATCTCTCTGAAAGCGCCGGGGCTTTGCTCCATGACTTGAACCATATTTTCAAGCACTTTCAAAATATGTTCGTAGTTATCGCTTGTAAGTGTAGGTTCCGGTTCGAACGGTGCCCTAGACGCTTTTGGCTTCGGTGTGGCAGGTTTGATCTTACGGCGGACGGAAGGCGCGGCAAAGGTCTCCGACGCACCGGGCCTTTCTTTCATCTTGAATCCCAAGCCCGCGACTAGTGACCTGTCTTTAAGGAGCTTTTCGTTACGGCGCTCAATAGTCTGCGTCGCTAGAGCCAACAATCCGGCGTTGTATCCCTGCGCATCCTTTGTCAACCATTCAAGATGTTGCTTGATCGACGAAACGCGGCTGTCAACTTCCTTCCGCACGTGGTCCGCTGTCAAATTTATTCCAGTGATGGAAAACTTGAGGCAATCGCTAGCAACATAGGCACGGGGATTGTTGTAGTTTCTGGTCGTCGGTTGAATGTCGAAACCAGTTTTGTTCCCGGTGTAAGGCAGTTCTACGTCAACCGCTGTTCCTGTAACTGTCCGTGTTCCACCATAACCATCGTAGAATGGATCGTTACGACGGCCTACTTCAACTTCAGCTTCGCGCTGATCCGCAACGATTTCGTCGGGGAGGATCGTAGGAACGTCAAACTCAAACTCAGAAGCATAGTAGTTTGCCAAGTCTGACGTTGAAGTGTTCAGCAATTCGTCGCCGTTCATGGCCTCAATAGATGCCACTAA
Organism: Yoonia sp. BS5-3; assembly: GCF_038069655.2. NCBI lineage: Bacteria > Pseudomonadati > Pseudomonadota > Alphaproteobacteria > Rhodobacterales > Paracoccaceae > Yoonia > Yoonia phaeophyticola. Next base: position 2,959,015 of record NZ_CP150951.2, read on the forward strand.
CTTCTGTTCCCACGCTTGCTGCGTGGCGAACCAATCGCCTTTGTGAAAAAGGTGGTCTTCTGGAGTTGAACTGTAGCGTCGCATAACAAACTCGCATTGTGCATGAGCTCTTGCGACCAACCATATGTAGAGTGAAGTTGAATGCCAACGCACAACTTACACTTTCAAACCGGCAAAATTACCGGTTGAAAAAGAGTAGTAGAGCGTTGGTAGATTTGGCAAATTGCCGAATTTCTAAATGAAATCAAAGGCAAGTGGCGGAGAGACAGGGATTCGAACCCTGGGTACCCGTGAAGGCACAACGGTTTTCGAGACCGCCCCGTTCGACCACTCCGGCACCTCTCCGCGGGGGTCGCTGCGTCGTAATCTGCGGGCGTCCGCTCTGCAAGGGTAAATCGCGCCCGTTGACAAATCCGTGCCATGCGCTTGGAAAACCGGCCTGTCCGGCGTATTTCATCTAAGAACCTTTTCAGCAGGAAGGACAATTCATGCTGCGTATTATCGCGACCGCGACCTTTTTCATCGGAACCTTTGGTGCCGCCTCTGCACAAGAGGCCTCGCCTGCCAAGGTGGACGCCTTATTTGACGCTTTGGGCCTACCCGAGATGTTAGTGATTATGCAGGAAGAGGGCGTCGAATATGGGATGACCCTTGCCGATGATATGTTTCCGGGCGGCAATTCGGCCGCTTGGTCAGCCGCTGTTACCCAGATTTATGATATCGATATGATGTATGAAGAGGTGCGCGGCGCTTTTGCCAAGGCGCTTGAAGGTGATGATCTTGATGCGATGCTTGCCTTTTATACATCCGAGCCTGGCGCGACGATCATTGATCTGGAGGTGAGCGCCCGCCGCGCTTTGTTGGATGAGGCAGTTGAGGCGGCGAGTAAGGATAACGCCGCCATTGCGATGATGGACGAAACGCCCCGGTTTCAGCTGGTGCAAGACTTTGTCGATGCCAACGATCTGATTGAAACCAACGTGGTCGGCGCGCTTAACTCCAATTACGCCTTTTACATGGGGTTGATCGATGGCGGTGTCGCGCTGCCCGGCGTCACGGCCGAGACCGCGTTGAAGGATGTGTGGCTTCAAGAACCTGAGATACGCGCAAACACAACCGAATGGGTCTATTCGTTCTTGCTGATGGCCTATCAGCCGATTTCGGATGCGGACTTGCAGACCTATATTGCCTTTTCAGAAACCGAGGCGGGGCAGGATATGAATGCGGCGCTGTTCATGGCCTTTAACGGGATGTTTGATGATATCTCACGCGGGTTGGGGCTGGCCGCGTCGCGCTTCATGATTAGCCAGGAACTTTAAGGCGGCGCGCGGCTTGGCATTCCGGACCACTGCGGTATTACTAGCGGCAAGGAAGTTTCGAAAAGGAATATTGCTTTGTCCCGACCTCTGTTTCTTGGCGCCACGCTGACGCTATTTGCGGCTTGTGCGCAGACACCGGCCATCGCACCGCAACCTGAATTGCCGCTGGATGATCCGCGCCAGCAGGCCTTGGTGATTAGTGAATGCGCGATCTATTTTGCCGCGGTTCAGCAGCTGGAAAGCGAAGGGCGTAGTGCCAATGGTAATCCAACCCGCGATTGCCCGGACGAGGCGCGTGGCCGTGCCGCTGATATCAACCCCCGCGTCAGCGTGCCGCCTGTCAGCGAGGGGTATCCGCAAACGCTTTATAACCGGATGATTGCGCGTGGCATTCCAACCGACTTGGCTGATGATATCGCAAAATCACAGGCTTTCTGGAACCTCGTGGCGCAGCGCGACTCGGCCTTGGGTACGTTCTGAGCGAACCATTTTTGAAATTGCGGCGCTGGCGGTCCGCGGCTGGCAGCGCCTTACTGGGCGCGTTGGGGTTGGCCGAAAGAAAATGGTCTTGTTACCCCGATTGAGTATCTTTCAGTACAGTCGCGCAATTCGCCTACGGTTAGTCTGATTTATATATCAGATGGAGAGCCGTATGGTCAGTGTCAGAGAAAATAGTGGCGTAACGGCACCGGTCGGCGACGTACAGCCGCTGCAGGCCGATGAACAACCAAACGCAGGTTTTGATCCTGCGGATAACCCGCCGCCGCCGCAAGTCGATGCCCCCCGCAAGAGCATGATGTCGCGCTTTTTTTCGATTCCGTCGAAGCTGAGGGCCGGTTTGAAAAGCTTTGGTGCAATCTTTGGACGTCAGGTCGCGAAGCCCGTTGCAGACAAGCTGGAACCAAAGTTGGAGCAGCGTCTGAACATGATCGACAAAATGACCGTTGGTGAGCCAATCCCTCGGGAAACCAAATTGATGATGGCCAAGAACGATGCGTTGATGGAAAAGCTTGGTCAGTTCAAGGAGGCTGGTTTTAAGCTTCAGCTGGTGCGCGCAGGGCAGGGGGCGTTTACGCCACTTGACGAAAAGAACAGCACGATCAATTTGTCTTTTGAATTGGCTGAAACGAACCCTGAGGCCTTTGTGAATACGCTTGATAGCCAACTCGATACGTTTGTGAAGGGGCAAGAAGACGCGCTATTGCATTGGGAACTTGAGGCGCTGCCGGACGATGTTGAAACGGAAACTGTAGCGGCGAGTGATACCCGACAGATCGAAGAGGGATCAGATGAGCGGCCGACACAAAAGCCGGAAAGCCCTGTCGTAACTGGCGCGAGCGACGACAAAACGCGGACCATCGATAGTGGTGGTACAGAAAGACTCGCTGCTCATATCCAGACCTTGGATCAACGAAATCAGGATTTGAATGAGCGGATTGATCAGCTGGAACGTCAGGTGGCGCAAGGTGACGCGGAAAAAGATAAAGTCACCGCTGAAAAGCACAAATTGTTAGGCCAGCTTGCCGCCGCCAAGGCATTCAACAGGGATTTGCAGAATGAGAAATTTGAACAAGAACTTGCAAATTTGCATTTGCGCCTCGCCAATCTGAAAGCTTAGGCGTCTGCGCGACCCTAGCTACCAGATCATCATCATGCCGTGCCTTTTACTTATAAGGCGCGGCATTTTTTTGCGGTCAAAAAAGACAAATAGCTGCAAATAGTACCTTACGGCACAACCCACCCGAACGCGCCTGGTATTCTGACTTCAGACAAAATGGAGATAGGTCAATGGTTGAGAGAACCGCAGGTATGGGCACTGCTGCAACGGCTCAGATGAACGCAGCAAATGTTGCGCCGAACAATAATGATGGACAGAATGCCGGTTTTGCCCCGGCCGAGCGTGGCGGACCTGAGGGGGGCCACAAAATCCGTGACATGTTCAAAAATATCATGTCAAAGATCAGCAGCGGTTTTCAAGCCGCGAAAGCCTTTGTGTTGGGCAGATTTTCCCCCGTAACGGATAGGCAAATTCCACAGGCGCAAACAAATCCAATGCGCGCCGAAAGGAATTTTGGAAGACCTAACAGCGCTGAGCGTGTTGCTTTGGATCGTCTGTCCATAGATTCTGATGCGACTGATGCTTCCGAATTGATGGAACTTACCGCGAAGCTCCAGGAAACAGGAGCTTACGATACTGTTAACAAACAAATGGATGGTTTGTGGGCGAACCGCGCGGTCATCGAACAACGTGATGATCAGCCTGCAGAAGAGGCGGGCACACCGCGCTTTGACGTCAATGTCGATGGTGCACACGCCGACCCTGACCGTCTGGCAGCGGACGCTAAGCGAGGTACCAATCCTGGCGTTGAGAATGCCAACACGGATGACGCCAATGTAGCGCCAACGGACGAAGACGCGCAAAATGAAGCAGAATTTGAAGCACTGATGGCGCCTAACCCCAATATGCGGATGCGTACCCCCGCTGACGATGCCATTTTGAGCAGGCTGCATTTCGCCGCGGATAAGCCCCTCAAGGAATAATGCGATCGCTGCGCCCCTGTTTCGGGGCGCAGCGCTTACCCGCCATAGACCATAAGCGCGACCACCAATGCACCAGGGTTTTGTGCATAAAGTCCGATATCCGATTGCAGTTGGATGATCCGTGTGGGCCTATCGGCCTCGGGCACTTCAGCTGCATTCATGGCGTCGGTCAGAACAGGCCCGCCACCTGCGTTGAGATCACGCAAGATTGCTGGGTAATTGGATTTCACAATCACCTCGACCCGGCCGCGCCGTTCGTTATACGCTGCATTGCCAATGGCCGTTGATAGCCCGCTTACAGGAAGCAATAATGGATTGCCGAGGTGGTTGGCCTCATTTGAACAGGCGGCGAGCGCCAGAGTGGTCATGAGAATGATCCGCATGGGCTTTGGGGCCTTCTTATGGGTTGACTTATTCATCTATTGGTCACATAAGCCGCCATCCCTGCAAGGTACTTGCCGGGCTTTATGCGAAATTACGCCCACGGGCGCGCTGTTCACAGGTACCAAACGCCGGTTTGATCCGGGGCCTCAGAGACGCGGAAAACAAAGGAATACCATATGTTTGCGGTTCTCAAAACCGGCGGCAAGCAGTATAAAGTGGCCTCTGGCGACGTATTGCGTGTCGAAAAGCTAGCCGCGCAAGCTGGCGACAAAATCCAATTCAACGACGTTCTGATGGTCGGCTCAACTGTGGGCTCACCTTTTGTTGAGGGCGCTGGCGTCCAGGCAGAAGTGATCGATCAGATCAAAGGCGAAAAGACGATCAACTTCGTTAAGCGCCGTCGTAAGCACAGCTCGGCCCGGAAAAAAGGCCACCGTCAGCAACTGACATTGGTGCGCATTTCCGAGATCCTTGAAAAAGGCGCCGACAAATCTGGCGTTATGGCTGCCGTTTCCGGTGCTGGCGTTGTCGCAGCAGCTGCTGCCAAGCCTGCCGCGAAGAAAGCGGCGCCGAAGAAGGCTGAACCCAAGGCAGAGGCCCCAAAGGCAGAAAAGCCTAAGGCCGCCCCAAAGAAAGCTGCCCCTAAAAAGGCTGAAGGTGGCGATGACCTGAAGCAATTGTCAGGTGTTGGCCCCGCATTGGAAAAGAAACTGCATGATGCGGGTGTGACAACATTCGCCCAAATCGCAGCATGGACCGAAGACGATGTAGCTGCTATGGACGAAAAACTGTCGTTCAAAGGCCGGATCGAACGTGAAGGCTGGATCGCGCAAGCGGTTGAGCTGGCAAAAGGCTAAGGAGAGACCAAATGGCACATAAAAAAGCAGGCGGTTCATCCCGTAACGGGCGCGACTCAGCTGGTCGTCGCCTTGGTGTAAAGAAATTCGGCGGCGAAGCCGTCATTCCCGGCAACATCATCATGCGTCAGCGTGGCACAAAGATGTGGCCAGGCACCGGCGTTGGCATGGGTAAAGATCACACAATCTTTGCAACTGTCGATGGCGCTGTGAAATTCCACAAGGGCCTCAAAGGCCGTACGTTTATTTCGGTTCTCCCAGTGGCGGAGGCCGCTGAATAAGCCGAAAATCTCAGGTAACGCATTTGAGGGGATCGGTGAACACCGGTCCCCTTTTTTATTCATATTTCTGCCACCATATCTGTTTAGGGGTGCGCGAGACCGTTCATGTTTTCGGGGAGGGAAGGCAATGAAGCACGAGGAAATCACTGTGCAGGATACGATCACGGCAGACCGGTTTGTGCTGCGCCCCTGCCGGAAATCCGATGCCGGGCTTATTGCGATGTATGCCAGTGATGATCGTGTGGCCCGTGGCACCCGCGCGATGCCGCACCCATTGCCCCCCGGCACCGTTGAGGCGATGATTGAAAGGGCCAGCCAACCTGACAGGACAGAGGATGTCTGGGTCATGGACGGCGCCGCCCATGGTCACGCCGAGGCATTGGGCCTGATCAGCCTTGAACGGATGGATCGTGCCCAGTCCGAGATTTTCTATTGGATCGCGCCTGCCTTCTGGAACACCGGCTTCGCGACCGAGGCGGTGCGCAGCCTGATCGCGGCCAATCCACACCGCTCTGACCGGATTTTTGCCGAGGTTTTTCAGGATAACCCGGGTTCGGCCCGTGTGCTGACCAATTGCGGCTTTGATTATCTGGGCGACGCAGAGGCCTTTTCCGTGGCCCGCAACGCGACGGTGCCAACATGGACCTACACGCTTAAGACGGGGCAATGACCCTTTCCACATTGCAGACGAAACGGTTGACCTTGCGGGCGCTCGCGCCGCGAGATGCGCGCGTTATTGCAAAAGCCTTGAACAACTTTGCTATCAGTAAGTGGCTGACGATGGTCCCGTTTCCTTATGGGGTCACGGATGCGGAATGGTTCATCAATGAAAACCTGAAGGGCCGGTTCAACGCACGCCTGATCTGGCGGGGCGACAGTTTGATCGGGACCGTCGGTTTGGACAGCGAACTTGGTTATTGGCTGGCCGAAGACGCTTGGGGGCGTGGATATGCGACCGAAGCGGCGCAGGCCGTTGTGAATGATCACTTTGCGGCGAATGACAGTGCCATCTACGCAAGCCATTTCACGGAAAACAAAGGCTCGCAAAACGTTCTGCAAAAACTGGGGTTTGTCGATATCGGACCAGATGTCCATTTTTCGATGGCCCGTCAGGAAGACGTCCCTGTCCGCAACATGGAACTGACCCGCGCCGGGTGGGCGGTGCGTCATAGTGATTGATTTAACCTATCGTTTTTTGCGCGAGGATGATTTTGAGGATCTGCACGCGCTTGCTTCGATTTGGCCGGTTGTGCGCCAGTTGGGCAGTTGGCCGTGGCCACCGAGCAAAGCGTTCACGCAAAGCCGTTGCAGGCCCTACCGGGGCGAGGGTTTTATCTGGGCCATGTGTGACACTGATCGTCTGATTGGTACGCTAGGGGTAACGGGGGGTATCGTTGGTTACAATCTACATCCCGATTATCATGGGCAGGGGATTATGACCGGTGCTGTAGCCGACGCGATTGAGCAGGCCTTCATGACCACCAAACGCGACGTCCTGACCGCGTCCACCTGGCACGACAACGCCGCATCTGCGTGGGTGCTGGCAAAACAAGGCTTTGTCCATTGGCAAACGCGCTATACCCATGCGCGGGCGCGCGGGGTTCCAACGTTGATCCATGATCACAGGCTGTCGCGTAACACATGGCAACGCTTGAGAAGCACCGACGATTAGAGTATCGCGGCGCAAAGACAGCCAGAAAGCAGCCCAATGAAGTTTCTCGATCTTGCCAAGGTCTATATCCGCTCCGGCGCGGGCGGGTCGGGTTGTATCTCGTTCCGGCGCGAGAAATATATCGAATATGGCGGGCCAGATGGGGGCGACGGCGGCAAAGGCGGCGATGTGGTGGTTGAGGCTGTCGAAGGCCTGAACACGCTGATCGATTTTCGCTATCAGCAGCATTTCTTTGCAGGGAACGGGCAGGCCGGGATGGGCAGCCAGCGCACCGGCAAGGATGGCGATGATAAGGTCTTGCGCGTGCCTGTGGGCACCGAGATCATTGACGAGGACGAAGAAACCGTCATCGCCGATCTGACAGAAGTTGGCCAAAGGATCATTATCGCCAAAGGCGGTAATGGCGGCTGGGGCAATCTGCGCTTTAAATCGGCGACCAACCAGGCCCCACGCCGGGCCAATCCGGGGCAGGAATGCATTGAACGCACCATCTGGCTACGGCTTAAACTGATTGCGGATGTAGGCCTTTTGGGCAAGCCAAATGCGGGCAAATCTACCTTTCTGGCCGCCACCTCCAACGCGCGGCCCAAAGTGGCGGATTATCCGTTCACTACATTGATTCCGAACCTGGGCGTTGTGGGCATTGATGAAGTCGAGTTCGTCGTTGCTGATATCCCCGGCCTGATCGCAGGCGCGTCTGAGGGTAGGGGGTTGGGCGATATGTTCCTGGGCCACGTGGAACGCTGCGCCGTTCTGCTGCATCTGATTGACGGGACCTCAGGCGATCCTGCGGGCGATCTGACCACGATAATCCAAGAGCTTGAGGCTTACGGCGGCGAGCTCGCAGAAAAGCCGCGCATCACGGTGCTCAACAAGATCGACACGCTTGATGAAGAAGAACGCGCCTTTCTGACCGAAGAAATCGCAGCTGTGGCCAATGGCCCTGTGATGCAAATGTCCGGTGTCAGCCGCGAGGGTATTCCGGATGTGCTGCGCGCCTTGCGTGCGCAGATCGACGACACACGCCTGCGTCACCGTAAGGAGGCCGAGGCGGATGAGGAAGATGCGCCATGGCAACCTTAAGCGACGCAAAACGGCTGGTCGTCAAAATCGGCTCGGCGTTGTTGGTTGATGTTGAAACCGGCAAGCTGCGGCAGGACTGGCTGACATCACTGGCCGATGACGTCGCCCGCATCCGGGCGCGGGGCACGGATGTGATCATCGTCTCATCGGGCTCAATCGCGCTGGGGCGGGGTGTGCTAGGGTTGCCGCAAAGCTCGCTCGCGCTGGAACAATCACAGGCCGCGGCGGCGGTCGGGCAAATCCAACTGGCCCGCGCCTATGAGGCGGCACTCCAGCCGCACGGGATTACTGCGGCGCAGGTCCTTGTCACTTTGGAGGATTCGCAGGATCGGCGCAGGTATCTTAACAGCCGGGCCACGCTTGAGACGCTACTGGGTCTTGGTGTCACGCCGATTGTGAATGAAAACGACACGATCGCGACCGATGAAATCCGCTATGGCGACAACGACCGGCTCGCTGCGCAGGTCGCTGTGACCGTTGGCGCGGATCAACTGGTGCTTTTGTCGGATGTCGATGGGCTTTATACCGATAATCCCAAGGTGAGCCGCGCCGCGCAACATATTGCAGATGTTGATAAAATAACGCCAAAGATCGAGGCGATGGCAGGGGACGCAGGTTCTGGTCTGTCCAAAGGTGGGATGATCACCAAGATCATGGCCGGGCGCATCGCGACCGAGGCGGGCTGCGCCATGGCGATTGCTTTGGGCACCGAAGCGCATCCGCTCAAGACGCTGGAACAAGGCGGCCGGGCCACATGGTTCGCCGCGCAAACGGATCCGCAAACGGCGCGTAAAAGCTGGATATCGGCCATGAAACCGCGTGGGACGATCACGATTGATGCTGGTGCCAAAGATGCGCTGAGCCGTGGCAAAAGCCTGCTGCCTGCAGGCGCCGTGCAAATCCACGGCAGCTTTGGACGCGGTGACCTTGTCGCCATCGAAGACCAAGAGGGCACGCAGATTGGGCAGGGGCTTGTCCGCTACACCAGCGCCGAGGCCCGGCAAATTATGGGCCACAGGTCCGCTGACATTGTGGGCATTTTGGGATATGAAGGCCGCTCGGCCATGGTGCACCGCGACGATATGGTGCTGTAGAAGGGGTTTGTGATGAATGATCATGATGCAATCGGGCCTATGATGGCTCAGATCGGGGCAGATGCCCGCGCAGCTTCTGTGGCCCTGGCAACTGCCCCGGCAGAGGTGAAGGCCAAAGCCCTGACCTTGGCCGCTGACGCGGTATGGGCCCAGCGTGATGCGATCATTGCCGCTAATAAGAAAGACTTGGCCTTTGGAGCCGACAAGAGCTTGTCACCTGCCATGATGGACCGGCTGATGCTGGATGAGCCCCGTATTCAGGGCATCGTGGATGGTCTGCGCGCTGTCGCTGCGCAGGACGATCCCATTGGTGCGGTGACCGAAGAATGGACCCAGCCCAGCGGGTTGCATATCCAGCGGGTGCGCACGCCCATTGGTGTGATCGGCGTGATCTATGAAAGCCGCCCGAATGTGACCGCTGATGCGGGCGCACTTTGCCTGAAATCCGGGAACGCGGTGATCCTACGCGGTGGATCGGAAAGCCTGCATTCTTCCCTTGCGATCCATGCCTGCATGGCTGAAGGGCTACGCGAAGCGGGCCTTCCCGAGGCGTGTGTGCAGCTTGTCCCAACGCGCGACCGCGCGGCGGTATCGGCCATGCTGCAGGCTACCGACCATATCGATGTGATCGTGCCGCGTGGTGGCAAAGGCCTTGTTGGTTTGGTCCAACGCGAGGCCCGCGTGCCCGTCTTTGCCCACCTTGAGGGTATCTGTCACATTTATGTCGATGGTGATGCGGACCCGGAGAAAGCCAAGGCGGTGCTGGTGAACGCCAAGACGCGCCGGACGGGCATTTGCGGCTCGGCCGAGACTGTGCTGGTGGATCAGGCTTTCCGGGCCAAGCACGGGGATATGCTGGTCACAGCGCTGTTGGAGGCCGGTGTTGAAGTGCGTGCTGGCGGTGATTTATCGGCGATCGACGGCACGGTGCAGGCTGCTGCCGATGACTTTGGTCAAGAATTTCTCGACATGATCATCGCGGCGAAAACCGTCGATGGTGTGGACGAGGCCATCGCCCATATCCGGAGGTACGGCTCGAACCACACAGATGCGATCATTACCGAAAATGATAGCGTGGCTGATCAGTTTTTCCGCGATCTCGACAGCGCCATTCTGATGCGCAACGCCTCGACCCAGTTCGCTGACGGGGGCGAATTTGGCATGGGGGCCGAGATTGGGATTGCCACAGGCAAGCTGCATGCACGCGGGCCGGTTGGGGCCGTACAACTGACCAGCTTTAAGTATCTGGTCACCGGCGACGGGACGATCCGGCCCTAAAAACGGGCGGTGATCTGGGTGCTTGTTGTGGTGATTTGCAGGCTGCGCGCCGCTTCGCGAATAAAGCCGGGAAGCAATGCAAACTGGACCTGGGCTGCGGTATAGTCGTGGCGCAGTTGAGGGTTGGTCAGGCTGTCCCACAGATCGTGATCGATGCTTTGCCTTGTGCCTTCCGCACGCAGGAACCAGTTGCCGCTTTCCTCTTCGATATGAATATCGCCGCCGACGGGCAGGGCGCTTTCGAAGCATTGCATCAGCAGCAGGGCGCAGCGCACAAGGCGGCGGTGATGATCGCCCTGCACCTGCCAAAAATATGTAAACCGCCCGCCGCGCGCGGTCGCGGCCAGGATCGATAGAATTTCGGACCGGCTGATCGTTTGATCGGCAGAGGCGGCACCATATGCGATCCGGAAATAGCGGATGCGTGCATTGGCATTTTGCACGCTTTCATTGATTAATTCCATCTCGGCGCCGGTATCACCATCGGTCAGGGCCAAAAGTTCAACCCCATTGCCGATCGCGCCAATTGGGCTGATAAGGTCGTGACAGATACGAGAGCCGACAAGGGCAGCAAGATCAGGTGTCATAATAATGGCTCCATTAGGAAAGGCGACATGGCAAACGATCTTAACACAATTTTGGAACCTGGCATGTTTGTCCGGCATCCCGATGCGCCCGAATGGGGTGTTGGGCAGATCCAATCCAATATCGGTGGTAAGATCACCGTGAATTTCAGAGAAGCCGGTAAAGTTGTCATTGATGGCTCACATGTCGCGCTTGTTATCGTTTACGATCCTTGAACACAACCCACGGTGGTTTTCCGTGCTGGCCTGTCAATGTTTCGACCTTAACCATTTCGCAGGAGGGTTAGTAAATGGTTAACAGATTGAAGCTGGTGCGATTTTCACGCAGAATAGTGCGACCATGACGACAATGCTATCACCAGATTTCGACGTCAGCTTGGCGGTGTCAGCGGACGATCTCGACGCAGCTAAACGGTTGCGCTATGACGTCTTTGTCACCGAGCTTGGTGCCGACGGGCCAGGTGTTGACCATGCAGCCTATCATGAAGAAGACCGCTTTGATCCCTTTGCCAAGCATCTTCTTTTGCGCGATCGCAACCTGCCGGCGGGGCGCGATGTGGTGGGCGCCTATCGGCTTTTGACCCAAAAGGGTGCAGCGGCGGCTGGGCAGTTCTATTGCGAAGATGAATATGACCTAACGCCTTTAAAACGTAGCGAAAAGCCGCTGCTCGAGCTGGGCCGTTCCTGTTTGCACCCAGACTATCGCGGCGGCGCAGGGTTGATGCATCTATGGCAGGCGGTGTCCGATATCGTTGCCCGCGAGAAAATTGGTATTCTCTTTGGTGTTGCATCTTTCCATGGCACCGATGCGGATGGGTTGGCAGGGCCCCTTAGCCTGCTACATCACCGACACCTTGCGCCGCCGCATTTGCGTGTCACCGCAAAGGGCGATGCGGCACGCCCGTTGAATACCGTGCCGGAAGATCAAATTGACCGCGTTGCGGCGATGCGTCAGACGCCATCACTGATCAAAGCCTATCTGCGGCTTGGCGGATGTGTTGGGCAGGGTGCCTTCGTGGATCACGCGTTTAACACGACCGATATTTGCCTGATCTTGGATACCCATAATCTGACTGCGCGCGGGCGCAAACTCTACCAGGGCGGGATCACAGCTGATGTCTGAAACATGGCGCAGCCCGGACCCGCTTGAAGATGCGCGGATCGGTCTGGCGGGATGGCTCCGCGCCATATTACGGGCGATTCCGCTGGTGCTGCTGGTCTTTGGGGGTCTGATCATTTTGTTGGTCATCCGCCTGTTTGAGCGTCCGTTTTTTGGGTTACGTCGCCCTGTTACGCCTTTTGTGACGCAAGCTGTTTGCCGATTGGCCTTTGTGTTGTTGGGCATCCGTTTCGAAACGCAAGGATCGCCGATGCGCGGGGCAGGGGCAGTTGTCGCAAATCATTCCTCCTGGCTGGACATTTTTGCGTTGAATGCGCGTAAGCGGATCTATTTCGTCTCAAAATCCGAAGTCGCCACTTGGCCCGGTATTGGCTGGTTGGCCCGCGCGACAGGCACAGTGTTTATTCGGCGCGACCGGCGCGAGGCGGCATCGCAGGTGGGTATTTTCAAGAACCGCCTGGAGGCCGGGCATAAACTGCTGTTCTTTCCAGAAGGCACATCGACCGATGGACGTCAGGTACTGCCGTTCAAACCGACTTTGTTTGCAGCATTTTTTGACGAACAGTTACGCGATCATCTGCAAATTCAGCCGGTGACGGTGAATTATACCGCGCCCGCCGGCGCCGATCCACGGTTCTACGGATGGTGGGGGGATATGGAATTTGGGCCCCATTTGTTGACCACATTGGCCGCAAAGCAGCAGGGCAAAGTGCGTGTTTGTTATCACTCGCCCGTCAATGTCCGGGATTTTGCAGACCGCAAAGCGCTTGCGAAAGCCACCGAAGAGACCGTGCGCGCAGGGCTAGATCATTTCAGCCTTTAGGTTTGCCAGCGTCTTGGCAGGATCGTCCGTGGTCCAAATCTCATCCCCGATGCCAAAGAAATCGGTATGCGGGGTCAGTTTGCGGATCAGGTCAATATCAAGCGCCCCTTCCGCGACCACGGGGACCTCGATCATCATGGACCACCACTCAAAAAGCTCTAGCTCGGCTTGGCGTCCATCGCCAAGCGGGGTCACACCGACGGGGCCAAAGCTGACATAATCAGCGCCAAGCTCGCCTGCGGTCATGCCGTCATGGCGCGAATTGGCGCAAAAGCTGCCAACAATCGCATCATCGCCCAGATCCTTGCGTGTCTTGTTCACCGCACGTGCCCCATCGGCCAGATGTACGCCGTCCAGGCCCAGTCTTTCGACCATCAGGATGTGGCTGTCGATCACCAGCGCCACGTCGCGTGCATGTGTCACTTCACGCAGCGCATCGGCGGCCTTGGCGATCCGGCTATCATCCTTGGTCGCAAGGGACAGGCGCACGCAGGCCACCTCGGTTTGATCAAGGCAAGCGGCCAGTTGGCCTGGAAAGCTGGAAAGATCAAATTCCGGCGGCGTGATCAGATAGATTTGAGGGGCGTCTGGGGCGTCCGTCATGCGTGTATTTCCAAAAGAGTCGTTGTTTCAAAACGTTGTAGCCAGAATGGCATGGCTTGGCTATGCCCCAGCCGCCTGCGACTGTCTGAATTGGCGCCTAGCGCCATGGTGCGACCTGCGCAATCGCCTCGGCCAACCCGGCAGGATTGTCCAATCCCATCGCATGGCCAGCATGTGGGATCACGAAGGTTTCCACCCCATGCGCGGGCAAGAGGTCCAGATTAGGGTCGGGCAGATTATTCTGACCAATAAAAAAGCTCTTTTTGCCGCCGTGGGCATACAGCAGTTCCCGCCAGCTTTGCTGTCCGCCTTGAACCAATGATCGGGCGCCGCGATAGACCGCACGCGGATCACTCGCGCGCAACGTTGCTGCCCATGCGGTATTGCCGGTCTCAAGGGCCATTACGATGATGCGATCATGCCCCTGATCACAATAGGCCTCTTCAGTGCCGGCTGCGATGGTCTTGCTCACCAAGCCGATCCCTGGGTCCAAATTGGATTCAGCCAGGATAAGATGGGCGACTTGTCCATCCAAAAGATGCGCGGCCTCAATCGCGACGGCACCGCCCATGCTGTGTCCGAACAGGTCAAAAGACCCGAGATCCAGCGCCTGCACAAAAGCGGCCAAAGCAGCGGCGTGGTCACTGATGCTGTAACCAAAGGCCTTGGGCCGGTCACTATATCCAAAACCATACAGATCAAGCATCAGCACATGCCGATCGGCCAGTGGGGCCGTTTGGACGACATTCGGAAATTCGTAAGATGCCGCGCAGCCTAGCCCATGAAGCATCACCAGCGGTCTGCCTGCCCCGTCACGTTCATGATAGCGCAATGCACCATCATATTGAGGAAAATCGCGTGATTTCACATGCGGCTCCAGTTCGATTTTATCCAGCCTGTGTCCTGGATGAGAAAGGCGCTTTCTCATCGTTTTGAATGGGCATTGCAAGGACATGTTGGCGGGGCCAAGCCCGTGCAGGCTCATGCCTTGCTTTGCACCGCACTGCGCCGTATCACGCCGCAGATTGCAAGAGGAAACCAGATGCCGAATCCCGATCCCCAACCTGCCTTTGTTCTGATCCGGCCGCAGATGGGTGAAAACATCGGGGCGGCAGCGCGTGGGATGTGGAACTTCGGATTGGATCGGATGCGGATTATCGATCCGCGTGATGGCTGGCCCAATCAAAAGGCGGTTGCCATGGCCAGCGGGGCCGGGCGTCTTTTGGATGAGGCGCAGATCTTTCCAGACACGCCTGCGGCCATCGCAGATTGCGATTATGTTTATGCGACCACTGCGCGTCCGCGCGGGCTGACCAAGCCGGTTCTGTCCCCAGAGGCCGCTATGCAGGATGCGCGGGCACGGATTGCAGCGGGATCGCGGGTCGCGGTGATGTTCGGGCCTGAACGCTCTGGCATGGAAAACGACGATATTGCCCGGGCGAATGCGATCATCTCGGTCCCGGTCAATCCTGCGTTTCCATCGCTTAATCTGGCGCAATGCGTGCTTTTGACAGGATATGAGTGGCAGCGCGAGGCGCTGCCGGAAGCGCAGACGCGGGTCGATGCCTCCGGCGACTGGGCGGCGCAGATTGAGATCGAAAAGCTGAGCCAGCATTATGAAGAGCGGCTCGAGACGGCCGGGTTCTTTTTTCCAGAACACAAAGCGGCCAATATGAAGCAGAATCTGCGCAATCTGTGGTCGCGCATGCCGCTGACCCGGGCAGACACGCAGATGCTGCACGGGATCATGCGGCAAATGGTGCGCTGGAAGGAAAGAGACTAGCGTCATCCGCGTCACCCTGCCGCTTGCGACCTTGGGCCAGCGCGCATAAGTTCCGGCAAAGCAGGCAAAAAGGTCTTCCATGCCCACAAAACGCAGTATTTTTGAAGAGGTTGGCGATACGCCCAAACAAACAGCCGCCCCCGGCGTGATTGACCGGGGCGGGCAGGGCGCGCGCGGTGCGATCCGCGTTTGGCTGATGGCGCTTTTTGCCTTGGTGGTTGTCATGATCGTTGTGGGCGGTCTGACCCGGCTCACCGATAGCGGCTTGTCGATTACCGAATGGAAACCAGTGACCGGCGCGATGCCTCCGATGAGCGATGCTGCTTGGGCCGAGGAATTCGACAAATACCGCGCAATCCCTGAATATCAGTTGCAAAACGCGGGCATGAGCCTTGCTGAATTTAAGGTGATCTATTGGTGGGAATGGGGGCACCGGCAGCTTGGCCGCGTTATCGGGCTGGTCTGGGCCGCAGGGTTCCTCTTTTTCCTCGCGACCAAAAAGATCCCAAATGGCTGGACGGGGCGGCTGATCTTCATCGGTGCCTTGGGCGGATTGCAGGGCTTTATCGGTTGGTGGATGGTTTCATCCGGGTTGGAAGAGGGGATGCTGGACGTGGCCTCTTACAGGCTGGCGGCCCATCTGGGTTTGGCCTTTGTGATCTTCGGGTTCATTGCCTGGTATATTTACCGCCTCGGGCGTTCGCAGGCCGATATTCTACAGGCGCGGCGCAGCGGTGATACCGGTTTGGCCAGGCTATCGACAGCCCTGATTTGCGTGACGTTCTTGCAAATTGTCTTGGGCGCGCTGGTCGCTGGCATTGATGCGGGGCGCGCATATCCGGACTGGCCGCTGATGGCGGGGGGCTTTTTGCCGCCGCAGCCTTTCGACCTGGTTCCGATCTGGCGGAATTTCTTCGAAGATGACGGGCTGGTGCAATTTGTGCACCGTATGGTTGGCTACGGCCTGTTCCTGTTTGGTCTTTTCGTCTGGGCGCGGGCCCGCAAATCGGCCAATGGGCACACGCGGCGCGCGTATCATCTGATGATGGGAATGATGGTTCTGCAGATGGTCATTGGCATTGTCACCGTCATTCACTCGGCGCCCTGGCATATCGCAATCTCCCATCAATTGGGCGCCGTGATCCTGTGGGCGCTGGTCCTCTACGCCCGGTTCCTTGCACAATATCCTATCCCCCAAACAATCCGAGGCAATTAAATGACGGCATATCAAGAGCTGATGGCGTTTCAACGCGAGACCGAGGCACTAAGCCAAATCGCAGGCCGCCTTGGCTGGGATCAGGAAACGATGATGCCGGAGGGCGCGACCCCGCAGCGCGCTGAAGAACACGGCGCGATGGCCAATATCCTGCACGCGCGCCGGATCGATCCGCGCGTTGGCGACTGGCTTGAGACGGCCGTGCCCGCCGATGACGTGGCCCGGGCCAATTTGCGACATATCAAACGCAGCCTTGATCGGGCCTCAAAGGTGCCTGCGCGCCTTGCTGCTGAGCTGGCCAAGACCACATCACTGGCGCACCGGACATGGGCACAGGCCCGCGCCGATGAAGACGTACCCGCCTTCTTGCCGATTTTGCAAAAGGTTGTGGATTTGCGCAAAGAAGAAGCTGCGGCCATTGCAGGTAACGCCGATCCCTATGATGCATTGCTTGATGATTATGAGCCGGGCGCGACCGGGGCCAGCCTTGCGGCGATGTTTGATGCATTGCGCCCCCGGTTGGTCGCGCTGCGTTCTGCGATCCTGGATAAGCCCGCACCGCAGACCCTGTCGGGCGAATTTGATGAGGCAGCGCAACTTGCCTTGTCCGAAAAGCTTGCGCTGGCATTTGGTTACAGCGTTGCAAATGGGCGGATTGATAAGGCGGTGCATCCGTTCTCATCGGGTTCGGGGCTGGATGTGCGGATCACAACCCGCACTTCGCTGACGGATCCATTCAACTGCTTTTATTCGACCGTGCATGAGGTCGGCCATGCGGCCTATGAGCAAGGCATTGATCAGGCGCATCTTCTGACCCCATTGGGCCGGGGCGTCTCGATGGGCGTACACGAAAGCCAAAGCCGTATCTACGAAAACCAGCTGGGCCGTAGCCGGGCCTTTACGAGCTGGCTTTATGGGCAGATGCGCGATGCGTTTGGTGATTTCGGCATCGCTGATGAGGGGGCGTTTTACGCAACCGTAAACCGGGTCAGCGATGGGTTCATTCGCACCGAGGCCGATGAGGTGCAATATAACCTGCATGTCCTGCTGCGCTTTGATCTTGAGCGTGCGTTGATGGCCGGTGATCTGGCGGTCAACGATCTTGAGGCTGCGTGGAATGACCGGTTCAAGGCTGATTTCGGCTATGCGGTCGATAAGCCTTCGAACGGGGTGTTGCAGGATGTGCATTGGTCCGAAGGTCTGTTTGGTTATTTCCCGACCTATACATTGGGCAATGTTTATGCGGGCTGCCTGCATCAGGCATTGCGCCAAGCTGTGCCAGAGCTGGATGATCAGCTGGCGCAGGGCGACACATCGCAGGCAACGGGCTGGCTTCGGACGCATTTGCAGCAATTTGGCGGGTTACGCAGCCCAGCGGATACCATTCAGCACGCCACAGGCAACGCGCCCAGCGAGGCGCCGCTGTTGGATTATCTGGATGCGAAATTCGGGGATATCTACGGGCTCTAGGTTATTGGTCCCAGTCGGGATCACGCTTTTCCAAAAAGGCGTTGATCCCTTCATTGGTCTGGGTCTCTAGCATGTTTTGCACCATGACATCCCCGGCATAAGCATAGGCCTCGGCCGTGTTCATCTGGGCTTGGGCGTAAAATGCGGATTTGCCGATTTCCACGGCGGCAGGCAGCTTTGATGCAATCGCACCTGCCAGCTCTGTCGTTTCGCGCTCTAACGCGTCGGCATGAACCGCCCGGTTGATCAGACCCAGTTCCTGCGCCTCGCGCGCATTGATGAACCGGCCTGTTGTCAGCATTTCAAACGCGGCTTTGCGGCTGATATTGCGGGTGAGCGCGACCATCGGGGTAGAGCAAAAAAGGCCAATATTCACGCCGTTGACGCCAAAGCGGGCCTCATCCGAGGCGATAGCCAGATCGCAGGTGGCCACCAATTGGCAGCCCGCAGCCGTCGCAATGCCGTGCACCTGCGCGATGACAGGTTGGGGCATGGATTGAATGGTTTGCATCATTGCCGCACAGCGCGCGAACAGGTCTTGAAAATAGGCCGCGCCACCATCAGGGGTCTGTCGTCCGGCCTGCATCTCTTTCAAATCATGCCCCGCACAAAAGGCCTTGCCCGCACCGCGCAGGATAACGGCGCGCACGCGGTGATCTTTGGAAATCTGATCCAGTGTGCCTTGCAAAGCGGCCAGCATCGCATCTGATAAGGCGTTCAGCCGGTCCGGTGCATTCAGGGTCAGTGTCGCGATCGACGCAGCGTCGTGCCGCTCAAGGATTGTCATTTGCGGCCTCTCATGGTCCGTTTGACGTCAGGTTAGGCCGGGGAGGGCGGTAATGGAACCACAGATGGATATCCCGGCGCTGCAAAATTTCGTGGCGCGCGAATTTCCACAATTGGGTGATGATTTCACGATTGAGGCGCTGACTGATGCGGGGGTGCGGGTGCGCTTGAATGTGGGCGAACGGCATTTGCGCCCTGGGGGGACGGTGTCGGGCCCGGCGATGTTCGCGCTGGCCGATGTGGGCATGTATCTGGCGATCCTGGCGCGGCTTGGGCCGGTTGCTTTAGCGGTGACAACCAATTGCGCGATTGACTTCATGCGCAAACCGGCTGCAGAGGCGGATATGATTTGCGACACAAAACTGCTGAAGCTGGGCCGCGTTTTGGCGGTGGGGGATGCGTTGCTTTATAGTGTCGGGCAAGACGCACCGGTAGCGCGTGCCTCTTTGACCTATTCCATTCCGCCTAAATGAAAAAGGGGCCGGAGAATATCCGGCCCAGTCAGGAAGATAGCAGGAGGGGTTAGTCCTGCCAGAACGGTTTGGACGCTTCTGCCTGGGCAGAGCTGCGATCCAAACCGATATCGCGAAGCTGATCGGGCTCCAATGTCTTCAATGTGCGGCGGGTTTTTCGGCGCGTGTCCCATTTAACCACGGCCACCGCGAACGTGACCGCGAGGCGGGCCAATGCAGGCATATGCACCTGGGCGTTCAGAATATTGATTTGCGCGGTGTGGAGCGCGTGTGACATGGGACAACTCCTTCAATTGTATTGACACAAAATAGCATTATGCTATGCCGTATTGATACAAATTGGCGTGCGAAGGGTCCAATAAATGATTGTATCGGGTACAAAATGGGAGGAAGAGCTGCGCCGCGCAGGGCGCTCTAAGTACAAAGCACTGGCCCGTGCCATCCGTGAAGGAATTGTATCAGGACAATTGCAGCCTGGGCACCGGCTGCCAGCTGTACGCGATCTGGCGTTTGAGGTCGCGATGACCCCAGGAACCGTGGCGCGCGCCTATAAACTGCTGATTGATGAGGGGCGTTTGACTGCAGGGGTTGGCAAGGGCACGTTTGTGTCCGGCAGCCAACGCGCGCCGCAGGCGGTTGTGCCCGGCACGCCGATCCTGCACGACCCGGTCTATGATATGCATGCGCGGGCACATCTACTCAGCCCGAAAATGCCTGATCTCGGACAGTCGGAAATGATCCGCGAGGCGATGCGCCATGTGGCCGCCCAGACCGCACCGGATCAGTTATTGCGCTACCCGAGCCGCGATACCGATCTGCCTGCACGGCTGGCATTTGCCAAAACGCTGAGCGCCGATCAGGTGGGCAGTTTCACGGTCGATGATATTGTTGCGGCCCATGGCGGGCAAAGCGGGATCATCATGGTGCTGCAAAGCATCCTGCGCGGACCCAGCCCAATCATCGCCGTGGATGAGCTTAGCTATGGCGGCTTCCGTTCGGCGGCGATGCTCAACCGGGCGACCTTGGTGGGCATTCCATGGGATGATCAGGGGCCGCGTCCGGATGCGTTTGAACTGGCAATCAAGGAAAAGGGTATTCAGGTTTTCTGCACCTCTGCCGAGGTGTGCAACCCAACGGTTCTGGCGACATCGCCGGCCCGACGGCTGGAAATCGTGCGGGTGGCCGAACGCTATGGCGTGCATATCCTGGATGATGATTGCTACCGGCTGATGCAGACGCGCTACATCGGCCCCAGCTACCGGCAGCTATTGCCCGAGCTGGGTTGGTATGTGACCTCACCCTCTAAATCGATCACAGCGTCTTTGCGGATCGGTTTTGTGATCGCCCCCCATGGTTGGAGCGGGACATTGCAGCGCACGGCAGCTTTTGGATCGTTCGGGATTAGCCGCCTGGTAACCGATGTCTACGCGCATGTGGTCGCGCAGCCCGGCTTTGATCAGGTCATCGATGGGGTGAAGGCCCGAATTCGGCAAGATATCCGTGCTGCAGTGAATATGCTGGGGCGCTACCGAATGAACTGGGCCGAGGATGTGCCGTTCTTCTGGCTCGACCTGCCGGAAGGCTGGCGGGCAGGGGAGTTCTGCCAGGCGGCAGAGACCGCAGGGGTGCTGGTCAAATCCGCCGAGGATTTTGCCCTGCGCGACAGCCGCAGCGTCCATTCGGTGCGGGTGGCCGTGAATGGGTTGGTGTCGCATCAGCGATTTTGTGAGGCATTGCAGGTCTTACGCGAATTATTGGACAAACCGCCAGAGCGGATCGTTGTTTGATTGGGGTATAATAATACCTAATTTGCAACCCATTGTTTTCAATTGAATAATTCAATCATATGGCGCTTGACTGCATCGCGCACCCCACTATAACGCCCAAATCCGAATGACAGTGGCCCCGTGCCACCCCAACGATATTGGTGAGATATGAAAACCTTTACCGCAACCCCGGCGGATATCGACAAGAAATGGATCCTGATCGACGCCGAGGGCGTTGTTCTGGGCCGTCTTGCCTCGATCGTCGCTATGCGCTTGCGCGGCAAGCACAAGCCGTCTTTCACGCCCCATATGGATATGGGCGACAACGTGATTGTCATAAATGCTGACAAAGTGCAGCTGACCGGCAAGAAGCGTGATGAAAAATACTATTGGCACACTGGCCATCCTGGCGGCATCAAGTCCAAGACCAAAGCCGAGATCCTGGAAGGTGCCCACCCTGAGCGCGTCGTGATGAAAGCGGTTCAGCGCATGCTGCCCGGCGGTAAACTGTCCCGCAAGCAGATGACCAACCTGCGCGTCTTCGCCGGTGCCGAGCACGGTATGGAAGCCCAGAAGCCCGACGTTCTGGACGTTAAGTCCATGAACAAAAAGAACACGAGGACTGCATAATGGCCGATCAAGTAAACTCGCTCGAAGAGCTGGGCCAAGTTGCCGAAGGCGTCGAAGCGCCCGAAGCTGTGGTTGAAACTGTGACCCTGCGTGAGCCTGTTCGTGACGAACTGGGCCGCTCTTATGCAACTGGTAAGCGGAAGGACGCGGTTGCCCGTGTCTGGATCAAGCCAGGTTCCGGTAAGGTCACTGTGAACGGCAAAGAGATGAACACCTATTTCGCCCGCCCTGTTCTGCAGATGATCCTGGCGCAGCCTTTCACTGTTGCTGGCGTTACTGGCCAGTTCGACGTGATGGCAACTGTTAAGGGTGGCGGTCTGTCTGGTCAGGCTGGTGCGGTCAAGCACGGGATTTCCAAGGCGCTGCAGCTTTACGATCCGTCCTTGCGCGGTGCGTTGAAGGCCGCTGGCTTCCTGACCCGCGACAGCCGTGTGGTTGAGCGGAAGAAATACGGTAAGGCGAAAGCCCGTAAGAGCTTCCAGTTCTCCAAGCGTTAATCGCTTTGAGGAAAAAATTTTCGAAAAGGGCGGTCCGATTGGGCCGCCCTTTGGCATTCTTAGGGACGTTTGGGTGTCGAATAACTTGCTTTTGGGCGTCAAACACAGCATTGCATCCGAAGCGACGGCCCAAGACCGATTTTTTGAATGGCGAATATCAGAGATCTGAAAATTAATGCCATTCCGTATAATCGTTTGGGCGACCGCTTTATTGCATGGAAAAAATTTGTTGCGCGGCACAGGCGTTTACCGTCCAAGCATAAGATGCTCTGGAACGATGTGCTTTACCGGCTAAAGACATCCGATGCGATCCTTGATCCGTTGCGTGTCTTTGTCTCGGACAAAGAACACGTCAAGGATTACGTCCGGGCGATTGTGGGGGACCACTACAATGTACCGACCATTGCGGTAATTCGGGATGCTGCCGCGTTGCATGACTTTGCCTTTCCTGATGAGTGCTGCATCAAGCCCACCCAATCCAGCGGACAGGTGATCCTGCGCAAAAACGCTGCGCCGATTGATATCGATCGCATTGCCGGCTGGTTCAATCTGAACCAATATTATGCAGGGCGCGAGATCAACTATCGCTATCTGGGGATCGGAGGAATGACCCCGATGCAGAAACTGAAAGCAGCTTAGATTCTACTGATGCGCCCCTCTAAAAATGGGGGGATTACCTTGGGATCAGCATGTCAGTGACATGGGATTGTGTAGTCCAAGCTTTTTTGAAACGTGATCGCATCAACGCGTCGCAACGTAGCGCCGTGACGGCCAAGACACTCGAGGACAGTCCTTTGGCTGATCGGGTCCGCCAACGCGACGCGCTGATATTTGATCAGTTTTATGGCGATGAATGGTCCGGCACCGCAAAGAAACCAGTATAACACTCTGTTACTGGTTGATTTTTTATCCAGAGATCGCAACGATTGTTGAATGTGGCGTAGTTTGACAAGTAGTGAAGCAGGGCGCGGGCTAGCAATGATTAGCCCGCCATTTCTTTACGCGCTTGTGATGCTCGCCTTCCCCATGGCGGCGGTCGTCCTGTTCAGCTTCTGGACACAGGATTTTATGGCGCTCGACACGACTTTGACGCTGAATAACTACCGCGAGATTGCCGAAAAGCCGATCTATTTTGCCCTGCTTCAAAGGTCGCTTTATGTTTCGGCCTGTGTCACAGCAGTGACCGTTTTGCTGGCATTTCCCGTCGCTTATTTTGTGTCGTTTCACGTGCGACCGGATCGAAAATCACTTTGGCTCTTCCTGATCACGATCCCGTTCTGGACCTCTTACCTGATCCGGGTGTTTTTGTGGAAAGTGATCCTAGGCTATAATGGCGTCATTAACACCGGGCTTATCAATGCCGGGCTGATCGACGCGCCGCTGACCTTCATCCTTTATAACGTCAATGCGGTGATCATCACCTTGGCCCACGCCTTTGCACCCTTTGCCATCCTGCCGATCTTCGTGGCGCTGGAAAAGATCGATCGGTCGTTGCTTGAGGCGGCGCAAGATCTTGGCGAAAGCAGGTTCACGACGTTTTTCCGGGTGACATTGCCCCTGGCTATGCCAGGTGTCGTTGCGGCCGTTCTGATTGTCTTTATCCCGACAATCGGGGATTACGTCACGCCCGAGCTGATGGGCGGGGCAGGGGGAAAGCTGATCGCCAATATGATCCAGACGCAGTTTCTGGCGCTCAATAACGCGCCTCTTGGTGCGGCTTTAGCGATTGTTGCGATGCTTTGTGTCACTGCGATTGCGCTTGCATTCATCCTGATGAACCGGCGCTGGCTTAAGGGGCGATCATGAGCCTGCGCATCTATGCCATTATCTATCTGGTGTTTCTTTACGCGCCGATCGCCTTGCTGCCTGTCTTTGCATTCAACGATGCAACGATCATCGCCTTTCCATTGACCGGTTTTACAACGGACTGGTTTGCTGAATTATGGACCAACACATCGCTGCATGCGGCGGTCAAGAACTCGGTCTTTATTGCGGTCATGACAGCGTTGTTTTCAACGTTGCTGGGCATCTGCGCCGCCCGGGCGGGCGCGATGGCCCATTTCCCAATGAAGGCGGGGATCATGGGGTTCATCATGCTCCCCTTGGTTTTGCCCGAGATTATCGTGGCCGTGTCCTTGCTGGTTGTGGTTGTGCAGATCTTTGATTTAGGCCTGTCGAATTGGACGATTATCGCGGCGCATGTGTTGATCTGTACGCCGTTTTGCATTGCGATTTTGAATGGTGCGTTTCAAAATCTCGACCCGTCAATGGAAGAGGCGGCGATGGACCTGGGCGAAAGCCGGTTCGGCGCGTTTCGCACCGTCACGCTGCCTTTGGTGATGCCGGGGATTATCTCATCAATGCTGATCGCATTCACGATCAGTCTGGACGAATTCATCATCGCATTCTTTCTATCAGGGGTCAGCCCAACCATGCCGGTTTACATCTGGGGCCTGCTGCGTTTTCCAGCCTCTTTGCCGGTGGTGATGGCGCTTGGCACGCTTCTTGTTGCATTGTCGATCATCTTGCTGACATGCGCAGAAATTCTGCGCTGCAGGGGGCTCGCCCGCGCCGGCGTCAAAGACAAAGGGGGCTTTTTGTGAGCGCTTTGATCACGCTGAATGGCGTCAATAAATACTATGGCGACTACCACGCGTTGCGCGATATCGATCTGACCATTGATGAGGGCGAGTTCTTTTCTCTGCTCGGCCCGTCGGGCTGCGGCAAGACGACTTTGCTACGCACGATTGCGGGGTTTGAGGCGGTATCTGGCGGCACCGTCGCGATCGGCGGTAAGGACATGGCCGGGGTGCCGGCCAATCTGCGTCCGACAAATATGGTGTTTCAATCCTATGCCATTTTTCCGCATCTCAGCGTGGGTGAGAATGTCGCCTTTGGTCTGCGCAAACGTCCTGATATCGACCGGAAAACCGCGGTGCCGGATGCTTTGAAGATGGTCGGGCTGGCCGGGTATGAGGGCAGGGCGGCACATGCGTTGTCAGGTGGACAGCGGCAACGTGTAGCGCTGGCCAGGGCGTTGATTCTTAAGCCAAAAGTCTTGTTACTGGATGAGCCGCTTTCAGCGCTGGACAAAAAGATGCGCGAGCAGATGCAGGTTGAGCTGATGCGCCTACAGCGCCATGTCGGGATCACCTTTATTCTGGTCACACATGATCAGGAAGAGGCGCTGGTGATGTCCGACAGGATCGCGGTGATGTTTGAAGGGCGGATCGGGCAATTGGCGGATGCGGAAACGCTATACAGACGGCCGCGAAACCGTGAAGTTGCTGATTTTATTGGAAAAATGAATTTTCTGGATGCCCAGGTTCTGTCATCCGGTCCCGTCATTGATCTGGACGTTCAAGGGCTTGGCCGTTTGCAGATTGATGCAGAACAATCGCCCGAAAACATCGGCGCGCATCCTGCCGTTGTCGGGATCAGGCCCGAGACGTTGGGTATCCTCTTTGAAGGCGAAAGCACGGATCGCAGGGTGATTGACGGCGTCGTTGATGAAGTCGTCTATTATGGCGATATGACCTATTATGATATTCGCATTCCGGGTGTCGCGGCGCCGCTGAATATCGCCATGAAGAATATCATCGGGCAGCCCGTTCTGGATGTGGGCGAGGCGGCGAAAGTGATCTGGGACGAACGGTCTTTGGTTCTGCTGAAATAGACCGTTTCGCCTATATGGCGCGCGTACAGATCCTGTACAGATGGCGTACATACACGGGCAAGGGATTGTCTGGGTGCTGCGATTGAACACCGGTGCGGACTTGCGGCACAATTTGCCTGATCGGCTGGCTGCCAACCATTCCCGAACAGAACCCGGCCGGTCGGTCGCGTCGAATGTTGCGGCAGATATTTGGAGAACCGTCAACGATGGGCTGCCCGGTTCCAACCTGTCGAGGCGAAAGTCGGACCAAAAAAGAGCGATCAGATTAGCGCCGATTGCCTGAAAGCTGCCATTGTCGCAAAATGCAGCGAAAGACGACATTGAGCCCGTTTTACCGCGTTTCTGCATCGCAGCCAAAGTCCGGTTTCAGAATACGGGCAACACAATCGCTGGACTTTGGCCTGAGGTTTCAGTTTTGAGACATGAGTGCGCGACAAAGCTAGGCGCAGGGTAGGCGACTTTATTATTACGGCATCGCAACCGAACTTGTGTGTGGCCGGCCAACAAATGCGTAAAACAGGATCGTCGCAAAGCAGGCCGGCACCAAGAGCCCAAGCGCCATTGGAAGAGCTGTCTGAGTTCCGCCTAAAGCCACGCAGAATGACACCAAAAATGCGATGGCAAACTGGGTTGCACCCAGCAGGGCGGATCCCATCCCGGCGCCTTCACCGGACAGCTCCATCGTCATCGACATTGCGTTTGCTGAAAGCAGCCCAACCACGCCAATCGATACCCATAGAGGAAAAGCAAAGACCCATAAGGTGTATGAGCCTGATACGAACGCGAGAACCGCCGTCGAAGCGACAAAGATCGGCAGGCCGACGCTGATCACCTGTGCAGGATTAAAGTGGTTGAGCAAAATGCCGTTGATCTTGCCAAAAATGATCAATGCGGTAGCAATCACAGCAAACATGATCCCAAATTCAAGCGAACTTAGCCCGAATTTCCCTTGAAATACCCCTGATGACCCAGTGATGAACGCAAACATCCCGCCTTGAATAAGGCCCGATACCAACGCCATAACGACAAATTTTGGCTTCGAGAGCAGCGTGAAAGCTGTCCGCCCTCCATCGATGAAGGGCCGGGTTTTCCGCGCTGACGCCTTGAGCGTTTCAGGCAAGATAACGAAAGCCATTGCGAAGGCCACAGTGCTGATAAGGGCCATCACAAAAAAGATTGATTGCCAGCCGAGTGTTTCAAGCAGGAGACTGCCCAAAGTTGGCGAAACGATCGGCCCAACCGTCATCAGCATGACAAGCACCGTCATCACTTGAGCCGCACGGCGCCCCTCATACAAATCTCGCACGATGGCGCGTCCAACGACCATACCTGCGCTGGCACCGATCGCCTGCACGAAACGCAATACATTGAACCACGTGATATCGTGGACCAGCGGAAGGGCCACCGACGTCGCCGCGAACAACGCGGTCCCAATCAAAAGCGGCCCTCTACGACCGTAAGTGTCCGCGAGCGGGCCAAGCATAAGCTGCCCCACACAGAGCCCAAGAAAGAAGATCGACAAAGAGAATTCTGCCCCAGCATGACTCGACCCCATTGAGGTCGCCAGATCGCCGAGCGCGGCAAGGTACATATCGGTCGCCAATGGCGGGAACAAAGACAAGAGGCCCAGCGTCACCGTTATGGCCATGGTTCGGTTGATTTTGGGGGCTGAGAGTATAATCATATTGGCTCCAGATCTATTAGTGGACTTCGGTCTACTTTGTGAATAATAGACTGCTGTCCAAAAAGTAAAGGCAGGGGGGACTGTGCAAATGAACAGGAACTGTGCATGAATACGCAAAGTACGAGCGGACGTCCGGTGAGCATCCAAGCGGGTGCAGCTCTGAAGGAGGCCGCACTGCGTCTCGTGCGGGCACATGGATACAATAAGGTATCGATCGCGGTCATCGCAAAGGAAGCTGGGGTTGCGCGCCAAACGCTTTACAACCGATGGGATACCAAAGCCGACCTTATCCTTGATGCTTTGTTTGACGACGCCGAAAACTATGCGGCGGCTCCTTCGTTGGAAGATGGGCGGGACATCCGTGTTCTACTTGAAGAATTTCTGTTGAACATTTTTCAATACGTGACCGCCAATGGTGACATGATGCGCGCACTTATCGCGGCTGCCCAACACGATACGGCGTTTCACAGTTCGTTTTACGCTAAGTTTGTTTTGCCCCGAGACAAGATGATCTCAGATTTGCTGAGGCTTGCGCAAACGCGCGGAGAGTTTTCACCGGAGCGCGATGCAGAGCTGGTTTCGGGCTTTATACACGGGGCATTCTGGTACCGATTGCTAAACCGAAAGCCACTGGATGCTCGTTTTGCGAGGGCTATTGTATCAGATGTATTTGGTTGAACGAGCGAACTTTACAGCCAGACTGCCATGCCTCACCAGTTGGGGGGAGTGTCCAAACTGCCTTTGTGACGCAACTTCGATATCAATGGATCACCAACGCAAAGAGGTCGTTGGTTCTAATGTCTGAAAGGTCTACAAAGTCCCGCTCTGCAGACCTCGATATTTAATACATGGAAGTCCGCTTGTGGAAACGTGATGACGACGCAGTCTTGTTTAGGACGTGCGATACGGAAAAGGTTTGAAACACGCTATTCCCAGTGCGACGCTTTGGTCCTAGGATAATTGCGTCAGGAGCGTTCTATGCCTGTTTTCAGCCCCAAAACGGTTAAGACCGACAGTAGCGATGGCGCGGGTGATCCCTGCGGGCCTTATCATGCGCTGCTGTTCAGCGACAGCGGCGGCTTGACACAGTTTGGTGCTTTTGAGGAAATCTTGCCGCCCGGGTCCTCCTCTTCCATCAAGCATTGGCATCAGACCGAAGATGAAATGGTCTATATCCTTCAGGGCGAAGTCACCCTTCATCTGGGCCCCGACACGATCATCATGCGCCCTGGCGAGGCGGCGACCTTTAAGGCGGGCGACCCAGTGGGCCATTGCCTGACGAATAACAGCGGCGCAGAGGTCCGTTATCTGGTGATTGGCACGCGCGCGCCCGTTGATGTCGTGACTTACCCAGACCATGACCGCGTCTTGCATTTTGACAGAGAGACGCAAAATCGGCGCTGGACAGATCACAGCGGCGCACCGGCGGATAGCCCTTATAAGGGGGATTGAATAGGTATGTTTGCGATTTTCTTCGACGTCGCAAGGCTCGTGTAAAACAGATACGCGCGGCTAATTTCAGTCGTTCAACCTGTTCGAACGACGCGCGCATCTTCGAGCACGAAGAGAGTTTGCTTGGAAGACCCTATCGAACATGTACCGCTCAACTTTTGAACCAGTTATCCGGTTGCGGTAAGTTGCCTTCCCAACCCAAAGTAAGCCTAACGATGTTTGATACGCCTCCATGGGCAAGATGCCGTGCATCTTGGTGCGTCAAAAATTTTGAGACAGTGGCCTTGTTCGCGAATAAAATCGTATCGAAAATCTCTTCACGCATCTTTTCTGTTGGATATGGTGGTAATTGATGCGTTTCGTGCATCACTGCAAACAAGAAATAGAAACGTTCTTCATCTTCTTGCAAGATTTGCAGGTGGTCGTTGGTTATTTCGAAGCTGAACGAACGGTCGATGTGACCTGATGCGACTGGGAAGCTGTACATCAGTTTTCCATCTACACGGACAACGCCAGCGCACCAGCCGGGTTTGCCTTTGGTCGGAATAAGTTCTGTTTCTGACACGACTTTTCCTATCATCATCTAGCAGATTGAACCTGAGCATGCCCTTTAGGCTTAGCGCTGACATCTTTGTGCGACCAAGGCGAGATTCTAATCCCGGTGAAGCAGAAAGTTCAGGAAATATGCTCTTTCAGTTCAATTGCGCATTTTTCACATGGTAAAGTGACTGTCGTCGCTCTTTTGCAATTCTTGTTAGCTCTAACAAACGAAACGGCCGCCCGGCAGAGCTGGGCGGCCGTTTTGGGATGTCTTCTTATTTGGCTGACTTGCTGCCTTTGGGTTTTGCTGGCGTGATCACTTCGCCATCCGCTGCGCTGTCTTCGGGCGCTTCTGGCGTTGGGAAAGCATCACCTGTCACGTCGGCCAGACCGTTTTCAAGGCTGAGCCCCAGTTCCTCGCCCAGCTTTTTCATCGCGGGCATTTGCAGTGCCATCCCCATGATACTGTCCAGCGCCTGGTTAACCGGTTGACCGCCCCCGTTGGCGCCAGCGCCCGCACCATTCAGGCCGCCAACCTGGTGGATCTTGATGCTGTCGATCTTCTCGGCTGGTTTGACCATCTCGGCCACAATCCCGGGCAGGGCTTCGAGCCGGGCGATGTCGAGCTTCATCTTGATGATCTCGGCGCTGAGCGCATTTTCCGCCCCCGCAATCGCGTGCCGCCCTTCGGCTTCGGCCAGCATGTCGGCCTTTTTCGCCTCGGCCCGGATCGTCAGAGCGTTGGCATCGGCTTGCGCCTCTTCCGTCAGGGCGGCGGCCCGGTCGGCTGCGGCGTCTTTCTCGGCCTCAGCTGACAGGCGCACGGCGGTCGCCTGACGCTCGGCCTCTTTGGTGGCTTCGATCAGCGCAATCTGCTTGGCACGGTCCGCTTCGGCCACGGCACGGGCGGTTTCGATCGCCTCTTGCGCCTTTTTGGCTTCGGCGCGGGCGCTGTCAGCAGAGGCCCGGGCCCGGCTTTCTTCTTCGGATTTTTGCGCCACGATGATCTGGCGGTCTTGATCAGCCACTTCTAATTCACGCTCATTGGCGATTTCGGCCTCGCGGATCACGCGCTCGCGCTCAATCTCGGCGGCGCGAATTTCGCGTTCTTTCTCAATCCGTGCCTTTTCCTTGGCCTGATCAGAGATTTCCCTGTTCCGGGCGATTTCGGCTTCTTGTTCGGCCTGCAGGATTTCGATCTGCCGGATCTGTGCAATCTGGGCTTCTTGTTGCGCGCGCTCGATCTCGTATTTCTGGCGTTCGGCTTCCATTTCGGCCTGACGGACAGCGACGTCAGCTTCGGCTGTAATGGTCGCGCGTTCCTTTTTGGAGGTCGCGATCACCTCGGCCAGCTTGCGCATCCCGACAGCGTTAAAGGCGTTGTTTTCATCCAATGCCTCAAACGAGGTCTGGTCCAGCGCTGTGAGCGAGACCGATTCCAGTTCCAGACCGTTTTTCAGCAGGTCCTCTGAGATCGCATTCTGCACCTCTTGTACGAATTCAGAGCGGTTTTCATGCAGCTCATCCATCGACATCCGTGCCGCGACCGAGCGCAGCCCGTCCACCAGCTTACCTTCGATCATTTCGCGCAGTTGATCGACATTGAACGTCCGGTCGCCCAAGGTCTGCGCAGCCCGGCTGATCCCGTCTTCGGTTGCGTTTACCGAGACGTAGAACTCTACGCCCACATCAACCCGCATCCGGTCGCGCGTGATCAGTGAGGCATCGTCTTTGCGGTGCACTTCGAGCCGCAGTGTTTTCATGTTTACATAGGAAATTTCATGCAGGAACGGGATGGCGATTGTGCCTCCATCCATGATGACTTTGCGCCCGCCCGAGCCGGTTTTCACAAGGCTTACTTCGCGCGTTGAACGTCGGTAAAGCCGGGCCATGATCAGCCCGATGAAGATGAACAGCCCGATGATACTGGCCGCAACAATGAGTATGGATTGAAAGTCCATGTACGTCTCCTTGATAAGAAATATTTGTTTTGTTCGGTTTAAGCCGTGATGTCGACGACGAAGAACACGCCGTTTCGTTTGCGGATGACATGCACATCCCGCCCTTGCGGAATTTCTGCATCATCATCCAAAGGTTCGACCCGTAGGTAATGGATATTCCCATGCCGATCTTTGATCTTGGCCTCAGCCGGTTTGCCGCGTTTGGCCGTGCCTTGGCTGATCACCCCGTGATGGCCGCCCAGAAAGCGCGTCTTCATCGCAGAGGATTCTGTTTTGGGCATGATTGCAGCCACCATGCGCGCGATGAACCGGGCGCAATAGACGCCAACCACCGCCGCAATGGGCAACGTGATCGCAACAGGTAGGGTGACCCCGAAAACGCCCGCGCCAGTACTGAGCAACACCAGCCCAGACAGCCCGAAAAGTGTGAGGAATGACACCAGCCAGATTAGAAAGGGGACTTCCCCGATCCCAAGCCAGCCAATCCAGCCCCCGGCGCCAGATGCCCCGTCCAAGCCGGTATCCGCATCCGCATCGAGATCAAGATCCGTGTCTATGTCGACATCGACATCCATATCGATGTCAAAATCCGCATCCAGATCCAGATCAACATCCGGCGCGTCTGATCCGATGGCCAGTAGGCTGCCCCCTAGGATCAAAGAGATAATTTCTAGAATGAAAAGGCCCAGCACAACGCATAGGGCAATGGAAAATGGGTAGGCTTCGGGCGTTAGAAATATAGCGATCATTTGTCCTCCTTCTGGTGTATACATAGGTATACGGGGGATCACTTTAAAGTGAGCTTTACAAAAGTTTCACATTTTTCGCGCGCATTGCCAGGGTTAGGGCCCTAGTCGAGTGTTTGTGAAAACCGAATGCCGACCGTTTCAATCCCGGGGTTCCATTCGGACGCATTTGCATTTGAGCGGTGATCGAACAACACGCTAAGGCTGGAGCCGTTGGGAAAATCGATCCCGGCCCCCAGTGTTCCACGAAATTGCAGGGGGAATCCGACATCCGGCCCGTCGCCCTGAAAATAGACCCCCGGCATCAGCGACAATTCCACATAAACGGGGCTGTCCGCGATCCGCCGCGTCGTCCATTTGCCCCCGGCACCCAACCAAAAATCATCTTGGTCGCTCAGGCTGGCCCCGACCGTCGGCTGGAAGGCCCCGTAATATTTGGGAAAATCATAGATGCCATAAATCTCATCACCGATGATTTCCTCTTGGAAATAGGTATCCCCGAATTGGATCGCGATCCGTTCTTCGGCAGGGGCGGTTTGGATGCAATCGGTCGGGCAGTCGTTCAGGTAGGTATCGAGCCCGCCCATGATGAAAAAGAATACGGCAAATCTGCTGTCCACGGGCGGTCTTCTTACTGGTCTGGGTCGATCAGCCCAAGCCCGCGCAGATAGATACCAATGCCGGACTCCAGCAGATCTTCGGGCGGGTAGGGGCTTTGCGTGCCGGGGTTAGAGCGTGCGAAAAGTTCCACGACCCCGTGGCTCAGCGCCCATATATGCGCGCTGAACATTTGTGCGGGTGGCCTTTTTTCGGCGGGGATGTGTTGGCTGAGTTCGGCAGCCGCTTTTTCAAGCACCCCCATCGCGCGGGTTGCTGCGCTGTGCAGTTCAGGGCTGCGGTTGATCGATATGCCAGATTCGAACATGGCGATGTAATAACCGGGATATTTACGAGCAAATGCCAGATAGGCCCGCCCCGTCGCTTCGAAAGCCGCCAGCGCGGATGGTTGCCCATTCCCGTAAGCATGTTCCATCAAATCGCCAAACATCTCATAGCCTTGCTGGGCCGCGGCGGCGATCAGATCTTCGCGCCCTTCGAAATGCCGGTAGACGGCGGCGGGGGTTACACCGGCCTCACGTGCGGCCTCTGACAGGGTGAACCCGGTTGGTCCCCGCTTTTCGATCAGCGACAGGCACCCATCGATCAGTGCTTTGCGCAGATTGCCGTGATGATAGCCGCGTTTAGGCATGCCAGAGTTCAGGCCCCCCGGCGATTTGCGGGTCGATTTCGCCCAATGCCTTCAGGTCTTTACCGTCATAATCGAGCTGATGAAGGATGCTGCGGATCACCTGCACTCGCGCCCGCCGCTTGTCATCGGACCGCACGAGCGTCCATGGCGCGGTATCCGTATGGGTCCGCGTGAGCGTTTCATCAATTGCGCCCGTGTAAGCATCCCATTTGCCAAGCCCCTCAACATCGATCCAGGACAGTTTCCATTGCTTGAGCGGGTCTTTTTCCCGGTCCAAAAACCGTTTGAGCTGGGTTGCCCGCCCGACATTGAGCCAGATTTTGATCAGGGTGATCCCTTCATCCACCAGCATGTCTTCGAATTCGGGGGTCTGGCGGAACCATGCGGCGCGCTGCTTGTCGCTGCAGAAGCCAAAAACATGTTCGACAACGCCCCGGTTATACCAGCTGCGGTCAAAGATGGTGATCTGCCCTTTGGCCGGTAAATGGGCGATGTAGCGTTGGAAATACCATTGCGCCGCTTCGGTTTCTGTCGGCTTTGAGAGCGCGACCACCTTGGTATTGCGCGGATTGAGGTTTTCGCGGATCCGCTTGATTGTGCCGCCTTTGCCCGCAGCATCGCGCCCTTCAAAGACGATCGCGATCCGTTGCCCGCTATCTTTGACCCAGGATTGCAGGCGCACCAGCTGGATTTGCAGCGCCGCAAGCGCCGCTTCGTAATCATCTTTATCCCAGCGTTTATCATAGGGGAAATCGGGGTTCAGGATATCGGACTTACCGCCTGCTTTGATCGCTGCGCGCACTTCTTTTGGTGCGGCCTCTTTGAAATAGCGGCTGATGCCACCGTCAAAGGGTAAATCCATGAAAACTCTCCCGAACTGCCGGACTTCTTATATGGGGGTTTTATAGCCCGAGCGCAATTCTGCATCCGGTCTGAGTTGACGGGCAGGGCGCTTATCCGGTCATCGCGAAATCGGTGATGGCGGACATCAACAGGTTCAGCGCCTTTTGCGTTGCGGCCTGCCGGACGCCGTCCCGACCCAGCGCGCCGAAATCGGCGGTTTCCGTGTGGCACGTATGCTGTGTTGCGATCCCGAAGCAGACCCGCCCTTCGGGCTTATGGTCTGATCCACCTGGCCCGGCGATCCCGGTCACAGAGACGCTGATCTGCGCGTTCGAGGCCGCCAGCGCGCCTTGCGCCATTTCGGCGGCCACCTGTTCGGAGACGGCCCCATGTTGATCAAGTGTGGCCACTTTCACATTCAGCATCTGCGCTTTGGCCGCATTCGAATAGGTGACAAAGCCCCGGTCAAAAACGGCCGAGCTGCCGGGAATGTCTGTCAGGGCGGCGCTGATCATTCCGCCCGTGCAGCTTTCGGCCGTGGCGATCATCAGATGTTTGTCTTGCGCGGCCTGCAGGATGTCTTTGGCGATCTGGTTCATGTCATATGCGCAAGGGCGGCAAGCCCTGCGACCCCGACCGCTGCGAATACTCCGGCGATGACATCATCCAGCATCACCCCCGTTGGTCCATGCATCCTGTCGGCCCAACCGACCGGTCCCCATTTGGTGATATCAAAGAGCCGGAAAAGCACAAAGGCTACAATCCAGCCGGGCCAAAGCGCAGTGATGCTGACCCCATTTGCCGCAGCCCCAAAGGCCACGGGAAGCAGGGCGATCCATTGGCCGGCGACCTCATCAATCACGATTTCGGACGGGTCGTGATTGTCTTTGCCGCGCGTTTCAACGCCCGTTGCCCAAACCCCCAGCCCGTAAGAGGCGAGGATGCCGCAGACCAGCCCCCAAGGGCCTGTCAGCACATAGATGACCCAAGCGGCGGGCAGGGCGGCCAATGATCCCCAGGTGCCCGGCGCTGGCCGCAGGTGTCCGACGTAAAAGAAGGTGGCGATCAGATGGGTCATGGTTTTACCAATGTTGCTGTGGCCAGTGCGGCGATCCCTTCTTCGCGCCCGGTGAAGCCCAACCGCTCGGATGTTGTGGCTTTGACGCTGATCCGGTCCGCCCCGATCCCTAGAATATCCGCCAATGCGTTTTTCATGGCATCTTGATGCGGTCCGATTTTGGGCCATTCGCAGACAAGTGTGCAGTCTATATTGCTGATTTGAAACCCGTTTTCGGCAGAAAGCCGCGCTGCATGTTCAAGGAAAATATAGCTGGCGGCCCCTTTCCATTGCGGATCCGAGGGCGGAAAATGCTGCCCGATATCGCCCATCCCCAGCGCCCCATAAAGCGCATCTGTGACCGCATGCATCCCCACATCAGCGTCTGAATGCCCCTGCAGCCCGCGCCCATGCGGGATTTGCACACCGCAGAGCCAGATATGATCACCCGGCCCAAACCGGTGCACATCATAGCCATTGCCGCATCTGATATCCATGTTGCCTCTCATCAGTTGGGCGGCCCGTTCAAAGTCATTCGGCGCCGTTATTTTGATGTTGTCTTCATCGCCTGCCACAATCGCCACGTCCAGCCCTGCCGCCCGTGCCACGCTGACATCATCGGTGGCCTCTGCGGTGCTGTTTTGATGCGCTTGCAACAACGGTGCGCGGTGAAAGCCTTGCGGGGTCTGTGCCCGGAACAGCCCATCACGTGCCTGTAGCCCGACGACCTTATGATCTTCCCCATGCCATAGCGTATCCGTGACCGGCAGGGCGGGGGCTGCCCCTTGATGGGTGGTCAGGCCTGCTAGCACCCTATCGATCAATGCAGGCCTGATCAGTGGGCGCGCGCCGTCATGGATCAGGACCTGCTGTATTTGCGCGTCGCAAGCTGTCAACCCTGCCAGGACCGAGGCCTGCCGCGTTGCACCGCCTGCAACGATTCGATCTGCGGGTAGCCGCGCGCCGCGCCCCGCTGCAATATCATCGGGATGCAGAACGAGTATGATTTCATCGATCTGCGGATGTCGCCGAAATGCTGTAATACTGCGCGATAGAACGCTTGCGCCGTGCAATTGCTGCCATTGCTTAGGCAGTGCGCCGCCCGCGCGTGTGCCGCGCCCGGCGGCGACGATGATGGCCGCTACTTGCATCTGTGCCCTGTGAAAATGCCTCGCTCAGTTCTAGGATGCTAAGAGGTCAGGCGCAATTCCGCTGTGAAAGGCCATTTGTGCACATTTTTTGTGCGGTTGCTGATTTTCAGGGATAATATTGACTGGCGCGCGTTGTGGGACCCGCGTGATCGTCCTATTTCAAGGGCAATGCACACCCTTTGAGCGAATGACTGTTCCTTTGGCAAAGAGCGAATCCCTGATTTTAGACGATGTGGGCCTGGCCCCACCGGTCGCGCTTGCGCCATTGGCGGGCATCACCGATTTGCCCTTCCGGCAATTGGTTGCTTCATTCGGGGTTGGTTGGGTTGTCAGCGAAATGGTTGCCAGCCAGGAAATGGTGCAGGCCAAACCGGGCGTGCGCGAGCGGGCAGAGCTTGGCTTTGATCAAGCGGGTACTGCAGTGCAGATCGCAGGCCGCGATGCCCATTGGATGGCGGAAGCCGCCCGCATGATCGAGGCGAATGGCGCCGCGATGATTGATATCAATATGGGTTGCCCGGCCAAGAAGGTGACGAATGGATACTCCGGATCGGCCCTGCTGCGCACGCCTGATCATGCCCTTAGCCTGATTGAGGCGGTGGTGGGCGCTGTGAATGTGCCGGTTACGTTGAAAACGCGTCTTGGCTGGGATGATGACAGTTTGAATGCCGCTGATGTCGCCCGCCGCGCCGAGAATGCAGGCATCAAACTGGTCACGATCCATGGCCGCACCCGTTGTCAGTTCTACAAAGGTTCGGCAGATTGGGCTGCGATCAACAAGATCAAAGAGGCCGTGTCCATCCCCGTGATTGCCAATGGCGACATTGTGGATGCGGCATCAGCCCGCAAGGCATTGGCGCTATCTGGCGCGGATGGTGTGATGATTGGCCGGGGCGCGCAGGGCCGCCCGTGGGTGCTGGCCCAAGTGGCCGCCAATCTACATGGCAGCCCGGCCCCTAAAATCCCGCAGGGCCGCGCCCTGATCGATATGGTTTGCACACATTACGAGGCGATGTTGTCGTTTTATGGAACTGAGCTGGGCCGCAAAGTCGCCCGGAAACATTTGGGCTGGTATATGGATGATGTCAGTACGGCGCCTGCTTTGCGGAAGGCCATTCTGACCCATGTAGACCCGGCGGATGTGCTGCGTGATTTGCCCGAGGCGTTGGATATGCAGGTTGCCGCATGATTGTTGATACGGCTTTGTGGAATTCGCTGCCTGTGCCTGCACTGATGCTGGATGGGGATGATCTGATTGTTTCATCCAATCCGGCGGCCGAGTCTTTTCTGAACTTGTCGACCAAAGCGTTGTTGAACCAGAAAATCTGGGACAAGGTGATGATTGATGCGCCGCTTGAGGGGCCGTTTGCCCGGGCGCGCAGCAACCGTACCTCGCTTTTTGTAAACGATGTTGATGTCGGCAGCGGCGAGCGTGCCCCGCATTTGTGCAATCTGCAATTTGCCCCCCTTCAGGGGACTGATGATATGATGATCGTGATGATCAGCCCGCGCGAGATTGCCAGCCGGATCAATCAAAACCACTCATCCGAAAAGGCCGCCAAATCTGCCATCGGTATGGCCGAGATGCTGGCCCATGAGATCAAGAACCCGCTGGCGGGTATCACCGGCGCTGCCCAGCTTTTGTCGATGGGTCTGAGCACCGAAGATCTGGAGATGACCGATCTGATCGTTGAGGAAAGCCGCCGGATCGTGAAATTGCTAGAGCAGGTGGAACAGTTCGGCAATCTGCGCCCGCCCGTTCTGCGCCCGGTCAATCTGCATGACGTGCTGGACCGCGCCCGCCAATCGGCTGCCGTTGGTTTTGGCGCGCATATGCTTTTTGTTGAGGAATATGACCCATCCTTGCCGCAAACTTTGGCGGATTCGGACCAGTTGCTGCAGGTGTTTTTGAACCTGCTTAAGAATGCGTCTGAGGCGAATAAGGATGGCGGGTCGATCCGGTTGCATACGTTCTATGACACATCGCTGCGCGTGCGCCGTTCCGATGGAACCCAAGCCCGGTTGCCTTTGCAGGTTGAAATCATTGATGACGGACCGGGCCTGCCGCCCGAGATCGCCGATGATGTGTTTGAACC
Organism: Yoonia sp. BS5-3; assembly: GCF_038069655.2. Lineage (NCBI taxonomy): Bacteria > Pseudomonadati > Pseudomonadota > Alphaproteobacteria > Rhodobacterales > Paracoccaceae > Yoonia > Yoonia phaeophyticola. The sequence goes on from NZ_CP150951.2 coordinate 2,997,730, forward strand.
ATTTGTATCGGGCCGCGAAAACGGCACCGGATTGGGGCTTGCCCTTGTATCAAAGCTGATCGGCGAAGGTGGCGGTTGGATATCGGTGGATAGCGTGCCTGGCCGCACGGTGTTCCGCATATCATTGCCACTGGCCCCCAAAGAATTCGAGACAGGAGAAGAATAATGGACGGAACCGTTCTAGTTGCCGATGATGATCGGACGATCCGCACGGTGCTCACGCAGGCGCTGACCCGGGCTGGCTGTAAGGTACATGCGACATCATCGCTGGTCACGCTGATGCGCTGGGTTGGCGAGGGTAAGGGCGATCTGGTCATCTCTGACGTGGTGATGCCTGATGGCAATGGTCTTGATCAGTTGCCGCAAATCTCGGACGCCCGGCCCGGCCTGCCTGTCATCGTAATTTCGGCCCAGAACACGATTATGACCGCCATTCAGGCGGCTGAGGCGGACGCGTATGATTATCTGCCCAAGCCCTTTGATCTGCCTGATTTGATGAAACGGGCCGCCCGGGCGCTTGAGGTGAAACGCCGTGCGCCTGTGACGCCGTCGCGCACGCCTGATGTGACCTCGACCGAGCAGGGGGGCGATCTGCCCCTCGTTGGCCGCACAGGTGTCATGCAGGCCCTTTACCGTCTTGTGGCCCGCGTCATGAATACCCAATTGCCGGTGCTGATCACCGGTGAAAGCGGCACTGGGAAATCGTTGATTGCCCGTGCTGTGCATGATTTTTCAGACCGCCGGAACCTGCCTTTTGTCGTTGTCGCCGCAGCTGATCTGGAGGGGATGGATGGCCCCTCAACCGTGCTGAGCCGTGCCAAGGGCGGATCGATCCTGTTTGATGAGGTCAGCGATCTGTCCGATCAGGCGCAGGCCCGCATCGTGCGGATGCTGGACAGTCTGGGTGATAATGCACCACGGATCATGGCGACCTCGCAGACGGATCTGATGGCCCGGATGGAAGACGGCCAATTCCGCGAGGATCTGTTCTATCGTCTGGGCGGTGTCACTGTGGATGTACCATCCTTGCGCGAGCGCGTTGATGATATCCCGCTGCTGGCGGATCATTTTCTGGCCCGCGCCGAGCGTGATGGCGCCCCCGTCCGCCGTTTCGGCCCTGCGGCGCTGGAATTGGTACGCGCCTATAGCTGGCCGGGCAATGTTCGCCAGCTTGAAAATGCCGTGCGCCGTTTGGTCTTCACCGCCGCCGAAGAAGAGATTACCCGGGCCGAGGTTGAGATGGTTCTCGGCAATCAACCTGCGATCGAACCGCTCCGATCGGGTGGTGAGGGTGAAAAGCTTTCTGCAAGCGTTGCCAAGCACTTGCGCCGCTATTTTGATCTTCATGGTGGGGTGTTGCCCCCGCCCGGATTGTACAACCGTATTCTGCGCGAAGTTGAAGGCCCGCTGATTGAGATCGCGCTTGATGCCACAGGCGGTAACCAAGCCAAATGCGCAGATCTTTTGGGGATCAACCGCAATACTTTGCGCAAGAAGATCACAGATCTCGATATCCGCGTGACACGCCGCCGCAAGTTGATGTAAAACCGCAACAGAACCGTGGCACCGATGCGTCATCGTATCGGTTGAACCAGGGTCAACAGGCGGTATCGGCGGGCTAGCCCCCGTCCTAATATGCAGGGCTTTGCGCGTGCAGCGGACCCTTTTGGGCTTTAATTTTAACCGGTTCAGCCGGTGGCAGCGGCAGCGGCATGTCCAAAGCGCGCTGACAGGGGGGCTGGTGCTGGCCGGCCCTTTTCTTGTGCTGCTGACCTATATCGTGATCGTGCCGATGGATCGCGGCGCGTCCTCGACGCTGTTGCGTTTGGTGCTGCTGACCGACCTGATCTATATCCTGATTGTTCTTGCGCTGGTGATGCGCCAGGTCGCCCGGATGATTGCGGCACGGCAGGCCAAATCGGCAGGCTCGCGGCTGCATTTGCGTCTGACCGGTGTTTTCGCGATGGCAGCCCTTGTGCCGACTATTCTGGTTGCGGTCTTTTCGGTACTGATGGTGTCCGTTGCGCTGGACGGTATGTTTGCTGAGCCGGTGGGGAACGTGCTGCGGACCTCGCTGACGACGGCGCAGGCCTATGAGGAAGAACATGTACAAGAGCTGACCCGTGATGCGCGCGGGTTGGCGGCCTATCTGAACCGCGAGCGGCAGTCGAACCTGTTCATGGATGATGGCGAGGTACGCCGCGCCTTGGGCGATGTGCAGGCCCAGATCGAACGCGGTCTGAGCGAAGCCTTTGTTTTGAATGGCTTAGGGGATATCGCCGCACGCGGCGCGAGCTCGTACGATTTTGATTTTGAAAGGCCAGACGCTGAGGTGTTTGTTGAGGCGAACGCCACGGGTCTCGCCATCATCGAAGACCTTGAAAACAACGAATTCCGGGCGCTGATCCCCCTGAGCGCTTTTCGTGATCGCTATCTTTACGTCACCCGCGAAGTTGATGGCAGTGTGCTGTCTCTGCTGGATGATACGACCGAAACGGTGCAGCAATACGAAGAATTGTCGAATGAGCGCGGCCAAATCCTGTTGCAGTTTGGTCTACTGTATTTTGGCTTTGCCGCCGTTCTGATCCTTGGCGCGATCTGGGGCGGGCTGTGGTTTGCCGAACGGCTGTCCCGCCCGATTGGCCGGCTTGTGTCAGCCTCGCAACGGGTTGGGTCTGGCGATTTGGATGTGCGCGTGATCGAGGAGGATGATCACGACGAAATTTCCCAATTGGGCCGCTATTTCAACCAGATGACCCGGCGTTTGAAAGAACAACGCGATGAATTGCTTGAGACCAACCGGCTGACCGAGCGCCGCAGGCGCCTGTTTGACTCTGTGCTCAGCTCGGTCACATCGGGCGTTGTCGGATTGGACGCTGACGGCCGCGTGACCTTTGTGAACCCGTCGGCAGGGCGATTGTTGTCGGTAGGGGCCGATCAGGCGGATAGCGCCTTGGCTGTCGCGATCCCGGAATTTGGCGCCTTGTTTGATCAGGTCCGCAATGCAGGCAGCGATAGTGTGCAGGAACAGGTCAATCTGATCCGAAAAGGCAAACAAGAAAGCCTGCTGGTGCGCATGTCCCCGCGTCGCAACGCAGATGGTGCGCTTGAGGGCTATGTGGTTGCTTTTGACGATGTCACCGATCTTGTCAGCGCGCAGCGGATGGCCGCCTGGGGCGATGTGGCCCGCCGCATTGCCCATGAGATCAAGAACCCGCTGACCCCTATTCAGTTGTCCGCTGAGCGGATCAAACGCAAGTTCCGCAAAGAGGTTGGCGCGGACGCCGCCAAGCTGGATCAGATGACCGATGTGATTGTCCGCCAGACCAATGATCTGCGCCGCATTGTTGATGAGTTTTCGAAATTCGCCCGTATGCCTGAGCCGCAATTGAAGGTTGCCGATCTCCGCGAGCTGTTGATGGATGCGATCACCTTGCAGGTGGCGGGGCTGCCGGATGTGAAAATCCGCTCTGATCTGCCGGATGACGCTGTGCTGGCTGATATAGATTCGACCATGGTCAGTCAGGCGCTGACCAATCTGATCAAGAATGCCGGCGAGGCTACCAATAGCTATGCCGAGAAAATTGGCGCCGAGGGCTACCAGCCAGAGATCCGAATATCGCTGCAACGCCATGAAACAGCCGTGACGATCATGATTGCAGATAATGGCATTGGCCTGCCCGAGGATCGTGCGCGCCTGTTTGAGCCTTATGTAACGACCCGCAGCAGCGGCACCGGCCTTGGCCTGCCAATTGTGAAAAAGATCATCGAGGAACATAGCGGCGTGCTGACTTTGACGGATGCCGATGTTTTTGAAGGGCAGGACCATGCCGGTGCCTGCGCAATTATCCAACTTCCAGTCATGCCCGCAGGGGCAGCGGCTGCAAAAATACCAGCGTGAGGGCAATATGGGCGATATTCTGATCACAGATGATGAGCGTGATATCCGAGAGCTGATTTCGGATATCCTTGAAGATGAGGGCTTTACCACCCGTCTGGCAGGCACCTCCGATGAATGCATGGCGCAGATCGAAAAAGAACCACCAGCGCTGATGATCCTGGATATCTGGCTGAAAGATAGCGGGATGGATGGGATTGATATTCTGAAAGCCGTCAAGCGCGACCATCCTGACATCCCTATCGTCATCATTTCGGGGCATGGCAATATCGAAATCGCTGTCGCTGCGATCAAGCAGGGCGCGTATGATTTCATCGAAAAGCCGTTCAATATCGATCAGCTTTTGGTCGTTATTCGCCGCGCGATGGAGACGTCACGCCTGCGCCGTGAGAACCTGGAGCTAAAGCGCGGTGAAACCGCCAACGCCGAGATGCTCGGCGACAGTGCCGCCTTCCGCGCCTTGAAATCCCAGCTTGAGAAGGTGACGAAATCCAATGGCCGTGTCATGCTGACCGGCCCTGCCGGTGCGGGCAAAGAGATCGCGGCCCGCTACATCCACGCCAATTCAAACCGCGCGTCGAGCCCGTTTGTTACGGTGAATTCTGCCTCGATTGAGCCTGAGCGGATGGAAGAGGTCCTTTTTGGCCGCGAAGATAGCGGGCGCGGGATTGAGCCGGGTTTGCTGGAAGAGGCGAATGGCGGCGTCATCTATTTTGATGAGGTGGCCGATATGCCCCTTGGGACACAGTCAAAAATCCTGCGTGTCCTTGTTGATCAGCGGTTTCAACGGGTTGGCGGCGCGGACAAAGTACAGGTTGATTTGCGGGTGATCTCAAGCACTAACCGCGATCTACCGGCTGCGATTGAGGCTGGGATTTTCCGCGAAGAATTGTATCACCGGCTGAACGTCGTGCCGATTGCAGTGCCTTCGCTTGAAGAGCGCCGTGAGGATATTCCGCTATTGGCTGAGCATTTCATCGAAAATTGCAACAAGTCCCAAGGCCTGCCGCTGCGCAAACTGGCCGAGGATGCGCGCGCTTTGCTGCAAACCATGCTCTGGCCAGGCAATGTTCGTCAGTTGAAGAACGTCATTGAACGTGTTCTTATTCTTGGAGAAAACACTGGTGACATCTCGGCAAAAGAACTGCCCGCGGGTGACGAGGCCCCCGATGACGAAAGCCGTATTGTGCTGGCCGGTGGTTTGGCGACGCTGCCGTTGCGCGAGGCGCGCGAGCTGTTTGAACGTGAGTATCTGCTGACCCAGATCAATCGTTTTGGCGGTAATATCAGCCGGACCGCCTCATTCGTCGGGATGGAGCGGTCTGCTTTGCATCGTAAACTCAAATCCCTAGGCGTTGTGACCACGAACAAGGCGGGCGGCCGTGTTGCCTATGTTGAAGGCGAAGAAACATGAAGGTCATCATTTGCGGCGCAGGCCAGGTTGGTTGGCAGATTGCCCGCCATTTGTCGGGCGAAAACAATGATGTCACCGTTGTTGATCATAACCCCGAACTGGTTCGCCGCGCCACGGATACATTGGATGTGCAAGGCATTGCCGGCTTTGCGAGCCATCCGGACGTGCTGGACCGGGCAGGGGCACGGGATGCCGATATGGTTATCGCGGCCACCCATTCCGATGAGGTGAACATGGTAACCTGCCAGGTTGCCCATTCCGTGTTTGCGGTGCAGCGCAAGATCGCCCGGGTGCGTGCGCAAAGCTACTTGGACAAGGGTTATTCTGACCTTTACCGCCGCGATCATCTACCAATTGACGTGGTGATTTCGCCTGAAAAAGAAGTCGCTGACGCGGCTTTGCAGCGTCTTGCTGCTCCTGCTGCTTTTGATACCGAGAGTTTTTTGGAAGGCGGCGCCCAATTGCTGGGGATCACGATTGATGAGGAATGCCCCGTCATCAACACGCCCCTGCGCCAGCTGACCGATCTATTTTCAACATTGCGTGCCGTGGTGGTGGGCATCCGGCGCGAGGGCGCGTTGTTTGTGCCCGCCTCAGGGGATCAGATTTTCCCGGGCGATGAGTGTTATATCTTCTGTCACACTGATGACATGACCCGCACGCTTGAGATTTTCGGCAAGACCCAATCCAAGCAAGAACGCGTGGTCATCATTGGGGGCGGAAATGTCGGCCTGGCCGTGGCCCTTGCGCTTGAAACCCGGACCGAACGGGTCCGCGTCAAGATGATCGAAAAAAACCGCATTTGCGCCGAGGATGCCGCCGATGCGCTAGACCGCACCATTGTTTTGAATGGTGATGGGTTGAATGCCGAGCTGCTGGAAGAGGCCAACATCGCCACGGCCGACGCCGTTTTGGCGGTTACCGATGATGATAAGACCAATCTTTTAGCCTCGGTGAGGGCCAAAGAGATGGGCTGCCCCATGGCCATCACGCTGGTCAATGACCCGACGTTGGTGCCGCTGATGGGCCCGCTGGATATCGATGCCTATATCAATCCACGGGCCACCACCGTCAGCTCAATCTTGCGCCACATTCGTCACGGCCGGGTGCGCGGCGTTTATTCCATTGGCGATGCCGAGGCCGAAGTGATTGAGGCGCAGGTGCTGGGGACCTCGCCCATTGCCGGACAGCGCATTCGCGAGGTCGCCTTTCCCGAAGGTACATTGGTGGGCGGCGTGATGAAGCAAGGCAAAGTGATCAAGCCCACAGCCGATACCCGTATCGAAGAGGGCGATGTGATCGCTATTTTTGCGATAAGTGATGACGTTCCCGAGGTGGAACGGCTTCTTCAGGTCTCGATCGACTTTTTCTGATGCGCTGGATCGTCCGCCTGCCATTCTTCGTGGTGCTGATGGGGTTGGGGTCGCTTGCCATGATTGTCCCGGCAGGTCACGCCGTGATCATGGAAGATTTCAACACGATGCGTGTATTCTTCTACGGGTTCATCCTGTTTTCGATCCTGACCTTGATCATCGGCTTGGCCACGGCAGGCTATGCGCCGCATAACGTGGCGCGCAGTCAGTTGATCGGGCTTTTGTCGGCCTTCACTGTGCTGCCCCTGATGTTTGCCGTCCCGTTTTACGAGGCCGTGGGCAATACAACCTATCTGAACGCCTGGTTCGAAATGGTCTCAAGCTTCACCACAACGGGGGCGACCGTCTATGACACGGCGGGGCGGCTAACCCCATCGTTGCATTTGTGGCGGGCGCTTGTCGGTTGGCTGGGCGGGCTTTTGATCTGGATCACGGCGGTGTCGATCTTTGCGCCCATGAACCTGGGCGGGTTTGAGGTGCGTGCCGCCTCAGCCGTGGGATCGGGCGCGGCAGTATCCTTTACCCAGATTGCCCGGATCACCGACCCACAAGAACGGATGGTGCGCTACACGCTGACGCTGACCCCGATTTATGTAGGGCTGACTTTGGCCTTGTGGATCGGCCTGGTGATCATGGGCGAGTTTCCCTACATCGCCCTGTGCCATGCGATGTCGACCCTGTCGACCTCGGGGATTTCGCCGATCAACGGACTTTACTTTGCCGCGTCGGGATTCTGGGGCGAGCTGCTGATCCTGGCCTTTTTCATATTTGCGCTGTCCCGGCTGACCTTTAGTCGCGGGTTGATTGGTGAACGGCAAAGCGGGCTGCTGCATGATGCTGAATTCCGCACGGCGATGGTCTTGATCGGCGGTGTCACTGTACTGCTGTTCTTGCGCCATTTTTTGGGTTCGTCTGATCAGGAAACGGCGGCGAGCTTGCTGGATGTGGGGCAGGCGCTTTGGGGCGCGCTGTTTACGGTGACGTCCTTTTTGACCACCACGGGGTTTGAATCGCGTTATTGGGACGGGGCCGCCGCATGGTCGGGTGTGCAAACGCCGGGGCTGTTCTTGATCGGGATGGCGCTGATTGGTGGGGGCGTTGCAACGACGGCGGGCGGTGTCAAATTGCTGCGCATTTATGCGCTGTATCGGCATGGGGAGCGTGAGCAGCAGCGCCTGCTGCACCCTTCATCCATCGGCGGCGGTGGGCGCGAAGCGCGCAGGGTGCGTAAACAAGGCGCGGTCATTTCTTGGGTGTTCTTCATGCTTTTCGCGTTGAGCATCGCCGGTGTCATGCTGCTGTTGTCCCTGACGGGCGTGCAGTTTGAAACCTCAATGGTGTTGGCCGTGTCTGCCTTGTCAACAACCGGACCGCTGGCGTCTTTTGCTGCGGAAACACCCATTGCGTATTCCGGCATTCCGGACGCGGCCAAAGCAATTCTAGCGGCGGCGATGGTGCTGGGACGGCTCGAAACGCTGGCGATTATCGCCCTTTTCAACCCCGAAATTTGGCAGCGTTAAGCCTTGAACGTGGTTTCGTCTTTTTGCACTGGAAAGTCCTGAAACCTCGCGACATACTGCGATCACAATCTGGGGGGCCGTTGCGCGGCCGAAATAACAAAAAAAGGAAGTCGCAATGGCTGCCGATAAAGCAAATCTGCAAGACGCGTTTCTGAACCATGTCCGTAAAACCAAGGTACCTGTGACCATTTTCCTCGTGAATGGCGTCAAACTGCAGGGCGTGATCACATGGTTCGACAGTTTCTGCGTGCTGCTGCGCCGTGATGGGCAATCGCAATTGGTCTACAAAAGCGCGATTTCCACCATCATGCCTGCGCAGCCCATCAGCCTTTATGAAGGTGAAGAGTAGCATTGCTTGAACATGACAAGCCCGTCACCCGGGCTTGGGTGCTGCATCCCGATCTGAAATCAGACCAAAGCCGCCGTGCCGCAGAGCCGGCGCTGGAAGAGGCCGTGTCATTGGCCGCTGCATTGCCTGATCTCGAGGTCTGCGGCGCTGATGTCGTTCGCTTGCCCCGTATTCAACCTGGCATGCTGTTCGGCAAGGGCAAGATTGATGAACTCGCGGGTGTTTTCAAAGCCGCCGAGATTGAGCTGGTTTTGATCGATGGGCCAGTGACGCCCGTTCAACAGCGCAATCTTGAAAAGGCCTGGGGTGTCAAACTGCTTGACCGCACCGGCTTGATCTTGGAGATTTTCAGCGACCGCGCCCGCACATCTGAGGGTGTTTTGCAGGTTGAAATGGCGGCGCTGTCCTATCAGCGCACCCGATTGGTGCGTGCCTGGACTCACCTGGAACGCCAGCGCGGTGGCTTGGGTTTTGTAGGCGGCCCGGGCGAGACCCAGATTGAGGCGGACCGCCGCGCTATTGATGAACAGTTGAACCGGCTGCGCAAACAATTGGCCAAAGTGGTCAAGACCCGCGAATTGCACCGCGCCTCGCGCGCCAAGGTCCCGTTCCCGATTGTGGCCTTGGTCGGCTATACCAATGCGGGTAAATCGACCCTATTCAACCGGCTGACCGGGGCCGAGGTGCTGGCAAAAGATATGCTCTTTGCGACCCTGGACCCCACCATGCGCAAGATTGTGCTGCCCACAGGCGATGAGGTGATCATGTCCGACACCGTGGGCTTCATCAGCGATCTGCCGACCGAATTGGTTGCGGCTTTCCGGGCGACCCTGGAAGAGGTATTAGATGCCGACTTGATCGTCCATGTACGTGATATCAGCCACCCGCAGACCGAAGAGCAGGCCGAGGACGTGCACGCGATCCTGCAAGGCCTCGGGATCGGGGATGAGGCGCCCATTGTTGAGGTCTGGAACAAGATCGACCTGTTGGACGATGAAGCCCGCGCGGCCACGTTGACCCAAGTTGAACGAACTACCGATCTTTACGGGGTGTCGGCCCTGACGGGTGAGGGGATGGACCCACTGCTTGCGGCAATCCCCGACAAGTTGAAAGACCCGCGCCATACCGAGACGCTGCATCTGCCATTCGCCGATGGGCGCCGCCGGGCTTGGCTGTTTGATGCGGGGATCGTCACCGAAGATGTCATGACCGACGAGGGCTACGACATGACCGTCTTTTGGACTGAGCTGCAAAAGAAACGGTTTGCGCAGCTTTAGCGGGTGAATGCGCCGGCGTATTTGCTGCCTTTGTCTTATTACTGTTACGCGATACCAGCAATAACGCCTTTTCAACGCAAGGGGACGAAGCTGTGCATTTTGAAACCCTCCAATCGATCAGTATCAACGGAACGCTGACCACGCCGAATGATGATCGATGCGGGGCAACAGCGCAGTTGGCCTGGGTCGTTGATGGTGCAACCGATCTGGCGCCACCCGGTTTGTTGGGACAACAGGGCGGCGCTGCTTGGCTCGCCGAGACCGCAAGCCTGGCGTTTGGCGCCGCGCTGGCCGGGAACATTCAGGCCTCATGTCAAACCGCCTTTGTCCGGATTGAAGACCAGTTTGAACGCCAAAAGACGCGAGACGTCATTGCAGCCTGGGAAGTCCCTAAAGCCGCCTTTTGTTTGGCGCAATTGACAGATAACGGGCTTTCAGTCGCATGGGCCGCGGATAGCCCGATTTTGCGGATGTCCGGGGATGATGTCCTGTGGTGCACCGGAGAACCTGACACAAGTGCAGAAGCCGAGGACGCCCGCGCATTGGGGGATGGGGTTGGTGCGGCGCGCGCGCTGTCTGGCGCAGTTCTTGAGGACCGGCGTGCCCATCGCGCACAGGATGGGCATGCGGCGCTTAGTCCAGATGCGCAGGCCAGTGCGGCGGTCACGCGCTATGCGCATCATGATATTGCGGTCGGGGATGAGCTGCTTTTGATGAGCGATGGGTTTGCCAGTCTGGTCACGGATTATCAAAGATACTCTGCGCAGGAACTCGCTGCCGCAGTGCGATCAGATGGGCTGGCAAGACTGGCGGAAGAAATCCGTGAGATCGAGGAGGCGGATTCCGCTTGCCTGCGCTTTCCACGGTTTAAAGTGAGTGATGATGCCACTGCCATGTGGTTGAAGATCGGAGGCTAAAGTGTTTTGCGTTTTAACTGAGCCACCCGCATCGCAAATGGCGTTCGACCGCAGGGGGAGGCCACGCATTGCTCATCAGTTTAAACGCAAGATGGCCTAGTCGTTTTGTAGTTCCATTCGAACCTGCATTAGAATTTTCCCCAGCTGGTTAAGGCCAGCTCCGTCAGGTCCAATTCCCCAATAGGCATCCATCGGGGCGTTCTCTGCGATGTGGGCGTTTCCTGTGGATATGAGAAGTTCTCGAGGAATGGCATGAGTTTGAAACTTGCGCCTGACTGCGTTCAACATAATTTCGTCTTTGACATCTTCCCAATCGGCGCGGAGTGGGATCCTTCTTGTCATACCTAGCGCCTTCGCATCCTTTGGTTTTCCGCAACGTCTGATCCGTTCGCGATAATCATCATCGTGGAATTTCATTGCCTGGAAGTAATGCTCAACGGTCCGCCACCACAGGTCGTCAAATGCGACGCCATATGGCGCAAAGTTTGAAAACTCAGAGTATGCGTCTGTTTGCGCGTAAAAGTAGATCGTGCTTTCGGGCTTAGAGGACATCTGAACATGAATGCCAGAACCGCCAGGATTCACAAGTAGTTTTGGATTCGACGACCAAGTTTGCTTAGACGCCCTAAGGCCCGGCTGGCACCAGCACAGTCACCCCGACAGCCGCCGCCCGTGCCAGATCGGGGTCGAGCGACATGGGAATGTATTCACCCCGCCGCCAGAGCTCGCCCAGGTCGTCGTAGTAACGCGACAAAGGGTGGCCCGATTGCCCTGTCGACGTGATGAAAACCGAACTGTCGGGGTCTGCGAAATCGTAAACTCCGCGATAGCCTGCCGCATGCACGTTTTGAAACGGCGCGTCGCCCGTGCCAGAGGTTTTTCCCCGTTGCAGCGTATTATCCCCGCCGCTGGTCGATTGCCGGATGTTCACGATCCAATTCAGGATCGGTGTATTCCCCAGCACAGGGTGATCGTGGGTTGCCACATGGGCATCGCCCCAGCGGACGGCCTCAACCGCGTCGCCGTGATTTTCCTGTATCCAAAGCAAAGCATCATCCAAAGATTGCCGTGCGATATCGGTGCAGGTTTCAACCAGGGCCGATTGGATCACGTCGCACCAGATGCCGGCCCCATCGATATTCCGAAAGACCCGTTCGATGAAAACCGGATCGGGGTGGGTGAATTCAGCGGTAAGCGGTCCCAGCTCATCCCGGATCAGCCGCTGCTGAAAGGCCCGTGCCCAGGCCGCATAGATCAGCGGCTCTGGCAGGTGTTCGTTCATCTCGCCATTCCAGGCCGACAACAGATCCAGCGCGATTTGCCGTTGCCGTTCGGGCGTCCCTTCAGGGGCCGCATCACCGGTGAACCACAGATCGGCGCCCATCAGGGTTGAAAGCGTGCGGGCGGTAAAGCTGACAGTGTCCAACTGTGCCTCAATAAAGCTGTCGCGCGTATGCACTTCGCGGGCCTGCATCAGCCTGCGCCAACGGTTAATCCGCTGCGTGTCCCCCCAGCGATGCGAGACATGCATCGGAAAGGGCCGGTCGATGGTTTTATTATTGGTGTTCCCGATGATCCCGCCTTCGGGGTTCGTGAACTCGGGATTGTCACTGTAGGGAAAACGCCCTTGCCAACGGTTTTGGGCCAAATAGCCAAAAGACGGCAGCCGCCCTTGGCTTTGATGCGCGGGATCGCGCGCGGGCAGGGCACCTAGTGTTTTCAGTGCAATCCGGTTCCTGTCTGCGATGGTCAGGTTTTGCGCTGGCGCGATGTAGCCCTCACCGGCGCGCAGCACTTCGTTGACGGTCCGTGCCCGCATGATGGCAAGCGCTGCGGACATGGATGTGTCCTGATCAGAAAGCGCGCTCCATGCTATGGATGTCACATGCCCGGGCGGGGTAATGGTGCCAAGGTTGAACTGATCGGCGGGCATCACGGGGCCGTTCACCGTCCAGCGCAGACGCAAGGTGACAGCTGGGCCATCCTTGACCGTGATGATGCTGTCACGTGTTTCAAACGGGACCCAGCCGTTCACCCCCCGATATTCATTGGGATTATCGGGGTTCAGCTCTTCTATATAAATATCTTGATCATCGACATAAGCGCTGGTCAGCCCCCAGCCGATGCTGTCGCCGCGCCCGCTTAGCACAAGGGGCATGCCTGGGATGGTTCCGCCGATCACGCCGCCACTGGCCAGTTCCAACCGGGCCAGATACCAGATTGAGGGTGCCGTCAGCCCCAAATGCGGGTCATTGGCCAAAAGCGTTGCGCCACTGGCCGAGCGGCTGGCATCCGCCGCCCAGGCGTTTGAGGCGCCTGCCAGCTCGGGCCGCTTGAACGGGGCGAGCAGATCATCCGCGGGCCGTATGCTGGCGGTATAGGTTGGTACATTGGGCACCAGCTGCGCATATTCGGGCAGGGCGGCAACCCCTTGGCCCGGATCATCGGGCAGGATATCGGCAAGCCGTTCATTTCCGATCACAAGCGATGTGCGGGCGCGCAGTACCTCGCTTTCCAAATGCGAGGAAAACTGCATCGCCATCAGTTTCAGGATGACGAGCGAATCTGCGGGCTGCCAGGGGGCCACCGGGTGGTTGAACAGCCACATCTCGGGGGCACCGCGGCCGCGCGCGCCTGCATTCACTTCGTCCAGCCAGGCATTCACGCCGCTTGCATAGGCCCGCAGCGTGGCTTTGGTCGTCTCATCCTGCACAGCGAATGAAGCGACGGCCAGCGTGTAAAAATCATACCGGCGCATCACCTCATCAATGCCGAGTGTCCGTTCGCCAAACAGTTCGGACAGACGCCCTTGGGCCGTCCGCCGCAGCATGGTCATCTGCCATAGCCTGTCTTGGGCATGGGCATAGCCAAGGGCGAAAAACACGTCTTCATCGGTTTCGCCAAAGATGTGGGGCACGTTGGCGTTGTTGCGCACGATTTCAACCGGGGCGCTGATACCGGTGACATTACGCGTGCCGTCATAATCGGGCAGTGAGCGCGAGGCGAAGTAATAGATCAGCGCGATGGTCCCAACGCCCAGAAAAACAACGGCGTAGGTCAGGCGGATCATCCAGCGAAAGAGACGTGCCATGGGGCCCTCGGGTCTTGTGATTGCCCTGCTTTTATCAATCTAGCGCGTTAGGACAAGCTAGCGTTCAGGGATCAAGCCGCGCGGGCTGAACCGCAGGACCGATAGCAGGACCAATCCCATGGTCAAAAGCCGCATATGGGCCGCCGATTCAATCATCCGATCTTTCAAGGCGCTGCCATCCTCAAGCCCACTGCTGAGCAGGTTCATCAGCCCCAGCCCAAGCGGTTCAACCTGAACCCAGAGGAACCATATCAGCATCCCGCCCAGGATCGCTCCGAAATTATTGCCAGAACCGCCAACAATCACCATGACCCAGACCAGAAAGGTAAAGCGCAATGGCTGATAGGTGCCTGGCGTCAGCTGCCCGTCCAGCGTTGTCATCATGGCGCCCGCAATGCCGCAAATGGCCGAGCCGAGAATAAAGATCTGCAAATGCCGGGCGGTGACGTCCTTGCCCATGGCTTCGGCGGCGACCTCATTATCGCGGATCGCGCGCATCATCCGTCCCCAGGGGCTGTGCAGCGCCTGTTGTGCCAGCCAAAGCAGGATCAGCAGGACGATGGTGAACAGGATTGCATAACCCATCTTGGTGTAAAGGGTTGAGGCCGTGACAGGATCAAGTCCTAGGCTTGCGGCCCGTTCCACAAAGCCCGGATCGTTTTGCAGATCGATCTCATAGGGTACGGGCCGGGGCAGACCGATGACGTTTTTGACGCCCCGCGCCAGCCAGTCTTCGTTTTTCAGGATGGCTATGATGATCTCGGCAATGCCCAGCGTGGCAATCGCCAGATAGTCGGATCGCAGCCCAAGCGCGGTTTTCCCGATGATCCAGGCGGCCCCAGCGGCCAGCAGCCCCCCAACAGGCCAGCTGAGCAAGACCGGCAGGTTCAGCCCGCCGAGGTTGCCGGTTGAGGCCGGATTGATCGCCTCAATCGCGGCTTTGGCCGGATCAAACACGGCGCGGAAGACGAAGAACCCGCCAATCAGGATGACAAGCGTTGCGATTGTGCGCACCCGCCCTTGCAATTGCTTTTGCGCGATGACAGCCGCGACAACCGTGGCAGCCCCCAAGGCAAGCCCTGCAAAGATGCGCAACCCGCCCGCTTGCCAGGCTTCGGGCACGGGCGGTGTTGACACCAGAACCGTGGCCAGCCCGCCAAGCGCGACAAATCCCATCACACCGATGTTGAAGAGCCCCGCAAACCCCCATTGCAGGTTCACCCCCAGGGCCATTATCGCGGAAATCAGCCCCATATTCAGGATCAACAAGGCCGAGTTCCAACCTTGCACAAGCCCGGTCCCCAAAAGCAGGAGTGCCACAAGCCCAAACAGCGCGGTGTTTTTGTAAATCGGGTTCATACGGATTGCCCCTTAAACAGGCCGGTCGGTTTGAACAGCAAGACAATGATCAGGATCGCGAAACTGACCGCAAATTTGTAATCGGTCGACAGAAGCTGGACCAGGCCGTCCGGCTCGAGGCTTTCAGGCATCAGGTAGGTCAGTACCTTTTTCCAGGCATAGGTGATTGTGACCTCGCTAAAGGCAATCACAAAACCGCCGGCAATGGCCCCAATGGGGTTGCCAAGACCGCCGACAATAGCGGCGGCAAAGATGGGCAGCAGCAGCTGGAAATAGGTGAAGGCCTTAAAGGACTTATCAAGCCCGTAAAGGACGCCCGCCGTGGTGGCCAGCGCGGCGACGATCATCCAGGTGACCTTGACCACCCAGTCAGGGTTGATGCCCGAAAGCAGTGCTAGGTCTTCGTTGTCCGAGAATGCGCGCATGGATTTACCGGTGCGCGTTTTGTTCAGGAACCAAAAGAGCAGGGCGACAGCGATGATGGCGACAACGACCGTAATGACTTGCGTCGTTCTGATCGCCAACCCTTCGCTCAGGCCAGTCATATCACGGAATTCGCGGGCGGTGATGATGAAACGCTCGCCATCGGCAAAGCGGATATCATCCACCCCGATGATAAAGCGCACAATCCCGTTCATCACGAACATCACGCCCATGGACACGATGACCAAGATCACCGGCTTAGCCTTTTGATCACGATAAAATTTGTAAACCAGCCAATCGGTGGCCAGCACCAGCCCAATCGTCGCGGCGATCCCAAACGGCAGCGCCAGCAACGCGGTCGGCAGCGGACCAAAGGTGATGCCGATGGCCAAGAGCGCGTTGGTCCCGATGATCGTCATCGCGGTGCCGAACGCCATGGTGTCTCCGTGGGCAAAGTTCGAAAAACGCAGGATGCCGTAAATCAGGGTCACACCAAGCGCGCCGATGGCCAGCTGCGCGCCGTAGGCGAGGCCGGGGACGATGACGAAATTGGCAAGGGCGACTAGGGCGTTGAGAATGTCCATTATTGATCCCTGGTGTAACGCAATGCCGAACATATCAGTTTCGTGACATTTTCAGAAAGATAGGTGCCGTGACCGGTGACGACCGAGTGATAATTTAATCCAAATGCGTCTGCGACTTCGTTATTTGGTATAATGATCGCTCCAAAATCTCGTTCTGGTGCCGTCGAAACGAATTCTTGGGCTTCGTCTAATGACGAAAAATAACCCAGTTTATAACGGACGCCCTCTATTGAATTAGCCATAAAATATTCTCCGTTGTCCTCGATTAGAGTTACCGAAGAAATTGGCAAGTTGCCCCTGATACAAACCCCACCCTCGCATACTTGATAGATGGAGCAACCAGCTGGATAGCCACTTTGGTCGAAGGCTGCCGAAAGCAGCGTTGGTATCAGGCTAGTAAGAATGGCCGCGCGAAAAACTGATCTGTATGTTTTCATCCGCCCAAGAAACTCCGCCGTACTTCGGGATCGGCCAGCAGTTCTTTGCCCGTCCCTGTATGCGCATTGCGCCCTTGCACCAAAACATAGGCTTTATCTGCGATTTCAAGCGCTTGCCGGGCGTTTTGTTCGACCATCAAAATGGGAATTCCGGTGCGCGAGACCTCGATGATCCGGTCGAAAAGCTCATCCATCACGATGGGGCTGACCCCGGCGGTGGGCTCATCCAGCATCAGCACTTTCGGCTGGGTCATCAGGGCCCGGCCCACGGCCACCTGCTGGCGCTGACCGCCTGATAACTCGCCCGCGGCTTGATTGCGCTTTTCCTTTAGGATCGGGAACAGATCATAGACCTGTGCCATCGTGTCCGAAAAATCATCGCGCCGGATAAACGCGCCCATTTCAAGGTTCTCTTCAACGGTCATTGAGGTAAAGATATTGGCGACTTGCGGGACGAACCCCATGCCTTTGACAACGCGTTCTTGCGGGGACAGGTGGGTGATGTCTTCGCCATCTAGCCGGACAGCGCCCTGATTGACGTTCAGCATCCCGAACACGGCCTTCATTGCCGTGGATTTACCCGCCCCATTGGGGCCGACAATCACGGCAATCTCGCCTTTTTCGGCGGCAATCGTGCAACCATGCAGAATGTCGGGGCCTTTGCCATAACCACCGGTCATGGCGTCGCCGATCAGGAAAGCTTCGCTCACGGCGTGATATATTCCTCAAGGAAAGGCGCATAGGTGGTCAGCGTGTCCCGCATCAAGGCCTGCTCTGTTGCGTCCGCGTGGTTTTCATAGATGTAATACAGCGTCCCAGCGGCACCCAATACGGCGCCCAAAAGCAGTGTGAGTAAGAATTTCATGTCGCGCTTACCTTATCTTTGTTTTTCAATCCGGTGCCGAGATAAGCCTCGATCACCTGTTCGTTTGCCTTGATCTCATCCAAGGTTCCTTCGGCCAGGACATGCCCCTCGGCCATACAGATCACCGGATCGCAGAGGCGTCCGATAAAATCCATGTCATGTTCGATCACAACAAAAGTGTAGTTCCGTTCCTTGTTCAGGCGGATTATTGCATCCCCGATCGTGTTCAGCAGGGTCCGGTTCACACCGGCGCCGACCTCATCCAGAAACACGATCCGCGCGTCCACCATCATGGTCCGGCCCAGTTCAAGCAGCTTTTTCTGCCCGCCAGAGAGGTTGCCCGCCTTTTCCTCTTTCAGGTGGTCGATGGTCAGAAATTCAAGCACTTCATCGGCCTTGGCGCGTAGTGCCCGTTCTTCATTGGCAATCCGGCGCCGTCCGATCCAGGCATTCCACAGGGTCTCGCCTGATTGGTCGCCGGGAACCATCATCAGGTTCTCGCGCACGGTCATTGATGAAAATTCGTGGGCGATTTGGAAAGTGCGCAGCAACCCTTTGTGAAACAGGGTATGGGGCGGCAGACCGGTGATATCCTCACCCTGCATGGTGACCCGTCCCGATGTTGGTTTCAGAACACCTGCTATCACATTGAAAAGTGTTGTTTTTCCGGCGCCATTCGGTCCGATCAATCCGGTGATTGATCCTTCTTGAATCGTCAAAGACGCCCCATCAACGGCATGGAATCCCCCAAAGGTTTTCACCAGGTTTTCAACGATGATCATTCACTTCCCCTCGCGCGCGGTTTTTTATGCGCGTCTATTGTCGTAAGCGGCGCGGGTGTGATCCCGCGCCGCCTTTTTGTCAATCCGGTGGATTAACGATAGCCAATCGTCGAATAGACGCCATCGGCAAATTCGACTTCCTGATAGTTGCCAGCGCTTTCGCCGGGGCCAATCAGTTCAACGGCGGACGCGCCGACATAGTCGATTTCTTCACCTGCGGCCAAAAGCTCAAGGCCCTTTTGCAGCTCACCTGGCATGATTTCGACGCCTGGGCCATTCGCGACGTCAAAGATATGGTCTTTGAACGCGGCAGAATCGCTTGATCCAGCGGCTTGCATCGCCAGCATGATCAGCGCTGCTGCGTCATAGGATTCAGGTGCGAATGCGCCGGTGCCGTCAAAGCCAGCACCTTCGGCAAGTTCAACAAACATGCCTGCGCCCGCGTTATCTGTTCCCGGATAGGCCCCGAATGAGCCGTTCAGCTCATCGCCGAAGTTTTCATTCAGCTTTTCGCCGACCATCCCGTCTGGAACGTAGAACGTATCAAACGCGCCTGTGTCCAGGGCCGAACGGATGACGCCCGAGCCGCCTTGGTCCACGTAACCGGCGACAACCAGCACTTCACCACCAGCGGATGCCAGCGCGCCGACTTCAGCCGAATAGTCGGCCTTGCCGTCTTCATGCGCAGCTGAGATTGTGACTGTGCCGCCAGCTTCTTCAAACGCGGCCTGGAACGCGTCAGCCAGACCTTTGCCGTAGTCGTTATTGGTATAGGTCAGTGCCACTTCGCTAAAGCCGCGATCCTGCAGGATATTGGTGATGATGACACCTTGGCGCGCATCGGACGGGGCGGTGCGGAAGAACAGCCCATCATCTTCAGCGGTCGACAGGCCAGGCGATGTGGCCGAGGGCGAGATCATTACAACGCCGTTCGGACGCGCAACATTTTGCAAGATGGCCCCTGTGACGCCGGAGCAGTCCGCGCCCATGATGGCGTGCACATTGTCAGATGTGACCAGACGCTCGGCCGCTGCCGTGGCTGCGCCGGCATCGATGCATGTGCTGTCACCGCGTACAGATGTCACGGTGGATCCGTCTAGCAATGCACCTGACTCGGTCACTTCCTGCATGGCCAGTTCCGCGCCCGAGCCCATTGCGGGGGTGATCGATTCCAAAGGCCCGGTAAAGCCAAGGATCACGCCGATTTTGATATCTTCTGCATTTGCGCCGCCTGCCATCATTGCGATGGCTGAGCTGGCCAAGAATAATTTTCTCATTTTTATCTCCCTGTTGGAACGCATTGTTCTGCATTGCAGATTAGCAGCACGTTTCCAAAAGAAAAGTCAGAACCAAAGGTGAATTCGACCGAACAACGTCCTTTGTGCGGGAAGATCGGGCAGGGGCGCCCTAGATCGACAATCGCGCCGCGTGGCTGCCGCGTTCGCGGTAGGGGGTCGTGTCATAATGGGATCGGTAGCATTTCGAAAAATGCGAGGGCGAGGCAAAACCGCAGGCAAGTGCCACATTGATCACCGTCATATCGGTCTGCATCAGCAGGTTACGCGCCTTTTGCAGCCGCAATTCCATGTAATAACGTTTGGGGCTACGGGAAAGGTAGCGCCGAAACAGCCGTTCAAGCTGGCGCGTGGACATGCCCACATCTTTGGCCAAGATAGAGGGGCTGATCGGCTCTTCGATATTCTGCTCCATCATCTGGATCACGCGGGACAGTTTGGGGTGCCGGACGCCGATCCGAGTCGGGATCGACAAACGTTGTGTGTCCTGATCTGTGCGGATCGCCGAATAGATCATGATATCGGCCACCGCATTGGCCAGCTCTTCGCCATGATCATCAGCAATGATTTTGAGCATCAGATCAATCGATGCGGTCCCGCCTGCGGTGGTGATCCGGTTCCCGTCAACAACAAAGACCGATTTGGTCAGTTCGACCTCGTCAAATTCTTCGGTAAAGCTGTCTTGGTTTTCCCAATGAATGGTCGCACGTTTTCCATCCAGCAGCCCGGCCCGCGCCATCGTGTATCCCGCTGTGCAAAGTCCGATCACGGTGACACCGCGCCGCGCCTCGCGCCGCAGCCAGCCCAGCAGCTTTTTGGTGGTGGCGTCTTTGATATCCATCCCGCCGCACAGCACGACCGTGTCATCGCGCTGCAATTCGGCCAGATCATCATCTAGTTGGAACTTGCATCCGTTAGAGCAGATCGCCTCAACGCCGCCTTCACCGACAAGCTGCCAGCTATACAGCGTTTTTGCGGCGCTTTGGTTCGCAATCCGCAGGCTGTCCAGGGCCGAGGCAAAGGACATTAACGTAAATTCCTGCATCAAAACAAAGACAAACCGGCGCGGCTTGCCGGTATGTGCAACCTCCACAATGTCCTGTTCTGTCCGCATTGGCGTGCCTATTGAATCGGTTCGATTGGCGAAGCTCATCAGGTTTGATCTGATCGTTCAAGTGGGATAATCGCGTCCGGCTCTGATCGCAGCGCAATTTGTCATTGGCCCGGGCGGTTTGCCGCGTTATACGCTGCCTCCAGGGTGCAACGAAGCCCCTGAAAACCTTGATATGGAGCAAGACGATGACTGACTGGCAAAAATCTGACTGGCGCAAAAAGCCCCGGGTTCAGATGCCTGAGTATACTGACGCAGCCGCCCTTAGCGCTGTTGAAGCGCGCCTTGCCAGCTATCCACCCTTGGTTTTCGCCGGTGAGGCCCGCAAGCTGAAATCTGAGCTGGCCGCAGTCAGCCGCGGTGAGGCTTTTCTGCTGCAAGGCGGCGATTGCGCCGAAAGCTTTGCCGAATTCGCCGCCGATGGCATCCGCGACACGTTCAAAGTGATGTTGCAGATGGCGATGGTCCTGACCTATGGCGCCAAAGTGCCCGTCGTCAAAGTCGGCCGGATGGCAGGCCAGATGGCCAAGCCACGTTCGGCTCCAACCGAAACGGTTGATGGGGTCGAGCTGCCCAGCTACCGCGGCGATATCATCAACGGCTTTGACTTCACCGAAGCCAGCCGCGTTCCCGATCCAGAGCGGATGCTGCAGGCCTACCTGCAGGCCGCGGCCACATTGAACCTGCTGCGCGCGTTCTCGACCGGTGGTTTTGCGAATGTGCATGAAGTGCACAAATGGACGCTTGGCTTTACCAGCTTCAATGAGGTTGCCAAATACAGCGATATGGCGGGCCGTATCAGCGATACGCTCGACTTTATGGAGGCCGCCGGCCTGACCACAGACACCAATCACGAACTCCAGACCGTTGATTTCTACACTAGCCACGAAGCGCTGTTGCTGGAATATGAAGAGGCGCTTTGCCGTCTTGATTCCACCTCTGGCAAATGGCTGGCGGGTTCGGGTCACATGATCTGGATCGGCGATCGCACGCGGCAGCCTGATGGCGCACATGTGGAATTCTGCAAAGGTGTTCAGAACCCGATTGGTCTGAAATGTGGGCCAAGCATGACCTCTGGTCACCTCAAATCGCTGATGGCCTCACTGAACCCCGAGAATGAAGCGGGCCGCCTGACCCTGATCGCGCGCTTCGGTGCAGGATCCGTGGGCGAGCATCTGCCGCGCCTCATCCGGGCCGTCGAAGAAGAGGGCGCCAATGTGGTTTGGACCTGTGATGCGATGCATGGAAACACGATCAAATCCTCAACCGGCTATAAAACCCGGCCATTTGACAGCGTTCTGCGCGAGGTAAAGGAATTCTTTGCTGTGCATAACGCAGAAGGCACGATCCCGGGTGGTGTGCATTTTGAAATGACCGGCAAGGATGTGACCGAATGCACCGGCGGTGTGCGTGCTGTGACTGATGAGGATCTGTCCAGCCGTTATCACACTGCTTGTGATCCACGCCTGAATGCGTCGCAGTCTTTGGAACTGGCCTTTTTGGTCGCCGAGGAACTATCAGCCCGCCGCAACGCGTTGCAGCAGGCCAAAGCAGTCTGATCTAGCTGTTATTGACAACCAACCGAAGGACGCCGTGCGCTGCGCTGCGTCCTTTTGGTTTTTCGGTGGGCATAATGGCCTGTACGGCCGCCAATTGCGGGCCTTGTGGCTCGTGTCGGATCGGTTGGTCTGCCGCGATCTCAAACCGGCGGGGGCGGCTGCCACGCGCACCGTCCGTGATAAGGGCGCCCAAGATACGGGTCGTTTCACCCTCGGCATCGCGTAGCGGCAATAGCAGCATGGTGCCCGTCACATCCTGGCGCAGCAATGATCCGCAAGAAATCAACTGTATTGATACGATGGCTTTCGACGCAAAGGCGCTTTCGACCAGCTCAGCCACTTGTTCACGGGCCTCTGGCACGAAAAAAGCGCTGATCGGCATGCCGCGCGCATCCATTTTTAACAGATCGTGCAATTGCTGACCGGCCACGCGCATCCGGGCCACGCCGGGGGCGACACGCTGCAAGATAAAGGCATGCGGCAGGGCCGCATCGATCTGCCGAGGCTCGATATCATTGCGCGATGGGATACGCTGCGCATGACGCAGGGCCCGCCAATATTGTTCGAGGTTTTGCAATGTCGGGTGCTGCGGGGTGGCGGCATCTGTGCGACGGCGCTGGGGAAATTCTGTTACAGTGTTCATCGTGACCTCGAATGGCAATGCCGCTGTCCCGTTAAGGACGTTAGCGAGTTTTCGTTAACAGGAATTTAACAAATCTTACCGGCAATTTCATTTAATTAAGTGTTAAAGGGTTAATCCCAATTGCGCAGGTAGCCTTGCCCCCGTCGGCCATTTTCACGTAGTCCTGACAAAAGCGAATTGTGAACAGGACGTTACATGACTAAATCGATGACCGCTTTTGCCAGCCGCACCGGAACCTGCGGGCCATTGTCGTGGAACTGGGAAATGCGGGGTGTGAACGCGCGCGGGCTGGATCTGCGCATACGTATTCCTGATGGGATTGCCGGGGTTGAACAGGCCTGGCGCGCCGCCCTGGGCAAAGCGCTGTCGCGCGGCAATGTCACGGTAAATCTGCGTCTGACGCGCGAAGAAGCCAGCGCTGGTCTGACCATTGATGCGGCACAATTGGACAGCGTGCTTTCGGCGCTCGATCAGGTGCAGGAGCGCGCCTTTAGCATGGGCGTTACCTTGGGCCAGCCGACGGCAGCAGATGTGCTCGCGCAGCGCGGCGTCTTGATTTCGGCCCAGCCCGAGGATGACACCGGCGCGCTGGCCGCGGCGCTGCAGGCTGATATCGCGCCGCTGCTGGCGGATTTTCTGACCATGCGCGCAAACGAAGGTGCCGCACTTGCTGCCGTGATCAACGACCAGCTGGATCACATCGAAAAACTGACGGATCAGGCGGCCAAGGCGGCCGCCGACCGCGCCCCGCAGACCCGGGCTAATCTGACAGCGGCCCTTGCGCGGGTGCTTGAGGATGTGGCGACGGTTGATGAAAGCCGCTTGGCGCAGGAATTGGCGCTATTGGCTGTGAAATCCGACGTCACAGAGGAAACGGATCGCCTGCGGGCCCATGTCGCGGCGGCGCGCGATCTGTTGAAATCCGATGAACCGGCGGGGCGGAAACTTGATTTTCTGGCACAGGAATTTAACCGTGAAGCAAATACACTTTGCGCCAAATCGCAAGCAACGGCACTGACGGCAATTGGTCTTGACCTGAAGGCTGTCATCGACCAGATGCGCGAACAGATCCAGAATGTGGAGTAACAGATGGCGCGACGTGGCCTTTTGATCATCCTGTCCTCGCCCTCTGGGGCTGGCAAATCAACGCTGGCGGGGCGGCTTCGCAAATGGGATGACAGTTTGCGCTTTTCAGTGTCCTCAACCACCCGGGCCGCGCGCGCGGGCGAGGTGGACGGTCAGGACTATTACTTTGTCTCTGTACCTGACTTTCAAACAGCTGTCGCCGAAGGCGAGATGCTTGAGCATGCCCAGGTTTTTGGCAATTACTATGGCTCGCCCAAAGCGCCAGTAAAGGCCGCCGTTGATGCAGGGCGCGATGTGCTTTTTGATATCGATTGGCAGGGGGCCCAACAGATCAGCAACTCGGCCCTGCAGGAACATGTGTTGTCGATCTTCATTCTGCCGCCTTCCATCACCGAGCTGCACCGACGTTTGGTAAGCCGCGGTCAAGACAGCGCCGAAGTGATCGAAAAACGCATGCAGAAAAGCTGGGACGAAATCAGCCATTGGGACGGCTATGACTACGTTCTGGTCAATGATGATCTGGACGAGACCGAAGCGAAGCTGAAAACCATTATCAGCGCCGAGCGGTTGCGCCGTTCGCAACAACCCAGCCTGGTCGATCATGTCCGCCAGTTGCAAACTGAGTTCGGAGAACGCTGATGAGCCTTTATGCTCTGGGTGAAATAACGCCTGATATTGCCCCGGATGCGTGGATCGCCCCGGGCTGTTTTGTCATCGGAAATGTTGAAATCGGGCCACAGGCCTCGGTTTGGTTTGGCAGCACGCTGCGCGGTGACAATGAACGGATCACTGTCGGCGCGGGCAGCAATATTCAGGAAAACTGCGTCTTGCACACCGATATGGGCTTTCCGCTGGACATCGGCGCAGGATGCACCATCGGGCACAAAGCCATGCTGCATGGCTGCACGATCGGCAAAAATAGCCTGATCGGGATGGGGGCGACCGTTCTGAATGGCGCCGTGATCGGGGAAAACTGCCTGATTGGGGCAGGGGCGCTGATCACGGAAGGGAAGACAATTCCCGACGGATCGCTGGTGATGGGCGCGCCGGGTAAGGTGGTGCGGGAATTGGATGCAGCGGCAATCAACAGCTTACGGTTGTCTGCAGCGCATTATCAGGAAAACGCCGCCCGGTTCATGCGGGACCTGCGCCCGCTTTAGACATTTGCGGGCACTGGCAGCAGATCAAAATCCAGTTGCGGCGCAAAGGCTCGGATTTCTTTGCGGATCAGATCGGCATCCGGCAGGACATCGGATATGGCACGATATTTGCCGTCAAATTGCAAATCGCGCAGCTTGGCAGCGACATCGACTGCGTCGAAATCATCAGCAACCAAGGGCGACAAGATGATATCGGGATCCACCTGATCGACGACTTCGGCGGTGAGGGATTTGATTTCGACAAATTCAAAATCGGTTGGGGGCGTGCTCATGCGCCCCTCGGCCTCCCATCTGGCAAGATCACCGACCACCAACGTTTTGGCCGACAGGTTCTTGATGGCTTCTGGAAACGGCGTAACTGTTTTGCGCTGTGCTTGTGCCGACATCGTTACCTCAACATTATTTTATTCAAAGATATGGGTGACTGCTGAGTTAACGTTTGAGTTGTGTCAATTGTTCCATGCATATGAAGAATTTTTTAACACCTATGTAGACAACAGGCCTAAAGCGCGTTCATTACTTGCCGCAAAACGGAGGCTGAGAGTGACCCAAGAACGTATTTCGGCAGTGATCGACGCGCTTGCCATGCCCGTGCTGCTGATTGGCCCGGATGAGCGCGTGCGCAGCGCCAATGCGCCGCTTGAGGCGATCTTGGGCCCTGATTTGATCGAGAAACACTATATCACGGCCCTGCGCCAGCCAGCTGTGGTCGATGCGATCGCGCGGGCGCGTCAATCCGGAGAACGGCGTGTGACCCGATTTATCGGGCGGGACGGGGACAAGGATACGGTTTACGTTGTGTCCATATCCAAGGCGGCTGATGATATTGTGCTGACATTCGAAGATCAGACCGCTGCCGAAGAAGCCGGTCAGATGCGCCGCGATTTTGTGGCCAATGTCAGCCATGAACTGCGGACACCGTTGACGGCATTGCTTGGTTTCATCGAAACCCTTGGCGGCGCGGCGCGCGATGACGCAGCGGCCCGGGATCGGTTTTTGGCGATTATGGCGCATGAGGCAAACCGGATGACCCGGTTGGTTGATGATCTTTTGTCGCTCAGCCGGGTCGAAGAAGATGAGCGGGTGCGCCCGCGTGAAAATATCGATCTGACAGCGCTGTTGTCCTCGGTGATCAAAGGGCTTGAGCCGGTCAGCCAGGCGGCGGGCGTCACTGTCACGCTTGAGGGCGATGGGCGTGATGAAATGGTGCCAGGCGATGCCGGGCAATTGGTGCAAGTCTTTACCAATCTGATTGAGAACGGCATCAAATACGGGGCGGCGGACCAGGTTGTGACAGTGACACTATCTGCCAAGGCGCACCATCCGCGCCTGCGGGCTGATGGGGTCAGAATCAGCGTCGCTGACAAGGGCGAGGGGATCGCATCGCACCATCTGGCCCGTCTGACTGAACGATTTTATCGGGTCGACAACCACCGCTCGCGCGAGATTGGGGGCACCGGGCTGGGGCTTGCGATTGTCAAACATATCGTCAACCGGCATCGGGGGCGGCTTTCTATTGAAAGTGAACTGGGCGCGGGCACAACCGTGTCTGTTTTTCTGCCTTCCGAAGTGGTGTCATAAAACTTTTACACAACTGTCACAAAAGCGTCGGACAAGCCCAAGTAGACGGGCCATGATGATTGCGCGGCTCGCGCGTGATCAATGTTTGACTGACAGGAGTAATTTGATGTCGATCATGAAACTGACTGCGACAACCGCGGTTATTGCCCTTACTGCCACAACATCTTTCGCACGCGATAACGTGCAAGTTGCTGGCTCTTCTACCGTTTTGCCATATGCATCAATCGTTGCAGAAGCATTCGGCGAAAACTTCGAATTTCCAACACCTGTTGTCGAATCCGGCGGGTCTTCTGCTGGTCTGAGCCGCTTTTGCCAAGGCGTTGGTGAGAACACCATCGACATCGCCAACGCATCGCGCGCCATCCGCCCTGCCGAAGTCGAAGCCTGTGCCGAGGCCGGTGTGACAGACATCATCGAAGTCCGCATCGGCTATGACGGCATCGTTTTTGCCTCGCAGCTGGACGGCCCTGACTACACAGCGTTTGAGCCAGCCGATTTCTTCAACGCATTGGCCCCCAAAGTGCTGGTTGACGGTGAATTGGTCGACAACCCATACACACAATGGTCCGACTTCAACCCTGATCTGCCTGCCGAAGACATCCTGGCCTTCATCCCAGGCACCAAGCACGGCACACGTGAAGTGTTTGAAGAGAAAGTGATCGCCGCAGGTTGCGAAGCCACTGGTGCCTTTGAAGCGATGATCGAAAGCGGCATGTCCGAAGACGATGCAGAAGACGCTTGCCTGGCGGTCCGCACAGATGGTCTGTCGGTTGATATCGACGGTGACTACACAGAAACGCTGGCCCGTATCGACGCCAACACAAACGGCATCGGCGTGTTCGGTCTGGCTTTCTACGAAAACAACACCGACAAGCTGAAGGTTGCGACCATGTCCGGTGTTGAGCCAACAACTGACACGATCTCAACCGGTGAATACCCTGTGTCGCGTCCGCTGTATTTCTACATCAAAGCGGCCCATATCGGCGTGATCCCAGGCCTGAAAGAATTCGCTGAATTCTTCGTCTCAAACGAAGTTGCGGGTCCTTACGGTCCTTTGGCAGCCTACGGTCTGGTCTCTGACCCGGCCCTGGAAGAGACCCAGGCGATGGTCTCAGCCGAAGAAAGCATGTAATCTGCCAGATGTAGATGGCCCGGACCCAGTACCGGGCCATCTGCCAATAATGCTTCTGAACGACTTGATAAAACTATGAATTTGTGGATGCCCATCGTGCATGCCACTTGCCTTAGAGGGCCAAGATGTCAAATTTGCTAATCGTTGCTGTCATTATCGGCCTGGGCATTTTGGGATTTATCGCAGGACGCAGACGGGCTTTGGTCTCGGGCGGGGGCGATAAACGGACCTTACATTCGCTTCCGGTCTATTACGGGGCCAATGTGGGCCTTTCGGCGCTGGTGCCGGCAATTGGCGTGCTGGTTGTGTGGCTGATGGCGCAGCCGCTGGTGATCAACAATACAGTCTCTGGCATGTTGTCTGAAGACAATATTGCGGCGTCAGGGTCGGTCAGTTTGGTGATGGCGGATGTGCGCCGGGTCGCCGATGGTCTGGACGCTGCGATCGCCCAGGGCGTGATCAGCAGCGATGAAGCTGCCGCATTGGAGCCCGAAACAACAGATGTGCGCGCCTTGCTTGCGGGCGTCGGTGTAGCGCTTGGGGCGGATGTGTCTGCAGATACACTGCGCGCGGCACAACGCTATCGCGTGATGGCCGTACGGGGCAATCTGTTCAAAACACTGGCTGTGATCGCCGCCGCGATGGCGGGCTTTGCGGCCAGCTATGCGGTGACCAACAAAGATTTCCGGGCGCGCAACGTGGTCGAACGCGGTGTGCTGGCCTTGCTCATCGCAGCGGCCTCTTTGGCGGTGTTGACCACGCTGGGGATTGTTCTGTCGTTGATTTTCAACACGGTTGAGTTTTTCCGGCTTTACGCAGCCAGTGACTTCTTCTTCGGCCTCAGCTGGAGCCCCAGCTTTTCAGGGCGGGGCGGCAGCTCGGAATTGGGTATTTTGCCGCTCTTGTGGGGCACGCTTTATATCTCACTGGTGGCGCTACTGGTCGCAGTACCATTGGGGCTGTTCGCCGCGATCTATCTGTCTGAATACGCAACCAGAAAGGTGCGCTCAATCGCCAAGCCACTGCTTGAGGTGCTCGCCGGGATCCCTACCATTGTTTACGGGCTTTTCGCCCTTCTGACGGTCGGCCCGCTGCTGGTATCTGTCTTTGGACGCGACGGGGCGCTGGGTGTGGAATGGATGTCAGGCGGAACGGCGGTGATGACTGCCGGACTGGTCATGGGCATCATGCTGATCCCCTTCGTTAGCTCGCTGTCTGACGACATCATCAATGCGGTGCCGCAAGCGCTGCGCGATGGCTCATACGGGCTGGGGGCGACGAAATCGGAAACGGTGCGGCAGGTGGTGCTACCTGCAGCCTTGCCAGGGATCGTTGGCGCTATCCTTCTGGCCGCATCACGGGCCATCGGTGAGACGATGATCGTGGTGCTGGGGGCAGGGGCCGCTGCACGGCTGAGCATGAACCCCTTTGAGGCCATGACCACCGTGACTGCCAAAATCGTCAGCCAGCTGACGGGTGATAGTGACTTTGCCTCGCCCGAGGCGCTGGTGGCCTTTGCCCTTGGGATCACGCTGTTCGTAATCACATTGGCGCTGAATATCTTTGCCCTCTACATCGTTCGCAAATACCGGGAGCAGTACGACTAATGACTGACGCAACCGCAAATCCGGTTCCGGCCAAGACCAAGGGGAAATCCCTGTTGGAATTGGACGACCGCACCAAGCGCCGCAACGCTGCTGAAAAGCGGTTCCGGGCCTATGGTATCGCTGCCATCACAGTGGGGCTGCTGTTCCTGCTGGCGCTGCTCTGGGCGATTATCAATAATGGCACAGCGGCCTTCACGCAGACCTTCATCAATCTGGATGTTGAACTGGCCGAACAAAACCTAGACCCAAGCGGTGAGCGAAACCTGGAAGACATCAGCAAAGTGTCGACCTTTGGCTACACGCCTTTGATCATTGAGGCGTTGATCCGGCAAACGTCGGATATCGAAACCGACATTGCTGACCGGGATTTGGCCAAGATCCTTTCGGCCTCGGCTGCGGCGGAAATCCGATCTTATGTCGTTGATAACCCCGATCAAATCGGTGAAACCGTGACCTTCCGGTTGCTCGCGTCATCCCGGGTGGATGGCTATCTGAAAGGCCGTGTGCAGCGTGAAGATCTGGCGCGCGACCGGAACCTGGATGCCGCCCATTTGGACCTGATCGACGTGATGGCCGAACGGGGACAGGCCGAGCGGGTGTTCAACTGGGATTTCATCCTGGGCGCTGACGCCTCTGAAAGCCGGCCTGAGCAGGCGGGGATCGGTGTGTCGATGCTGGGGTCGCTTTTTATGATGCTGGTTGTGCTTTTCCTGGCACTGCCGATTGGGGTTGCCGCGTCAATCTATCTTGAGGAATTCGCGCCGCAGAACAAATTCACCGATCTGATCGAGGTGAATATCGCCAATCTGGCGGCGGTGCCTTCGATTGTCTTTGGTATTCTAGGCCTTGCCGTCTTCATCCAATTCGCGCATTTGCCGCAATCGGCCCCGCTGGTGGGCGGGCTGACGTTGACACTGATGACATTGCCAACAATCGTGATCTCAACCCGTGCTTCGCTAAAGGCGGTCCCTCCATCGATCCGCGATGCGGCTTTGGGTGTTGGGGCGTCAAAGATGCAATCGGTTTTTCACCATGTGCTGCCTTTGGCCATGCCGGGCATCCTGACTGGAACGATCATCGGATTGGCGCAGGCGCTTGGTGAAACGGCACCGCTCTTGCTGATCGGGATGGTAGGCTACATTGCCTCAAACTATCCGGATGGGGTGGCCTCGGGGTTCCTTGACCCGAACTCGGCCATGCCCGCACAAATCTACGAATGGGCAAAACGGGCGGACCCGGCCTATTATGAAAGGGCCTGGGGCGGTATTATCGTACTGCTGCTGTTCCTGATGACCATGAACATCATCGCTATCATTCTGCGCCGCCGGTTTGAGCGTCGCTGGTAGGAGGGGCAGAAAATGGAAGATATGGTACATATGGATCGCGCAATGAGCACCCAACAAGATATCAAGATCAAAGCCAACAAAGTGCAGGTCTTTTACGGCGAAAACCACGCGATCAAGGACGTCGATGTCGAGATTGCCGATAAAACGGTGACCGCCTTTATCGGCCCCTCAGGCTGCGGCAAATCCACCTTTTTGCGCTGCATCAATCGGATGAACGACACGATTGATGTCTGCCGGGTTGAGGGTGACATCCTCTTGGATGGCGACGACATTTATGACCCCAAGGTTGACCCGGTCCAGCTGCGCGCCAAGGTTGGGATGGTGTTTCAAAAGCCAAATCCTTTCCCCAAATCAATCTATGATAACGTCGCTTACGGGCCGAAGATCCACGGTCTTGCCCGCAACAAGGCTGATCTGGATGAGATCGTTGAAAAATCGCTGCGCAAGGCGGCGCTTTGGGACGAGGTGAAGGATCGGCTTGATGCGGCGGGCACGGGTATGTCGGGCGGGCAGCAGCAGCGCCTTTGCATCGCACGCGCTATTGCGACCCAACCCGAAGTGCTGCTGATGGACGAACCCTGTTCAGCGCTCGATCCGATAGCGACCGCGCAAGTTGAGGAATTGATTGACGAATTACGCCAAAGCTTTTCGGTTGTGATCGTCACCCACTCAATGCAGCAGGCGGCCCGTGTCAGCCAAAAGACGGCGTTTTTCCATCTGGGTAACCTGGTTGAGTTTGACGACACCGACAAGATTTTCACGAACCCGCAGGACAGCCGGACGGAAAGCTATATTTCCGGCCGGATCGGGTAAGGAGCAGTTTGATGAACGAACATATTTCCTCGGCCTATGATCGCGACCTTGAAGGCATTACGACGCTGATCGTGCAAATGGGTGGGCTTGTCGAAGAGGCGATCCTGAAAGCCGCCAAATCGCTTGCCGATCGCGACGTTGAACTGGCGGACGAAGTGCGCGCTGCTGACAAAACCATTGACCAGCTTGAAGTCCAAATTAACGAGGAGGCTGCGCGTACAATTGCGCTTAGAGCCCCTGTTTCCAAAGACTTACGGTCCGTACTTACTGTTTTGCGTCTGGCCGCATCGCTCGAACGGATTGGCGATTATGCCAAGAATATTGCCAAACGCACCAGCGTTCTAGTTGAAATGAGCCCGGTAAACGGCTCAGACGCTGCGCTGCGCCGCATGGCCCGCGAGGTGCAGGCCATGCTGAAGGATGTGCTTGATGCGTATATCCGTGGCGATGTGGCACTGGCAGAAGATGTGCGCCAGCGTGACCAGGAAGTTGATCAGATGTATAACGCGCTGTTCCGCGAGTTCCTGACTTTCATGATGGAAGACCCGCGCCAGATCACGGCCTGTATGCATCTGCATTTCATGGCCAAAAATATTGAACGGATGGGCGATCTGACCACCAATATGGCTGAACAGATCATCTATCTGGTCACTGGCGAAATGCCCGACGAGGCCCGCCCGAAAGAAGACCGAACTGCATATGTGAGCGATCTGAGCTAAGCCAATGCCGCAACAACCGCATGTCTTGATTGTCGAAGACGAGGCCGCCCAACGCGAGGTGTTGGCCTATAATCTGGAAGCCGAGGGTTTTCGTGTCACCCGCGCTGAGAACGGCGAAGAGGGGTTGCTTTGCGTGCAAGAAGACACGCCCGATGTCATTGTGTTGGACTGGATGATGCCCAACCTGTCCGGGATTGAGGTTTGCCGCCGCTTGAAAATCAAACCTGAAACCCAAGCGATCCCGATCATCATGCTATCCGCCCGTTCAGAAGAAGTTGACAAGGTGCGCGGTCTGGAAACGGGTGCCGATGACTATGTCGTCAAACCTTATTCTGTCTCCGAGCTGATGGCCCGCGTGCGCACCCAGCTGCGCCGGGTACGCCCAGCGACGGTCGGGCAGGTGCTGACCTATGATGATATCGTCTTGGATGCGGAAACCCACCGTGTGACCCGTGACGATAACCCTTTGAAACTAGGGCCGACCGAGTTTCGCCTGCTGAGCACATTTATGGAAAAACCCGGCCGGGTCTGGTCGCGTGATATGCTGCTCGACCGGGTGTGGGGGCGCGATATCTATGTCGATACGCGGACCGTTGATGTGCATGTCGGGCGGTTACGCAAAGTGTTAACGCAGCATGGCGGCAATGATCCTGTGCGCACCGTGCGCGGCGCGGGGTATGCGCTGGGTTGAGCGGTTTTCGCTCAGCAACATCGCGTACAGATACCGTACATACGGCGTACATACACGCAACCTGCAAAGCACCGCAGTTCGTCTTCTGAACCAAGAAATGGGCTGCTGTATTTAGGCCCCGCAGACGTTGGGCATGTCTTGCCCAGTCCTTATATCTTACGGAGCGGAGGAAAGTCAGAGACGCGACATTTTGCTGTCATTGCGAAAGTACGACGCGCACCCTAAGTCTATTACTGACGTAAGCGAGGGTCCCATGCGCCTATTTTCCTTAATTTTGCTTTCTTTCCCTACATTGATATACGCTGAACCAGTTCAAATTCCTGGGCCGCAGGGGGCGCTTGAGGCGGAAATGCTTGCTGTCGAGGGGGCTGATCATGCGGTGATCATTATTCCCGGATCGGGTCCGACCGACCGGGATGGAAATTCCCCGCAGACGGGGCTTTCCACTGATACCTACAGAATGCTGGCCGAAGGGCTCACCGAGCACGGGATCACATCGTTACGGATCGACAAAAGGGGATTCTATGGCAGTGCCGGGGCTATTGCCGATCCGAATGATGTTACCATCAGTGCCTATGCCGATGATGTCAGCAATTGGATCACATTTGCCGCTGGCTCGGCATCTTGTGTTTGGCTCGCCGGTCATTCCGAAGGGGGATTGGTTGCGCTTGTGGCCGCGCAGGGCGCGCCGGAAAACCTTTGTGGTTTGATCCTTCTGGCGACGGCCGGGCGGCCAATAGGACAGATCTTGATTGAACAGCTCGCAGCCAATCCAGCCAATGCCCCTTTTATGCCCGAGATCACCGCGATTGTCGCTGACCTTGAGGCGGGTCAAAGCCGGGACCCCGATACCATTGACCCTGTCTTACGTTCGTTGTTTTCTGCCGGGCTCCAACGCTACATGATTGACCTTTTTTCCTATGATGCGGTGGAGGTCGCCAAAGGGTGGGACGGCCCCGTTCTGATTGTCCAGGGCAACGAAGACCTGCAGGTGCAACCTTATGATGCTGATCTTCTGGCAGGTGCTTTGCCACAGGCCCAACGTATTAGTCTTGTTCGGGGCACGCATATGCTGAAGGCTGCCGTCGCGGGGGACCCGCTTGCGACATATGCCGATCCTACGTTGCCTCTTTATGAGAATCTTGTGTCTGATATTGCCAGCTTTATCGAAGGTGCGGCAGGCGCTGACTGACAGCCGTAGAAACTGACCCGCGGCGGCGGTGGTATCGCCGACAAATTAAATTGTGGGCGCACCATGTCTTGGATGAAAATCCCTATATCATGCGACATCTGCACTGGCTGTGGGAAGCCGAACTCTGCAAGAGGCCACATTCAGAAAGCTTCATTCACGGCTTGATGGCGATACATAGCTTTCTGCATTGGCCGGTGCAAACATCGGCGTTACGCGGCACCCCAGCGCTGAAAGATCCACGCCTCGTCACCACGCCAGCGAAACAGGCGGAACTGATAAATGATCTTTGGCGCTTTTTTGAGGTGAAGGGGCGCGGTGAGTTTAGTCTGGGTTATCTCGACCTTGGTGCCGCATGGCGCACACGCTTTGTTGAGCTGTGCAATGCTGGTCACATGCAACGCGACCGGTTGCTGGATGCATCGCTTGCGGCGTTGAATCGCGACTTCAACGAAGCCGAGACACGCTGCTTTGTGCGCCTATATACCGAGCTTGAGCCAACGGCAGAGGAACAGCATGTCCGTTGCGGCAAATTGCTTGCGCTTCTTGATGCAGAGGTATCGTCGACGGTGTCTTTTGCGGTGAAGGCCATAAAGCAATTGAACAAGCATGACCCTATCCCTGCGGCAGACTTGATCAAGGCATTGCGACCGGTTTTTCTATCACCGGGCAAAGGGGTGGTCATGGACGCGATTGGGCTGGTGAAAGACGCCGCGAAGCGCGCGCCGGACACAAAGCCAGAGGCCATAGACGCCATTATGCAAGCTTTGCGTCATAAGCATGAGAGTGTTTCGAACGCGTCTCTTGCGGCCCTAGAGAATTGGGCCGCAGACCTTGATCCTAAGGCACTGCGAGAATTGCAGGCGTCGGTGCCTGCATTACTGCCTTCCGTTCAGGCACGCGCGCTGGCACTTCTTGACACAACCGGGCGCGCTGCTTTGAGCTAGACCGGTCATTTTTTGTGCAGCAACTTTGAACCCGGTATGTATACACTAGGCAATTCTTATCGTCGGATCTGGTCGCGCGACAAGCCGGACGATGGATGTGCATGTCGTGCAACTACGTAAAGTGTTAACGCGACACAGGGAGGAAGTGATCCGGTGGGCACGGCCCCTGACACCCGCTTAGCTAGCGACCCAGCATCGGACTTTCAGGCAGCAATATTCTGTACATACGCCGTGGTAGCAAACCAAATTGGCGAAAAGACAGTTGCCGTTTCAACGCTGCGACAACTGTCTTGGTAAGTTCTTAGTCGATTTTTTCCATTGCAATACCCAGCATGCCGTAGTTGACCGCCAAGTAGCCATTGGGTTGCATCACGACGGCCTCTGGTGTGTGCATCAAGACATCCTGGGCCATAACGCCTGAGTAAAGCTGTGTGTCGCCGATGTAACGGAAGCTGTAAAGCGGTAACCCGTTTGAGGTGGATCCGATTTGCGTGATGTCCTCTTTCAGGCGGATATCACTGGTCGCGATGACTTCCTCTTCCTCCTCCTCGTCTTCTCTGAGTGCTAAAGCGAGAAGCAGTGCAGCGACCACGCCCACAATTACGTAGGTACCGTTAATCGATGATCCAGTCGGGGACTCCACCTCCATGACTTCAACAGGGGCCTCAACGATTTCGTCTGAAAGACCGCCAGCTTGGGACGCGCTAGTAGTGACAAGCAGCGCGCTGGCTGCTAGAAATGATGTTGTGAAACGCATATTGCTTACCCTCCTCCAGGTTGCGTTGGGGGAAGTTATCATGCGCAATAATTGTTAAGCAACGATAACTTACAGCGACTTGCCCCACGGCCCGTGTTGTCCGCTGCCGCTATCGACGCGCGCGAACTGTGATCGCCGTCTTGTCGCAAAAGTAGCTCAGGTTGATTTAGACCTATCGCTTCGAGGTATCGTGCTCGCACCCGAACTATCAGGTGCGAGCATAGACTTACTGACTAGATATTAGAATTTATATGCAGCTCGCACTGACAGCGCAGTCGATTCTACACTTGCGTCGGGCGCTTCCAACCCGTCAACTTCAACAGAGTCGCCGGCGCGGAAAATAAACTCGCCACCCACAACGAAGTTATCGGAAACGGCATAGTCAACGCCAGCGCCAAAGCCCAAACCAGATGCAGTTGTATCATCATCATCATCTGAAAAGACGGCGGCAGAGACAGACAGCAAAGCGTAGGGTAGGATTTGCCCTAAATCGTAACCAGCGCGAAACTTCAAATCCCCATAGACAGCGTCTGCATCGGCCCCATTCGCTTCTACTGCCGAGAATGAGACGGCGTATTCTGCGCCATAGACAAACTGGTTGCTTTGGGCCTGATAACCCGCGAAAAATCCGATTGGATTGTGGTTTTCAGTTTCAAACTCCGTTACGCCAAATTGCTCAGCTTCATCTGTTGCTGTCACGCCCAGACTTCCGCCGAGGTAGCCACCGGCCCAGTCGGCGAAAGCTGATGTCGGTAAAAGGGCGATGCCCGCCAAGGCGAGTGATTGAACGATTTTCATAACGATTCTCCTATAACAAATCAGTCCCCAGCGCCGAATACCAAAGCTGGTTGTCGCTTGCGATATTGCGATTTAGGTAATGTTTAGATGTGGTGCATCTACCACATGACATACATCTTCTGGCCTGAATTAGCTGCCCCACGGCCCGTGATGTCCGCTGCCGCCATCGACACGCGCAAATCCGTGTGCACCAAAGAAATCCCGTTGCCCCTGGATCATATTCGCAGTACCGCGCCCAGTGCGCATTGTGTCAAAATAAGCCAGCCCGGACGAAAGCGCGGGCAGGGGGAGGCCGTGCAGCGCGGCTTGTGCCACGACCTGCCGCAAGGCGTTGTGGTTTTCCTGTAGTAAAGTCGCAAAGCGTGGTGCGAACATCAGGTTGCGGCCAGTGTCTTCGCCAAGCGCCGTTGCCATGTCATCCAGCATCGCCGAGCGGATGATACAGCCCGCCCGCCAGACCTTGGCGATTTCGGGCAAAGGCAGTGCCCAGCCGAAGCTTTCCGAGGCTTTGACGATCATGTCGAACCCTTGCGCGTAGCATAGGATCTTACCGGCCATCAGCGCCTGCTCTAACGTGCCAAGTGTCAGGGTGTCATGGGGCAGGTGATGCGGGGCTGCGCCAAAAAGCGCCTCGCCCGCCTGCCGTGTTTCCAGTTGTGACGACAGGTTGCGTGCCACAACAGCCGCCTCGATCGCGGGGATGGGGGCGGCCAGATGCTGCGCTTCGATTACCGTCCAGCGGCCGGTGCCTTTTTGGCCGGCTGCGTCGACAATCACCTCCAGCATTGGTTTGCCGGTTTTGGGGTCTGTCGCTGCAGCGACCTTGCCAGAGATTTCCACCAGATAGGATTTCAGCGGCCCGTCATCCCATGCTGCAAAGGTTTCGCCGATCGCTGCCGGAGCCATATCCATTCCGTCGCGCATGATGCCGTACACTTCGGCGATCATTTGCATATCGGCATATTCAATCCCGTTATGGACCGCTTTGACAAAATGTCCGGCTCCGCCTTCGCCCATCCAGGTTGCGCAAGCTGTGTCATCATGCTTGGCCGCGATGGCGTTCAATACGTCAGAGACCCGGTCCCAATAGGCGCGTTTGCCACCGCCCATGATCGACGGGCCGAAACGCGCGCCTTCTTCGCCCCCCGACACGCCGATCCCAAGGAAAGGCAGATCGCCTGCTGCGTCGGCACGGCGGTTTGTGTCATGGAAATTGGCGTTGCCCGCATCGATGATCAGATCGTCATCATCCAGCAGCGGGCGCAGCGCGGCGATTTGGTCATCAACCGCTTGGCCTGCTGGCACCATCAAGATGATCGCGCGGGGCTTTGCGATGCTTGCCACCAGCTCTTCAAGGGTTTCGGTCGGGGTGATCATCCCGGCCAGATCACCTGCGCCTGCGTGAAATTCTTGCGTTGTCGCTGTTGTCCGGTTCCAGACTGCAATCGGAAAACCGTTATCTGCGATGTTGAGCGCAAGTGCTGCCCCCATGGTGCCAAGTCCAATCAGACCGATCCGTGCATTACTCATGAGAGCTTTCCTTAATATGTTGAATTGCGGGTCATATACGCGTTTACTTTACGGAAGAAAACCGTTCTGCGTGGGAATTCCGGGTCGCTTGGTCTTGCCATTGCCATTTTCGTGAGCAATGTTCATTTACCGAGTGTGAGGGAATTTTAGGACTGATATGAAGATCGCAGGGATCGGATCCTATTTGCCACGGCAAATTCTCAGCGCAGAGGCGCTGGATCAACGGCATGATCTGCCGCCCGGTTCGGTTTTTCGCGCGACCGGCGTGCAGACCCGCCATTACTGCGCGTCAGATGAGGATCAGATTTCGATGGGTGCCGCTGCAGCCATGGCTGCGTTGGATGATGCGGATGTTCAGGTTTCGGATATCGATCTGGTCATTGCAGCGCAGGCCGTGCCCTATCAGCCCATTCCGGCCACTGCCCCGGCCTATATGCGCGCTTTGGAAATGCCCCCTGGACAGGCCTTTGGCCTTGATCTGAATAGCACATGTCTAAGCTTTCTATCTGCGATGGAACATGCGGCAGCTTTGTTGCAGCAGGGCCGTTACCGTCGCGCGTTGATCGTCACGTCTGAGGTTGCATCGCGCGCCTTGCCTTGGCCGGACAAGCCGCAGGTGGCTGGCCTGTTTGGTGATGGCGCGGCGGCGATGGTTTTGACGGATGGCGGCGTGTTACCGGTGATGCGCTTTGCCACATATCCCGCCCATTATGATGCTTGCGGCATCGGCGCGGGCGGGACGCGGTTTGATTTCCACACCGCGCCTGCGGACTTTGCCGCCCATGCGATGTTCGATATGGAGGGAAAAACCCTGTTCCGCCTGACCGCGACCCATTTTGTCCCATTCGTCGATGCGCTGCTGGATGATGCAGGTTGGCACCGCGATGAGATTGATCTGATCATTCCCCATCAAGCAAGCCCTGCCGGCCTGTCGCATATCGTGCGTCAATGCGGGTTTGATCCTGCCAAGGTCATCGATATCAGTCGCGATAAGGGCAATCAGATCGCGGCCTCCATCCCGATAGCCTTGGCGCAGGTCTGGCCGGGTTTGAAACCCGGCGCGAAGCTGCTGTTTCTGGGTACCTCTGCAGGCGTGTCCTTTGGCGGCGCGGCGGTGACGCTCTGATGGTGGTGCTTGTGACGGGCGCGACGGGGTTTTTGGGATCGCATGTGGCGATGGCTCTGAAATCGGAAGGGGTTGTCGCCACAGGCCGGAATAAGCGGGCATTAGCCCGGCTAGCAACCTATGGTCTGCGAGCTGTACCGATCGATTTGCGTGCCCCGATTGCGCAAGCGGATCGTGACCGCATCGGCCCTGTTACAGCGATTGTCCATTGTGCTGGTCTGTCATCGCCTTGGGGCAGCCCGGCGGCCTTTCATCAGGCGAATGTCGCGGCGACCCATCATCTGCTGGACATGGCCAGTGATATGGGCGTGTGCCGTTTTGTTTATATCTCGACCGCGAGCGTCTATTTTCGCTTTGCCGATCAGGATGGTTTGCAGGAGGACCAGTTGCCGCCGCGTTTCGTCAATGCCTATGCGCAGACCAAACGGCAGGCGGAATTGGCTGTGCTGGCTCGCGCTGAAGTGGGACCGGTTGTGATCCGTCCGCGCGGGATTTACGGGGCAGGGGATAACGCGCTGCTGCCGCGCCTGATGCGTGTTGCCCGCCGCGGCCCATTGCCCCGGTTTGCAGAGGATGGCGCGACCGATATCACCCATGTTGATGATGTTGTGGCGGCCATTCTGGCCGCTTTGCGGTCAGATGTGACAGGCGAGGTGCTGAATATATCGGGCGGGGTCGGCTTGCCCTTGCCGCAGATCATTGCCGCGGCCTGCACAGCAACCAATGTGCCGCTGCGCTGGCGCCATCTGCCCTTTGGCCCCACCCTGGCCGCAACGCGTATGGTTGAGGCCGCCGCCCGCATTCTGCCCGGCCGCCCAGAGCCGCCGGTTACCGCCTATGCGCTGGGTCTGCTGCGGTACCGTCAGACCATTGATATCAGCAAAGCGGCCCGGCTTTTGGGCTGGACCCCGCAGATCAGTTTTGAAGAAGGGCTGGATCGCAGTTTTGCCGATGGAAAAATGCGCGAGGGGGTGCTGTGATCCGGCCGGTTTTTGCAAATACGGCCTTTGTGCAGACCCGCGAACGTTTTGTTCTGCGCGGTGGCCGTGGCCGGGTGCGCCTGCGCGTCAGGTGCGGTTTGATCGTGCATCCTGTTCATGGGCCGGTCCTGATTGATGCTGGCTATGGGCCGCGCGTGACCGCCGCGCCGGGACGCAGTTGGGCGCTACGTGCTTATGCGGCAGCGATCCCGATTGCGCTGAACCCGCTCGAAAACCCGCTGGCCTTGCTGGCCGATCATGGGTTTTTGCCAGAGGATGTGAAAACGGTGATCGTCACCCATCTTCACGCCGATCACGTCAGCTATTTGCGGGATTTTCCGAATGCTCGCTTTTTGACGGATGATCAGCAAAGCGGCACGCTGCGCCATGCGATGTTCAACGAATTGCTGCCTGATGATTTCGCCGCGCGGCAGGATGCGATCCGCAGTCACACTGTGACTGATCTGCCTTTTGGGCAGGGGCAGGGGCATGATCTGTTGGGCGACGGGTCGGTGCTTGCCGTGCCCTTGCCCGGTCATGCGCCGGGGCATTTCGGCTTGTGTTTTCCGGGCGAGACGCCGCTGCTTTATGCGGTTGATACCCAATGGGTCTGTGCTGCGATATTAGAGGACAGGATGCCGGGCCCACCGCTGAGCCTAACCGCAGCAGACAGTCTGGCCGCAAAAGACAGCGCCGCATTTGCCCGGCGGTTTGCCCAATCAGGCGGGCAGATTTTGACCTGCCATGATCCGGCGCAATCGCCCTATGATTGGACGCCCCAAGGTGTTTGAACCGGTGCATGCTTTGACGGCCTATTGGCGGGCGGTGCGGTGCCGGGATGAGGCGCAGCTTGCAGCGTTGGCCAATCGCAGGCTGGACCATTGGTTGCGCCATTCAGTGCCGCGTGTGCCGTATTATGCGGGGCGCCAAATCCGCCGGTTGGATGATCTGCCGATCATCGACAAAGAGACCGTGATGGCCGATTTTGCAGCCTTCAACCGGGCCGGGATCACGGCAGAGGCCGGGTGGGACGCCTTTGCTGGCGACAAGATGATCGGCCCCTATATCGTGGGGGCAAGCACCGGGACCAGCGGCAATCGCGGCCTGTTTGTGGTTTCCCAGCAAGAGCGGTTTCGTTGGCTTGGGACAATCCTGGCCAAGGCCTTGCCCGGCTTTTGGCGCCGTCCACATCGGGTTGCGGTGCTGCTGCCCCTGAATACCCCGCTTTACGACAGTGCCAATCGGCTTAGCCGTCTGAAGCTGCGGTTTTTTGATATCGGCGAGGACTATTTTGACGATTTATGTGCCTTTGCACCCAGCGTTGTCATTGCGCCGCCCAAGATCCTGCGCGCTCTGGCAGAGGCAAAGGCGCCGATAGATCCGTCGCATGTCTTTTCGGGTGCAGAGGTGTTGGATGATCTGGATCGGGCGATCATCGAGCGTCATTTTCCCGCGCCTCTTGGCCAGATTTACATGGCAACCGAAGGGCTGATGGCGGTCAGTTGCGCGCATGGCAATTTGCATCTGTGCGAAGACACCATGCATTTTGAATTGCCCCAAGCCGGGGCTGATCCCGACTTGCGCGCGGTGATTATCAGCGATTTTTCCCGCGATGTGCAGATCATGGCGCGCTACCGGATGAATGACCTGATCCGGCTTGGCCCGCCTTGCCCCTGCGGTCTGCCGCACCGGACGGTGGCTGCCGTGGTTGGACGGGCGGATGATTGCTTTGATCTGCCGGGCGGTCTGGTCACGCCGGATATTCTGCGCAATGCTGTCGTGGATGCGGATCGGCGTATTACCGATTTCCGCGTGTTGCAAACCGGAGCAGAGCAGGTGGAGGTCGTAGTGCCGGAAGGGGTTGATTTGGCCGCCGTTGAACGGGCTTTTGCTGCGCTCTTTGAACGTAAAGGGATTGCGGCGGACGTTGCTGTGAAAAGCGGCCCATTGGCACCGCAGGCGGGCTGCAAGCTGCGCCGGGTTGAGAACCGCTATAGGCCCGGATGAGGCGGATTTTGATCACCGGCGCGCGCGCCCCGGCGGCGTTGCATCTGGCCCGGCTTTTCCATGGCGCAGGGCATCATGTGGTCATGGCCGACAGTTTGCATCACGTCGTTTCGCGTGTCTCGCGGGCCTGTGCCGCCTATGTCAAACTGCCCGCCGCAAATGGTGACCGCGCGGTTTATGCCGAAGCGATCCGCAAGGCCCTTTCTGATCATCAGATCGATTTGGTCATCCCTACCTGTGAAGAGGTCCTTCATCTGGCGGCTGTCTGGCAGGATGGCGGGATCACAGTGCCCCTTTTTGCGCCCGAATTTGGGGTGCTGAGCCGCGCCCATGACAAACACCGTTTTACGCAAATGGCGGCCTCTTTTGGCTTGGCTGTGCCTGAAACCCGGCTATTGCAGAGTGAGGCGGATGTCGCCCTATTACGCGATCGTGCCGCGCAATTTGTGTTCAAACCCGTTTGGTCCCGCTTTGCCACCGATGTTTTGATTTGTCCCGAAGAGGCGACAATTGCCCCGACGTCTGCCCGCCCGTGGGTGGCGCAGGATTTTGTCGCAGGCGAGGAAGTCAGCGTCTATGCCGTGGCGGACAAGGGCAAGATGATGACTTGGTCCGCCTATCGTTCCCCTTATCGGGCGGGCAAGGGGGCAGGTATTGCATTTTTGCGCGATGATGATCCGGCGATCGGCGCATTTGTGAACCGGTTTATTGGCCGCAGCGGTTGGCATGGGCAGGTTTCATTTGACCTGATCCGTAAACCGGATGGCGGTCTGGTTGCGCTTGAATGCAATCCACGCGCCACAAGCGGGGTGCATTTCTTTCGCCAGCCGGCGGCCTTTGCCGCAGCCTGTTTAGATGGGGTGCCCGTGCGCCCCGAGGTTCAGGGGTTGCAGGCAGTCAAAGCCGCCATGTGGGTCTACGGTCCCTGGCAGGCCCCGCGCCGTTTTTGGCGCGATATCAAGGCGTTGCAAGATGTTATGGTCTGGCCCGATGACCCGGCGCCTGCGCGCCAGCAATGGCTAGCTAGCTGGGAAATTCTAAAACTTGCCCTGCGCCACCACATCAGCCCGGCAGAAGCGACCACACTGGATATCGCATGGGACGGCTAGCGCTATAGGGCGAAGCGCCGCAGAACCCGGACCCCGATCGTTGTCAAAAGCGCTTTGATCACGCGTGTCGCGATCCGTTGCCGCCATTTCAGATGCCGGACGTAAACGGCTGTATATTCAATCGTTGCCACCGCGCCGCGATGGCGTTTGAAGGACGCGGCACCCGCGCTCATGTTATAGAACTGCTGCGTTTTGGCGGCCCGTTGCTGCCCGAGGCTGTTGAGCATCCGGTAAAGCCCGGTCTCTTGCGGTTTTGAGATGTCATAGCCCAGGATCGGGACAGTCATTGTATTGCCATTGGAAAACAGTCCAATCACCCCGTCCAATTGATCATCGGGCCCCCGTAGCCCGATGATTTCAAGCAACC
This sequence comes from Yoonia sp. BS5-3, assembly GCF_038069655.2. Taxonomy (NCBI): domain Bacteria; kingdom Pseudomonadati; phylum Pseudomonadota; class Alphaproteobacteria; order Rhodobacterales; family Paracoccaceae; genus Yoonia; species Yoonia phaeophyticola. Next base: position 3,041,572 of record NZ_CP150951.2, read on the forward strand.
CAATTTGATGTGCTTGTGCCAGAAAACTGGCGGTGTAATGCGGGTTTAGCTGCGTGTATTTGTCCAGATAGAGCATGTTATATAGCTGCTCAGCCCGGCTGAAATCATTTGCGCTGAAGGACGCGGCTGGCACGATCCGGTAGGGGCTATCTGCCAGCAGCTTGGCATCGCGTTTGATGTCGGGTTTGCTGCTTTGATCTGCCGCGGGATCGAGAACGTAGATTTGCCGCGAGGGCAGTAGCGCAAAGCCAGCGCCCTTCAGCGCATCGATGCTACTGTTATCTGCCATTGCGTTCAGTGAGCGGATCACAATGGCCCGGTCATGATGGGCCTGTATCATATCGTCACGCAATGCGGCGACGCTCTGCTGCGTCAATGGCGGCACCGGGTTTGTCGAAAAGAGCCAATTATTGGCCTGCACCTGATGATCAAGCCGCGCCAAAGCCAACAACGGCCTGCAGGCCGCGATCAGCCCCAGAAGTGGTTTTTGCACCCAAGGTTTCGTGGTGAAATGCCGTGTTTCTTCAATGGCATAGTCAATATAAGCGGTGCCTGGATCGCAGATGTAACAATTGCGCCCGCTGGACAGGCTGACGGGCATATGGATGCCGCCTGCTTGGGTCACATCCATGCTGGCGTCCAGATTGCCGACCAGATCCTGCATCGGCCCGCGCCCGCAGATTTTGACCAGCTTTGCGATCAGTTCGGGATCATTGCTGGGCGCGCTGGGGGCGGGCTCAGGCTGCGAAGCTTGGGACAAGATACTGGGCCAAGGTGAAAATGACATAAGCCCCGACCATGGCGTAGCCGACCGGTTTGGTGATCTTGCCGATTGTCAGCATCCAGGCGGTGAAACCCACGCTGACGGCCACAGTGGCCCACATCTGCAAGCCGGTCAGTACCGGATCGACCGGAAGCGGTTTAATGATCGCAGTCAAGGCGATGATCGACAGGATGTTGAATGTGTTCGAGCCGATGATGTTGCCCAAGATCAGCCCCAAAGAGCGTTTGCGTGCGGCAGAAATGCAGGTCGATAGTTCGGGAAGAGAGGTGCCGAATGCAACAACTGTCATGCCGATAATCGCCTCGGGCACACCGATGATACGGCCCGTGACCACAGCGCCTTTGACCAGCATTTCCGAGCCAACGGCCAAGGCGAGCAGTCCGCCCAGAAGGATAATCAGCGCGCCCTTCATCGTCTGAATGCCAGCGCCGTCTTCATCATCATCCTCTTCCTCAAGCTCCAGCGTGTTGGTGGCGTATTGATAGCCAACAAAGCCCACAAGGATGGCGAACATGATCAGCCCCAGCACCAGTGAAAACTGCCCCGTCATCATCCCATAGACCAAAATCGCCGTCGCGATCAGCATCATGACAAGGTCTTTGATCAGATCCTTGGCCTTGCCTTCGACCGTCAGGATCGTGGCCGTGGCCCCCAGAACCAACAAGATATTGGCGATATTGGACCCCAGCACATTGCCCAGAGAAATCCCCGGGTAGCCTGCAAGGTTGGCATTCACAGAGGCGAACAGCTCAGGCACGGAGGTGCCGAATGACAGGATCGTTGCCCCGATAAAGAGCGGGGACAGCCCGGTGCGTTCGGCGATGAATACGGCGGCATCAATGGTCCAATCACCGCCTTTGATCAAAAGAAACAGGCCGAAAAGGATGGCCCCTGCGGCCAGAACGAACAGGTCGTATGAAGAGATGTCCAAAGGATAAATTCCTGATCAGAGGTCAGTGGCAGAGCCGGGGATGCGCCGGGCCTGGGATTGCGTTGCAAATAGCTTTGCAGGTGATTGGGTCAAGACAGCGGCAGGCTGCGCGAGATTGCTCGCTGCGTCGTTTTTTGATGGCCCAAGCCGCATCTGTCCCCCCGGATTTGTTTCATCCCGCACTGCCGCGTCGATCACGGCTAGTGCGGGCGCTTCATATCAAAGTGACCGGCGGCATCAAGCCCGGCAGGTCGACTGTTTTGTTTTCGATAGGTTTTGGCGCGCTTTGGTCGCCCATTGATCGATAAAACCGGGCATTCGCGCGAATTTTTGGCGTTTATGGCTAGATATGCTGCTGCGCATCCGGCACCAGCTGATCAGCCGTCCGCCCATTCCCCGGAACCCCGATGGCCTTTAGCTGCCAATCACCGTCATTGCGCGTGATCACCGCCATCACGACGCCGGTATGCGCACCCTGATCGGACAGGGTGAAACGGCAAAGTTCGGTCTCGGTGTCATCGTCAAGCACCCGGCAAAAGGCGTTGTCGACCTCATCAAAGCTTTGGCCCTGATAGGAATTCACAAAAAGAACGAGGCTTTCGATTTTCGGATCAAGCTGGGTCAGGTCGACTTTGATCACCTCATCATCGCCGATATCATCACCTGTCAGGTTATCGCCGCTATGCACGATTGCCCCATCAGCAGATTTCAACTGACCAAAATAGACGATCCCAATGGGCTTTTTCCCCGCATCAAACGTGATCAGTGAGGCATCCAGATCGATATCTTTGGGGCTGGTCAGCTTGCCCAGAAACCCGTTTGGCATCACTGGGTCCCAGCCCACGCCGATATGCAATTTGCGCAGGCCAACAGTGTCGGCACCAAGGCTGATCGTCTGCCCTTTGGAAAGTGACAGTGTCATCACTACGTCCTCTTGCGATATTTCGCCTGCCTTACAATGTAGGGCACCCTGAGGAAAGGTGAAATCGGATCACGCAACCTTGTCTGATTAGGGTTTTGGCCCGTTCTTGGCCCTTTGGTAGATATAGAACAAAAGCAGTAGCACGCTGGCAAACAGCATCAACACGAGCAAGACTGGGGCAACAAATGCGCCCGTATCACAGATGCTGAGTGCGATGAGTCCGGCAAAAATGATACCGGTGCCAATCCAGACAAACCCGAATTTAAATGCCAGCTTATCCATGAAGCCGCTATAAAATGACCGCCAGACCAGTAGTGCGGTGAGCAGGAAGATCGCCAGCATCCCCGCTGCAAAATAGCTACGATTGGGGCAGATAAAGGTGCAGGCGCGGTCGGCTTCATCTTCGAAACTGGACAGCAGTGATGGCATGGTTTGTAAAAGCCATAGGTCCTGGAAAATGGCATTGATACTTTCAGCCTCGTTGCTGAAAGGGTCAGGTGCGGGCCAAAAACCTACGCCGGCGAAATTATCCTGAAAATATACCAGATCATCTACAAACTGGCTGAAATCCGCAGCTGCGGGCGTTGCTGTGGCTTGTCCTGTATGCACCAACTGATGCGCGGCGGGCGGTAAGACGGGCACGATCCGCCGCAGGATTTCGGCCCGGTCACTGCCCCCGAATACCCCGCTTTCCATCCGCGCGCGCAGGATTTTCTTACTGTCGGTTGTGGGCCGTTCAAGAAACAGAAGGATCAGATCCACCTTCGGATCTGCGCCGACCAGAAGCTCGGAGATGTCTTGAAACATCTTATCGCGCCCGTCTGTTGCCCCCAAATCAAGGTCAAAGGCCAGATTGATGCTTTGCCCCCGTGCCGACAAGGTACCCTGTAGCCGTGAGACCAATGAATTCAGGACCTGAATATTTTCGGCAGGGTCCGCTGTTCCGTCGTAATCATTGACGATCAACGTCACCCCGTCTGCCCGTGCCGGATCAAGGATGGTGGGAAATGCGGCAGCGAGGGCTGTGAAATCTGCGCTATCGGCCCGCGCGAAGGGGGCAATCGCATCGGTGATTTGCTGGGCTGCATCGCTGATTTGCAGATCCGACCAGTCTTGCCAGCCGCTTAGGGTGATCGCGAGATCCGCCTTGGCCCGGTGCCGATGGGCCGCCCGCACAAAGTCGCGCATCCCGAGTGTCCATTGTTCCTCATTGCGCAGATAAAGGTTGCCGCCATCGGTCAGGTCGAATTCCAGCCCGTAAAAGGCGGCCCGGTTCACGATCCCGAAATCAATCAAACGGCCAGCGGGCGCGCCGTCAGCGGCGGCGGCATCTTCGGCGATTTCACTGTCTGCGCTGTCTGCGCTGACGCGGGGCGGGGCCATCCAGAATGGCATAAATCCGTAAACCAGCGTATTGTCCTCGCGCCGGTTGGTGCAGCCGCAATCGGGCAGGGCGATATTTGTATCAAGACCGTCATTGGGCCCAAGGGCTGGGGCACTTTGTGCGGCGCTGGCGCGGATGTCATTGGCGATGATGCCCGATGCGAAGGGCGCAATTGCCGCATCAAAAAGCCGGGCTGTCGGATATTCCACGCCGATCAGTTCGGTCAGCCTTTGGGTGATTTCTGCGGTCTGCGCCGCATCTGGAACGCCTTGGGCGGCGGGGGCTGCGGCAATGGCGGCGCTGAGCGTATCTGTCAGCCCCCAAGATGTGTCCACGGCCGGTTGCAGTTGCACCATGGCGCGGTTCACGGCGGTTGCGATCTTCTCGGCGGCGATTGGATCAAGAATTTTGCGCGCGTCACTTTTCAGCACCTCGGCATTCGGGGCAGCCTGGTAATCGGCATCGAGCAAGGCATTGCGGAATTCGGCGTCCGCCACCGTTGCCTCAACCGCGCTATCGGTGTTGAGCGTCACGCCGATTGTCGGGTTGATGGTCAGCGGATCGAATTCCGGGACACCCTCAGGCCGGGTATCAAAAGTATCGCTGACCGGTTCGGCGGCGCTGGCCAGGACATCGGCTGCGGCCTCAACCTCGGCATCGATTTCGGCAGCTGTGGCGTTTTGCAAAGCGCCTCGGATGGCGGCCAAAAGACTGGCCCTGCTGGGTGAGCTTAGCCCGACAAAGGGCTCAACTATGGCCGCGTTTTGTGCGAAATCGTCTTGCAGGGCCAGGTTGGCGGCCTTTTCTGCATTAAGCATATAAGCCTGCCCGAAGTTTTCGGGGCTGTTCAGCGCCAGCAGAACCTGATCCATCGTGCATTCATTCACCTGCCCAACCAGCGCCGTTTCAATGGCCGAAATCAGGGCGGCATTGCTATCAAAGCTTTGCCCTGCAAGATCGCCAAGCAGGCTGTTCACATCAACCGGGGCCACAAGACTGTCGAATGCGCGTTGATCAAAGCTGATGTAATCCGTCGCCCGGCTTCCGGCCCCATGTGCACAGCTATCGGGCAGGTTTTGATAGATTGTGCTGAAATCACGGGGGGCTGCGGCGCGGTTTTCCCCCCGATACTCGGCCACCAAGGCCACGACCGCAGGGGGATTGCCCAACAGCCGCGGCCCCCGCAATGCGATATCCTCGCCCAGCCAAAGCGCAAAGTCAGGCGCAAGCAGTTGATTGATGCTGCCGGGCAAACCGGCCTCTATCATACCGATATTGCTGAGGATTTCGGCACTGGCTGCGGCCCCGCCGGCCAGATCAAGCTGGGTGCAGGTGGCGGCGGCGTCCGGCCAGATATCGGGATCAAGCCCGTTCAAAACAAGCTGTCCTGCCTGGGCGGACGGCCCCAGTGCCGCATCGATCTGCCCGGCGCAATCGGCGGCGCCGGTTTGATTTTCTAAGCTTTCGGTTGTTGTGCTGGCCGGTCCAATCAGGGCCAGGATCCGCGTGTTAAGGGCGCTGTCATCGCTGGGCAATAGCCGATCAGCGAAGGCATCTGCGCTGGCTATGTCCTTCCAGTCCGGGACATCTGCGGCCAGCTGCCCATAGGCGGCCGCAAGCGCCAATGTCGCATCCACATCCCCAGGTTTGCCCGGCAAGGGGAACAGGCGGCAGAATTCCACAAGCTGATCGCGCGTATAGTCCCCAAGCCTGCCATCGGACAAAAGTGGGTTGTTGTCGGAAAGCGCTGTGCGCAAACCGCGCTGGATCAATCCGATCTCTTCCGGTTCGGGTGGCACGCCCGTTACTTTGTTCAGATCGGAGCAATTGGCCAGTGTCATCGCGGGCAGCCATGCAAAGAGTAGCGTGAAAAGCAGGGTCCTTATTATGTTCATCCGGTCCGTCCTTCTTTGCGCATTTCGCCTGCAATGGCCTGTTGGATATCGCGTTGGGAAATGGTGTCAGCCTCGCGCCGCAGCGCCGAAATCGCCGCATGGCGTGCTACGTTGATAATGGCTCCGCCGGCTAAAATGTGGGCCTGGCCCAACGCGTCTGGGTTCACATCGTCACTAAGCGGCATTTTCCCCAAAACACTGCGCCATAGCGCGGCGCGCAGGGTCGCGTCTGGCTTGGGAAAGCCAATGGCCATTTGGAACCGGCGAAAGAACGCTTCATCAATATTGCTGCGCAGGTTCGTGGCCAGGATCACAAGCCCGCTGCATTCCTCAATCCGTTGCAACAGATAGGCGACCTCTTGATTGGCGTGGCGGTCATTGGCTGATGTTGTCGCACCGCGCGCGCCAAAAAGCGCGTCCGCTTCGTCAAAGAACAGGATCCAATCGCGCTGCTCGGCCATATCAAAAACCTGGGCGAGGTTCTTTTCCGTCTCGCCGATATATTTGGACACGACCATGGATAGATCGATCCGGTAGACCTCAAGCCCGGTGCGTTGCCCAAGCAGCGTGGCGGTCAGCGTCTTGCCAGTGCCGGGCGGGCCATAAAACAGGGTCTTGAACCCCGCGCCAAGCCGCGCTTGCATGCCCCAATCATGCAGGATGGTTTTACGGTTGCGCAGCCAGGCGGCGATGTGGTCAAGCCCATGAACCACCTCGCGCGGCAGGATCAGATCATCCCAGCAAAGCCCGGTTTTCAACCGCCGCGCTGGAAATTGCGGCGAGAAATCAGGTGCAGGGGTTCGTCCTTCGCAAAGCGCAGCCACCTTATGCGGCGCAATCAGCAAGGCACCTGACAACAGCGCATCAGAGCGATCCAGCGACACGCCCGCCATGCTGCGCAGCGGATGATCTGGCGCAAAAAGCCCCATCGCCGCGATCCGCCGGTCTGTGTCGCCACCGCCCAGCAGAAAAAGCGCGGTCTGGCCGGTGGGTTGAAAGAAGGTGCTGTCCTGGCGCAATGCCCCAAATTCGGTGAAAGGGCGATCAATCCCGGTATTGCGCACAAAGAACGGGTCCAGCACGGCAGGCTGGATTTGCGGTGCCAATGCGAGCGCAAGCACGAGGCGCCCTGCAGTATCCAGCGGTGCCTTGTTGATCAGCTGCGCGAGCGCCGCGCCTTCGGGCAACGTGGGGGCCGCTGGTGGTGCAAAGGGCGTATCCGTTCCGCCAAAGAAATGCGACAGGCGCGCTGCGATCACCGCAGAAAGCCATTCCAGCTCTGCTGTGATGGCTGCCGCATGGACATTGGATGGATGGCTTTGGTCAGTCATCGGATTGTCTCCAATCGACGTGAAGGGGCGCGTGCATCCATGGTAGGTGGACCATGTTCAGCGCCCAGGGCAGCCCATCGAGCAGCATGTCATAGGGGCCGGTATTAACGGTCAGCATCTGCCGGTCGCCATCGCAGCGCAGCACACCGCCGCGCTGGATAAATGCGGCCCGCAGCCCATCGGGCGAGGTGTTTCCAAGCCGACCCCATTGGCTGATGACCGACTGGATCAGCCCATCGATCAGATCTGTATCTGCGCCTGTCAGCACGTCCGGATCGGGCGATGCTGCGTCAGGTGCCAACCCCATCAAGCATTTTTGCAGCGCATCGGCAGGGATATCGGGCGGATGCGCGCCATGGATCAGATGATCAAAGGCCGCCCGAACCCGGCCGAGCCCCGCAGCGGCGAGCGCTTTACCGTTCCGCGCAACCTCCAACCGATCGCAGAGCATCGCGATATAGGGATGGAACAAGACCAACCCGGCAGCGGCGGTATCATAGCGCAGATCGCTGCGCGGTGCCGGAACGGGCTGGGGCTGGGGTTGTGGGTGTCCGTAAAGCATTGTTTCCAAGATAGTCTTGGCCGCTTTTGTCATGCTTTCGTCTGCCTTTGTTTGGTAGCCGTTACGCGCGATGGCACTGCGCAAAATATGCTCTTTGTTCTCTTGCTGCTGTAAAAGATTATCTGCGAAGGTTGCCGCGATTTGCGCAACATTGGGCTTTGTGGTTCGCGCCGCAGCATGTAGAGCGGCCGCCCAAAAAACCGTACGGCGTGGGCTTTCCCCGTTGTCAATGATCAGCTGCCCAATATGCTCTAGCAGGGGCAGGGCTGCGCTTGATATCTCTGGTGCAAGGTCGTGGAAAATGTCTGTCAGCCGGTCCTCTGTTTCGGTAGTGTCGGCAGGTTCAGCGGGCTTCGTCATACCGCCATCATTGGCCGCTGCTTTTGTGTTTTCGGTGAGCATAGCAGCCGCTTTATTGCCCGGCTCGTTATCTGTTTCACGGTCATGTCCGCTGTGCGCCCGCGCGTTTGCGCTATCCTGTAGCGGCGTTGGCTGGCTGGTTGGGGACGCATGCTCTATAGGGCGATGCTGGATCTGCGCGGTGCTTTTGTGGGCCGCAGACTGGTCTTGCGAAGGCCTGTTCGGTTCTGAGACATCGTTAAGACCTGGTGCGAAGGCAGATGAGGGATTGGCCATTTCATCCCTTTCCTGCGCGACATTCGGTGTCCGTGTCTCCTGGGCGGCATTGTCGCCGGTCGCCGCTGCTGCTGGCCTCGGTTTATGGGCCTTTGCATGAGGCGTTTGATTTGCGTCCGGTTCCTCTGGCGCGACAGGGATGTCTTTTGCCGCATCGCGCCCCGTATCGGTCGGGTCATCGTCACGCGGTTCATGCGAATCCTGACGCGGGTTCAGACCGGTCGTCTGATCAAATCGCAAAGCGCTTTCATCCGCGCGGCTGGGTGATGTGATTTCCCCAATGGGTGTTGACATTGGGTCGCCTGACCACAATTTCTCGGTCTCGGTCTCGGTCTCGGTCTCGGTCTCGGTCTCGGTCTCGGTCTCGGTCTCGGTCTCGGTCTCGGTCTCGGTCTCGGTCTCGGTCTCGGTCTCGGTCTCGGTCTCGGTCTCGGTCTCGGTCTCGGTCTCGGTCTCGGTCTCGGTCTCGGTCTCGGTCTCGGTCTCGGTCTCGGTCTCGGTCTCGGTCTCGGTCTCGGAATGAGAACGAGCAAGAGTATGGTGTGTTTCCCTCAATGGCGCAGCCTGATCGGGGGTGTCGAAACCCACACTGTCATATTGGGCATCGCGTGAGGGCTTTGGGCTGTCATCCGCCGTTGTCGGTTCTGTTGGGCGGGCATGGCTGGGTAGGCCTGCGGGCGATGTTGGATCGGTTGGTGTTGAATGGGCTGGTATGTCTTTGCGAACCAGATGCGCGCTTTCATCTACAGGATTGACCACATTCGCGTCTGGCTGCGTCGGCTTTGCGTGATCAGGCGGTGCTGCTTGATCAAAGGACGGCGGATTTGCCTTGCCGTTGTTATTAGACGCGTCGATGGATCCAGACCTAGTCGCATCCGTTCCACTTTCATTGCGCAGAGGATTGGTGCCAGAGCTACGGGGCTGGGAAGACTGCGGGGCTTTCTGCCTTGCAGCCTTGATCTGACTGACCGGCGGGGTGCCTGTTTGATGGGTTTTTGCCGGGGCTGACACCATTGCTGCGCCTTGGCGGCCCTTTGATTTTGTAGCAGTTTGGGGTGGCGCATTGCGCTTGATCGCATCCGCTTGATCTGTGCGATCAGGGCGCGGTTTGTAGTCTGGATGATCAGGAGCCTTTTGGCGTCTAGGCTGGGTGACATGCGCCCGCGCTGACAGCTGTTCTTTTAGGGCAGCGCTGTCTTCCAAACCATGGGCCGCGTTTGTCGCGGGGCTGTCATGGCGCGTCTGGTCTTTTCGGCCCAGCGCCACAACGCGTTTCGCGGCGCGTTCTGCTGTATCGCCCAAGGCGACAAAAAGCTTGCCCAGCATCAAATCCGGGGTTTTGCCAGCCGAAGGGGCGGTTTGCCGGAAGGCGACAATGTCGATTGGTTCGCGGCTGAGCAAGGCCGCCAAAGCGGCCCGCCTGGCTGCGATCGGGTGTGTTGCGCTTTTCAGGCTGTCGATAGCGTCTTGCAGATGCGCCGCGGTGTCCGGTAGCTGCTTTTGTAGCAGTGTATCAAGATCATCTTCAGGTGCTAATTGGCTGAAAAGAGAGTGAAATAGCCTATCATGACTGCCGTTTTCCGACGCACTTTCGGACCCCTGAAACTGCGGTTGATCATCACGATGGCCCAGCTTGGCATCAGCCAAAATCCTGCGCAGGATTGGCAGGTCATCAGAGCCGCCGTCGCCCGATATATGTGTTTGTTCTGTGCCGCGCCCAAGCGCCTTTGCGATTGCTTGGCAGTGCTTTTCGTTGCTGGTGCCGCCCTGTGGGCCGGGGATGTCGAGGCGTGCCATGATCGATCTCAGCTGATCATCCGTACTGGACCTTAAGGCGGCCATAAGGGTGGTCAGATCGGCCAAGGGCTGTCCGGTCAGCGCCTTGATGATCTCTTGCTGCACTGAAACGGATTGGGGCAGGGCGAAATCAGTCAGCGCCGCGCGCAATCCAGGCTGGTCATCGGCCGCAAATGCGGTGCTATCTTCGCTGTTGATCCGCTGCGCCAAAGCGCGCAGTTCGCGGACGGGCAGCTTGTCGATGGCGGATTGAACGTCGCGCCGTGTTGGGTCTGTCTTGCCCGTCAGCCGCAATCGAAGCGCTTTTGCCGTGATAGTCCCTGTGGCCTGGGGGCTGACCTGCGCCAGCATGGGCTTTTCAAAGTGCGGATGCCGCAGATAAGGGGCCAGGGCGCTAAGTAGCGCGTCGCGCAGAGCCGTGCGCACATTGTCCCAATCAGGCGGGTCACCGAATGTCCCAAGTGCCAGCGTGATTTCCGGGATCTGCACATCATCCGCGCCCATCGCCGCGAAATCCAAGGCTTGGTCGATGGTGGCCAGCAATTCCTGGCGGATGGCGATCAGCATCCTGTCTGGGCTCGCGATCTTGCTGCGGTGGTCTGCGACATCAAAATCAAACGCAAGCGTCTCAATCGCGTGGCGCTGGGGGGGATGCGGTTGCGGCAGGCTCATGTTCTGGCCTCATCCGCGGACATCTGGCTGAGGGTCTGGCGCAGTGCGTCACTGGTATCCCCCGCCAGAAGCAATGGTGCCAGCACCTGCATCTGCTGTTGGCAGAGCCAGAGCGGCCGCACATGGATATGGGCCGGGGCCAGGCGCAGGATCAGATCCGTGACATAATGCCGATAACTGGGATCACGGGTGCGTGCGGTCCAACCGGGGATAAGCGCTGTGCATTGGAATGGGGCGAAATAGCCCGCATTGCCCCGCAAGGTGATATCCTCAATGCACCATATCTGCTCGGCCTGCTGATGCAGTGTGATGAAAGTCTGACGTAAACGGTTGGCCCAGTCATTGACTTTGGCGCGGTTGCGATGTGTCCCGCAAACGTAAAACCCGCCACCCGGCACCGGTTGATATAGCACGTCCCAATCGCTTTTGCGGTTACGGGCGAGGATATAAGCCTCTGGCCGGGTGGCCCGTATGAAGTCGCCTGGGTCGATCCGCCCGTCGATGATCCAGGGGCAGGCGATGGCCAGTTTGGCAAGGCTTAGCGGTGCTGCGCTTTGATCTGGCACGACAAATGTATCAAGCGGGCGTATGGGCAAGATGACATCTTCGGGCGCGATTGTGGGTTCAGGCAGGGCCAGTTCGTCATCAAGGATCAGCCCCTCATGGGTAGGCGCGCTGCCGATCTGTAGATCGGCCAGATGCGCCAGCCGGGCCAGAAAGCCGAACTGAGGATGCGCTGTGCCTGAAAAGCGGTTAAATGCGGGCAGCTGGCGCAGATAATCCTCGCGCCAGTTGATCGCCCATGAAAGCTGCTGCTGTTTGCTGCGATAGGCATGCATGGTGGCCGGATCAAAGCCTGGCATTTCCTCGCCCTGCAGCGAGATCAGGTAGTCAAGCATGGTGATCCGTTCGCGGATTGCCGCCGGGTCGGTCATGTCCATCTGCCGCGCTGCCACATAATTTGCGTCAATTTGGTCAACAGGTTGGGCCATCCGTTGTAGATGATCATCCATCATTGTCCGGTAGCGCGTCAGCGATCCTTTGCGCCGGGTCTTGCGCTCGGCGATCCGGTAGGGGGCGGGCAGCATTGCATCTATGGGGCCGGGCGCGATGTGGCGCGATTTGCCGGGCCGTAGCACATCCCAATCCTGCGCGTTGCGCAGGTTGTTGCGGGCGGTGATGCGGGCGGCCTGCAGGCGTCCCAGCTCTTCGTGCAGCGTATCGTTGTTCAGCTGCACGGGCGCCCCGTCGCGTATGGCCGTCAGCGAAAAGCGCTGCCCGGTGATCGGCAAAACGGGCTGATAATAGGTCGCTTTGCGCCCTTGCAGCGGGCTATCGATGATCGCATCTGTGCCCGGATCACGCAGTTCAAAATCAAGCACGCGCGCAAGCCCTTCAATGCCGTGCAGGGCAGGCAGCGCGATATCCAGGGGCCGCCCCGCGCGTCCGCCGGCCGGTATCTTGGGCCAAATGGCGGCTGGATCTTTGAATACATCGCCGCGTGTGGTCCCTGTGATGCTGGTCTGATCAGTATGGTTCAGAAGCAGCCCCTTAAAGGCCAGCCCGATCCGGTGGATTGCGTTGGCAATGACCCTTTCTGGCAGGGCCAGCGTGTCAATCGCCAATGACCCATGCAGCGCGACAGGGATCGGCGTGGCCATTTCGACTTTGTTGATCGCGGTGCAAAGCAGCCGGTTTTCTTCAAAACGTGCTCTGACGGCGTCCAAAGCTGTCTTGTTCCAAGAAGGCAGATCGCGATTGCGCGGCGCATTCGGATCAACTGTGTCATGCGGGATGATCATCAGATCGACCATCCCTTTATTTGGCCCTTCGCTGACGAAGACCCGTTCTAACTGATCAAGTGCGGACAAGCAGCTGGCCAGATCAGTCAGGGTCACAGGACGGCCAGGTAGCACGGCATCGGCCGCAAAAAGCGCAAGCGAACCAGGGTCAAATATGCCCTGCGCGGTCGTCAGCAGGTCGCGCGGCGCATGATCGCCTTGATAGGCAAGTTCGCTGAGCGCAAAGGCGGTTTGTTCCAGCAGCGTGACGCCGGGATCATGCAGGTTGTAATCGGTCCAGATCTTACCCGACGCGTCCTGCGCCGCGGCAATTGCCTTGGCCCGTAGCGCATCAAAGCTGAGCGGAGGAGGTGGCTGATCTTCTTTCATATCACCTCACTGTCGCGTGTGGGTCCCCCGCGTGAGCCTTCCATGGTCGGATCGAACCAAAGCTGGGTCAGGTAATAGCGGATCGTCTTGTCCTTGCCGAAATGGGCGTTTGTGCGCATCTCAAGCCGGTAACTATGCGGGGCTTTTTCGGCGACCCAGCGCAGTCTGATCCGGTCGGCATAGCTGCCATAGACGGCTGTTTGCGCCTTGATCCGCCTGCGTCCAAAGAGCCGGTTGAGAATCCAGTTGCGCGGGTGATAGGCATTCATCGCAATGGCATGAAGCAACGCATAGCGGCCCTTGCCCGGCTGGCCGCCGGCGCCTGCCGTGATCTCAAATGCATGGCATCCGGTCAGCCCGCTTAGGATTGTGTGCCAGCCCCCATCAGCAGGCACTTCGGGGGTGCCTTCGGTGGCAAAGCCGATCCGGCCCCGCATCCGCGCGACGCCATTCACATCAAGATGCCAATCGGGCGTTTGCGTATGCACGCCCAGCCGTCCCTCGGGCGAGAAACTGACCCCCGGTGCATCGGCATTCTGATCGCCGCCCCGTTTAAAATGCAGGCTGCTGTCATCCTTGCCGTGATCGATCACCCAGGCGGGATATTCGGCACTGAGGCTTTCAAACAGGCTGAGCAGCCTTTCCGAGCCGCCAACCGAGGTCAGCCGCAAACCATCGGTCGCCGTCTTGGCATAGCCATCATCGATCTGGTTCACACCGCTATCTATCAGATCACGGTAATGTTCAGCCGTCGGCAATGCCCCGTCCCGGAAATAGGCCTTCAGCGTTGTGCGATCTTTTTTGGTCATGGGCGACTCTCCTGACCCACGATCAGCATGTCACCGATGCGCAAGCGTCCAATCCCGCTTTGGCTGGGGGCGACAAGCTGGCTATCCTCAGAGACCGTGATGGCGTGATCCATGGTCGAGAGCGGCAGCGCCCATGGCCGCGAGGGCCGGATGATCGTCCCCATTTTGCCGCGCCCGTCTGATTGGGCCGTGTCCGCCAGGCTATAATTGCCCAAATCATCGGCGACAAAATGCAGCACCGAGAAGTCAGTCACATGCCGCACATCTGCCGCATCGCTGATCAAGGCCTTGAGCATGCGCACATTCAGCTCCCATCCAAAGCGCGATATTTCGGCGGCTGCGGTCCAAACGGACAGGGCCTTTGCGATATTGACCTGTAGCCGCCTTGCCGCCGCGCCATCATCAAGAAAAGGGGCGAACCGCACAGCAGCGCGGACCTGAATCCTGTCAAAGCTGGGATTGACGACCTCATATGTTGCCTGCGGGGCCCCATGGCGCTGCAAAAAGGCGCGTATCTTTTCCAAACTGCCCACGTCAAAAAGCCGCTCTTGCGCGATGGTTTGCAGATCGGCGCCGGGCTCTGCCGGGTGGCGTAGCACCACCACGGTGACATGACCGGGCCGAGCCGCCGGACCCGTGCGGGACAGATGCGGCAGGCATTTCACGCGCCAGATATCGGGAAAGGCCTCAAGCACCATCCGTTCGATGTCATGCGGCGTGACAGCCCGCTGCCGGTGGCGCAACCTTTCGCTGATGCGGGCCAGATAATGGGGGCGGGTTTCAGGGGCGCGTGGGGGGGCACGTCTATTGGCCTCAACCGGTGTTGACATGCCGGGCTGCGCAATTTCAAAGCGCCAATCGCGCGGCCCGTCAGCCTGGGCGGTTTCGGTTTGATTGCAGACGGCCCAAACCCCATTGGTGCGCACCCGCGCCAATGTCGGGTGGGTCTTAAAGCCGGGCCAACGGGCCGAGATGGCCAACCAAACCCCACCCCCCGGCATTTCGCCATCAGGCGTTTCGGCATTGTCGGGCAGATCAAGCGTGACCACGCCTGACCGAAGGAGCCCATCTGTGGTATCGGAACTGATGGCGGTGCTGGGCAGGGTGACCCAGCCCTCGGCGGTCAGATAATGCCAATCAAGCGGCACTTGATCGGGGACCAGTCGTAGATGCCCACTATCGGCAATATCAAAAAGAATGCCTAGCTGGCGCAGTGCCCCTGCACCGGCCAGTTGAATGTAAAGCGTGCCCAGCCCAAGGCGCGGCGGGAAGATACCCAGATCACGGCGGATCAAACGCGGATAGCATTCGCGGCTGCCAAAGGGGGTCACCTGCGTGACCTTGTCGCGGGGTCGGGCCGTGTCGGGGGCGGCCAGGCTGATGATGGTGCTGGCCCGGTAACCCAATGTGATATTGTCCAATTTCGGGACGTAAGGTGCGGCAGGGACGGGCGGCTCGCCGCGGTACAGCGGGCGCGGACGCATCGCTTTGACCAGGGCAAGCGGGTATTGGGCTTGCCCAAAATCGCCGCAGCCGGTCATGGTCATGCGGACAGCGCCGGCCTTGATTTGCGCGCGGGTCCGGGGGCGCTGCGATTGTGCCTTGCCGCTGGCTGCTTGGCTGCTGCCCAAAACTGGGCCCTCTGCGGACCAATGAGGATCAAGCGTCTTGTCATAGCTGCGCGTGGCTATCAGCGGGCGCTTTTCGGTGCTCACTGGCTTCCATCCATCGGCGGATAGGTAATCCAGTCGGACCTGCGGGTCGGGGATGACCGTTTCAGACGGGTAGTGGGCATAATGACTGGCAAAGCCGCCAACGCTGCGCGGCAGGTCCGCCCATGTCATATTCAGGCTGATATCGGTGACCGGTTTGCACGCCATTTCGGTTGAGCCCAGCACAAAGCTGGCGCCTTCGGTCGGGCGGATGCCAAAGGGCATAAAGGATTGGCCCGTTGCAACCGGCCCGTCATCGCTGAACCCGGTCAGATTGCGCAGGCCCTGCGCTGCGACATCGATGCCGATCTGCTCAATGCTGTAACGCTCAAGGAAGCTGACCGGACAAATCCGCGCTTGCTGGTTCCAGCGCAGCTGCAGGCTGGGGGCGGCACCGGCCGCATCGGCGGGCGGGGCGATGGGGGGCATGTCGGCGCTGAAAGCCAAACGTAGCGTCAGCCCGGCATCGCCGGATTCGATCGGCAATATCTGGGCGATTTTGGCGCTGATCATGCCTTCGGGGGTTGTCATGCGGATGTCAAAAGCATCGCCCAGCAGCTTTTCGAACATGTCCGCAGGGCTGTAGATGAAGGTCCCGTTTTCCTGGGCAAAGGCTTCAACTACATTGCCTTCATCGCGGGTATGTTGATGCTGGCCGGTCAATTCGGATGCAAAGGCAGTGATGGCCCGTTCGAGGATCTTCCAGTAGTCCCCGGTCGGCCATGGGGTGCCTTCCATCAGGCCCAGCGTGACGATCCGGCCAAGCAGCAGGCGCAACGGTGCCGGTTTCAGGATATAGCCTGCGATCACTTCGTAAATCAGGCTCATCGATGGTTTGCACTGGCGTTTGCAGGCTTCCGCATGGACCATCTGGGTGATGGCCGCCACGCCTTCACCCAGGTCAGGAAAGCCAAGCGCCCGGATTAGGGCCGGGTCTGCGCGCAGCTCAAGCGCGATATCGGGATCGGGCGTGTCGCCGGGATCAAAGGCCGCATCATGGCTGGCCGCAGGCAGGTCGGTCGCCCGTTGCATTTGCAGATGCACCTCAACCACGCGGTCCCCTTCGGCCAGCAGGAACATATCTGACGCGATATCAAGCCCGATCCGCACTTCTGCCTCAGATGGGGCGACAAAGACGCTGCGGTTCAGCGGCTGCGCGGCGGCAGGCTCATAACTGGTCCGAATGCCGGTGATCCCGCCAAGCGTGGAATAAAGCGACACTTGCGGATCGGTGTCATAGGTCAGCCCGGCGGTGGCGATCACCCTTGCGGGTGTGACGGGCACATCTGTTTCGGTCCGAAAGCGCAGCTTGGTGCCATCGGCGCGGCGTGCGATCAAGCCAGTTCCTTTGGCCAGCAACCGCGATGTGCCGCCGGATGGCAGATGCAACAACGCCCGTTCCGGGACTGCCCCGCGCCGGGCTTGGCCGATCACATCGCCATAGTAAAAATCCGTGTGCCGGGTGGTGAACTGGTTCAGGCGGGCATCGACCGCAGATGCGGCGCTTAGCTCGGCAATGATCAACCCAATGGCCGGATCAATATCGCCCGATTGTAGCCGCTTATCAAAGGCAACAGACGCCGCCGGTTTCAGCGATGCAATGGCATGCATCATTTGGCGATGTGCCGCGCTGCTTGCAGAGACAGCTGCGCGCGCGTTCTCAAGGCTGCTGCGTGCTGCACCCTGACCAAAGCCTTTGCGGTCGATCACCCCAATCAACCGGGGCGGGGTGGCCGTTGCAAGTTCACGCGCCCGGTTGCTCAGATCCATCTGTTGATCCAGTGCCACCAGCGCATCGGTAAAGGTATCGGGCCATTGCCGGCGAATACGCGTCAGCCAATCGTCAACCTTCGCGGCCAGGGCGATGATCACCTTTGCGCTTGCTGTTGGTCCCGCGTCCTGTGCCAGATCAAAGCGCCAGCTTTCATCATCCAGCCGGAAGGCCATGATCTGGGCAAGCACGATCAAAGGCTCGCCCTGCAACATGCGGTCCCATGGCGAAGGCGCGTTTTGGGCCAGCGTATCGAGCGTGTCCGCAAGGTGATCTGGCCGCAAAAAGGGATTGGCTCCGCGCAAAGAAGCGGGCAGGCGGGCCCCGTCTTGAGAGCCTGGCGTGACGCGGATATCGGACCAAAAATGTGCCAAAATATTCTTTTCGTTTCATGCTTTCAGGGAAAAAGAGAGGGCGCGGTGACAGGTTAGGGCGGCCCGCGCGACAAAAAGACGGCCGTTAGGCTGCTGGTGTCGCCCTGGATCGCAAAGACCCCGCCAATATCTGTTGGCCCGTCATCGGCGGTGCTGCCTGCAAATTGGCTGGACTCCAGAACAAGCGTCCCTGCGCCAGGGTCCGCATCGGGGCCAAGCGTCGGGAGACGTGTACCATCGGCATCAAAGAGGCTGACAATTCCCTGTCCGCTACTGACTATCCGCGCGCCGCAGAGGCCAAGCTGAGTCCATTGCAGCGACGCAAAGGGCATTTGCGGCCCGGACGTCACTTGAAACCGGTTGGCCGTGAAGGTGGCCCGGCCTGATCCAAAGCCGATCCGCATGCTGAAATCGCCGCGCGCCTCGGTTACGGACACTGCGCCTGCATCATCCACGCTTGTGTAAGTCATCATTATGCCGCCAGCCCGCGTCACCTGGCCAAGCTGGGGGATATCCTCTTGCAAGGGGGGCAGGCCCGCAACCAAAGGGCCGGTGACAGTGACACCATCGACACGGTAGCTTAGCGCATAAGCCAGTGGCAGGGTCTGGCGGGTGTTCAGCGCGGCAATCGGGGTGGCCGCGCTTTGCCGCCAACCGCGCAGCGCGCCCGCCTCATCGGCCCGCACCCCCCATATTCTGCTGTCATCAATCGCCAGGTTGCGCGGCAATGGCGCCTTGCTGGGCCCGGCGCGCCCGGAAATGGCAAAGGTCGTCCCACCCATCGAACCATCAACCAGCTGCAAATACGCGCCGGTCAGTTTTCGGGCCTCAGACCGGTCAACATCGCAGGGCAAATCCGGGCCAAGGCCGATGATTTCAAAGGCGGGTGTGTCGCGGATCTGGTTGACCGCGCCTTCAATCTTGTCGCATCCGCCAAGGGCCATCAGCGATAAGGTCAGAGGCAGAGCAGGGGCAATATTCATCGATCCGCCCCCGCACCTTGGGGTTTATCGGTGATCAACGTGCCTTCATCGATGTAAAAGGGAAAGACGATATTGCTACGCGCATTGGTCTGGCGGATCCGGTAGGTCAGATCAGCGGCCAGCCGGCCCTCAAGCGGGTCAGTGGGATGCACCTTGATCTGCTCAAGCGTGATGCGCGGCTCAAAGAACAGGATGGCGCGTTCAATTGCGGCCTCCATGGCGCGCATGGTGGGAGCGTTCATCGGATCAAACAGATAATCATGGATGCGGCAACCATAGGTGGGATGCATCACACGCTCGCCCGGGCGGGTTTCAAACAGAATGCGCAGGCTTTGCATGATATCCTCGGCCTCGGTGACCAGGGCTGGCTCTCCGGTGGCCGCGTCAAAGCGGGGCGGAAAGGACCAGCCGCGTCCAAGAAATCCGGGGTCTTCGAAGGTCATCTGTCAGCCTCCGATAATCACAGTGGGGGCGCCGGTGATGATGCTGCCGCCATGGGATGTTGTGTCGCCCATCCGGGCGGCGGGGCTGCCGCCGATCATCACCGTTGCCGAGCCCTTAGAGATCGTGGCCGGTGGCCCAACACAGGTGCAACTGTCGCCCTGAATGGCCGCAGGCAGGCTGACGATCAGCACCGTCGCCTCGCCGGGGCCGATGATTGGCCCGCCCACATGGGGCACCGGCCCGTTGGCGGCGGGGCAAGTGTGCATATCGGTCAGGCGAGCGGCGGGCGGCATGGCGGGTCCTTTCTAGTTGATCATCACGATCGAGCCTTCGACCGTGGTTTGCCCAGATGAGCTGAAACTGGCGCTGGCGCTGCCTTCGGCGGTCAGCTCAACATCGGCGCTGGCGCTGACATTCATGCCGCTGATTTCCACATCCAGATCGCTGGCGATGGTGATGTTTTGCGTGGCGGTGATGTCCAGCGTGCCCTCTGCGGCGATGGTCATGCCACTATCGGCCATGGTGATCGTATTGCCTGTCACATCCGTCAGGGTGATGGTGCTGGCTTCATCGTCGATCACGATAGATTGCCCGGCAGGGGTTTCGGCGGTCAGGATTTCCTTTTGATCGTCAAAGGTGATGTGGATGCCGGATTTGCTGGTGATGGTCTTCAGTTCATTTTCTTCGGTGGCATCATTGGTACGGGCCAGACTGCCACTATGTAACGCGCCCAGAACAACAGGGGCACCGGGGTCTGCTGATAGAAATCCGATGATCACCTCATCGCCGACCTCTGGCAGAAACTGGATACCGGCCCCGGCCGTGGCATAGGGCTGGGCATAGCGCGCCCAAAGCTCTGCGGGGGTTTCACCCATCAAGGGCACGCTGACCTGGATCATCGCATCATCGGCCATCGGGTTTGTCCCGCCGCTGTCGATGATGCCCAGAACGGTCGCCACATGTAGCCCTTGCACGGGCGCGGTCAGCCCCGCCGCGCCCGGTGCTGCCATGCCAAAGCTATCACTGCGCCAGCCCATCGGCAGCCCTAGCCGGGCGGTTGTGCTCCAACTGCCGGCGCTGATCTCATGGCTGATGCCGCAGACAAAGGCGGTTCCACCCATCCTTTCGCCGACACCGGCCAATTCAATCGTGTCGCCGGGGGTGGCCAAGGTTGAGCCGGGATATTGGCAAGTGCCGCTGATCGCAGCCAGCGGCGGACGCAGGGCGCGGGCCTTGGCCATGGTGGCCAGATCAACCTGACCCGCGGCATAAGGCGTGGCAATATTGTGTATGCGGCTGCCAGTTGCATCTGTCAGATCAGTAAAAGGGGTGTTGCCCCATTTGCCGCCATCAGCGACGTCCTCTGTTTCGGTTGTGGCGGCTTGCGATGCCGGATCCCAGCCGCTGATCTGCGCGCTGGAAAACAATGATCTTGCGTCTATTTTACAATCAAAATCAAAGATATCCATGCCAGCCGTCAGCGTCATCACTGCGCCGGTGCTTGGGGCAGGCGCGGCGCTGGTGATCGTGCCATCATCGACAGACAGAACCTGGCCATTGCGATCCGCCAGCATCCGCAGGAAATCCCAATCGGTACAATCATATTGCACGATATCGGTCGGATCACCGGTGGTGGTGGTCACATCGGCGACCAGCCCGGCATCCGTAATCACGGTAGACATCACATCGGAATCGGTGACCTGCGCCGCGCTTGTCGTTTTGCGGATATCCGTCAGGCAAATCGCCTTGTCACGGCAGGTCAGCTCAAGCGACCCACCGCCGCCCGAAAGACGCAGGCGCGTGGCGGTGATGATGCCTTTGAACAGCGACTGTTCCGCGCCGCCACCAAAAAAGGCAAAGGCCTCAATTTCGGTGCCGATTTCAAAATCGGTGCCATCGGTTAGCGGGAATTCCTGTGTGGCGACAGCCCCGTCAGCAAGGGTGATCAGGGCCTGCGGGATGCGGTTCAGATCGGTTGTCACGCGCACCGTTTCAACCGCGATATCATCTGCAATGGCAGCGCCAGAGACCTTGATGATCACGCCCAAGGGGCCATCAACGCCAGTGATTGGTGAATCGGCCATGGCTTATCTCATCGGGGGGAAACGCAAGAGCGTGTCCGGCTTCAGATTGCGGAAATTATCAAGATCGTTGAAGCGCGCGACCTCAAGGTATTTGGAGACATCTTTGTAAATCCGCTCGCAGAGCAGGGGCAGGGTGTCGCCCTCGCGGACCTGAACGATATGGGTCAGATCGGGGGATTGGTTATTGGCCTCAAGGGCAACCTGCGCTTCGGTCAGGGCTTCGATGAATTTCAGCTTCATGGCAGCGCGCAAGGGCACACCATCAGGATCAAATAAGGTATAATCGATCTCAAGGCTGGTCAGGCGGCCCTGAAAGGCCTTCAGCTCATCCCCCCAGTCGATTTGGACCGCATCGGGCTCATGTTCCTCGCCCGAATAGGCATAGGCGATATCGCGCAGCTTGTTGATCTGTTCGGCGACCGTGGTGCCTGCCGCATCGGGGACAACACCTGTGCCATCCAGGGTCAGATCGAACGATACCTCTTCGGGTTCAGAGGCCGAGAATTTTGGCACCGGCGCAGGTTTACCGATCGCCGCGCCCTGATCGGCGCTGGCCCCGGAGAATTTGGTGCCATATTTGCGGTTATAGGATGAGGGGTTGATCGTTGTGGTAAAGACATTTCCATCCCCGCTCATAGGCGAGATTTGCGATGTGCTGGTGCTGCACCGGGTGATGGTCATCTTGGACATTACAAAAGCCCTTCCTTGATGCGCTGCTCCGAGGCGGCAATCTGCTGGGCCAGCGCCTCTTGAAATTCGCGGCGCAGCCGGTTGGCCAGATCTTGGATCTGCGCCTCACTTAGCCCGCTATCACTGGGCCGCGCCTGACCAAATGAGCCGCGTACGACAAGGCTTCCAATCTCGATTGCCATCATGCCATCCTTTGTAAGGTCGTGTAGGCCAACTCTATGGTTTCAAAGGCCAATTCGTTTTTCATCGCGTCCAGATCGCTGACGGTCCATTTGACCGGAAAAGCGTTGCCAATGGACCAGACAGCAACGGGGATCCGCATTTCATTCAGCAGCGAGACGGTCATATCCTTGGGTATGATCGGCTCGGCCAGCCCGCCCTCAAGCGAAGACCGACACCATTGGACCAGCCCACTGGCTGCGGTTGTCATGCCGCGCTTGAGCTTGAGATTGCTACGCTTGGCCGGTTTGGGCAGTTGATGCACAAACCGGTTCTCGCCACCTTCTTCAAGGCTTTCCAGTTCAAGCGATGTCTCTAGCCCGCTGACCTCCTGAAACGCCATATCGGGGACTGGCGGGACGAACCCAATGAAAACCACCGAAAAATGAAACGCGACAGGAGGGTCAAAAAAGGCCATGACTTTAGGCGTTCTCGATCACAAAGCCTTCATGGGCGATCTCAATGCTTTCGACCGCGACTTCGTTACCTTCTGCTTTCAGATCGGTGCCGATCACCTTGACCGGAAAGGCATTTTGCACTTTCCAAACCATGGTCGGGGCCTGGGCCTCATCGAGCAGCGAGATCGTCAAAGCCTTGCGTGTGATTGTGTTCATCTTGATTTCGTTGAACCAATCAAAGATCGCATTGTCCTTGGCGAACACGCCTTTCTTCATGGTGATATTGCCCGATTTGATCATCCCGGGCATTTTCGAAGTCGAAAACACCGGGTTGTTGCCCGCGCGATATTCCAGCGGCTCGGTTTCGATATCGAGGCCCGAGACCTCTTGGAAGGCCAGTTCGGTGTCGTCCCATTTCACCTGAAAGTGGAACTTGGGAAGGGGCCAGATCGACGCGGATTGGGCGGAACCATCTTCTGCCATGGGTGAACTCCTTTAAAAGATTATGATTTCTGCATTTGCTGCTGGAAGGTGATTTCGATGAATTCCGCAGGGCGCACGACGGCCAACAGAACGGTGATGCGCAAAATCCCCTCAAGGATATCAACCGGGGTCATGGTCTCGCCCAGACCCACATGCACACTGAACGCGTCCGATGGCACAGCGCCAGCCAGGCCGCCTTGCTTCCAGATCGAGGTTAGGAAGTTTTCGATCATTGAGCGCATGGTCACCCATGTCTGGGCGGTATTGGGTTCGAACACATAGGCTTTGGAGGCCAGGCGGATCGATTCCTCGATCATGATCATCGTCCGGCGCACGTTGATGTAACGCCAATCCAGGCTGTTGCCGTCCAGTGTCCGCGCGCCCCAGACCAAGGTGCCTTCGCCCACAAAGGGTCGGATCGCGTTGATCGATTTGCCGGTGGTCGAGACGTTCAGGTTTTCCTGCTCTTCATGGTTGATGTTCACCATGGGCGAGGTGACCGAGCCGACGCTGACATTGGCGGGCGCTTTCCAGACGCCGCGCGTGCCGTCGACCATCGTGTAAAGTCCGGCCATCGCCGAAGAGGGCGGCATCGCGTTCAGGCGCTTGGTCATTGCCTCCATCACATCGTTATAAAGCGGGACAACGGCGCGCATCGTTTTATCGATCGTCGCAGGCGATGGCGTGTCGGTTTTGACAACGGCCAGCGGGCTGTCAGGGACCAAAATGCGCAGATCGGCAAAGGGCAGCGGGGCATCATCTTTGGTCATGGTATAGGCCACTTTGGCCTCGGCCCCGACAAATTCGGCATTGGGGGTAAAGGTCACTTTACCGCTTTCTGCCTGCCAGGTGCCGACCCCATCGATGTCCTTGGTCTTGCCATCATCGCTGGTGGCATCACGCAGCACGATGCTGTCGGGATCGGCCCCTTCATTATCGGCGGCAACGTCGATCTCAACCGGGGTTTGCTGCTGCACGCCAGACAGGTTCAACAGGCCGCCCACAACCTCAACCGCGATTTCGCTGGCATCTGTGGCGATGCCGTTTGCATCTGTGACGACAACGGCAAATTTGCCTGCCTTGGTGGTGCCATCATGGACAAAACTGACCGCACCGGTTTCCAGCTCTTCCTGGGTAAAGCTGTCGATGGCCGCATCAGGCGCATCGGTTTTGACAACCTTGCCGCCCATCTTGGCCGCATCACCAATCACGCTATAGGTCAGCGCGTCATCGCTTGTATCATCGTCCTCGGCATTGATGTCGGCCTTGGTGATCGGTGCCGTCAGGCCAGGGGTCAGTGACAGCGTAAAATCACCGGTCAGGGCCGGGGCGCTGGTTTTTTCGATCTCAGCGGCAAGTTCCTTGTCGCCCGGCACGCTCATCTTCAAGAGCTTGATCAGCTTTTGGCGGGCCTCGGGGACGATGTTTTCATATGTGACATCGCGCACCCCAAAGACCGAGGTATTGACCCATGGATAATAGGCCGCGCCAAAATCCAGCTGGTTGATCCCGATATCACTGCGGAAGGCGGCAACCGGGTTGCCCATCGGGCCACCCTGCGGCAGATGCCCGCCAAACACGTCAAGGATCGCAAAGCGGTTGCGCATCTCAAGCCCGCAGTGGGACAGCATTTTTTGCTGCACCGAAACGCAATCCTGGCGCGCAAGCCGGGTCGCTTCGGGGATCACGACCATGGTCGGCTCGGATTCCTTTTTCAACGCATCAATGGCCGCCTTCATGGCGTTCGCGTCGATGGCGTTATGCTCTTTCTCGCCAGTGTCTGAGCCTTCCACATCGACCATATATTCGCCGATCGAGACGATGTAGCAGGGGCCACCGCCATTTTCAAAGAACAGCTTCATCGACCCATAAAGGTTGAAGGCCGGGGTTTTCTGGACCAGCTCATGTTTGACCGGGCCCAGCGGTCCCTGGGTGGTGAAAACCGCGCGCGGCAGGCTGTCTTTCATCCCAACGCCATCTGCGGAGAGGGGCGAGGTGCCTTCGTGATCTTTGTAGCCGACAATGTCGAACATCGGTTCGGGCGGGCCGCCGAAATAGGTGATGAACTCGCCCATCGATGTGATGCGCTTGGGCGCCATATGCAGGGACACATTCCCATTCAGCGCTTTCTGCGTATAGCCGATAAAGGCCGGCACGGCCGTCGCGACTTGCACCACCGAATTTGGGAATGCGCTTTTTTCGACGATGTAGACGCCGGGGGTCTTCATGACCATGGGGACTTCTCCTTTACCATAGGCTGACGAAAATGTCGGATTGCAAGGGCGCGCGCGCAGCCGGATCAGCGGCGCGGCGCAGATGGACCCCGGCTGCGGGCAGCACTGGGATCAGCGTAATCGGATCAAACGGAGGGGCCTGAAGGGCCTCAAGCGTAAAGCGCGCATCCGGCCGATAACGCAGCGGGATCGCTTGGGTTGATCGAAAGACCCGCGCCAGCGCGCCATCAGGCAATGGGCTTTGGCCCAGATCTTCAAATGTGGCGTTGTTATTTTGATCAATAACTTGCAAATCCACCCCTCCCTTGCTGCCTGTCACGTAGTAGGCCCAAAGCGTCGCCACCGCAGTCAGTCGCAGTGTGATCAGACCCGTGCCCTCCGCCGCGACAGGCAGGTTAACACGCAGTAAAGGATCACCAGGAAGGCGCGGCGCGTCTGTGAGAATTGGCACATCAACCAGGGCGATATCGGTATTTTCCGTCATCCCGCTCAGGTCGAGATGCGGTGTGCGGCCCCAATCCTGTCCATCGGTCAGCGCCAGAATATCGGTGTCTGCGCTGGTGACATCGACGGTGATTATCTGATTGTTATCAAAGACATCGTCGTCCGCAATCAGATCAATGCGGGCCGGGCTGCGCTTGGCCAATACTCCGGCCATTGCCAATGCGTGCGGGTCGCTTGGAAAAATTTTTAGCGGCACAGTTTCATCGCCCCAGTAGTCATGGGCGATTTGAAACGAAAGGGCGATCCGGTGGCTCATGTGGTGGTTTCCCTTGCGGGTGCAACGCCTGCGGATGGTTTGCGGATTGTCGGTTTGATCGACTTGATGGCGCCGCTTGACAGGGTGATTGTGCGGATCTTGAACATGACAGAAGGCACATAGCGCCCGCCCAGGTTGCCCCACATCTGGCCCATTTCTTCGGGGCGAAGATTGCTGATCTCAAAGGACAGTTGCTGCATGTCGCGCGGCATCTGGGGCGTGTTTTGTGGGGTCATTACCGGGTAGGTTTGAAAAAACATCAGCGCCGCAGACAGCATTTTCAGCCCTTCGGTGTAGATGTTCGGATCGTGGTTGGCCGCCAGCATGGCGTAGATATCCAAATGCAATGGCGGGGCATCCGCCGTACGTCCCATGACTGATGCAGCGCGGCCCCGATTTTGGCGGGGCATCGGATCTTCTGCGATATTGGTGACAAACAGGGCCAGACGATTGCGTGAGATATCCGATGGTTTCCGATCGGAATCGGTGAGCGGCGCGAGAACCACGAGATCCTCAGCCGCCTCAAACCGGCCGGCCAAATGCCCATTCAAGCGCTCGGCGGTCAATGACAAAGCAGCATCAATCACCAAAACACCCCGCCAAAAAACTTGCGGACACGCGTGTAGAGTCGAGTGGCCATGCGGCCCCCTGTTTTCGTTTTACATTCGGAACAACAAACGAGAGTGGCGTCTGTCTTTTGGGGGCAAAAAAATACAAAATATGAAAAGAGGTTGCCCCTGCGTTAAGCTAGGCACAGCACTGAGTGGCTTGGCAAGAGCTGTTTTCTGAAATTTAATAAATTTAGTAATAACAGTATGTAACGCTGTACTGTTAATGTGACGTGCAGCACTGAAGCACAATAATATGCCTGAATTTCATCTATAGGGCGAGTCGGGTTGATCAGGTTTTTAGGCCGATCTTGCCCAACCGTTCTGAACGTTTTTGCGCGGTGAAAAACCTAGGTTTAGGGATATGGATCGCGTACAGAAACTGTACAGATGCTGTATGTACACCGCCCGCTTATGCGTGCAGGGCGATGGCTGCGATCCCGACACCGGCCTCGACCGCGAAAAAGATGAATTTGCGCTGTGACATTCCGTCCAAAACCAGCGATGTGAGCCGCCCGACCGCTGCGCCGCACCAACAGAACCCAAGCATCAGATAGGCGTCAGTGCTGCCCAGGATCAACGCGCCGATGCCCATGCCGACAAATAATGCGCCAACCGAGGCGCGGATTTCTGACATACCCATCGTCGTTGGTCCCGGCGAAAGATCAAGAGCGCCCATCGTGTAACGCGGTGCCAACCAGCCAAAACAGCCCAGCGCAATGCTGAGCGCGGCGAAGATGAAGTTGATGATGTCCATGGGGCCTTCCTGCGCTGCTCTGCCCTAAAAACTGGGGCAGGGCGGGCGGACATCAAGAGACTTTTGCATTTTCCTGACAAACGCATGGCGGCGGCGCGATTGTTATTGAATAACAAGGGACGTTTTTCTAGGGGCAGGCATGCATTTATTCAAAAAGGCCCGAAAAATGAACCTATTAGCGACATCGTGTTTAAGTTGTGCTTTGGTATTTGGTTTGACGCACACCGCTACTGCGCAGACGAGCGCAGAGCAAATTTGGGAGGAGGCCAGCAGCCTGTTCCTACCCAACTATCTGAGCAAGTTAGATAGCAGTGAAGTGCCATCGGTAGATCGCGCACTGGGAACGATCCACAGCTTTGAACGTGAAGATCAGGCTGACGGAAGTGTCATTATCCGTGCCCTTGAGCTTGAAGTGAAAATGGGGCGCGGCAAGGCAGTGATGCTGATCGATGAAATCACGATTGCGCAGAATGAGCAGGGCGATGTGTCTATTCAATTGCCGACGCAGTTTCTGATCAGTCATCATGAACGTGCGTCGGCTCGGCAACCGGATCTGTACAGCGTCTTTTCAAGCGGTCTGATGCTGACGGTCGAAGATTTCGACGCATATCCAACCTATCGCCTAACTGCCGACAGTGCCTCAATTGACGGTCCCGGTCATGATGAACTTGCCAGTCTTGGCTTATCGTTCCGAGATCTAGACATTAGTTATACGATTTCGGCCCCCATAGATATAGCCGGAGCGCAGGATGATACCTTGAAGTTAGCTCAACATGTTATTGAGTTGAGCGCCGGTGCTGTAAATGCAGACTTCGATATTAGTGGTCGCGACCATCAATTCGTGGTCGGTAGCGTAAATCTAGACAACCTCAGTTTCTCAGCGAACTTGGGCACTTTCGATGTTCGACAGGAGGAAATCGTGGTGTCGGGCGCTCTCTTGCCACTGCAACTGATGACACTGCAACTTTCAAATAGTCAAGGAATGCGTGACCAAATATCAAGTGGCTTTCTGGATTTCACGACTGAATTAAGGGCGCATCGGCTTTCTTACGATATTGAAATGAATAATTCCGACAACGGTTATGCGCGTTCATCTTTTGAAAGTATCCATCCCGGTTTTGAGTTTTCTGCTGACCGTGATCGACTAACTGTTTCATATAGCCTACAGGGCGCCCGCAGCAGGCAAGGGGAGCCGTTACAGCATATGGGGCGCGGGCCGTTTCCATATCAATCCCAACTCGATCGTCTGTCCGTGTTCCTTTCGATACCGTTTGGCCGCACGGAGGAACCGGAACCGTTTGAGATGCGTTTCATTTTGAACGAGTTGGAACTTGATGAAAATGGTTGGGCCGTGTTTGATCCTTCCGGCGCTTGGGAGCGTGGTCCCATTAACGCGTACGCGCGACTTGAAGGAACCGCCGAACTGCTGGTCGATATGTTTGGTCGCAATAATTTTCAGTGGATTGCGTCTTTGGATCCTCGTGCAATCAGGCTTCATTCCATTCGTTCAGCTGCTGCCTTGCCTGGTTTGCCGGATATTTTACTGTCCGGCCCAGGGACCGCTTTGGAGGCTGAGGTAGATCTGACTTTTGATCCGTCTGACACGAACACGGCCGCCGGTTTTCCGCAACCAAGTGGGGAAATCGTGTTTGAGCTGATGGGGCTGAACAGTCTGCTTGATAATCTGGTTGGTTCGGGCCTGATGGAGGACCGCGACATGACCATATTGCGCGGTATGATTGAGAGCGTCGTCCCACTTGCAGAAGATGATATTCTGCGCAAAACCGCGATCTTTGATGAAAACGGCGGGTTTTCGATTGCCGATACAGTCGCCGAAGAGTGACAGGCTATGCCGTGACCTTTTGTTTGCCGCCCGGTTTGCACCGGGCGGCTTTTTGTTTCAGGCCAACTGGTCGATAAAGCAGGATGTGATTTCGGCGATCTGCTCGGCCGTACTTTCCCGTTTGAAGAATGTCGCGAACCCGGTTTCAGGGAACATCAGATAGGTTTGCGTGCTGTGATCGACCAGATAGTAGTCTGGATCGTCATCATGGGCCCGGTAATAGGTCCGATAGGCCTTTGATGCCGCGTCAACCTGTTCGGCGCTGCCTGTCAGCCCGATCATATCCTCGTGGAAATTATCGGTGAAGTCGCGAACCACTTCGACCGTATCCCGTGGGGGATCAACAGTAATGAAGACCGTCCCGATATCGATCCCTTCATCTGCCAGCATATAGGCTGCCGCCGCGTTTCGCGCCGTATCAAGCGGGCACACATCGGGGCAGAATGTATAGCCGAAATAGACCAGCGTTGGCTTGGTGATAACGTCAACATCCGTCACCGTTTCACCGGTTTCCGAAACCAATTCGAACGGCCCGCCGATGGCCGACCCTGCAACGGCTGTATCGCCACATGGATGTGCGCCAGCGCTTTGCGTTTGCCAGGCATAAAGCCCAAGCCCGGCAGCTGCGGCCAAAGTTGTCACACCAAAGATGACATGTTTCATGATCAATCTCCGTCAAAAAAGGGGGCGGCGCCTGATTTGCACCGCCCGGAAAAGGTTAATGCCCGTCATGGCCGCTATGATCGTCGTGCCCGCTGTGATCATGCCCGTCTATGTCCCGCGTGACGATGTCAAAGCTGATTGGCACCTCGCCTGAGACCTCAAAGATCAGCGTCGCATCGACCGTTTCGCCTGCCACAAACGGCGCATCCCGCAGCCCCATGAACATTACATGCTGCCCGCCGGGCGCCAATGTTACCGTTTCACCTGCTGGAATGCTGATCCCGTCTTCCAGATGCACCATCCGGGCGACGCCTTCGCTGTTGAATTCGGTCGTGTGGATTTCGACCCGGGGGAAATCGGCCAAAACGCCGATCAGCTTGTCGTCGCTATCGCCCGTATTGGTGATCTCCATAAAGCCGCCGCCTGCCATCGCAGAGGGCGCGGTTTCAAAGGCCTTGACCTGATTGATTTGCAGGGCTGGATCGGCAAAGGCCGGTTGGCTGAGCGCGCAAAATGCGGCCAGCGCGAAGGATGTACGTGTCATTACATGTGTCTTTCGTCATGAAGGATAGGCCTGCATCGTTTCATATCTGCAGGCAGTCTGAGATCGGTTTGGGTCGATCAGACGAAAGGGGGCGCGCGGGCTGCGTGCGGCGCATAGGCTGCGGCGGTTTTCAGCTCCACCGCTGTGATCTTGCCCCTTGTTGCAATGCTTTGCCCGATCTGCCGGGCCGCAATTGCCATGCCGGGCAGGGCGCAGCCTTGGCTGATCACGCAGGCCGGGCATTCTTTGTGGATGCCTGCCGGACCGGTCCCATCCGTGCAAAGCGCGCCCAGATCGCCACCGGCCAGCACATATGCCTCAAGCTGGGCCTGTTTACCCGGTGGCAGCATGTGATGCCCCCAGCTGGTCAGCGCTAGGGCAACCAGCAAAGCGGCAGATATGATCCAGCGGGATATCATGTGGTGCGTTTGATCTTTCGGCGGTGATGGGTCAAGGCCCGACTTATGTGGCGGGGTACCTTCGGATGGATTTATCATGTCAGGTTGCGCAATCAATGCCGCTTGTATCCGAAAGGCCCTTGTGGGGCAAAGGGACGCAGACATGAATTGCGCATTTCCGTCGCCATTCAGTGTTAAATGAGACAGCCCGGTCCAAGAGCGCGCCTATGATGATCGCAACACGCATCATTATCGGAAGGAACACAAAAATGTCAGAGCGCTTAACCAATACCCGTTCGTCGGTCCCGAGCCAGCCGCCTGGGAGCGTGACGGGCGCGGATAGTGTTGATGGGGAAGCAAATCGCCTGGCGGGGCAGGCTATGTCGGTCCATGAAGGCAAGAAGCCTGCAAGTGTTCGTGCAAAAGTCTCGGGTTTGATATCACAGGCTCGCAGTGCCTATAACCGCTTTACCGCAAATTTTTCCGGCAAAAAGCCGACCGCATCTTCGGAGTTGCCGTCGGCCCAACAGCGGCAGGGCCCCCGGTTTTCAGATTTCTATTCGTCAGACGGGAGTATTTCTGAAAGTAGTACAGTAAAATGGACCAAACTTCTTTTCGAAGATTCGGAAACATCTGAGGATTCGGATACGGCAGGCGCGGGCAACAACGACGATGCTGCGCAGCGCGGGACAGGTGGTTCAGCGAAACCAGCACTGGAAATCAGAAGTAAGCTCTTGCAACAATTTGATCCGCCGGCTGCCGAAACTCCGGTCACTGATGAAACTGCGGAGGTGACATCAGATCATGCAGGCGCTGCCGATGCTACGCAACGCAGGACAGATGGGGCGCCGCGACTTAACATGGCCACTCTTTTGAGAATGCAAGAACAGGCCAGTGAACATCCGAGTTTGTCAAGCGAAGCCCAGGGCGATACAGAGCCAGTTCAGCTGGAACAAGATGGTTCAGCAAAACCACCGCTGGAAATCAGAAGTAAGCTTTTGCAACAATTTGATCCGCCAGCTGCCGAAACTCCGGTCACTGATGGAACTGTGCAGGTGAGATCGGATGATGCAGCCGCTGCCGCTGAGCGTAGGCGGGATAGTATGGAGCTGGATGCATTTTTGTACGCTGATGCCAATGACGAGTCGGAGCAGTTTTGGGACAAGGCGCATGCCGGTGAAGAATACGATCTTAAGAAATACTGGGGCGACCAAGAGGATGATGGGTCCGAGGTATAACACTGCGCCGTAGAAAAAAGGGCCCTCTCATCAAAGTCTGATGTGAGGGCCCTTTGCGCCAAAGGCGCATGAAACGAAAGCGTCCCTTAGAAACCGGCTTTGATCAGCTCAAAGGTTTCCGCCTGCCGCTCGCGCAGTTCATTGCTCATTGGCAATTGCGCCAAAACAGGCACGTCAATCACCCCAAGCCCGGACGCTTCGAGGTCGTCGGCGGTCACTTCGGATGTCAGCGCGGCCGCATTGGAGGACCCATAGCCTGCATCAAGCAGCGGCAGGACCGAACTTTCGGCCAGCATGGCGTTGATATAATCATAGGCCTTGTCTTCGCTGCCTTGCCCTTTGGCCATGTTCACATATCCGCAAAGCCAGAGCGATGATCCCTCGGCGGCTTCGCGTTGAAAGGCGATGGGCCGACCTTCTTCCACCATTGTCGGATAGGTTTCGTTCCAGGCCCAGCTGACCAAGATCTCACCCGATGCCAGCAATTGCGCCAGTTCTGCCGGATCCGTCCAGTAGGTCCGCAGGTTCGGATGCACCGCGCGCAGCCAGTCTGAGGCCGCTTCGAATTGTGCATCCGTGGCGGTGGTCCAGTTATCAACGCCGGTTGCCAGATAAGCCAGCGCATAGGCGTCATCCACATTGTCCGGCAGTGTCAGCCGCCCCGCATAGGCGGGGTTTGTGAAGACGTTCAGGCTGGCCACGTCCTCGGCCGGGACCTGATCTGGGTTATAGGCGATCGCGGTTGAGCCGAAATCGGTTGGGATAAAATAGGTGCCATCGCCGCCGACATCGGTGCCGGTCAAATTGCTGTCCAGATCCGCATAGGCGGGGATTCTGGCGGTGTCCCAAGGTTCGATAATGCCGCTTTCGGTCCATTTGCTGACCGAGCCTGCGCAGATATGTGTCACATCAGCGGCGAAACCGGCGCGGATTTTCTGGAACGCCTCATCCTCATCCCCGAAAAAGGAAAAAGTCGGGCTATCCCCATGGGCTGCGATATAATCTTGGTGAAATGCAGGGTCTTCAAAGCCCGAATAGTCAAAGACCAAAAGGTCTGCGTCCTGGGCCGTCGCTGCGGTGGTCAGGACGAGGACTGATACAGCCCCAAGATACGTGGTGCGATTCATGATAGGGTCTCCCGATTACGCTTTGACGGGCAAGCTAGAATTGCTGCATCGCGGCGGCAAGGGGAAAATGCCAGAGTATCGTTAGGTTTTGCAGCCATCCGCGCAGACCATCCGTCTCTGATCGAACAGCAAAAAAGTGACTTGACCCTGACACTAGCGTCAAACCGTTAAGGCTGGCGCTGCGTCACGATGATGCACAGGTTTTAGATAGGAAAAAGACGACATGACACAAAACAACCTTTGGCAAGATAAGGTCGCGATTGTGACCGGCGGTAGCGCAGGTATCGGCGCGGCGACAGCACATGCGCTTGCCCTGGAAGGTGCGCGCGTGCTGATCACCGGGCGTGACCCTGACAAGCTGTCCCGCGTGGCTGCAGACAGTGATACCATCGAGCCCTTGCAGGTCGACAGTGCTGACCCTCACAATGCCGCCCGCATTGTCCAGGCGGCCACCGATCGCTGGGGCCGTCTGGACCTGATCGTGAATAATGCGGGCGCGGGCCAGCCTTTGCCGATCCCCGCCTATGATGCTGATATCATCATGAAAATGGCGGCGGTTAACATCGCGGCCCCGTCGCTGTTGTTAAAAGCGGGCCTTGCCGCTTTGCGCGAAAGCAAAGGTGCTGTGGTGAACGTTGGCACAGCTGCGTCCCGCATGTCAGCGCCGATGATGGCGCATTACACAGCGACCAAGGCTGCATTGGATCAGTTGACCAGATCATGGGCCATCGAATTGGCCGGTGATGGTATCCGTGTGAACGCTGTGGCCCCTGGGCCCGTCAAGACCGGCGCTTTGACCGGGATGATGGGGTTGCCTGATCAGATGGCCCAGCAGATCGAGCAGCAAGAAGCGGCAGAAGTTCCATTAGGCCGCCGGGGCATGACAGGTGACATTGTCCCGTGGATCTTGCGTTTGGGAAGTGCCGAAAACGCGTGGTTGACGGGGCAGGTTATTGCTGTCGATGGTGGTTGGTCACAGCGAATTTGACGCAGCACTTTGGCTGGGCGAATGGGCAACCTTCGCCTGGCTCCCTTGATGCCCTTTGACTGCGTTTCCATATAGGATCGGTCGAAGCGGAGAGGGATCAATATGCAGGCGAAAGAGGCAGCTGCCCATCTGGGCATTACACCGCGCATTTTGCGCCATTATGAAAAAGAAGGTCTGATGGATGTCGCCCGTTTGGTGAATGGATACCGCAGCTACGGCGCAGCGGATCTGCGCCGTGCGCGCCGTATTCGTGACTTCATTGCATCTGGTTTTTCGACCCGCGAAATTCGTGCCATGCGCGCGTGCCTATCAGATGATGCCGACGGCCCGTGCGAAGGAGGTATTGAAAAGATGGTCGCGAAGCTGGCGCATATTGACCGCCTCATGTCTGACCTGCACGCACGCCGCCAGTCTGTGCTTGATCGCATTGAAGATTTGCAAAGGGCGCCCCTTGTTGCTGCGTCGCAGGATTGACCCACCGTATTGTCTTGTGATCACCCGCTACTTGGTTTTTTCGGCCCGCGCTGCAAAGACGCTTTGCGCAAGGTTTTGCGTTTCTTCTTCCAGCGCCGTCAGGGCCGTGGCCGTTGCTTGCCCGTCTGAGGCCGCGATTGCGTCGGCGATTTGCGTGTGCAGCGCGACGATCTTTTCCCGGTCCCGTGCCCCGAAGGTAATCATGTTCATCAAGGGTTGCATCGCCTCGACCGCCCCCGCCAGTTGATAGGACAAGACCGGGTTGCCCGCCGCATCGACCAATGCCCGGTGAAAGGCCACATCTGAGGCGCAAAAGGCTTCATCCGTCAGGCCCGGTTGCGCCTGACGATGTGCCTCGGCCCGCATTGTCGCCAAATGATCGGCCGTCCGCCTTTGGGCCGAGTAGGGCGCGCAGGCCCGTTCAAGCGCGTAACGCGCCTCGCATGCCGTGGCGAAACTGACATCATTCATCGATAATAGCAGGGTCGAGGTGGTGATTTGCTGGCCATATGCCTCTTCAAAGCGCAGGCGGTTCACAAAGGCCCCGCCCGTGGCCCCGCGCTGGGTGCGGATCAAGGATTGCGCGGCCAGCCGTTTCAGCGCTTCGCGCACGGTGGGGCGCGAGACGTCGAATTGCTCGGCCAGTTCGGCCTCGGATGGCAGGCGTTCGTCAACCGGCAACGCGCCCGAGATGATCGCGTCGCGGATTGCCTTGGCGATTTGCGCAGAAAGGTCTGCGGGGTTTGAGGGGTCAATTTTCATTTGTCAGACAATTAAACGTCTGACATATCATTGCGCAAGTCTTGAGTCGCGTTTGGGAGGACGCCCCGGTGCCGCATTTGATCCGCTCATCTCTGTGGTTGGCCTTTTTCGGGGCCATTCTGGCTGCGTGGTGGATGATGTATGTCATGGCCGTGGATATGAATCTGGACTTGCTGGGCCGCCCTAATTTGATCGAGCAGGAAATGGCGGAAATGTACCCCCGCACGTCGATGACTATGCCCATGGCGCGTTTTGGTCCGCTGTTTGCAATGTGGGCGATTATGATGGCTGCGATGATGTTGCCGACGCTGGTGCCGACGCTGACGACCTATGAACGCCTGATCGTGAGTGCAGAGGGCAGCCGTGCCGGATGGTGTGGTTTAGTGCTTGGTTATTTCATTGTTTGGGTCGGGTTTGCAGCCGTGATCGCGGGCGTACAGCTTGTCCTACTCTATGGTGGATTTATCAATATGATGGGGGTCGCCGAGATTTGGCTGTCTGCGCTGTTATTGATTATTGTTGGGGCGTTTCAATTTACCCGTATCAAAGAGGTGTGCCATGGCGTTTGCCATGCCCCGATGACCTACTTCTTGGGCCATTGGAAAACCGGATTTGGTGGTGGCTTGCGTATGGGGCTGGGCCTTGGTGCGTTTTGTGTGGTGTGCTGCTGGGGCTTCATGGCACTTGGTTTTGTAGGTGGCGTGATGAGCCTGTTATGGATGGGTCTGGCCACGCTGTTGATGATTTTCGAAAAACTGCCCGACATTGGGCATCATGTGATTAAGCCAACCGGGGTGCTGTTAATTGCAGCGGGTTTGGCTTTGGTGATTTTATAAGGAAAGGTACGAGATATGGCCGAGAACAACAGAGCCCCAAGCGACCGGTTGCCGATCTCGCAGCGCATCGATCAGCGCATGGCAAGCAACCCGCTGCGCCGCAAGAAACAGCCCACCGAATGGGCCATCAAGGGCGAGCTGTTTCTGAACTGCTCTTGCACCGTTTTTTGCCCGTGTGTGGTCAGCCTTGGTGCCCATCCCCCGACCGAGGGTCATTGCCATGCCTGGATGGCGATCGCCATTGATGAGGGACATTTTGAGGGCGAGCCGCTGGATGGGCTGAATGTGGGGCTTTTGGTGGA
Source organism: Yoonia sp. BS5-3 (assembly GCF_038069655.2). NCBI lineage: Bacteria > Pseudomonadati > Pseudomonadota > Alphaproteobacteria > Rhodobacterales > Paracoccaceae > Yoonia > Yoonia phaeophyticola. The sequence goes on from NZ_CP150951.2 coordinate 3,078,158, forward strand.
TATCCCGGGCCGCATGGCCGAGGGCAATTGGAAAGTTGCCGCCTATGTTGATGAGCGTAGCACGCAGAAGGCTTATAACGGTATTCTAAAGATTTTCAGCGGCGTTGCCGGCGGCACGACGGGCCTGTTTACGATGCTGGTTTCCGAAATTATCGGAGCCGAGCGCGAAAAGGTTGAGATCGTCCGCGATGGCAATAAGCGTGGCATTTATATTGGCCGCAAGATCCAAGGCGAGATTGAAACGATGCAGGGCGCCAGCCCGGACCATCCGGTCATGATCAGCAATTCAAAATATTGGATGGGCCCCGATATCATCGCCGCCCAAGGGACGAAATCACGGGTCCGCGATTATGGCCGTGTCTGGGATTTTGGCGGCAAATCCGCCGAGATTTGCCCGATTGACTGGAAGGGGCCCAAACCATGATCACGCCTGAATATTGTCAAACCATGGCCCGCTATAACGCCTGGCAAAATGACGGGCTACGCAAGATGATCCCTGAGATGGAGCTTGAGGAGTTGCACAAGGATCGCGGGGCCTTTTTCGGGTCGATCATGGCAACATTGAACCATCTACTATGGGGCGACACGCTTTGGATCAGTCGCTTTGATGGTGGCGCGGGGCCTCAGGTGCCCCCGGAAGAGCATAAGGAAATGACCCCAACCCCAGCGGTTTGGGCGGCCGAACGGTTTCGTCTCGATGCGCGGATTACCCTATGGGCCAATAGCGTTAGCGCCATTGATCTGACCGGCGATCTGACTTGGTATTCCGGCATGTTTGATCGCGAGTTTTCGCGCCCCAGGGCGATTTGCGTGATGCAGCTGTTCAATCACCAGACCCATCATCGCGGGCAGGTCCATGCGATGTTGACGGCTGCAGGTCAAAAGCCGCAGGATACCGATATCCCCTTCATCCCGGACAGCGCCTGATGGCTGTCATTGCCCCATCGCGCCGCATTCGCCGCACCCCCTTTACCGAAGGGGTCGAGGCGGCGGGCGTGAAGGGCTACACAGTCTATAACCATATGCTGTTGCCGACGGTCTTTGAAAGTATTGAGGCCGATTACCATCATCTGAAATCGGCTGTGCAGGTCTGGGATGTCGCGGTAGAGCGCCAGATTGAACTGCGCGGCCCCGATGCAGCCCGGCTGATGCAGATGCTGACCCCGCGCGATCTGCGCGGCATGATGCCGGGGCAGTGCTATTACGTGCCGATCGTGGATGAAACGGGCGGCATGCTGAATGACCCTGTGGCCTTGAAACTGGCCGAGGATCGCTGGTGGATTTCCATCGCTGACAGTGATTTGCTGTTTTGGGTCAAAGGTTTGGCCTATGGGTATCGGCTGGATGTGCTGGTCGATGAACCCGATGTGTCGCCCTTGGCCGTGCAAGGACCATTGGCAGAAGAGCTGGTGGCCCGTGTCTTTGGCGATGCCGTCCGCGCCATTAAGTTCTTCCGTTTCGGCTGGTTTGATTTTGACGGCACCAGCATGGCCGTCGCCCGGTCAGGGTATTCCAAGCAGGGCGGTTTTGAGATTTATGTTGACGGCACCCAGAACGGTATGCCGCTTTGGCATGCCTTGTTCGAGGCGGGCAAGGATTTGGATGTCCGCGCCGGTTGCCCCAATCTGATTGAGCGGATTGAAGGCGGGCTGTTGTCTTATGGCAATGACATGACCCGTGAAAACACGCCCCATGAATGTGGGCTGGGCCGGTTTTGTTCGACCCAGACGGCCATTGGCTGTGTGGGCCGCGACGCATTGTTGCGCGTCGCCAAAGAGGGGCCGACCCAGCAAATTCGCGCCCTTGCGATCGCCGGAGATCTGCCGCCCTGTGATCGCCCCTGGCCGCTGATAGCCAAGAACAAGAGGGTGGGGCAGGTGACTTCGGCAGCGCTGTCGCCCCAATTTAAGACCAATGTCGCCATCGGTATGGTCAAAATGACCCATTGGGACGAAGGCACGCAGATTGCGGTGCAAACACCGGACGGGATGCGCGATGTGACCGTCCATGAAAATTTCTGGATTTAGAAGGAAAAGATGATGTTCAACGCGTTGCTTGTCGAAAAGGATGATGCGGGCAAGACCACCGCCGCCGTCCAGCCCATCAGCGAAGATCAACTGCCCGAAGGCGATGTGTTGGTGGATGTGGCCTATTCCACGGTGAATTACAAAGACGGGCTATGCATTGGCCCAGGCGGTGGACTGGTCCGCAATTATCCTCATGTCCCTGGCATTGATTTTGCCGGCACGGTCGCGGCATCCGATGACCCGCGCTACAAAATAGGCGACAAGGTCGTCCTGACCGGCTGGCGCGTGGGCGAGGCCCATTGGGGCGGATATGCCCAAAAGGCCCGCGTCAAAGCCGATTGGCTTGTGCCCTTGCCAGACGGGCTGGATGCAAGGCAGGCGATGGCTGTGGGCACCGCTGGCTTTACCGCGATGCTGGCGGTCATGGCGCTTGAGGATCATGGGATCAAGGATGGCCCGGTTCTGGTCACTGGTGCTGCGGGCGGTGTTGGTTCGGTTGCCACAGCGATCCTGGCCCAGCTGGGCTATGAGGTCGCCGCAGTCACAGGCCGCCCCGAAACGGCTGATTATCTGAAAGGATTGGGCGCAACCCAGATCATCCCGCGTGATGAGATCAATGAGACCACAAAACGCCCGCTTGAGGGTGAAACCTGGGGCGGCTGTGTCGATGCCGTCGGGGGCGCGATGCTGGCCCGTGTGCTGGGCCAGATGAAATACGGTGCCTCAGTTGCCGCTGTCGGGCTGGCTGGCGGTGCGGGTTTGCCCGCCACGGTGATCCCGTTTTTGCTGCGCGGGGTGAACATGCTGGGCATCGATAGCGTGATGCAACCTTATGAAAACCGCCTGCGCGCCTGGGAGCGGATCGCAAGTGATCTGCCCATGGACAAGCTGGAGGCGATGATCAAACCCGCCACCCTGTCTGATCTGCCCCAGCTGGGGGCGGATATTCTAAAGGGGCAGGTCCAAGGCCGTGTGGTTGTGGACGTCAACCAATGAAAAAGGGCCGGGATGTACCCGGCCCTTAGCAATTGATGACTTAGCCGCGCCGGCGTCTGCCGGACCGGCGGCGCCCTTCGCCTTCTTTGGCGGGGCTCTGGTTGAATTTGATCCATGCGCCGCCCGATGGGTCATTATCGGTCAGGAAATTGGCGGCCCGGATGGCTTCCATTTCTTTACCAGGGCGCGGTTTGGTGGATCCCATGCCGAACATCTGCACGAAAGCTTCGTCATCCATATCTTCAGGCAGCACGATCCCGGCGGCGGCGATCTCGGCCTTTTTTTCGGCGATTTTCTTGGGGCCGACGGGCAGTGCCACCGGGTTCATGATGGCTGATGTCATTCCCGCGGTCATGGCCATTGGCAGAAACGCGTTGTTAATCCCGTGCCGGTTGGGCAAGCCAAAGCTGATATTCGAGGCGCCGCAGGTCGTGTTCACGCCCAGCTCATCGCGCAGACGCCGCACCAGCGTAAAGACCTGAAGGCCAGCCGTGCCCATTGCCCCGATGGGCATCACCAGCGGGTCCACCACGATGTCATGGGCCGGAATGCCAAAATCGGCTGCCCGTTCGACAATTTTCTTGGCCACGGCAAAGCGGACATCAGGATCTTCGCTGATCCCGGTATCATCGTTCGAGATGGCAACCACGGGGACGTTGTATTTCTTAACAAGCGGCAGGACGAGTTCCAGGCGTTCTTCCTCGCCGGTGACCGAATTCAAGAGCGGGCGCCCTTCGGCGGCGGCAAGCCCGTTTTCCAGCGCGCCGGGCACTGAACTGTCGATGCAAAGCGGGATATCAGTGACGGCCTGCACCCGTTCGACCATTTCCTTCATCAATGGCGGCTCAACAAAATTGTTATCCGCATAGCGCGGATCCTCGGCCATTTTGTTGGAAAAGACTGCCCCGGAATTGATATCCAGCACATCTGCCCCAGCGGCGACCTGGGCCAGCGCATCGGCCTCAACCCGGCTGAAATCGCCTTGTTCCAGCTCGGCAGCGAGGATCTTGCGCCCGGTGGGGTTGATCCGTTCGCCAATCACGCAGAACGGTTCATCGAAGCCGATGATGGCGGTCTTTGTTTTGGATTCGATGATCGTGCGTGTCATAGGACGTCCTTAATTTTGGTTGGCCGGAATGGCCGCGTTGCCACCATTGGCGATGGCCCAATTGGCGTTGGTCTTGATCCCGCCCAATGGGAAGAAATGAACATGGCTGACATTGAAATCGGGTTTGGCGGCCTTGTGGGCGGCAAGGGCGGTCAGCACCTCGGTCGGCTCATAGGGGAGCAGCAGTTTTGAGACATCCATCGCACGTTTCTGTAGCACCTTCAACGACGGCCCGACGCCGCAGGCAATGGCGAATTTGATCAAGGTCTGCAACTTGGCCGGACCTGCAATGCCGATATGGATCGGTATTGTGATCCCCGCATCGCGCAAAGCATCTGCCCAGGCGATAATCGGGTCCGCCTCAAACGCGAATTGGGTCGCGATGGCCATGTCCGCATCGGTCGTTTCTGAAAAACGCTGTTTCCAATGCAGCGCCTCCATGACGTTTTTGTCCGAGCCGTCCTTGTCGATATCTTTGTTACCCTCGGGATGGCCCGCCACATGCAGTCTTTTAAACCCGGCCTTGTCAAAAAGCCCCGTTTCCAAGAGCTGCATGGAAGAGTGAAAATCGCCATGTGGCTGTGCGACGCCCCCGGCCAAAAGCAGCGCCTGATCGACGCCTGCTTCGCCCTGATAACGGGCGATCCAGTCGGCAAGTGTGGTCTGATCTGCGATGATCCGGGCCGGGAAATGGGGCATGACATTGTACCCATCGGCGGCCAGACGGGCGGCCGTTGCGACCATGTCATCTATCGGGGTGCCTTCGATATGGGCGATGTATACGCGGGTCCCGGCAGGCAGAAGATCGCGGAAATCGTCCACTTTCTCGGCTGTGCGCGGCATGACCTCAATCGAGTAATCCTGCAAAAACGCCTCAAGCGCGGGATTGGCCCCGGGGTCGGCAGTATCTTTGGTTTTGCGAAAGGACAGCAGGGACATGGCAAACTCCGAAAGGCGGGTGGGAAAGAACGGGCGCGGGGTCAAGCCCAGCCATCATTGGCAATCAGCGCCTTGATGCGGGTTTGATCATATTCGGTATCGATTTTGGCAACGGCAGCGGCAGCGGCTTCTGCATCGGTCCCTTCGCCTGGGATTGGGTCCGCTTTGCGGAAACCGGCCATATAATCATCAGATTCGGCCGCGCCCGATTTCATGGCCGCCCGGTCAATCGCCTGTTCGAAACGTTCAGGCAGCGGCAGCTTGGTTCCGCGGCGTCCACGCCCGACAATAACCTGCGCTGGAATATCGCGCCAAAAGACGATGGTGACGTCGGGCATATGATTCCCCTTTGGACCTTTTCTTTCGTTCTATCACCCGCATTTACCATTCAATGCCAAATTTCGACATCACGAGGCCGTTGAGCGACCGTGAAGGGTTAACCGATCCAAAGGCCCAAAGGCGAGGGCATGCCGGGGTCAAATTCTTCATCTCAAACATGTGAGAATTTCACATGATTGTTCACAAGACTTGTGCAAATGCAATTCGCGGCCTAGCTTGGGGGTAACTCGAAATGGAGGGCGTAAAAATGGCGCCCAAGCGTCCCAAAGGTGCGGGCGCGTTCCCTAAAGCGGTCGATACCCCCGCGCCAACCCCGCCTGATCCGGCGACGCTATATGCGGCATTGGATTTGGGCACAAATAGCTGTCGTATGTTGATTGCCCAACCCAAGGGCAGCCAATTTCATGTGCTCGACAGTTTTTCAAAATCCGTGCAACTGGGGCATGGGCTGGAAAGCACAGGCCGTTTGTCGCGTGCGTCAATGAACCGGACGATATCTGCCATGCGGATTTGCCGGGAAAAGTTGAAACGTCACGGGGTGAAACGGATGCGCCTTGTCGCAACCGAGGCCTGCCGGCGCGCCCTGAACGGTGAAAACTTCGTGGCCCAGGTGCGCCGTGAAACCGGCCTTGATCTGGAGATCATCAAACCTGAGGAAGAGGCGCGGCTGGCTGTGATTTCCTGCGCGCCACTGGTGAGCGTGAATACAGAACAGCTGTTGGTGGTTGATATTGGCGGCGGCTCGACCGAGCTGGTCTGGATTGATCTGACCAATGTGCCCCAACGCGAACGCCCCCGCGCGATCATGCGCCTGCATGCCGGTTTCACGTCTGATCCCGGGCCTTTTGCCGCCGCCAAGGTCGTCGACTGGATATCCGTGCCTTTGGGTGTTGCGACATTGCGCGATCAGTTTTCCGATGTCGAAGATGACGCCGCCCGTTTTGCCCTGATGAGCTGGTTTTTTGAGGAAAACCTCGAAGAGTTTTCCCCCTATGCCGCCGCCCAGGCCCGCGAAGGGTTTCAGATTATCGGCACCAGCGGCACCGTGACGACCGTTGCCGCCAGTTATCTGGGTCTGCGCCGCTATGACCGGACCAAGGTCGACGGGCTGCGCATGACCTCTGACCAGATTGACAAAGTGATCCGGGATTATCTGGCGCTGGGGCCTGCGGGCCGCCGCAATGATCCGCGTATTGGCAAGGACCGGCAGGCGCTGATCATGTCAGGCTCGGCCATTTTGCAGGCGTTGATGCGGCTGTGGCCAACGGATAGGATGTCGGTGGCCGATCGCGGGCTGCGCGAGGGTCTGCTTTATGCGCAGATGTCTGCAGATGGGGTCTTGGAAGACCGGCCGTTTTAGGGGATAGGCAGCAGATGGCCAAGAAACCCACAAAAAACAGCTCCGGTCGCGGTTATCGCGATCTGACCGTGAAGGTAAAGACCGCCAAAGGGCGCAAGATCAGCTCAACCAATTGGTTGCAGCGCCAGTTGAATGATCCTTATGTCAAGCGCGCCAAGACCGATGGCTATCGGGGCAGGGCGGCTTATAAGATATTGGAACTGGACGATAAATATCGGTTCTTGGTGCCGGGCGCGCGCGTTGTTGACCTGGGTTGCGCCCCGGGCGGCTGGTGCCAGGTTGCCGTCAAACGCGTCAATGCCCTGGGCGAGCGGACGTCAAAGGCCCAAGGCTATGTGCTGGGCATCGATCTGCAAGAGGTTGAACCGATTGCCGGGGCCGAGATCTATCAGCTGGATTTCATGGAAGACGACGCCGACGTTAAAACCCGTGAATGGCTGGGCGGGACCGCGCATGTGGTCATGTCCGATATGGCCGCCAGCGCCTCGGGGCATAAGCAGACAGACCACCTGCGGATCATCGCGCTGTGCGAAGCGGCGGCCTATTTTGCTTTTGACGTTCTCGAAGAAGGCGGGACATTCGTGGCCAAGGTTCTGGCCGGTGGTGCCGAAGGTGATCTGCAAAAGCTTCTGAAGCAACGGTTCACCAAAGTGGCCAATGTAAAACCGCCTGCATCGCGCTCGGACAGTTCGGAGAAATTCGTCGTGGCGACAGGGTTTAAAGGGTGAAGCGAAGCTAATCCTGTTCGGACGGGCGATCCGTTAGGACGTCCAATAGCTTCTGCAAATCCGCGGCGTCGATCTTAGCCGTAAGCGCGTTGTCCAACTCTGCAAACATGTGGCGGGCTGCGGCAATCAAATGCTCGCCCTGTTCGGTGATTTGAATGACCTTGCTGTTGCGCAGCGCAGGGTTCTGGGCCGTCGTCACATAGCCAAGCGCGGTCAGCTCGCGCACTGTTTTATGCACCGCCTGACGCGAAATATTCAGCCGCCGCGCGATCTCGGACGCCATGTTATCCGCGCAATCAAGCGCCGCGATAAAGGCCACGTGGGTGCTTGTCAGATCGGCAAAGCCTTTCTCGGCCAACCCGTTGATAAGCCATGCGGTTTGCCGGGTTTGATAGGCGGCTATCGCCTGCCATAGGGTCAGAGCCTGGCTATCGACAAGGGCAGTACCGGCTTGGGGTGATGTTGTAATCGTGGTTGACAAGGTGTGGCTCTCCTATATTGTCATCCTAGTTGACAAGGTGGGGGCTGGCAATGCTCAGGCGATTTCTTTGGATGAATGCGGCGAGTTGTCTTGGGTTTGGATTGCTGTTCCTTTGCGCATCGCAAGCGAGCGCGCAGTTCATAGGCGATCCGCCTGTCATCGTGGTGACTGCTCTGGGTGGCTTGCTGCTGGTCAATGCGGGTCTGCTGGCCCTTACCGCGCGCTACTGGCCGGCAAAACAGCCTTTGATCGCCTTTTTTGCTCTAGGGGATGCGACGTGGGTCATTTTGACCTTGGTGTTGCTGCTGGCGGGGCTCTGGATCAAAGGCACTGTCGCCACCCTTGCCGCAATTGCCGTGGCTTGCGGCGTTGGGGCACTGGGTTTTGGGCAGTATTACCATGGGTTACGGCAGGTGCAGCACAATGGATGATCCTTGCGCAGCTGCTGAATGCTGTGATCGCCTATTGCGTTTTTGTGGCCGAATGAAACGATGTCACCCGGCTGTTCGGGCTGGGGCATTTGGTTTGGATCTTTCCATTTTGGATGTTTGTCAAAGACATAAGATCGGAGAAATGGAACGCGTACCGGGCCTATGCGCTGACTGCGGCGGTGACGATTGCGATCAGCCTTGCCTTTGATTTTGTCGATATCTCCCTTTGGATCGGTGGCGAAAGGCAGAGCGTTTTAGAGGGTTTTGATTAGCGACACCCGCGTTTGCCAATCGATACAGCGATGGGCCAGCGCCTCGGACGGGATGTTGTCGGTGACAAAATGGTCGACCTGCGCCAGTGAGGCGATTTTTACAGGTGCCTTGCGTGTGAATTTTGATGCATCGGCCACCAGAATTGTGGCCCTCGCTGCTTTGATCACTTGCTGGCTGACCCGCACCTCTTCGGGATCGAAATCCAAAAGATCGCCGCTTTGATCAATCGCAGATGCCCCGATCACGGCAAAATCGACTTTGAACCGGTCGATGGCCAGCGCTGCGAGATCGCCCACCAGTCCGCCATCCGTGCGCCGCAGGCTGCCCCCGGCAACGATCACGTCGCAGCTTTGATTACTGGCCAGGATATTGGCGACGTTCAGATTATTGGTCACAACCATCAGATTGCGATGGGCATGCAGGGCATGGGCAACGGCCTCGGTCGTGGTGCCGATATTCAGAAATAGCGAGGCATTGTCGGGGATCAGCTGTGCCGTGCGCCGGGCGATCCCGATTTTGACATCGCGGTTCAGGGCGCGCCGGTCGTCATAACCGATATTACTGACGCCCGAGGGTAGCACCGCACCGCCATGCACGCGCTCAAGCAGGCCTGCCGCGCAAAGCTGCCGCAGATCGCGCCGAATGGTCTGGACTGCGACGCCAAGCTCGGTCGCAAGCGCCGTTGCGGCGACGCGTCCTTCGGTCTGGGCGCGGGTGCGAATGTGCTGGTGGCGGGTCTCGGTATCCATGGGTTCGTTTTTGCTGATGAACGAACGCTTGGCAAGTGGAGCCCTCACAAAATTAGTAATTTTGTGTATTCGCTTAGGGTTCGCTTGGCGGCGGGCGAACATTTGATGGCGCCAGGCTTGCGTCTGCCGGCATGGGGCTTATGACCAAAACCAACTTACTGGGGCACGCGATGCAAACCGATTTTGACATCTTTATCATTGGCGGCGGCATCAATGGCTGCGGGATCGCGCGGGATGCGGCGGGACGGGGGCTGTCGGTGGGGCTGGCCGAGATGAACGATCTGGCCTGGGCGACCTCTTCTGGGTCGACGAAACTGTTCCATGGTGGTCTGCGTTATCTTGAATTCTTTGAGTTCGGACTGGTGCGCAAGGCGCTGATCGAACGCGAAGTTCTGCTGAAAAACATGCCGCATATCAGCTGGCCCATGCGTTTTGTGCTGCCTTATCACCGTGATATGCGCTTTGAGAATGACACGCCCACATCGAAGCTGCTGTCAACGGTGATGCCTTGGATGAAAGGACGCCGCCCGGCCTGGCTGATCCGGTTGGGGCTGTTCCTCTATGACACGCTTGGCGGACGGCAGATATTGCCGGGGACGACGACGGTGGATCTGGGTGCGGACCGGGCGGGCGCGCCGCTGAGGGCGAAGTTTCAGCGGGCTTACGAATATTCCGATTGCTGGGTCGAAGATGCGCGGCTGGTGGTCCTGAACGCGCGCGATGCCGAAGAACGGGGCGCCAAGGTGATGACCCGGACCAAGGTGATCAGCGCTGCACGGGCAGGCGATCATTGGGAAATCATCACCGACACGGATGGGCAGAAGACCACGTATACTGCCCGCGCCCTTGTGAATGCAGGCGGGCCATGGGTCGAGAACATTGTGCGTTCCGTCGCCCGGCTGAACACATCAGAAGGCGTGCGTCTGGTCCGTGGCAGCCATATCGTGACCAAAAAGCTGTTTGATCACGACAAGGCCTATTTCTTTCAGGGCGAGGATGGGCGGATTATCTTTGCCATTCCGTATGAGACCGATTTCACGCTGATCGGCACCACGGATGCCGAACATGATGACCTGCACCAGGTCCCTTACGCGACCGATGCGGAACAGGACTACCTCTGCGCCTTCGCCTCGCAATATTTCGAAAAACCGGTGACCCGCGATGATATCGTCTGGACCTATTCCGGCGTCCGCCCGCTTTATGATGACGGTGCGAAATCGGCAACGGCGGCGACCCGCGATTACGTATTGTCGTTGGACGACACCGGGGCGCCTTTGCTGAATATCTTTGGCGGCAAGATCACGACGTACCGCAAACTGGCCGAAAACGCGCTGAAAAAGCTGGAGCCGATGATCGGCGGGCAGGGGCCTTGGACCGACGCTGCACCGCTGCCCGGTGGGGATTTCGCGGTGGCCGACCGCGATAAACTGTTGGATGATCTGCAGGCGGCATACCCGTTCCTGACGGACGCTTGGGCGCTGCGTTTGATCCGGGCCTACGGGACCGAGGCCAAGCTGATCCTGGGCGATGCTCAAAGCGCCGCTGATCTGGGCCAGGATTTCGGTGCGACCCTGACCGCGGCTGAGGTGGCCTGGCTGCAAAGCAAGGAATACGCCCAAACCGCCGAAGATATCGTCTGGCGGCGCAGCAAGCTGGGCCTGCGGATGAGCGCGGATGACATCGCAGCCCTTGACGCGTTCATGGCGGCTTGAAACAACACCGCAAACGGGGGATCACATGACATATATTCTGGCCATTGACCAGGGCACTACATCCAGCCGGGCCATCATTTTTGATGCGCAGATGCAGGTTGTCGCGAGCGCGCAGGAAGAATTTACCCAGCATTTTCCTAAATCAGGCTGGGTCGAACATGATCCGGCGGAAATCTGGTCGACGGTCGTCGCAACTTGCCGGGGGGCCATTGAAAAGGCGGGCATTTCAGCAGGCGACGTCGCGGGTATTGGCATCACCAATCAACGTGAAACCACGCTGATCTGGGACAAAAACACGGGCCAGCCGGTTCATAACGCAATCGTCTGGCAGGATCGGCGGACCGCCCCTTTTTGTGCAACGCTGCGGGAAGAAGGCTTTGAGCCTGAGATCACCAAGCGCACCGGATTGCTGGCCGACCCCTATTTTTCAGGCACAAAGGTGCATCACATCCTGACCCATGTAGACGGCGCCAAGGCGCGCGCGGCGTCTGGCGATCTGCTTTTCGGGACGGTTGACAGCTATCTGATCTGGAAGCTGACGGGCGGCAAGGTCCACGCCACTGACGCCACCAACGCCGCCCGGACCATGCTTTACGACATTCGCAAGGGGCAGTGGAGCCAGACCATTTGCGACCGCTTTGACATTCCTATGGCCATGCTGCCCGAGGTGCGCGATTGCGCGGCGGATTTCGGCACGACCGATGCAGATCTGCTGGGCGCGCCAATTCCCATTCTGGGCGTCGCGGGTGATCAACAGGCGGCGACCATCGGGCAAGCCTGTTTTGAACCCGGCATGTTGAAATCCACCTACGGAACCGGCTGCTTTGCGCTGCTCAACACAGGCGATACGCTGGTGGAAAGCAAAAAACGGCTGCTCGGCACAATCGCCTATCAGTTTGACGGCAAGCCGACCTATGCGTTGGAAGGGTCGATCTTTATCGCAGGCGCGGTTGTGCAATGGCTGCGCGATGGGCTGAAAATCATCAGCGCTGCGCCTGAAACGCAACCTTTGGCCGAAACAGCGGATGCGGGGCAAGAGCTTTATATGGTGCCCGCCTTTACAGGGCTGGGCGCGCCGTATTGGGACGCGGATGCGCGCGGCGCGATCTATGGCTTAACGCGCAATTCCGGCCCTGCGGAGTTCGCCCGGGCCGCCTTGGAAAGCGTCGGCTTTCAGACTCGCGATTTGCTGGAAGCGATGAAAAGCGACTGGCAAACCTCGGATACGGATGGGGTTTTGCGGGTTGATGGCGGGATGAGCGCCTCTGACTGGTCCATGCAATTTCTCTCCGACATCATCGGCGCGCCGGTGGACCGGCCAAAGGTGCTCGAGACGACGGCGCTGGGGGCTGCTTGGCTGGCCGGGATGAAGGCAGGCGTTTACCCTGATCAAGCAGGATTTGCCGCCGAATGGGCGCTGGATCGGCGGTTTGCGCCGCAAATGGACGCCGAAACGCGCAAAAGGCGCTATGCCGGATGGCAAGACGCGGTGCAGCGGACGCTGACCGCGTCGTAACTTTATCGGTTGATGGTCTGCGTGATCAGATCATTGACCAATTCCGGCGTTTCGATGGAGGATGAATGACCTGATCCTTCGAAAATCGTCAGGGTTGAACCCGCGATGGCCGCATGAATTGCCTCGGCCTCTTCGGGTTTGGTGGCGATATCTTCGGCGCCAACACCGACACCCACGGGCAGGGTGATCTGACCCAAAAGATCAAAACAGGCGGGCCGGTTGATCACCCCTGTTACGGCGCGTGTCACCCCGGTTTTGCTGGCGCCCGCGATCTCGTGCCACCATTTATCCTTTTCGGCTTTGCGTGCAGGATCATTCAGGAAGGTCTGGCCAAAGAGGTTCTTCATCGCGCTGCTGGTGACAGCCCAAAGGCCAAAGATGCGGGCGATCAGGTTCGACAGCCAGTATTTGGGCTTGTTATTCTTCGGCTCTGCCCCGGCAGAAGTATCCAGCAAGGTCACGCTTTTCAGCAGCTCAGGGTGACGGGCGGCGATGCGCATCGCGACGAAACCGCCCATGCTGAGCCCGACAAGATGGCAAGGTGGCAATTCCAGATGTTTGATCAGGGCAACGGCATCTTCGGCCAGCGTGTCCATATCGTAGCCATCTTTGGTAACGCCGCTTTGGCCCTGACCACGATGATCAAATGTGATGCAGCGATAATTGGGCGAAAAATGCGCCACCTGCGCGTCATACATCTTGCCGCTGAACAGCAACCCATGCGCGAAGACGATCACATCCCCATCCCCGCCGCTGTCAGTATAGTGAATATGTGCACCGTTTAGGTCAGCATAGGGCATAATCGGGTCCTTCCTGGCAGTTATCGTCTGCCTAATTCCCATATTTCAAATTCGGCGGCGCGCTTTTGTCTCAACTTGGCGGCGACCGCATCGGATAATTCCAAATCCATCTTGGGCGATACGTTCTTCTGCTTCAACGTAATTGTGACATCCAGCCGCTCTTCGAGATAAGCGATGACCTTGTCCCATTGTTCATATTGAAACAAATGCTCGGCCCCGACCTGACCGTCATTGATCCGCAAAAACTTGTTTTGTGAACCGACATTGGCAAAAGGGGCCGGGCTGCCTTTGCAATATTCCAGAACAAATTCATCAAAGCTGACATTGCGGGTGCTGTTTTCATGCCCAATTAGATCGTCACGCGTGCGGTATCTGTACCAACTACCCAGCCAATCAATGGGATTGCGGACCACGGCCATCAGCTCGGGTGTTTGCCCGCCCGCTTGTACAAAAAACGGCCGCAGGAATCGCTTGTAGCGATAACAGGGCGCGTGTTTGAGATGTGGCGGATCACGCAGCACCATGGATGATCGCGGCGCCAATGCGCCTTCGAGCGCCGTTGATCCGGTCTTGGGTACTGCAAGCAGAACCAGATTTTCTTTCCAGAAAACAAGCATTTGCTATGTATCCTTCGCGCACTCTTTATCCGTACACCAAACTTTAACCAGTATTGGCCAAAGGTGAACAACGAAAATTTATGTTGCAATGTTCCTGTTTTGATCTCATTAACGAATGAGAACGCAACAAGAACAAAGCAGTGATTGCCGCCTCGTCGGGCGCGTGAAATAAGGACAGGACATATGGCAACGGCAGATCTCCTACAAATGACTGATAAGAAAACCGCGGAAAAAGAAAAAGCGCTGGAAAGCGCGCTGGCCCAGATCGAACGGCAGTTTGGTAAGGGCTCGATCATGAAACTAGGGCAAAATAACCCCAATGCGGATATCGAGTCGACCTCGACCGGGTCGCTGGGCCTTGATATCGCCCTCGGCATTGGTGGTCTGCCCAAGGGCCGCATTATTGAGATTTACGGACCAGAATCGTCTGGGAAAACCACGCTGACCCTGCATGCGATTGCAGAGGAACAGAAAAAGGGCGGTGTTTGCGCCTTTGTCGATGCCGAACATGCGCTGGACCCCACTTATGCGAAGAAACTGGGTGTTGATCTGGACGAGTTGCTGATTTCGCAGCCCGACACGGGCGAACAGGCGCTTGAGATTGTGGACACGCTGGTGCGCTCTGGCGCCGTCACCATGGTCATCGTTGATTCTGTGGCCGCATTGACGCCAAAGTCTGAGCTGGAAGGCGATATGGGCGACAGCAGCGTCGGTGTGCATGCCCGGCTGATGTCCCAAGCCATGCGCAAATTGACCGGTTCGATCAATCGCTCGGGCTGTATGGTGATTTTCATCAACCAAATCCGGATGAAAATTGGCGTCATGTTCGGCTCGCCCGAAACGACGACCGGCGGGAATGCATTGAAATTCTATGCGTCCGTGCGTTTGGACATCCGTCGGATTGGTGCCCTGAAGGACCGCGATGAAGTCGTCGGTAATGCCACCCGCGTCAAGGTTGTGAAAAACAAGGTGGCCCCGCCATTCAAACAGGTCGAATTTGACATTATGTATGGCGAAGGTATTTCCAAGATGGGCGAGCTCCTTGATCTGGGGGTCAAAGCTGGCGTTGTTGAAAAATCCGGTGCGTGGTTCAGCTACGGTGATGAGCGGATCGGGCAGGGGCGTGAAAACTCCAAGCTGTTCTTGAAAGAGAACACATCTATTGCCCTGGAAATTGAGGATAAAATCCGCGCCGCGCATGGGTTGGATTTTGATTTGCCCGAAGGCAGCAGCGACGATTTGGTTGAATCCTAAACCCTACGGCAAGTTTTACAAAACAAAGGGCATCGCTGCGGCGGTGCCCTTTTTGCATGATACTGTGGACAGTACAGGGGCACGGGGCTATTTCTCGCTTTCAATGTAACGCATCTTTGGAATTGCACCATGTCCAGCCTCGCTGATATCCGATCGACCTTTCTGTCCTACTTTGAAAAGCAGGGTCACGCGGTCGTGGCCTCCAGCCCGCTGGTGCCGCGCAAAGACCCGACCATGATGTTCACCAATTCGGGGATGGTGCAGTTCAAGAACCGGTTTACCGGTGTGGAAAGCGGCGACTACCAGCGCGCGACTTCGGCACAGAAATGCGTGCGCGCTGGGGGCAAGCACAACGATCTGGATAACGTGGGCTACACCGCCCGTCACCATACTTTTTTTGAGATGATGGGAAACTTCAGCTTTGGCGATTACTTCAAAAAAGAAGCAATCCCTTTTGCCTGGGAGCTGGTGACGAAAGAGTTCGGCATCGACAAATCCCGTTTGCTGACAACGGTTTACCACACCGATGATGAAGCATTTGAGATTTGGAAATCCGTCGGGGTGCCCGAAGACAGGATCATTCGCATCGACACCGATGACAATTTCTGGCGGATGGGTCCAACGGGACCTTGTGGGCCGTGCACCGAGATTTTCTATGATCATGGCGATCACATCTGGGGCGGCCCCCCAGGCTCGCCCGAGGAAGATGGCGACCGGTTCATTGAGATCTGGAACGTCGTTTTCATGCAAAACGAACAGTATGCGGACGGGCGGTTGGAACCGCTTGAGATGCAGTCGATCGACACCGGTATGGGGCTGGAACGCATCGCCGCGCTTTTGCAAGGCAGCCACGACAATTACAACACTGACTTGTTTCAGGCACTAATGACGGCCTCGGGGCATGCCACCTCGACCGATCCGTTTGGCGACCAGAATGTGCATCACCGGGTGATCGCGGATCACCTGCGCTCGACCTCTTTCCTGATCGCCGAAGGTGTGCTGCCGTCAAACGAAGGGCGCGGCTATGTGCTGCGTCGGATCATGCGGCGGGCGATGCGCCATGCCCATTTGCTAGGTGCGAAAGACCCTGTGATGCATCAGCTGGTGCCAGCCTTGGTACAGCAGATGGGGGCCGCCTATCCGGAGCTTGGGCTGGGTCAACGGCTGATCGAAGAAACGCTGTTGAACGAGGAAGTGCGGTTCAAGCAAACGCTCGACCGGGGCTTGAAGCTGTTAGATGACGAATTGGCGGGGCTGGCCGAGGATGCAGCGCTGCCGGGCGAGGCGGCGTTTAAGCTCTATGATACCTATGGCTTCCCGCTTGATCTGACCCAGGATGCGCTGCGCGAAAAGGGCCGCACAGTCGATACCGACGGGTTCGACACCGCCATGGCCGCGCAAAAGGCTAAGGCGCGTGCGGCATGGTCTGGCATGGGCGAGGCCGCAGATAGTGCGATTTGGTTCGACATTGCCGACGCGTCGGGCAGCACCGACTTTCTGGGCTACGACACGCTGACCGCCGAGGGCGAAATTGTTGCTATCGTCACGGATGGCGCAACCGCCGACAAGGGTACGGGCGAAGTGCAGATCGTGCTGAACCAAACCCCATTCTACGCCGAGGCCGGTGGTCAGGTTGGTGATGCGGGTACGCTGAAAGCCGAAACCGGCACGGCCAAAGTGACCGATACCAAAAAGGTTGCCGGACTTTATGTGCATTTTGCGACGGTGACCGAAGGGACCTTGCAAAAGGGGCAGGGGGCTGAACTGTCGGTGGATGCCGCACGCCGCGCCGATATTCAGGCCAATCATTCGGCGACGCATTTGCTGAATGAGGCCCTGCGCGACGTTTTGGGTGATCATATCGCGCAGCGCGGGTCGCTTAATGCGCCGGACCGGCTGCGGTTTGATTTCAGCCATACGAAGGCGCTGACGTCTGACGAATTGGCGCAGGTCGAACGGGATGTGAACGCGGTGATCAGGCAGAACAGCCCGGTCGAAACCCGGATCATGACGCCAGATGACGCGCGTGCACTTGGGGCGCAGGCGCTCTTTGGAGAGAAATACGGCGACGAGGTCCGCGTTGTGTCCATGGGCCGTCAAGCTGGGTCTGGCAAGGGCACGGCGGGCGATACTTATTCGCTTGAGCTTTGCGGCGGCACCCATGTCAAACAGCTGGGCGAGATCGGCACCTTCGTGACGCTTAGCGACAGTGCTTCCAGTGCGGGCGTGCGCCGGATTGAGGCGTTGACGGGCCAAGCGGCCCTTGACCATCTGCGCCTGCAGGACGCGCGGTTGGGGCAAGCGGCTGCGGCCTTAAAAGCCCCGGTGACCGAGGTCGCCGACCGGGTCAAAGCATTGCTGGACGAACGCAAGGCGCTAAGCAACGAAGTCGCTCAGCTGCGGCGCGAATTAGCCATGGGCGGCGGTGGTGATGATGCCACCCAAGTCGAGATCAATGGCGTCTGCTTCATGGGGCAGGTCATGACCGGCGTATCGGGCAAAGACCTGCCGTCACTGGTGGATCAATTCAAGGAAAAGGTCGGCTCTGGCGTCGTGCTTTTGATCGCGGATACGGGCGGCAAAGCTGCCGTGGCCGCAGGCGTGACAAGCGACCTGACGGACCGGATCTCGGCGGTGGATATCTTGCGCGCGGCAACCCCGGAACTGGGCGGGAAAGGCGGCGGCGGACGCCCGGATATGGCCCAAGGCGGCGGCGCCTCGGCCCAGAATGCAGATGCGGCGATTGCGGCCGCAAAACAGGTATTGGAGACCCTATGACAGCCCTATGGATAGCCCATGTGACCGTGACCGACGAAGTCGCCTACGGTGAATATGCAAAGCGCGCGACAGTCGCTATTGCGGAGCACCAAGGCGTCTTCTTGGCGCGCGGCGGGGCCTATGAACAGCTGGAAGGACCTGACCGGCCGCGCAATGTGGTGGCACGGTTCCCCAGCTTGCAGGCGGCCCATGATTGCTATTACTCGGAGGCCTATCAAGAGGCGCTTGGCTTTGCCAAAGGTGCGTCGCAACGCGAATTGTCGATCGTCGAAGAAATTCAGTAGAGACAGCGGACCCAGACTTTTTGAAAAAGTCTGGGCCAAAATTTTAGTAAAATTTTGTCGGCTCACCCTGCGCGGGATTGCCGTTTCCGTTCATGCGGATCCAGATAGCGCTTGCGCAGCCGGATTGCGTTTGGTGTAACTTCCACCAGCTCATCATCATCAATATAGGCAATCGCCTGTTCCAATGACATGATGGTTGGCGGGGTCAGACGCACGGCTTCATCTGTCCCAGAGGCACGCACGTTGGTCAGCTTTTTGCCTTTCAGCGGGTTCACTTCCAGATCATTCTCACGGCTGTGTTCGCCGATGATCATACCGGTATAGACAGCTTCCTGCGCACCGATAAACATCTTGCCGCGATCTTCCAGGTTCCACAGGGCGAAGGCGACTGAGGTACCGTTTTCCATGGAAATCAGAACACCCTGTCTGCGGCCTTCGATCTTGCCTTTATAGGGGGTGGTGCCGTGAAACAGGCGGTTCAACACGCCAGAGCCACGGGTGTCCGTTAAGAACTCGCCGTGGTAGCCGATCAGGCCCCGTGACGGGACGCGGGCGATGATGCGGGTTTTGCCCGCACCGGCGGGTTTCATTTCAGTCAACTCGCCCTTGCGCGGGCCGGTCAGCTTTTCGACCACAACGCCCGTGTATTCGTCATCCACATCGATGGTGACTTCCTCGACGGGTTCATGGCGGACACCATCGATTTCGGTGAAAATCACCTGCGGGCGCGAGATCGACAGCTCAAACCCTTCACGGCGCATGTTTTCGATCAAAACGCCCATCTGCAATTCGCCACGACCTGACACCTCAAAGGCGTCGCCGCCGGGGGTATCTTCGATCTTGATGGCTACGTTGACTTCGGCCTCTTTCATCAACCGGTCACGGATGACGCGGGATTGCACCTTTTTGCCGTCCTTGCCAGCCAGCGGGCTGTCATTGATGCCAAAGGTCACGGTGATGGTGGGCGGATCAATTGGTTGGGCCGGGATCGGCTCTTCGATAGACGGATCACAAAGCGTGTCGGCCACGGTTGCTTTGGTCATACCGGCGACGGTGACGATATCGCCCGCCTCGGCCACATCGATGGGTTGTTGCTGCAAACCGCGGAAGGCCAAAATCTTTGACACCCGGAACTGTTCGATCTTCTCGCCTGTGCGTGACATGGCCTTGATCGTGTCGCCTGCCTTCAATGTGCCAGCCTCAACCCGACCGGTCAGAATGCGGCCGATAAACGGATCGGCAGACAGGGTGGTGGCGAGCATCTGAAACGGCTCATCCTTGCGTTCAATCTGTTTGGGGGTGGGGACGTGATCAATGATCAGATCAAACAACGCATCTAGGTTTTCGCGGGGGCCGTCCAGTTCGTGATCGCACCAGCCAGACCGGCCTGAGGCAAACATCGTCGGGAAATCAAGCTGATCATCATTGGCCTCAAGGGCGGCAAACAGATCAAAACAATCGTCAACGGCGCGGTCCGGCTCACCATCTGGCTTGTCGACCTTGTTCACCACGACAATTGGGCGCAGGCCCAAGGCTAGGGCTTTAGAAGTCACAAATTTCGTCTGCGGCATGGGGCCTTCGGCGGCATCCACCAGCAAAACGACACCGTCGACCATGGACAAGATCCGCTCAACCTCGCCGCCGAAATCGGCGTGGCCGGGGGTATCAACGATGTTGATCCGGCTGCCTTTCCATTCGACCGATGTACATTTGGCTAGAATCGTAATGCCGCGTTCGCGTTCGATGTCATTGCTGTCCATCGCGCGTTCTTGCGTGGCCTCATTTTCACGGTAGACACCGGATTGTTTGAGAAGTTCGTCAACAAGTGTCGTCTTGCCGTGGTCAACGTGCGCGATGATCGCGATATTGCGGATATCCATTACGGTTTTGCCTTTTGGGTAAGTTGCCGCGCGGATACCGTGCAATTGCAGCAAATACTAGCCCTTATTATGATCGTTTTGGCCCCAAAACCGGGGGGCCTAGCGCCGCTTTTGATGCACGATGCGCAGGAAAGTTCCGATTAAGCACCTTCCTGAACGATGTTGCCTATTTTTAGCCGCATAAAGTGATTAACAATGGATCGAAGCAAAGACAGCCGCTGTACAGGAATATCTTGATGAAGAATTGTTTTGTTGCCCCGTTTGCATGCATCGCGTTGGTGGGCCTGTCGGCCTGTGGCAGTAGCGACGGGGGCGGCGGTGGCACTGCCGGTAGTAATGGTCTGGACTTCGGTGCCGTCGGGCAAGAACTGTCCGATGCCGAGGGCAACGCCGTAACGATGAGCGCTGGCACTTTTCAGGTTGGCAGCGGGCCCAGCATCTCGGACGCGACCATCACCGTAGATTCAGGGTTCTTCAACGGTGACCTCGACGGAACAATCGAGATCTTTGGCGAAACGGTGACGATCACGGACGGCGTGGGGTCGCTAACGACAGGCGAAGAAGTCAGATTGACATATGAAGATAGCCGTTCGGGTACCTATGCCGCAGCGGTCGAAGCGTCCGTGTCGAGCCTGAATGATATCAATGGCGAAGGCGCATATGTCTTCGGATTTGAAACCAATCCAACAACGGTTGATGCCCGGACAGGGTCATTGACCTATGTTGGTGACTTTCAGGCGACCGGCAGTGTCGGTGGATCAACCACGCAGACAGAATACGAAGGCGGTCTGACCGTCGTTGTGAATTTTGACAGTGATGAAGCGGATTTCACTTTTGACGGCGTTTTGGACGGGTCAACAGATGTTGATCTTGGTGGGGATGGCCTTGATATTGTTGGCAACCAGATCAGCGGCGATCTTGGTTGCGATCTTGGCTGCTCGGGCAGTGCGTCCGAAGTCGATGCGACCTTCTATGGCCCCGATGTTGATGAATTAGGGGGCGTTTTGATCATTGATGTGAGCGTGACCGGGGTGGGGACCTATGATGGTGTGGGGACATTTGTCATTACTCCCTGATTTTGAACATAACGACAAAAAAAAGGGCCGCATCACTGCGGCCTTTTTTTGTCACTGAACGAAGGCTTACTTCGCCACGTTCTGGTTCTCATCCGTCTGCTAAACGAACATTTGGTGGTCGGACGTTTCTGATCGATATCAACGAGCACGAACCCTGATGCATGTTGCCTGTAGATGTGGCGGACACCGCGATTGGGACGTCTTCGTTTCTTTTGCTGCCACACCAGGGGGAACAATTGTGACAGACGTGCCCGTCTGGAAAATAGAACGCAGGAGACCCGCGAAACGTGCATCAGCAAGAAACCTCTCATAGGGTGTAAATCGACTTAGTAGCAGTCTTTATCGACTTTATAACAATTGGCATGGCGAAGAACGCCAAATTGAAGATAAGGACTGATGTATATGAACTTACGTATTTCTTCTCAGGTTTTTTTGTTAGCTATTTTGGGTGTTTCAGCTTGCAGTAACAGCAGTAGCGAAGCCAATGCAACGCCGGGAACGAACGGCCTTGATTATGGCGCTCTCGGCCAAGAACTTTCTGATGCGGAAGGTGCCGCGGTCACGATGAGGTCAGCAAATTTTCAGACCGGTGATGATACGGGTGCCACAACTGCGACCATAACGCTGGATGAAGGCTTTTTTAATGGGGATCTGGATGGAACCATTGAGATCTTTGGCGAAACCGTTGTCATTACGGACGGTGTAGGAAAGCTGGCGAATGGGCAAGATGTGCGTCTTACCTACGATTCAAGCCAGTCGGGAACATATGCTGCAGCGCTTGATGCAACTGTTTCGGAAATGAGTGATATAAACGGAGGGGCGTCCTACGTATTGGGTTTCGAAACTAATCCCGACACGGTGGATGCGCGAACCGGATCAGTAACATATTCCGGAGATTTCCAGGTGGCCGGTAGTCTTGATGGTTCCACAACACTGGTCGCATATGAGGGCGATATTACGGTCGTTGTAGATTTCACTGCAGATGCTGCAGATTTCGAATTAGATGGGGTCCTGAACAGTACAACCGATGTCACAATGGATGCCAGCCAGCTTGAGCTGTTTGGAAACGGGATCAGCGGCGATCTGGAATGCCTGGAAGGTTGCGCCGACAGTGTGTCAGAAGTCGATGCGACCTTCTATGGCCCAAACGCTGATGAGCTGGGTGGCATCTTGGAGATCAACATTGAAGTAGACGAAGATCTTTACCTTGGTGCTGGTACATTTGTCATCACGCCTTGAAGGGACTTGCGCTTGATGGCCGACTGCTCAGTGCTGACTACAAAACAAAAAAGGGCCGCATCACTGCGGCCCTTTTTGTATTCTGCCTGCGAGCTTACATCGCCGCGTTCAGGTTCTCATCGATCTTCTCAAGGAACCCTTCGGTGGTCAACCATTTCTGATCGGGGCCAACCAGCAGGGCCAGATCTTTGGTCATGAAGCCGCTTTCGACGGTGTCCACGATGACCTTTTCCAGTGTCTCTGCAAATTTGGTCAGCTGCGCATTGCTGTCCAACTTGGCGCGGTGCTTGAGCCCGCCGGTCCAGGCAAAGATCGACGCGATTGAGTTGGTCGAGGTCGCCTGACCCGCCTGGTGCTGGCGATAGTGACGTGTCACGGTGCCGTGGGCGGCTTCGGCCTCAACCACTTTACCATCGGGCGTCATCAGCTGCGATGTCATCAACCCGAGCGAGCCAAAGCCCTGCGCCACGGTGTCAGACTGCACGTCACCATCATAGTTCTTACAGGCCCAGACAAAGCCGCCATTCCATTTCATGGCACAAGCAACCATGTCATCGATCAGGCGATGCTCATACGTAATGCCGGCTTTTTTGAAGTCTGCTTCGAACTCTTGCTCATAGACTTCTTGGAACAGCTCCAGGAAGCGGCCATCATATTGCTTGAGGATCGTGTTCTTGGTGGACATGTAGACAGGCCAGCCAAGGTTCAGACCATAGTTCAAGGATGCGCGGGCAAAGTCGCGGATCGAATTGTCGAGGTTATACATCGACATGAACACACCGCCGGATGGGGCGTCAAAGACCTCGTGCTCGGTTACGGTGCCGTCTTCGCCGACAAATTTCATCGACAGCTTGCCCGGCCCGGGGAATTTCATGTCGGTGGCGCGGTATTGGTCACCAAAGGCGTGACGACCGATGACAATCGGCTGGGTCCAGCCTGGCACCAGACGCGGAACGTTGGAACAGATGATCGGGGCGCGGAAAACAACACCACCAAGGATGTTGCGGATCGTGCCATTGGGGCTACGCCACATCTTTTTCAGGCCGAACTCTTCAACGCGGGCTTCATCAGGGGTGATGGTCGCACATTTGACGGCAACACCAACTTCTTTGGTCTTCTCGGCGGCGTCGATTGTGATCTGGTCTTCGGTGCGGTCACGCTCTTCGATGCCCAGATCGTAGTAGAGCAGATCAACATCCAGATAGGGCAGGATCAGCTTTTTCTTGATGAAATCCCAGATGATCCGGGTCATTTCATCGCCGTCCATTTCGACGATGGGGTTCTCTACCTTAATCTTGGACATATGTCCCTCCGCATAAATTAGATATGGTCTGGCGCGGCCATAACCGAAATCAAACCAAACGGAAAGGTGGTATGCACTTGTATACAGGTTTTATGGCGATTCCTGCGTTCGTGTCAGCGCGTCTCGGTCGAATTTGCCGGGTTGGTTTGTTCCAGCTCTTTTCGGGCGCTCGTGGTCAGGCTTAGCCCATCGGTTTGATCCAGAATGGAAAACAGGACGTCGCGCGCCAATTGATTGCGCAGACTTTGGGCCTGATCGGGTGTCTGAACCAAATAGAGCGGCTTACCTTCACAAAGATATGCGGGCAGTACCCTGTTCAACACGCCGGTATTGATCTGCTCGCGGACGTAAAAATACGGTGCTTTGACAAAGCCTAACCCGTCTTGCACCGCTTGGAGCAGCAAATTGGGGCTGCGCGCCGCAAAGGCCAGTTTTATCGGCGCGACGATTTCGACGCCATCGGCGTCAAAAAGGGGCAGGCTGTCTTCAGTGGGGTCCTCAAGATATTGCACATAGTCGAGATTGATCAGATCGGCGGGTGTTTGGGGGCGTCCAACACGGTCCAGATATTGCGGGGCTGCGACCAAGACGCCTTTGATGGTGCCGATGCGGCGGATCACCCCGCTGCCATTCCCGCCTGTGCCGCCACGCAAGGCAAGATCAATCTCTTCTGCTTCGATATCCAGCAGGTCGTCGCTGGGGATGATTTCAACTTTCAGCTTGGGTGCGCGGCGCCGCATTTCACTGAAGAACTGCGCAGCAACTGTCTGAGAAAAAATGATATTTGTTGTGAAACGTAGCGTGCCGGAAATCGTTCCATCCAGCGCATCAAGCGCCTTGTCCATATCGTCAAATCTGCGCAGCACGTCCTTGGTATGGGCATATGCAATCTCGCCTGCACGGGTCGGGCGGATCCCACGCGGTATGCGGACGATCAATTGACGGCCCATGGATTGCTCAAGCTGTTGCAGATGTTGGCTGACGGCGGGTTGGGTCAATCCCAAGTTACGTGCTGCAGCGCTAAGCGAACCAGCCTCAATCGCGGCGGCCATGCTTCTCAGTTGGGCGATATTATACATAAGAAATGCTTATACCCCATATAATGAAAGGCCCCCTAATCGGGCCTGCATGCCGAAATTAGTTATGGGTTGTTGTCAAACAATCAAGGATAAATCCATGACACTCTCTCGTCGTCACTTGTTTACAGGCGCTGCAGCTGCACTGGCTGCGCCCGCCATCATTTCGGCCAATACTGCTGCCGCGCAGCCGCAACAGGCCCCGATCCTCGGCGGGGATATTCGCCGCGATTTTGTCGGAAATATCGAGGTAATCGCGCTGTGGGATGGGTTTGCGCCGTTGCCCAATGGCATCATTACGGGCTTTGATGCCGGTGAAGGTGCCGCCGCCGCTGCGGGCGCTTACAAACACTTTGATGCAGAAACGTCAAAGATCAGCATTAACGGATATATCATCAAGACCGCGGACCGGATCATCGCCGTGGATACCGGTGCACCCCCAGCAATGGCGCCTACGGTCGGCCGCTGGCAGCAGTCACTGGCACTGGCAGGCTTGACGCCTGATATGATCGATTCGGTCTTTCTGACACATATGCATGGCGACCACGTTGCGGGGCTGACTGATATAACTACCGGGGCGGCACGCTTGCCGGGTGCCCGTTTGATTGCAGCCCAAGCAGAGTGGGATTTCACCTTTTCAGATGAAGTTTACAACGCACTGCCAGCCGCGTTTCAGCCAAATATCGATTTGGCGCGCGGTTTGATCCAGCCCTATCGCGACGTGTTTGAAGGGATCCCCATGCAAGGTCAGACAGATATCGCGCCGGGCGTTACGGCAATTCCTTTGCCCGGTCATACACCGGGGCATATGGGGCTTTTGATCAGTGATGGTGACGAACATCTATTAATCTGGGGTGACGCCGTTCACCTTCCGGCGTTTCAGTTCGCGCATCCCGATTGGGGGGTTATCTTTGATGCCGATCACGGCGCTGCGGCACAAACGCGCAAAAACCTGCTGGATATGGCTGCAACGGATCGTTTGCGCGTTGGGGGTATGCATTTGGATTTCCCATCGCTCGGTTATGTCGAACGCAGTGGCGATAGCTATCGGTATATCCCGGCACCAGCGTCTTATCACGGCTGACGATGCATACATCTGGGGAAAGTGGTAGGCCCGGAGGGACTCGAACCCCCAACCAAAGCGTTATGAGCGCTCTGCTCTAACCAATTGAGCTACAGGCCCCCTTGCTCACAGGGATTACCAGATGGTTCAGGTGGGTCAAGCGCTGTTGCATCGGCGGATATACAAATCGCGGGGCAACGATGCGCCCCGCGTCCAGAACGTCAAAATGAAAGGCGGCGGTTGCAAAATAACAACCGCCGCCGCGAAACCCAGAGACTTGAAAGAACATGAGGAGGGCGCTTTCGTCTCAACACCTAGATGCCCCAAAAGTGTTAACGAAGGGTGTAATCAATCAATATTATTTGTCTTATGTCCTTTGCATCCCGTTGCGCCGCGTTGGGCCATCCGCTATCGGACATGCAACAGATAAACGGGGTGCCCTGATGATAAAAAATGGCCTGACCTACGCAGATGCGGGCGTCGATATTGACGCAGGAAACACGCTGGTCGAGCGGATCAAGCCCGCAGCCAAAAAGACGGCGCGCCCCGGCGTGATGGCGGGCCTTGGCGGTTTTGGCGCTTTGTTTGATCTCAAAGCCGCCGGATATACCGATCCGGTGCTGGTTGCGGCCACGGATGGGGTGGGCACCAAGCTGCGGATTGCAATTGATACCGGCAATGTTGACACGATCGGGATCGATCTGGTGGCGATGTGCGTCAATGATCTGGTCTGCCAAGGGGCAGAGCCCTTGTTTTTCCTTGACTATTTCGCCACTGGCAAGCTTGAGCTGGATCAGGCCACCCGGATCATCGAAGGGATCGCCGCAGGCTGCAGCGCTTCGGGCTGCGCATTGATTGGCGGCGAGACGGCCGAGATGCCAGGCATGTATGGCGCTGGCGATTTTGATTTGGCCGGTTTCTCGGTCGGCGCGATGGAGCGCGGCGCGGCCTTGCCCGCCGATGTGCAGGAAGGCGATGTTTTGCTTGGGCTTGCATCGGACGGGGTGCATTCAAACGGCTATTCGCTGGTGCGCCGGATTGTCGATATGTCCGGCCTCAGCTGGGATGATGACGCTCCCTTTACCGATGACACGCTGGGGGCCGCGTTGCTGGCGCCAACGCGGCTTTATGTCAAACCGGCCTTGGCTGCGATCAGGGCAGGGGGCGTGCATGGGCTGGCCCATATCACAGGCGGCGGCTTGACGGAAAACCTGCCGCGCGTGCTGCCAGAGGGGCACGGCGCCGCGATCGACCTGAACACATGGGATCTGCCGCCTGTCTTTGCATGGCTGTGCAAAACCGGCGGTCTGGCGCAGGCTGAGCTGCTGACGACCTTTAACGCAGGGATCGGCATGGTTCTGGTCGTGGATGCAGCGCAGGCCGATAACCTGACAGAATTGCTGCGCGCGTCCGGTGAGACGGTCCATGCCCTTGGCCATGTCACGAAAGGCGACAGCATCAGCTATTCGGGCGCACTTTTGTGAACAAACGCGTTGCAATTCTGCTCTCTGGCGGGGGCTCAAACATGGTGGCGCTGGCCCAGTCGATGACGGGCGATCATCCGGGGCGTCCGGTTTTGGTGTTGTCCAATGATCCGGATGCGGGCGGGCTGGCCAAGGCGCAGGCCATGGGCATTCCGACGCAAGCCATTGATCACAAAGCCTTTGGCAAAGACAGGGCCGCGTTTGACGATGCGCTGCACAGCGCCTTGATTGCGGCCAAGCCGGACATTGTGTGTCTGGCCGGGTTCATGCGCATTTTGGGGGCCGATTTCATGGCCAAATGGGATCGGCAGATGCTGAATATCCATCCCTCATTGCTGCCCAAATACAAAGGGCTCCGCACCCACGCGCGTGCGCTTGAGGCAGGCGATAAGACCCATGGCTGCACGGTGCATGAGGTCACAGCAGACCTCGATGATGGCCCAATTCTGGGGCAGGCCGAGATCCAGATCGGCCCCGATGATACAGCCGAAAGCCTTGCCGCACGGGTTCTTCCGTTTGAGCATCAGCTTTACCCGGCGGTGCTGCGTCGCTACGTCACCGGGGACCGCACACCCGTTTTCCTGCAACAGTCCAGCTGACCGTCTATCTTTTACCAACGCAATCGCCTATGTAGGCGGACTTAAGGCGGGGGCCAAGAACGAGTTACGGACCAAGAATGAAGAAGATCACGACGACCGAGGCGCTCGCGGCATTCTGTAAAGAGGCGGCAAAGCGGCCCTATGTAACGGTCGATACAGAGTTTTTACGCGAACGCACCTATTATTCGAAACTCTGCCTTGTCCAGCTGGCCTATCAGGACGAAAACGGCGCGGATGCGGCGTTGGTTGACCCGCTTGTCGATGATCTTTCGCTTGAGCCGCTTTATGATCTGTTCCGTGACCCTGGCATCGTGAAGGTGTTTCATGCCGCCCGGCAGGATCTTGAGATTTTCTATGTTGATGCGGGCCTGATCCCTGCGCCGCTGTTTGACACACAGGTTGCGGCTATGGTTTGCGGTTTTGGCGAACAGGTCGGGTATGAGACGCTGGTGCGCAAGATCGCCAAATCCGATCTGGATAAGTCATCGCGCTTTACCGATTGGTCCCGGCGGCCGCTGACCGATGCGCAGGCAAAATATGCCATTGGTGACGTCACCCATCTGCGCGACATCTATGAGCATCTGTCAGCGCAGCTGCAAAAATCCGGTCGTAAGAAATGGGTGACCGAAGAAATGGATGTGCTGAACGACCCTGACACCTATATCACCAACCCCGAAGATGCCTGGAAACGGGTCAAAACCCGCACCACGTCAGGCCGCTTTCTGGCGATCGTGCGTGAATTGGCCCGTTTTCGTGAAACCTATGCGCAGGAACGCAACATCCCGCGCAACCGGGTCTTTAAGGATGACGCGCTGGTCGAGCTTGCCTCAACCAAGCCGCAGGACGAAAAAGACCTGGGTCGTTCGCGCCTTCTTTTGCGTGAGGCGCGCAAGGGTGATATCGCGGCGGGTATTCTGGACAGCATCAAAGCCGGGCTTGCGGTGCCCAATGATGATCTGCCCAAAGTCGATGCACGGCGGGCCAAGCTTCAGGTGAACCCGGCGCTGGCCGATATGCTGCGCGTTCTTTTGAAAGCCAAAACTGATAGCGAAGGGGTTGCGCAAAAACTGGTCGCGACGTCGGCGGATCTGGACGCGATGGCGGCAGGGCAACGGGACGTCGCCGCGCTCAAGGGCTGGCGGCGCGAGGTCTTTGGCCATGACGCGTTGCGCTTATGTGAGGGGCAGGTTGGGTTGGCCGTGAAAGGCCAAAAGGTTGTCACCGTAAACCTGTGATCGGACCGACGGGGTTTCACCCCGGCACGAATATCGCTACCTATCGGGGCAATCAAAACTTGGACACGCAGGCCCATGGCAAACCCAGAATTTGAAGATTTGGTCGAGACATTTGAATTCCTCGATGATTGGGAAGACCGGTATCGGCATGTGATCGACATGGGCAAGGCAATGCCCGCGCTTGAGCCTGCTTTGCAAGTACCAGCCACCAAGGTCGATGGCTGCGCCAGCCAGGTCTGGCTGGTCCCGCAGATCAAGGACGGGGTGTTCACCTTTCGCGGGGAAAGCGACGCGATGATCGTGCGCGGTCTGATCGCGGTGCTGCTGGCGCTTTATAACAATCAACCGGTCGCGGATGTTGTGAAAATCGATGCAGCCGCTGAACTGGGGCGGCTTGGGCTGAACGACCATTTGTCAGCGCAACGCAGCAACGGACTGCGCGCGATGGTCGAGCGGATCAGAGAAACGGCGGCTGGTTAGGCAGGGCGGAGCGTCGGCTTGGCGGACAAAGCCGATCTCTCTGATCAACTCTGCGTAAATCGGCGGCTTGTTGTTTAGCCCTACCAGGATTTGCCAACCCAAAATTCGGACCGTCCAGTCACAGAGTTGTGACAAAGGCGGGGTAATTGCCTGCCAAAACAGGCAAATCGGACAAAGTTGTGGATTGGATTACACCAATATACCATTTGGCGCTTCGTTACCTTACCGGATCGCCAGAGGCGTTATGTTCCCGAGCGTGGCGACGCCAAGATCACTTAGCGTCACGCATACTCATTTCCTTGGTCGGCTCGAAGCACTGTCAAGAAAGCCATTGTTGGTGGCAGGACAGGATATGATGGCCGTCTGCTACAAGGACAGTACCGTCAACATCTGAAAATATTGAACAGTTGACCTCCGCCAGCGCGACGCAGACGTTCAAGTCAGTTATTCTGACGGCGAACCTGCGGACAAAGGGTGAATTCGCTGCTGCTGCGCTAATGTCGGCTTTGGGCCGAACATCTATCCCATATCCTTCTTGAGCCATTTGACAAAAGTTGAGACACAGGGTTTTTCGTAGCTATCTGCAAGGGCGACGGCGTAATATGCGAAGGCCGTCGGCCATGTGACATCCAAGGCACGTACCAGCTGCCCGGATGCCAAGCCTTCTTTTACATAGATATCACTTAGCAGAGCGAGGCCTTGGCCTTCGATCACAGCTTTGACCGTCAGAAAGTCATTGCCATATTGCGGACCATAGGTTGCCCCGCTGGCATCAATCCCCAGCGCTTCAAACCAGATCGACCAATCCTTGCCTGTGGCGTCAGGCAACAATTTATGACGCAGGCATTCGGACGGATCGTTTGGCCGCCCACTCTGTTCCAGCAATGCCGGGCTCGCGACAAGCACCAGTTCTGGCGCACACAGCCATTCAGATCTCATGCCCGAATAGGTGCCAAGCCCGTGGCGGATCGCAAGATCAACCGGTTCTGATCTGAGGTCTACCAAACGGTCTTCGGTTTCCACCGATACCCTGATCCTCGGATGCGCCTCGGCAAACCGCCCAAGACTGGACACTAGCATGGAATGGGCAAAGGTCGCGGATGTGCTGATACGGATTGCATTTCTATGACTAGAAAAGTGTTTTTTGCCAGCGGCTTCAATCGTCGCGAATGCCGCGCTGACGTCAGACTGAAGCGCCAGTCCTGCCGCTGTCAGCGAGAGACCATTTTTGCTACGGGTAAAGAGCCGTAAG
Organism: Yoonia sp. BS5-3; assembly: GCF_038069655.2. Taxonomy (NCBI): domain Bacteria; kingdom Pseudomonadati; phylum Pseudomonadota; class Alphaproteobacteria; order Rhodobacterales; family Paracoccaceae; genus Yoonia; species Yoonia phaeophyticola. The sequence goes on from NZ_CP150951.2 coordinate 3,109,237, forward strand.
CCATGACGGTCTTCTACGGCGCGTATCCGCTGGCTGATTGCACCGGGCGTAACACCAAGTTCATGGGCAGCATCCTGCATTGTGCCAGCGCGCGCAACGACGTGGAATGTGTGGAGGTCTTGGATACGTATGGTCATAAATAACTTTAGGTCAGCTAAAGTGATTTAACCAGCTTCTCGTTCGTCACACTGAAACTTCTGTGGCATCGAGTGGAGACAAGGAGACCCCATATGTCAGAAACCGCCCCCGACCAACCCCAACAAAACTGGACTGTTGTCGTTTTCGGATTTTTAGCACTGTCGCTAGCCTTTTCCAGTCGCGCCGCGTTGGGATTGATCATGCCTGTTTGGCAAGCAGAGTTCGGCTGGACCAGCAGCTATATCTCCGGCGTCGGGGCTACCGCACTTGTGGTTATGGCAATTGTCGCTCCTTTTGCTGGGCGGTTAGTGGATCGTCGTGGCTCGCAATTCACACTTAACCTTGGCATGGGTTTGCTGGGGCTGGGGTGCGCAATCGTGGCACTGATGAATGGAAAGCTGATGTTCATCATCGGCTTTGCGGGGTTCTGCGCCGTAGGATTTGGTATCGTCGCCACGCATGTTGTGGCCACGGCTGTCACCCGCAACTTCTCAGACAACCAAGGGCTGGCAACAGGGATCGGCACATCGGGGGCCACAGGTGGTCAGTTTTTGATCGTACCGTTGATCGCGGCCCTTTTGGCGTTTGCAAGCTGGCGTTGGAGTTTTGGGGCGTTGTCACTCGCCAGTCTTGCCCTGATCCCCTGTATCCGCATGAGCTTGCGGGCAGATGTTCCGCCGGAAGAAGAGAACGAGCCAAACGATGCCCCCTCAACCATGCGGCAAGACCTGGCCGTGATCGTACAAAAACCAGCCTTTCACATCCTGTTTTGGAGCTTTCTGATATGTGGGTTCACCACAACCGGCGTGATCGAAACCCATTTGTTGCCCTTTGCTGCGTTTTGCGGTTTTCCTCCTATTCCAAGCGCAACCGCCTATGGCCTGTTATCTTTGGTGAACCTGATCGGAATGATCGGGGCCGGTTGGCTAACAGATCGGGTTAATCGTCCAATGCTTCTTGCCGCAATATACCTGCTGCGTGCACTGACATTCATGCTGCTTGGAAGCATTCCCGGCACCTCTATTGAAATGCTATTCTTGTTCGCCATTCTGTTTGGGGCAGTCGATTATTCGACCGTGCCAGTTACCGCGAGTTTGGTGGCAAACCACGTCGGCATCAAGATGATGGGCCTTGCGATGGGGCTAATCTCAGCCGGGCATGCGATTGGTGGCGCAATGGGAGCCTTCGCCGGTGGCTATTTGTTTACCGTAACGCAGACTTACGATCTTGTTTGGACGGGCTCTGTCTGGCTCGCGGTTGTCGCAAGCGTCTTAACTTTATTCCTGAAAGCCCACGCAACAGGCAAGACAGCGGCATAGCACCCTTTCGGACTGTGTGCAGCGTCCAACACTTTGGGCTCAAACCAGACGTTGTTCCGTTCGCCCATATTCCAGCTAAACTCCCGCCAGAACCTTCGTCAAATCCCCATAGCCTGTAAAACGCCGCTCAAAGGTCAGGCCTAACCGATCCGCGCAGGCTTCAGCCTTTGCTGTCAACGCCGGATCATCCGTTTGCGCCTGATACACCAGCTTTTCGTAGTTTCCGAAATACATCTCGCGCAGGTCAGGATGGCGGTCGAGGCCCAAAGGTTCCCATACGAAGGCATCAAACTGGCGGACCAGAAAATCGGTCAGGTAGAACGCTGTCACCTCGCCGCGCGCGGCAAATGCATCAGTGCCTTCGAAAAAGGCATAGCAATGAGGGCCGGGCACCATCTCAACCCCCATCTCGGCGCATGCAGCCTGCAACAGCCCGCCCGTGCCGCAATCGGCGTAGACCACAAAAATCTGGGCATAGTCTGCGCGATATTTGGCGACGGCTTGTCTGACGGCAGGGACGATACGGTCTGGGTGATTATGCAGGATGGCCGGCAAACATTGCAGGTCCAGATGGTCCCACCCGTTCAGACGCTTCAGGTCAAGAATTTCGCGGGCCAAAGCACCGCAGGCAATCAATAAAACACGGCCCGTGCCACTGGGCGATAACCCATCACTGGTCAGGGCCGCATCATCTGTCATGACAATTTGACAGCGGTTCCATAGGCCACGATCTCGGACGCGCCAGCCATGATGGAAGAGGTTTCCATCCGAAATCCAACCACCGCATTGGCGCCCATCGCCTGGGCATCGGCAACCATCCGGTCAAGCGCCTGTTCGCGCGCGCCGGCCATCAACGACGAATAGCCCGTCATCTCGCCGCCAACGATGCTTTTCAGCCCCGCAACGATATCGGTTCCCACATGTTTTGACCGCACGGTTGAACCGCGTACCAAACCAATCACCTGGTGAATTTCGCGTCCGGCCACGCCATCTGTTGTGCAAATCAACATCTTAGTTTTCGAACCTGTCATAGTGATCATCTTCCTCATTGCCGACACGTTCGGCAATCACGCGCCAAAAGACATAGGCGCCAAGGGCGATGACACTACAAATGCCAAAGCCCAGAAGCGGCGGCAGCTGCATGCTGGCAACAAGGGCGAGCCCGACATAAACAGTCAAGGCGGCGCCCCCGATCACAGTGACAATGATCAGGACGAATTTATCAAGCGGCATGTAACATCTCCCTTCTTAGGACAGATAGGTATGCAGGCCGCATGATAAAAGATCAGGCCCGTGCGCCCCCCTGGTTATGCTTGCGGGACATAAAGGATTTCGCGGTTTCCACGGCCACCGCTGCATCGCGGCAATAGGCATCAGCGCCAATAGCCTTGCCGAATTCGTCATTCAGCGGCGCACCGCCAACCAACACGACGTAATCGTCACGCATGCCTTTTTCGACCAGGGTATCAATCACCACTTTCATATATGGCATGGTCGTGGTCAGCAGGGCGGACATGCCCAGAATGTCGGCGTCTTCGGCCTCAAGCGCCTCGAGATAGGATTCGACCGCATTGTTGATCCCCAGATCAACCACTTCGAAACCCGCGCCTTCCATCATCATCGACACAAGGTTTTTGCCGATATCGTGGATGTCGCCTTTGACTGTGCCAATGACCATCTTGCCGACGCGGGGTGCACCGGTTTCGGCCAGAAGCGGTTTGAGGATGGCCATGCCACCCTTCATCGCATTAGCGGCCAGCAGCACCTCGGGGACAAACAGGATCCCGTCGCGAAAGTCATTGCCAACAATGGTCATGCCGCCAACCAGCGCCTCGGTCAGAACCCTGTAAGGCTCCCAGCCGCGACCCAGCAGGATCTGCACGCCTTCTTCGATTTCTTCCTTCATACCATCATAAAGGTCATCAAACATTTGGGCGACGAGATCTTCGTCGTTCAGTTCCGCTAGGATGATGTCATCTTCTTCGTCAGACATGCCGGGCCTCTTGCATTGATCGTTGTCTCAGTAGTGCGCGCGAACGCTACAATCTACCAACACAATTGCGACATTCGCATATACGGCACCGACCTACCATTGTTTGGGTTCATGAAATGTTCTAATAACGATTATGTCCCAATATCCGATAAGGCCGCAGCACCGCCGTCCGGGGCGCGCTGCGATGACAAATCCAGATATTCGCTACGACCGGATCGCTGTCGAGGCCGTTGATGATGGCTGGGACATTGACGAAGATGAACCGCTTCCCGTCCTGCGCACTGATGTGACCGAAGAACGGCTGCGTCAGGCGATCAGCCGCAATCACTCGCCCGATCTGTCCTTTGATCGCTCGGTTAATCCCTATCGCGGCTGTGAGCACGGGTGTATCTATTGTTTTGCCCGACCCAGCCACGCGTATCTGGGCTTGTCCCCGGGGCTTGATTTTGAAACCAAGTTGATTGCCCGGCCGAATGCGGCAGCGCAGTTGTGCAAAGAGCTTTCCAACCCGCGCTATCGCCCTGCGATGATCGCCATTGGGACAAACACAGACCCTTACCAGCCGATTGAAAAAGAACGGCAAATCATGCGTGAGGTGCTGGGTGTTTTGCGCGATTTCAATCATCCTGTCGGTATCGTGACCAAAGGGGCCTTGATTGAAAGGGATATCGATATTCTGGGGCCGATGGCTGCGAAAGGGCTGACGCGTGTGGGCATATCGATCACCACGCTTGATCCCAAGACCTCGCGCGCGATGGAGCCCCGGGTTCCGTCACCTGCGGCAAGACTGCGCACGATCCGCCGGCTGACAGATGCGGGGGTGCCGGTGCGGGTCATGGTCTCACCGGTTGTGCCCGCGCTGACCGATCACGAGCTCGAGGCAATTTTAGAGGCCGCCCATGATGCCGGTGCGGTGGCGGCCTCATCTATCGTGTTGCGATTGCCGCGTGAGGTGGCCGGGCTGTTTCGCGACTGGTTAACCGCCCATTATCCGGACCGCGCCGCGCGGGTGATGGGCCGTGTGCGCGAATTGCATGGTGGAAAAGACTACGATCCGAATTTCGGATCACGGATGACCGGGCAGGGCGCATGGGCAGCAATGATCCGGCAGCGGTTTCAATTGGCGACCCGCAAGCTGGGTCTGGATCGGTCTTTGCCGCCGCTACGTACCGATTTGTTCGCCAAGCCACCGGCGCCGGGTGATCAGCTCGATCTGTTCTAAACAGGCACAGCGTATGTACAGAATCTGTACAGCTTCTGTACGCATTGTTGCAGGTGCTGGTTTAGCCCCGGCGGCGGCGACCGCGGCGTGGTGCGGCGGCAGGTCCTGCGCCGTCTGTGCCGTCCGATTCCGATGAAAATCCGCCAAGCGCCTGGGTGATTTCCTCAAGCGAAGGCGCGTCGCCTTTTGGCTGGGTTTCCAACGCGGCACGCATGGCGCGCAAGTGGTCCGGTGTCGTCCCGCAACAGCCGCCGATAATCGTTGCACCGCAATTGCGGGCAAGGACGGCGTAATCGGCCATTAGCTCTGGCGTGCCATCATAATGGATGTGGCCGTCATGGTATTTCGGGATTCCCGCATTCCCCTTGGCAATAACCGGCAGGCTGGCCCCCGCGCTGCTAAAGCCAAGTACCGTCCGCAACAGATCAGACGCTCCAACGCCGCAATTTGCCCCAAAACCAATGGGTTGGTAGTCGATCTTGTTGACTTTTTTGACCATGTCAGCCGAGGTCAGCCCCATCATGGTGCGCCCGGCGGTGTCAAAGCTCATCGTGCCGCACCAGGGCATGTCCGCAAGGGCAAATGCCTCGGCGGCTGCGGCGAATTCTTCGCTGGCGCTGATCGTTTCGACCCACAGCACATCTGCGCCGCCCGCCTTAAGGCCCTCGGCTTGTTCATGGAACATCTCAACCGCGCTTTCATGGGTCAGGCTGCCCATAGGGGACATGATTTCGCCGGTCGGGCCAACAGAACCGGCCACAACAACGGGGTGGTCGGCGCTATCGGCCACGTCGCGGGCGATCTCGGCGGCGGCTTTGTTCAGCTCATGCACGCGGTTCTCGGCGTTATGCAGCTTCAGCCGCGAGGCATTGGCGCCAAAACTATTGGTCAGGAAGATATCGCTTCCGGCGTCAACGGCCCCTTTGTAAAGCGTTGTAATCTTTTGGATTTCATCCACGTTCCACAGCTCAGGCGCGTCGCCTGACATCAACCCCATATTGAACAGGTTTGTCCCTGTCGCGCCATCCGCTAATAGCCAGTCGCGGGATTTCAGCAGCTCGGACAATGCGTTTGTCATGGGATCAGGACCTTTTGTGAATGCGGGTGTCACGTGTCACGAATGACGGCCAAGTTCAATTGGAAAGCGGCCCCTGACCGCGGAATTGCGCATTTTCCGCAGCATGCGACCCAGTCTAAAGGGCATATTCGCAAGCGGTCGGTAGATGGCGATCCCGATGATCATCCCGGAAAGCCAGAATGTGGCACGGTTCGGCGCGGCATGATAGCGGGGCACCCAGATCGGCCCGAAGCTGCGTTTGAATTGGATCAGACCGGCCCGCCGTTTTGACCAGAAAGCGGGCGTGTAGCGCGGGTCAGGGGCGCAGGCGAGCGACAGATGCGTGACGCCCGCCGCCTTCGCGCTGCCGATTGCAGCGGTAATGGCGCATTGGATTGCGCCATCCGGGGTGTTGTGGACATGTCGGATCAGATCCAATACCCAATCGTCTTTGCTACCGTGAAATGTCACAAAACCAATAAGTTGCGCGTCGTTTTTGATTAAAAAGACATGCTGGTCCTGGACGTAGGCAGGCGTGTAGCGTCCCATGGAAAACCCAAGCTCGCCGCCGTGGGATATCGCCCAGGCCCGTGCGATTTGATCCATCTCTTTGATGGGCAAATCAGCTCCGGCTTTGGTGATGGTCACGCCGGCCTGCGCGGCGTTGCGCAGTTTGCGGCGCAGCGTTTGGCGTTTGCCCCCCGCAGTTGACCAGGTTTGCGGGCGGATCATCGCCTCCATCGCGGTGCGCCTGACATGCCAGCCCAGATCGCGCGCCGCCTTGGCCATGCGCCGGTCGCAATTATAAAGCACCGCGATCCGTCCGTGGAAATGCGCGTCCGTGTTCAAGGCGTTGATTTTACGGGATTTCGCCTGCACGGATGGATGGGCGCCAAAACTAAGCGTCAGCCCCGGCAGCCAGCCCAGATGCCAACCACCCTGCAATGCGCCGGATTGTCTGGCCAACCCCCAGCTTGCGGGGCCGTCTGCCGGATCGTTGGGTGCCGCGCCCGGCCGGGCCAGCCCGATCAGTGCAATCAAAGCCGGTGCAAGGTAATAGACGATCCGAAAGGCCAGCAGGGCGGCCACCAGCGGCTCGGGCGCATCCAACGGCACCAGCGCCAGCACGGTCAGATCAAAGGACCCCGCACCGCACGGTGTGTTTGAGATTAGCCCGATCCCCAGCGCGATGACATAGGCCGCTGCAACGGTACTAAACGGCAGACCTGTTCCGGCAGGCAGTAAAATGTAAAGGGCGAGCGCCGCGCATGCCATGTCGACAGCCGTAAGCCCTGCCAATGTGCCGATATCGCGGCCCGACAGAGCAGGTGTAAATTTTTGGTAGCTGATTGCGACGATGGACCCAAAAACCATGAAGATAATCAATATCATAAAGGGTGATATCCCGGCCTTATCCGGATCGATGCCAAGCCACCAGATCGCGCCAATCGCGTAGGCCGCCCAGCAGGATGTGAAGGTGACCGTGACCGCCAATGTCAGATGTGCCGTCTGCCACAGACTAAGCGATGGCAACGCCCGCCAGCGCACCAGGCTGCCGGTAATCGCCCCAAATCCAAGCGTTTGCGCGATAGCGATGGCCTGAATGCCCGCCCGCCTTGCGGGGAAACTGGCAATGCCGGTTTGCAAGACCCGGTGCCATAGGGCGTCATAACGCCCGATCGCGTGAAAACTGCCCCATGTGGCTACCCCGGCCAGCGCCCATTGCAGCGGGGTGACCTGACCGATTGCCTGTCCGATCGCGCCGATATCCATCGCCGTAACCCTTTGCCACAAAAGCCCGCCGCAAATCAGTAAGATCAATAGCGGCAGGCCAATACGCAATATTGTCTGGGCCTGCGGGCGTGTGGTTGCGGGGGTAATCATGACTGGCTCCGAACGCGTTACCCATTTTGGGTAGGGCGGCGGAATGAAGCAGCCGTTAAGTTTTTCGCCCCAGATGTGCAAACGGCGGCGCAGAGGCTCTGCCGCGCCGTTAATCTGATTAAGACTTAAAGTTAATCAGATTTCGCTGAGCAATTGCGCCTTGGCCTCTGCCATCAGTTCAGCCATTTTGGCGCGGATTGTGGTCTCATCGGATTTGGCACCCAGATCGCCCGAGACTTTACGATAAACATCTTCATCGCCCGCTTCTTCGAAATCGGACTTGATCACCTCTTTCGCGTATTCATCCGCATCGGCACCGGATTTGCCCAGCAATTCTGCCGCCCAAAGGCCCAGCAGCTTGTTGCGCCGTGCCTCTGCTTTGAATTGCATATCGGCATCATGGGCGAATTTTGCTTCAAAGGCATTTTCGCGATCATCAAAACTGTTCATGGAACCCTCGTTGTTGGATGGTGTTATCTTGTCCCAGATATGGCCTTGCTGGTGCTTGCCCGCAAGGGGGGCTTGCACTATGACGCGCAAGTGAGGCAGCTCGCGTTGGGTCTGCGCAGTCGGTAAGGGGTGAGCAATGGCACGCCGTAAAAAGATTTACGAAGGCAAAGCAAAGATCCTGTATGAAGGCCCAGAGCCAGGCACGCTCGTCCAGTATTTCAAGGATGACGCAACCGCCTTTAACGCCGAGAAGAAGGCCGTGGTCGAAGGGAAGGGCGTGTTGAATAACCGCCTGTCCGAGTTTTTCATGACCGGCCTGTCAAACATGGGAATCCCCACCCATTTCATCAAACGCCTGAATATGCGCGAGCAATTGATCCGCCAGGCCGAGATTGTTCCGCTTGAGGTGATCGTTCGCAATGTCGCTGCGGGCACTATGGCCAAACGTATGGGCATGGAAGAGGGCACGCCGCTGCCGCGCCCCATTGTTGAATTTTCCTATAAGGATGACAGTCTGGGCGATCCGCTGGTTCCCGAGGAATATATCATCGCCTTTGGCTGGGCCAGCCAGCAGGACCTTGACGACATTGTCAGCCTTGCTTTGCGCGTCAATGACTGGATGTCGGGCGTTATGTTTGGCGTCGGCATCAAGCTGGTGGATTTCAAGATTGAGATTGGCCGCGTTTGGGACAATGATTTTCAGCGTCTGATCCTGGCAGATGAGATCAGCCCCGATAGCTGCCGCCTTTGGGATATCGAAAGCGGGCAGAAGCTGGACAAGGATGTCTTTCGCCGTGATCTAGGCGATCTGGCCGATGCCTATACCGAAGTGGCCCGCCGTTTGGGCGTGATGCCTTCCAATGTGACCCACCGGCCAGCCAAGCCGACGCTGATTAACTGATAAAGGACCCCGCCCATGAAAGCCCGCGTACATGTAATGTTGAAAAATGGCGTTTTGGACCCGCAGGGAGAGGCCGTACGCCATGCGCTTGGCACATTGGGCTTTGACGGTGTCGAAGGTGTCCGTCAGGGTAAGGTCATCGAACTTGATCTGGCTGAGGGCACATCTGAGGCTACCATCAAGGACATGTGTGAAAAGCTGCTCGCCAACACGGTGATCGAAAGCTATCAGGTCGAGGTGCTGTGATGCGCGCAGCCGTTATCGTTTTTCCTGGGTCGAACTGTGATCGCGATATGGCGGTTGCGCTGAAGGCCGCTGGCGCGGATGTGCAGATGGTCTGGCACAAGGATGCCAGCCTGCCTGATGGCATTGATCTAGTTGCTGTCCCTGGCGGGTTTTCTTTCGGCGATTATCTGCGCTGCGGCGCGATTGCGGCCCAGTCGCCCATTTGTAACGATATCGTCCGCCATGTGGAACGCGGTGGTTATGCTTTGGGTGTGTGCAACGGTTTCCAGGTCCTGACCGAAACGGGTTTGCTGCCCGGCGCATTGATGCGCAACGCAGGTCTGAAATTTGTCTGCAAGACTATTCCGCTCAAGGTCGAAACCTCGGCCAGTGCATTCACCGAAGGGTATAATGCGGGCGATACGGTTGGTTTTCCAATTGCCCATCATGATGGCAATTACACCGTTGATCCCGATATGCTGACGCAGCTGGATGATGAAGATCGCGTTGCGTTCCGGTACACCGAAAACCCCAACGGATCGGTGTCGGATATTGCAGGTATTCTAAGCGAGAACCGCCGCGTTCTGGGCCTGATGCCCCATCCTGAGCGGGCCGTGGACGAAGGCCATGGCGGCACGGATGGCCAGGCTTTGTTCCGCGGTCTGATCGGACAATTTGCCAACGCCTAACTTGGGTTCTTGCTGTAGGCCGGGCAGGGACTTAGTGTAGGTCCATGTTTGGGTTTGGAAGAGACTCGCTGCGGCGAGGAAAGGGGCGCTGGTTTATGCGCCTGTCGGTCTTGGTGATCTGCCTTTTCGCGGTCATCGTGATCTATGTTTCCAACCAATATCTGACCAAGCGATTTACCGAAACGATCAGCGCCCGCTCAGAAGTGCGGTTGGCGCTCTATGTCACCAATTTGATGAGCGATTTGCAACGCAACTCGGTTGTGCCGCAATTGCTGGCCCGTGATCCTGAACTGATCAGCGCCCTCGAAAACAGTGATTATTCGATGTCCACATCCCGGCTTTTGTCCTTTGTGGACGAAATAGGGGCGGCGTCGCTGACCCTGCTGGATCGGGACGGGCGCGCAGTGGCGGCGACCGACCGTGAGGTGCTGGGGGAGAATCACCGCAATGCGCCTTATTTTGTGAATGCGCAGCGCAATAACCAGACGGTCTACACCACCCATCGCGATGAAGAGGGCAGATTCGCGTTTGTCTATTCGCGCAAGATCGAAATGGCTGGTGAACTGCTGGGCGTGATTATGGTGGCCGTAGATGCCGAACGGCTGGAACGCGGATGGACGGGTGTGTCAAATGCGGTCTTTGTCACGGACAGTCAGGGCATCATCATCATGTCGACCGCCCCGCGCTGGCGCGGCCTGGCCGAAGAAGAAGCGCTTGAGATCGAATCCGCCCCATCTGCGATTGAACGGGCGTTCCGCTTTACCCAAGGCTGGGCCGCCCTGCCTGCGGATGCCTATATTGAGGGCGAGGCGGTGCTGCGCCGCGAAGTGCGGGTGCCGCATCAGGGCTGGAAAATGGTCAGCTTCACGACCTATTCCTCGGTCCGTCAGCAGGTGAACGGCATCTTGGCGCTTGAGGTGATGGGATTCGCCATTTTGCTGGCCATCGTTTTTTGGTTTACCTCGCGTAAAACCGCGTCACGATTGGTTTTCTTCCAACGCGAGTCAGCAGAGCTTCGCGCATTGAACCGCAGGCTACAGCGGGAAATTGCCGAACGTGAGAAGGTCGAACAGACCTTGCAAGTGGCCGAGCAGACCATCGCCCAATCATCAAAGCTGGCCGCTCTGGGCGAGATGTCCGCCGCTGTGAGCCACGAGCTGAACCAGCCGCTGGCCGCGATGAAGACCTATCTGGCCGGTGCCCGGCTTCTGTTGCAGCGCCAGCGCCCCGATGAGGCGCTATCGTCTTTCCAGCGTATCGATGATTTGCTTGAACGGATGGGCGCGATCACCCGCCAGCTGAAATCCTATGCCCGCAAAGGGGCTGAGGCCTTTGAACCCGTTGATACACGGGCCGCTGTGTCTACAGCGCTTGCGATGATGGAGCCGCAGCTGAAAACCCGCGCGGTCAATATCATCCGCACAATCCCCAATGATCCGGTCATGATCTTAGGTGATCGGCTGCGCCTTGAGCAGGTGATTATCAATCTTTTGCGCAACGCGCTGGACGCGACAAAAACCGCAGATAACCCAACGGTCGAGATTTTGCTGGCCGCAGGGGATACGATCAGTCTGCAAATCCGCGACAATGGCGAGGGGATCGAAAACCTCAATGAGCTGTTTGAGCCGTTCTACACGACCAAGGCGCCCGGCGATGGGGTCGGTCTGGGGCTTGCTATCTCGTCCGGCATCGTGAACGATTTGGGCGGGCGCCTGACCGCACGCAATGCGGTTGATGGCGGGGCTATTTTTGAGGTGCAACTGCCCACAATGAGGCAGGACGTCGCCGCGGCAGAGTAAGGAAGAGAACCATGAACAAGGCTATGAAAATCGCAATTGTCGATGACGAGAAAGATATGCGTCAGTCGATCAGCCAGTGGTTGGCCCTGTCGGGATTTGACACGGAAACATTTGCATCCGCCGAAGATGCGCTAAAGGGCCTTGGCAACGACTATCCAGGTATCGTCGTCAGCGACATCAAGATGCCTGGCATGGACGGGATGCAGTTCCTGAAAAAGCTGAAAGGCGTCGACAGCTCTTTGCCGGTGATCATGATCACAGGGCACGGGGATGTTCCAATGGCCGTTGAGGCAATGCGTGTTGGCGCATTTGATTTCCTTGAAAAGCCGTTCAACCCTGACCGGATGACCGAGCTGGCCAAAAAGGCCACACAGGCCCGCCGTCTGACCCTGGATAACCGTGCGCTGCGCCGTGAATTGTCTGATGGCACGGCCCTGATGGGCAAGCTGATCGGGCAATCCGTCCCGATGGAGCGTCTGAAAGAAGATATTCTTGATCTGGGCCAAGCCGATGGGCATGTGCTGGTCGAGGGTGAAACTGGTACCGGCAAAACCCTGGTCGCACATGCGCTGCATGCTGTGGGCGCGCGCGCTAACAAGAAATTCGTGCTGCTCAGCTGTTCGGCCTATGATGAGGAAACGCTTGGCCGCCGTATCTTTGGTCCGGCCAAGGATGATGATCCGATCCCGGCCATGGAAGAGGCCCGTGGCGGTACCTTGGTGCTGGAGGATATCGAAGCCCTGAGCCACTCGCTCCAATCGCGTCTGCTGACAGCGATTAACGATCAAGGCACGCCAGCGGAAACCCGGATTATCGCGATCTGTAACCTGCAAGAGCAGGACAAGACCTGCGAAAGCGTGTTGCGCCCCGATCTGTTTTATCGCCTGGCCGCCCTGCGCATCACGGTCCCGCCGCTGCGCCAACGCGGCGAAGATATTCTGATGCTTTTCACCCGTCTGAGCGAGCAATTCGCCGATGAATACGGTTGCGACGCGCCAGAGGTCAGCGCCCAGGAAGCAGCCCAGCTATTGCAAGCCCCCTGGGCGGGTAATGTGCGTCAGCTGATCAATGTGGCCGAACGCGCCGTGTTGCAGAACCGGCGTGGTACAGGCTCGATCGCTTCATTGCTGATGGCCGATACCGACGAGGAAGAGACCAAGCCTGCAATGACCACCGAAGGCAAGCCGCTGAAAGAATTCGTTGAGGCGTTTGAGCGGATGTTGATCGATAACACGATGCGCCGCCATAAGGGCTCAATCGTGTCTGTGATGGAAGAGCTGTGCCTGCCGCGCCGGACGCTGAACGAAAAGATGGCGAAATACGGGTTGCAGCGGTCGGATTATCTGTAACCGGGCCTTACCGGTTTTCAACAAGGCGGTCTGCCGCCTTGTTTTACCACTCGACATTCAATTGTCTTGGTTTGCCAATAATGGGCCGATCACCTCAATCCGGTTTGTCCACAAATACCCGTCAAAATCCGCGGGTACTTTGGCGAACGTATCGGCATCATCGATCCCGCTTGAAAAGCCGGATCCATCATAGGGACCGGCCAGAATGACAGTCGTGCCTGCCGCCTTCATCCGCTGCGTAAACCGGTGCGGCCAGCCCCACAGCAGCGGCGCGTAATTCTGCGGGATCAAGAGAATCGTGTTTTGGCAATCTTGCGGGACATGGCCGCTCCACCCTAAGGCCAGATAGCGCGTGAGGCACGTTTTGATCGACGCCCTGTCAAAGCCCCGCAGACCAGGCAGGGCGCCGGTTGCCGCACGGGTTGGCGGCTGCCCGCCATAAACGCCGAAAACTTGTGTGTTTACCCTAGTATCCGCCAGCATATTGGTCAGTGCGATACCTTCCTCGGTTCGACGGCTTTTGAAGTTGATAAGAAACTGACCCTCCATTTCGGCGGCAAAAACCTGCGAGAGCGATGGCATTTGCTCAATCCCTGTTCCGCGCAACGGGTAGGTTTGGGTGCCGTCATCAATCCGGTAGCCCAGATCAAGTGTTTGCAGATCCGCGAAAAGATGGCTGTTTGTCACGCCGCTGCCATTTGTCCGGCAATCAAGCGTCCAATCGTGAAAGACCGCAAAGACATTGTCAGGCGTCAGATGGATATCAAGTTCGACTACATCGGCCCCAAGCCGGAATGCCTCTTGCATAGAGGACAAGGTGTTTTCGACGAAGCGATGTGTCATTGGGGCGACAGGTGCCGCATGGCAGGCATCGATTGATCGATCTGTACCCACGTAGATTTGATGAACGCCGCGATGAGCAATCAGGCGCGTTTGATGCTGATCCAGACCAGATACAAGGCGGGATGTATTCCCGGCCCAAAGCGCCGCGATCAACAGCAGGGCCCCGATTACCAGCCTCTTAAACAAGCGTTTCATGCGCGCATCCTAGTCCGCTTCGCCATTGATGGACAACATTAACCAAAACTTAACCTTCGCATGCGAGGCGCGAGATGCCCGGGTGTCCGAAACAGGCCACCCGGGTGGTAGGGCGAAATTGCCATTGTAATACCGGCCTGTCCTACCTTATGTATGGAATGTGGATAACTTGTGCCCCCGGTGCATGATTATCCCAGACAGAGATTCTCTGTTCCCGCCGATAGGGGCCACATGCCCGGCGCGCAGGAACAGCTGATTTGGCCGAAAGGCCAGTAGAACGCCCTTGGCTGCGCGTGTGTTGCGCAGACCGGGCCTTGAACGGGCCCCGGACCTGATCCGGGGTCGGAGAAGAAACGCGATGCAACGCGCACAGATGAGAGGCAAAGATGCAGCGGCCCTGAGGGGCCCGGACTTTGCCCGCGCGCAGATCGCCTTAATCAGACATGTAACACGGATATCCGCGCCCCCTGGGGCGCCCCCGCGGTTATATGCGAATGGAAAAAATGCCAAAGAAAATGCTAATCGATGCCACACACGCGGAAGAAACCCGCGTTGTTGTGGTCGACGGGAACAAAGTCGAGGAATTTGATTTTGAAAGCCAGTTCAAGCGTCAGCTTGCTGGGAATATCTATCTGGCCAAGGTTACACGGGTTGAACCATCGCTGCAGGCCGCGTTTGTGGATTATGGCGGCAATCGCCATGGGTTCCTTGCCTTCTCGGAAATACATCCTGACTACTACCAAATCCCTGTGGCGGACCGCGAAGCGCTGATCGCCGAAGAAAAGGCCTATGCCGAAAGTCTGAAAGCGCAGGACGAGGAAGAAGAAAAACCCAAGCCCAAACGCCGCCGGCGCAGCAGGGCCAAAGCCGCCGAGGCTGAGGGCGAAGACGCCGTTGTAACGGCCGAGGTTGACACAGCGCCCGATGACAGCAGCACTGATATCAGCGGGATGGAAACCATCGATCTGGATGATCCAGACGAAGGCAGCTCGCCCATGGAACTGGTCGCTGAAACACCGGTTGAGACCCCTGCAGGCGATGAAGATACCGATGAAGGCGATGATCAGCCAAGCGTTGATGCAGGCGCCAAGGATGAGAGCATTGAAAGTGTCGCTGAAGAAGACGACACCGACGAAGTGCGCCCGGTGCGGAAGCCGCGCCCGAAACGCTATAAGATCCAAGAGGTTATCAAAGTCCGCCAGATTCTTCTAATCCAGGTGGTTAAAGAAGAGCGCGGCAATAAGGGCGCCGCCCTGACAACATATCTTTCACTGGCGGGCCGCTATTGCGTCTTGATGCCCAACACCGCCCGTGGTGGCGGCATCAGCCGCAAGATCACAAATGCGGCGGATCGCAAAAAGCTCAAAGAGATCGCCAGCGGCATGACAGTGCCGGATGGCGCCGGGCTGATTATCCGTACCGCCGGATCGCAACGGACCAAGGCCGAGATCAAGCGCGATTACGAATACTTGCAGCGTATGTGGGAACAAATCCGCGAGCTGACGCTAAAATCCATTGCCCCGGCTAAGATTTATGAAGAAGGCGATCTGATCAAACGGTCGATCCGCGATCTTTATTCCAAAGAGATCGATGAGGTGATCGTCGCAGGCGAGGCGGGGTATCGCACCGCCAAGGACTTCATGAAAATGATCATGCCGTCCCACGCCAAAAACGTGAAATTCTACACCGAGCAATTGCCACTTTACGCCCGCTATCAGGTTGAGGGCTATCTGAACGGTATGTTCAACCCCACGGTCCAACTGCCATCGGGCGGCTATATCGTGATCGGCATCACCGAGGCGCTTGTCGCCATCGATGTGAACTCTGGCCGGGCAACCAAAGAAGGCTCGATTGAGCAGACCGCAACCAAGACCAACCTGGAAGCCGCTGATGAAGTGGCCCGCCAATTGCGCCTGCGCGATTTGGCCGGTCTGATCGTGATCGACTTCATTGATATGGACGAACGCAAGAACAACGCCGCCGTTGAGAAGCGTTTCAAGGAGAAGCTGAAAACGGATCGTGCCCGCATTCAGGTGGGCCGGATTTCCGGCTTTGGCCTGATGGAAATGTCCCGTCAGCGTCTGCGCCCTGGCATGTTGGAAGCCACAACGCAGATGTGTTCGCATTGTCACGGCACGGGTCTGTTGCGGTCTGACGACAACGTTGCCCTGTCCATCCTGCGTAGCCTTGAGGAAGAAGGTGTGCGTGGCCGCTCCAAGGAGGTGCTGATCAAAGCACCGATTTCGATTGCCAACTTCCTGATGAACGGCAAACGCGAACATATCGCGGATATCGAGGCCCGTTATGGCATGTCGGTTCGGATTGAATGTGATCCGACGCTGGTTTCGCCTGATTATGCGATTGAGAAATTCAAAACCGCCACGCGTATCGTGCCGGATGCGGCGCCTGTCGTGACCTCTGCGGTGATCATGGATGATGCTGATGACGTCATTGTTGATGAGACCCCGGATGAAGAAACCGGCGAAGAGGATCGGCCCAAGCGTAAGCGCCGTCGTCGTCGTCGCCGCCGGGGTGGTAGCAATGGTGGTGAAAACCAGCAGGCTGAAAATGCGGATAACGCGGCCGAAACGCCTGATGCCGATGCGCAGGTCAAAGAGGTAGAGGCAGAAGCTGCAACGCCGGATGCCGTGCAGACCGAAGAGACGCCAGAGGAAAAGCCAAAGCGCAAGCGCACACGGCGTAAAAAGGCGGATGAACCCGCAGCTGAGGCTGAAGCGGAAGCGGCGCCGGACGCTGAAACGCCTGAAGAGGCGACTGAGGAAAAGCCAGCACCGAAAAAGCGCACCCGCCGGAAAAAGGCAGAGCCTGCAGCGGAGGCGGCTGAAGCTGAAAAACCTGACGCTGTAGAGGCTGAGAAGCCAAGCGAAGAGGAAAAGCCAAAGCGCCGTAGCCGTGCCAAGCCCAAAAAGGTGGAAGAGGTTGCCGAAGAGCCACCTGCAACGCCGGAACCTGCAACACCGGCAGCTGAGGCACCGACACCGATAGCTGAAGAACCCGCGCCCGCCCCGGAACCGGCGCCAGAGCCTGTTGCGGCCACGCCGGAACCCGAGGCCGAACCGGCCAAGCCAAAGCGCAAAGGCTGGTGGTCCCTTGGCCGCTAGCGCAGGCTGATCCAAGAATAAAAGCCGCCCCAGTCAGTGGGGCGGCTTTTCATTTTGGTGTCTGGCGTTTCAGCACACCTATTTGACGCCGATGCAATCGACCTCAACCGCGGCCCCCAGGGCCAGGCCATCTGCACCAAAGGCGGCGCGGGCCGGGAAGCGGCCCGGTGCGAAATATTCCGCATAGACCGTGTTGAAATCCCCCCACTCAGAGATGTTGTCCAGCATAACGGTGCATTTGACGAGGTTTTCAAGGCTATACCCATGCGCTTCAAGCGATGTCTTGATGTTCTCCATCACCTGGCGGGATTCGCCTGTCACGCCGCCCTCGGCCAATTCCAATGTGCCGGGCACATTGCCGATCTGACCAGACAGATATACCGTATCGCCTGCAACGACGACTTCGGAAAACGGCAAATTGGTCGGCAACACTGCGCCGGAATTCAGATAATCGGCTTCAGCGGTGGCCATACCGGCCATTGCGCTGATCACGCCGGAAAGAACAAGTGATTTGGGAAGGTTTTGAGACAGCATCACGCGGGCTCCTTTCATTTGGATTGATAGGCAGCAGGCTCACCGGATGCTGGGCAATGGTCCAGAGCGGGGCCGGGCGCGCGGCGGAAGCTGGCGGAAAATGGCAGAGCTGGGCGTTATTTTTGGGCAAACTGCCCGTGAAATAGCAGCTTGGTCGGCGCTGGCATCTGTGGTCAGTCGAAATTCAACCGATAGACGTTGTTCAGATAGGCCTGGTCATCGATGCGAAACTGTGTCTCGCCAACCTGGCTGAACCCTTGGGCCAAATAAAATGCAATCGCCAAGTCATTCTCGGCATTTGTCGCGAGCCAGATGGAGCGCGCGCCCCGCTGCCTTGCACATGTCGTCGCTGCATTCAGCAGACGTTTGCCGATCCCTTTGCCATGATGGCGGGGTTGCACATAAAGCGTGGAAATCTCATAGCTATCGCAGTCAGGGACCGGGGCTTTGCTGCCCACTGATACACGAACGAAACCGTCGATCCCTTGCTCATTTTCTGATACGGTGAAGTGCTCCGTCGGCGATGTCATCAGATTTTGCATCTTTTGATCCGTGAAGGTTTGTAAGGCGTAATCTGCAAAAAATGCGTTTACACCCTTCTTGATATATGTGCCCAGCCACACCTCAATTGAGATTGCCGCAATGCTAGATGCATCCGAGAGTCGAGCTTTGCGCAGTTTCATATCTTCAAAATCAACGTTTTTGAGGGTGATCGTCGCTGTTCCTGATCCGGGAGAAAATCAGCCCTTGCGGATCATGTAAACCTGCACTGCGCCGCGATCCTCGGTACTAACTAGATCATGCCCGGCTTCGCTACAAAAATGCGGTATGTCGATGATCGCGGCGGGATCGTCTGCTTCGACTTCTAGAACATCGCCGGGCGCCAAAGACCGTAGCCGTTTGCGGGCCTTTAGGACGGGCAGGGGGCATAGCAGCCCCTTGGCATCAAGGTGATGTGTTTTGGTCATGACCGCTCAGTTAGGATGCATGTTTCAACTTGTCCACTGACTTGTGACTAGAACGTCAGTGACGTCTTTAGATTCGTGCCGTAGGTAAGGGTCAAGGAGAGCCGAATGCTTGATACGGGAATCATTTTTGACGCAGCGCTATTGCCCGCCATGTTGGTGGCAATCTTGGCTGGTATCTTTTCGTTTCTCAGTCCCTGTGTTTTGCCGGTTGTACCGCCCTATCTGGCCTATATGGGCGGCGTTTCGGTCAGCGAAATGGAACAAGCCGCTGCCGCGCGCCGCCGCGTGCTGATCTCAGCGCTTTTCTTTGTCCTTGGCCTATCGACCGTGTTTTTGCTGCTTGGTATCGCGTTTTCGGCCATGGGGCGGATGTTGCTGCAAGTGCAGGAATGGTTTGTCATCGGTGCCGGCGCCGTGATCATGATCCTTGGGGCGCATTTCGTTGGCGTATTCCGCATCGGTTTTCTGGACCGCGAAATGCGTGCTGATGCGGGGGACCGGGGCGGATCGGCCTTTGGCGCGTATCTTTTGGGGCTCGCCTTCGCCTTTGGCTGGACACCTTGCCTGGGACCAATTCTTGCGGCCATCCTTAGCCTTGCGGCCTCTGAGGCAAGCGTCACGCGTGGGACTGTTCTGCTGGCATTCTATGCTTTGGGGCTTGGTATTCCTTTCTTGCTTGTGGCCGCGTTTTTCCCGCGTCTTCGCGGGGTGATGGCCTGGATGAAACGGCATATGGAACGGATTGAGCGGATATCCGGCCTGCTGCTATGGACCGTCGGCCTGATGATGCTGACCGGCCAGTTTGCTGCCTTTAGCTATTGGCTGCTTGAGCAGTTCCCATCCCTTGCAACATTTGGCTAACGCTTAATCGCTTCATTTCATTGCAAGAACCTGTAAAGATGCGCCCATCAGCTGAGGGGCGCCGATGCAGAGCGATATCAAACAGGTCAGAAAACGCCGGGTGTTTCACATCCCCGGTTATGATCCGATCCATCCGCGCCGCTACCGCGAGCTTTATCGCAGCGAGGCAGCAGCACAGGCCAAAATCAGCGGTTACGAGATCGCTGTGCAAGCCCAGCCCAGTGACGATACTTTTCACTGGGCAGTGAATGCCCAGATTGAGGGCGCCCGCGTTACCGCCCGTGTCGATGTTTTGGTCTGGTCGGATATTGTGCGCGACAGCATGGCCCAATCCATTCCGGCGACCTATTGGCAGCTTGCCAAGACAACCTGGATTTACGCAAAGACGGGGACGCTGCGCCGATTGATGATGATGCGCAAAGGGCCGGTGATTGCGGCCCTTTACCCTGTGGGGATGCTGCTGCTGCAATTGATTGTAGCACTTTGGCTTGGCTGGTTTTTGGGCAGTCTGCTTGAAGATGCGCTTTTGTGGCTTTTGTCTTTGACCGGGCTGACTGAAGGCATGTTCGCCTCAGCTCTTGGCAGCATCGCCATGCTATTAAAATACGCGATCTTTGGCGGAGTGATCTTTACGCTGCTGCGTTGGTTCAAATCCAAGGATAACAAGCTGTTCGCGTACTACCTGATGCATGATTATGCGTTTTCAGCGCAGAAATGGGGGGCAAACCCCGACGCGCTTGAGGCGCGGATGACAGTATTCGGCGATCAGATTGCCGCCGCGTTGCAAAGCGATGTCGATGAGGTGTTGATCGTTGGCCATTCGTCGGGGGCGCATCTGGCGATTTCGATCATTGCCGATCTGATCCGCGCGGGCCGTGTCCGCAGCGATGGGCCTAAGCTATCATTTTTGTCGCTCGGGCAGGTGGTGCCAATGGTGTCCTTCCTGCCCAAGGCGCGTCGTCTACGCGGTGATCTGGCGTTTTTGGCAACCAGTGACGCGCTGACCTGGGTGGATGTGACCGCACCGGGGGATGGCTGCTGTTTTGCGCTGTGCGATCCGGTCGCTGTCACGGGCGTGACGCCGCCGGGCAAACAGTGGCCGCTGGTGATTTCAGCCGCTTTCACCCAAAGCCTGACACCAAACCGCTGGAAAGAACTGCGCTGGCGTTTTTTTCGGCTGCATTTCCAATATCTTTGCGCCTTTGATCAGCCCAAGGACTATGATTATTTTCAGATCACCGCTGGCCCGCTATCACTGGCGGATCGCTATCGGGGCCGTTCGCCGTCGAAATCGCGTATCGATATTGCGGTGTCAAAATACACCTCTATTCTGCCCAGATGAGTGATCTACCGCCCAAGCCACCGGTGCGGCCGGAGAAAGTATCCTTGTGGCGGTATATGCGGCTATTTCGGCGCGATATCCTGTCGGCCCAACCGGCCAAGCTCTACCGCGCTTGGATGGCCGAGTTTCGCACGCCCTTCTTTCGCAGCTATCTGATCAATGATCCGCAATTGACCAAAACGGTGCTGAAGGACCGCCCAGATGATTTTCCCAAATCCGAACGGATCGGGGCAGGGCTGCGCCCCTTGCTGGGTGATAGCGTCTTTTTGACCAATGGCGCCCAATGGAAACGACAACGCCGGATCATTGACCCGGCTTTTGAGGGCGGGCGCCTGCGCGATACGTTTCCAGGCATTGTTGCTGCAGGCCGCGCCGCCGCTGCCCGTTTGCAGAGCAAGGCCGACGGCACCGCGCAAGAGATAGAGGCGATCACCAGCCATGCGGCGGCTGATGTTATCTTTCGCACGTTGTTTTCCATCCCGATTGAAGATGACACCGCGCAAAAGGTATTTACCGCCTTTCGGGACTATCAACGCAGTCAACCGATCTTGAACCTTGCGGCCTTTGTACCTGGTCCGCGTTGGATGCCGCGTTTTTTTGGGCGGGATACAACGCGAACCGCGCGCGCGATCCGGGCGTTGATCACAGATATGACCCAGCAGCGTCTTGCGTTGATCGCAGCGGGCACAGCCCCTGATGATCTGGCCACCAAGATCATGACAACGCAAGATCCTGAAACCGGACAGCGCTTTGACAGTGATGAAATGGTCGATCAGGTCGCGATCTTTTTCCTGGCGGGGCATGAAACAAGCGCATCGGCTTTAGCTTGGGCCCTATACCTGTTAGCGCGTTATCCCGCGTGGCAGGATCGGTTGGCCGCAGAGGCCCAGCAATTCACGGGCGATTTTTCCCAACTTTCGGCGCTGGTGCAAACCCGCGATGTATTTCGCGAGGCGCTGCGGCTCTACCCGCCGGTCCCGATGATGGTGCGCGAAACAACTAAGCCCGAGCATTTTCGCAAACGTGCGATCAAACGGGGCGCGCAGGTTGTTCTGTCACCTTGGCACATACATCGCCATGAGCGGATGTGGGACAACCCCGATGCTTTTGATCCCGCACGCTGGCAAACCGAAGCAGGCCAAGCCGCCGCCCGCGATGCCTATATGCCCTTTTCCAGCGGCCCGCGTGTTTGCACGGGGGCGGGTTTTGCGATGATTGAAGGAGTGGTTTTGCTGGCCTCGCTGCTGCGGGATTACCGATTTTCAATCGAAAATTGTGCAGCGCCAATTCCGGTCGCCCACCTTACAGTGCGTGCACGCGACGGTATCTGGGTACGAATCGCCCCACGGGCGAATTCTTGAGGTGTCTAATTGGGTAGAAAATCTGCCTTTGGCGCAATTTTAGAAACCTAAACTGTTTCAAATATGGCGGGAAAATGGGCGGCGTTGGCGGATTTCAACCCGTTAACCCCAAAAATAGGGGATTCCCGCCGATATTCGGGCAGCGACAGTAAGGTCGGGTTTGCGACAGCGCCACCTTTGTGCCACAAACAATCCATAGTTAGTTTATCTGTGAAACGACGCATGTGGGGGCGACATGACAATTTCTCTACCAGGATCAAAGAAGAGCGGGCTTGCCGGGCTTTTGGGACGTAAGAGCCAGGATGAAGGCACGAAGGTTGCACCGAAAAAGCAACTGGCCGGACATGAAGTCGCCAAGCTGTTCAATAAATCCGCGCGCACGGCAGCCGCCAAGCCGGTTAAGCCTGCCAAACTGAATGATTATGAAAAGCAAGATCGTGAGCGTATTTCCAGCTTGCGTGGTGCGCTTTATTCAAAAGACTGAGCGCGACTCAGCACCCTTTCAAATACGTAGACCCTGATGGCCGATGCGAGACCGATATCTCCGCGGCCTTCGTCTATTTCTGCAGCAAGCCCGTTGATCGTTTTGCCATCCGTTTCGGCAATCTGCCGAAATGTGTCCCAGAAGATGTCTTCAAGTGATACGCTGGTACGATGACCGCGTAAGGTGAGGGATCTTTTGACGGGGCGGCGATGCGCGCGCTTACTCATCTTCGAATTTCATTGCGGACAGACGGTCATTGGCCTGTTTGACCTTGGCGGCATCCAAAACACGTTCCGCCTTCGTGCGCCCAAAGCGGATCGCATTCTGATCCGCTTTGGCTTTGGCATCGGCGCGGTTTTTGGCCTTGCGCACCTTATTCAGATTGACCGGCTTCACTTGGGCCCGATCATATCTTCGGGACGTACGACCTGATCAAATGTGGCTTCATCCACGAAACCCAGATTGATCGCCTCTTCTTTTAGTGTCGTGCCATTCTTATGGGCCGTTTTGGCGACGGTCGTCGCGTTATCATAGCCGATGGTCGGGGCAAGTGCGGTAACCAGCATCAACGATTCCCGCATCAGCTTTTCGATCCGGTCTTCATTGGCCTTGATCCCGACAACGCAGTTATCGGTAAAGGCACCCGCCGCATCGCCGATCAATTGCATCGATTGCAGCACATTATAGGCCATCATTGGCTTCATCACGTTCAGTTCAAAATGACCCTGGCTGCCGGCAAAACCAACGGCGGCGTCATTGCCCATCACATGGGCGCAGACCTGGGTGATCGCTTCAACCTGGGTCGGGTTCACCTTGCCGGGCATGATGGAAGAGCCCGGCTCATTCTCGGGTAGCATCAGCTCGCCCAACCCGCAGCGCGGGCCAGAGCCGAGCATGCGAATATCCGCTGCGATCTTATAAAGCGAAGCGGCGACCGTTTTCAGCGCGCCTGACATTTCAACCAATGCGTCATGCCCGGCCAAAGCTTCAAATTTGTTTGGTGCGGTCACGAAAGGCAGACCAGTGATTTCGGCCATGTTTTTGGCAACCGTTTCACCCCAGCCTTTGGGTGTGTTCAGACCGGTGCCAACGGCTGTGCCCCCTTGGGCCAGTTCATAAATGGCGGGCAGGGCGGCCTTGATCCGGCGAATACCCATCGCAACCTGATGCACATAGCCCGAGAATTCCTGACCCAAAGTCAGCGGCGTCGCGTCCATCGTATGGGTGCGGCCGATCTTGATGATCTTGGCGAATTCCTGTTGCTTGACCTCAAGCGCGGCATGCAGCCTGGCCAGCCCGGGCAGCAAAACGTCATGGGCCGTTGTGGCCACAGCGATATGCATCGCAGTTGGGAAAGTGTCGTTTGACGATTGCCCCATATTGCAATGATCATTGGGGTGAACCGGATCTTTCGATCCGATTGTACCGCCCAGCAATTCAATTGCCCGGTTTGAGATCACTTCATTTGCGTTCATGTTCGATTGCGTGCCCGAACCGGTCTGCCAGACAACCAGCGGAAAATGATCATCCAGCTTACCTGCCACAACCTCTGCGGCGGCTTCGATCATGGCGTCAGCCAGTTTGCCATCCAGCTTGCCGCGTTCTTTATTGGCCATCGCGCAGGCCTGCTTGATCACGCCAAGCCCGCGGACGATTGCGACGGGCTGCTTTTCCCAACCGATTGGGAAGTTCATGATGGACCGCTGTGTTTGGGCGCCCCAGTAACGATCTGCAGGGACCTCAAGTGGGCCAAAACTATCGGTTTCTGTGCGTGTCGCGGTCATATCTGAGAGCCCTTTTGAAAATGTCAGGGCACAGATATCCAATCACCAACTTCTTGGCAATTGGTCAGATGCCGGGCTATTTGCGGAACTGATCCAGGCTGACGACTTCGGCCTCTTGCGGCGCATCGTCGCCCTCATCCTCAGGTTCGACCATTTCGTCCATCGGTGCCTCATCAGCATCTTGGTCATCGTCGTCATCATCCTGCGTCTCAAAGCGCAGACCAAATTCGACGGATGGATCAACGAAAGTTTTGATCGCGTCGTAAGGGATATACAATGTCTCAGGGCTGTCACCAAAGTTCAACGTGATGGTGAAGCCTTCTTCGGTTACATCCAGATCAGCAAACCAATGCTGGATCACAACGGTCATTTCGCCCGGATACCGGTCAGACAGCCAATCGGCGATCTCAACATCCGGGTGCATTGTATCGAAGGTGATGAAGAAATGATGCTCGCCGGGCAGCCCATCCTCGCGGACGCGTGTCAACACTTTCTGGATCAAGCCGCGCATGGCCTGATGCATTAGGTTGCCGTAGTCAATCGTGCCGGTCACAGTCAAAAACCCCCATCATTGCAGGATCTAGCATAGGGGATTCGGGGCCGGTGAAAAGGGGCCAGTTTGCCCCATCATTGACGAAAGGTCAGGATCAGGCTGAGCAGCGCTGTCATCAGCAGCACAAGCGGCAATGGCCAGCGGCGCCAGAGCAGCATGACCCCCGCAATAAGCGCCAGCCCGATCGCTGCAGGTTGGATCGATGTCAGCGCCGGCCAATGCAGATAAAACGGCCCAAATGCGAAGGTCGGGACCTCTGCAAAGAACAAATGCATCGCGAACCACAGCGACAGGTTCGCGATGACCCCGACAACGGCGGCGGTGATGGCGCTGAGTGCATCTGTTAATCTGGGCTGTCCGTCTAGCCTTTCGATCAGCGGGGCCCCGGCGAAAATCCATATAAAACAAGGGATAAAGGTGACCCAAAGTGTCAAAACTCCGGCTGCCAGCGCCATCGCGACCCCGCCCTGCGCCATTCCGGCGATCATTGCCACAAATTGGGTGATCAAGATCAACGGTCCCGGTGTTGTTTCGGCCAACCCAAGCGCATCCATCATCTGCGGTGTGCTGAGCCATCCATGCGCGATCACAACCTCTTGGGTCATATAGGCGAGCACTGCGTAGGCCCCACCAAATGTCACGACGGCCAGCGTGGAGAAAAACTGCGCGATATCAAGCAGAAAGGGGCTGCTGACGATCAGGGCGATTGGGGCTACCCAAAGCGCCAGCCCAATAAGCAGTGTCAGACATGTCGCGCGCAGCGGCCATGGCGTGTGCGATTGATTGGCCTTGCCTGCAGTGCTGGTTGCCGCGCCAATCAACGCGGCGACTGCGATCACCAAAGGAAAGGGCAGGGCGAAGGCAAAAAGCGCGACGAAAGCCACAAGTGCGATGAACCTGTGGCCCTGGGTTTTCAAAGCGCGTTTGCTGATCTTGATCATGGCTTCAATCACGATCACAACCACAGTGGCTTTGACGCCTAAAAACAGGGCCTGCGCAATGGGCAGATTGCCAAATTGCCCGTAGGCCAAGGCAAGCAGCGTCATCACAATCGCGCCAGGCAGCACGAATAGCCCGCCCCCGATCACACCGCCCAGTATCCCCGCCCGTTGCCATCCAGCATAGGTGGCCAATTGCATAGCCTCGGGGCCTGGCAGCAGCATGCAAAAGGATAGGGCGCGCAGGAACTGTGCCTCGGTCAGCCAATTGCGGGTCTCAACCAGTTCCTTATGCATCAATGCGATCTGCGCCGCAGGTCCACCGAAGGACAGCAGGCCGATACGGCCGAAGACTTGGATAAGTTCAGATGTCATGAATGCGGCCTTTGGTTTTGCCGCAGGCCTAACCGAAAATGCGGCTCAGCTCACGCAGAATTTTCGCGCGGATCGTCTCGGGATATTCGCGGTGGGTACGGGCGGTCATGACAAAGCCATCGCGGGTGATCACAGCGCCGCGGTAGAAATTTGTGATGGCCAACCCCATGGATTCAATGGCGATTCCATTGATCGTCACACCCGCACGCTGGGCAGCGTTCCGGGCAGCCCGCGTATCGGCGCCTGCATTTGGAGTGCCATCGCCCGAGATATCAATGACATGCCGGTTACAATGCGCAACCGCGTCAAATAGGCTGAGCGAGAAATAGATCGCCTCGGCCGGGGCGGTATCCGATAGCACAAAGGCGCGCTGCATCTGGCGGGCCTGCCTTGACAGCCGTGCCGCATCAAGTGTCGTACGGATTTGGGTCCATGGGATTGAAAGGCTTTGCTTATCAACGCCCGACCACTGAACAACGGCCAGTGTTGCTTCACCCTGGACCATAACCTCAACGATTTCAGGGTCTTGCAAGGCGTCCGCCAGCCCGTCTGTTTGCAGCCGATATTCGGCAGTGTCGATTGAGTTCGAGACATCGATGGTCAGAACCAATGCCGTCCCACAGGCCTGTGCAGCCAAGGGGGCCGAGGCCAGGAAACTGGCGACAAGAAACGAGCAAACGCGCATGGCGTGGATGGTGCACGGGAAGGCACGCACATTTCAAGTCACAAGAATGACAGCGCGACCACATCGCATATATGCAATTCTATTCAGTGGTTTGCGGGGGGATGTTAATGCAGGTTTCTGTTGCCAGGTACCTGCGAACCCCGCCTAAGGTCGCTAAACCCTAGGAGTTAGATTTCAGTATTCCGCACTGCTTAAGCAGCGAGGGCAACTGGAGCTCTGTTGTCATTTGCAACTAGCTTAATTGAACCGATAACGGTGGTATCTCACCGAAACAAAGCAAACCCCTTTAGACGTTCGTCGATCCTATTTCGGCCCCATGATCCCCAAATGAAGGATGTTTGGTGGAGCCGCCGGGTACCGCCCCCGGGTCCGATCCGCTTATTACGAGCGCGTTTATGTTCATAGTCCCGAGGGACAGACCAGACATAAGCAAGCGGTGGGGCTGCTGCAAGGGGGCTGGGGCATCTGCGGCAAGAAAAGGCCCCTAGGGCGATGAAATAATACGTACAGAACGCGTACATATGCCGTATGTATCAGCGCAATTTGGGGGGGCTGTGTGACAACATGGATATCTCTGGCGCGGCGGCCTGCCGCTGTTCAGCCGGTTGAATTGTATTATCAATCCAGTCATAGTTTTGAGTGAGTGGGTCGCGGAACGAGGAAGGTGCGTTACTATTGGTAGAGCGAGTTGCGCATTGTTCGTGCACGTTTACCAAGCGTCATGCCCAACTTTTGTCGCAACTTTGTGCGGTTTTTGCCATTTAAGTTAGTAATTGTTCTCATACAGGCATCAATACCAGTCTTTGTCGCCAGGCGTTGATACTCCGCATGAAAATAACGCGTCTGCTCAGGGAAAAGGTAAGGTGGTGTTGGAGATGATATTTAGGTTTTGCCCAATGGTGCAGGTTCTGCGGTTTTTGCTACTGGTCGGTTTGATGGCTTTGCCCGTCGCCAGTGCCGCGCAGTCAAATGATCGGTCCGTGATGCGCATGGTGTGCTTTGATTCGGATCAAACCGCGTCTGGCCAAAGTACCGGCGGTTGGACAGCGATCATCACGCAGATGAACAATGAACAATATCCGGCAACGACCTTTATTCCCGATGAACAAGGGCAATATGCCGAGAAATTTCCGATGTTTGAGAACATCATATTCTTCATGTTTGTTTTTGAGGAAACGACCGGCCTAAGCGCGGCCACTGATGCGCGCAGCCTGGCCGAAGAACTTTTGGCCAGCGGCAGTGCCCCTGTGCCTGTGCTGGCTGAGGGCAACCGCGTTGGGAGCCTTTTTGACATGAGCTGGGGAGGGTCCAGCACGTTCCAATACGATTCAGCTGATCAGTCAAAGAATATCTATTCCGACGTTGATCAATCCGAGCAGCGCGTGCCGGTTTGCCAGCCACCGTTTGTCTATGTCGCCCCCAGCGGGAATGGTTAAGATAGCCAATGCCCCCGCTAGTGATCTGTCTTTGGGAGGAAAAATTGTTTTTGACCCGTATCTTATCATGGCTTTTCGCCCCGGCACGGACCCGGTTAAGGCCGGTACTGGTTCCAGTCGCACAGCCCCAAAATGCGGCGCCCCGCAATGCACAAATGCTTCGAAATAATATCAAGGAATGGTGAAAATGGACATGAAACACCTGAATATAAAGGCCGCCCTGCTTGGCACGGCGATGTGCTGCGCAAGCGTTGCTGCCGCACAAGAGGTCAATCTTAAATCGCCCGATGGATCAATCGATCTGACCGGCGAGCTGATCGAGTATCAGGATAACATTTACGTGATCAGCTCACCGCTTGGGTCTGTGCGCGTCTCGGGCGACCGAGTTGAATGCGTCGGCGGCGGTTGCCCGGATACTGAGGTTCTTGACCAAGAGATTACATTCTCGGGCTCTGACGCCATTGCCGATGGTCTGTTGCCCGTCTTGTTGGCCAGCTACGCGACGTCGCTGGAGGCTGAGCCGGTCCTGACAGAGACAGTTGGTTCCTTTGAGACAAGCACGCAGTTCATCGACAATTTCGGTTTCGGAGATCTGATTGAGTCCTATCGGATCCGCGCATCGGTTTCGTCCGACGCCTTTATGAACCTGCTGGGCAAATCGGCCGAGATTGGTGTGTCATCACGCCGGATTACCGTGGATGAAGCCCGTTTGCTGCGCGAATATGGCGCGGGCAGCATGGTCAGCACCGAAAACGAACATATTCTTGCGACCGATAGTATCATCGTGATCTCAAACCCTTCCAACCCGATACAGGCCATCACGCTTGAGCAGCTGGCAGGTATCTATTCGGGTGCGATTTCGAACTGGTCCGAGTTGGGCGGCAACGACGCCCCGATCAACGCGGTGCATTTGGCCCGTGGATCCGGTACCCGCGGCGTTTTTGAAGAGCGCATCCTGCAAGACACGCCCGGTCAGCCGATCAATGTGGTTGAGGCCGAAGGCAGTGTTGATATGGCCGCCCGTGTGAATGCTGATGAAAATGCGATCGGATACGTATCGATCGCCTTCCGCCGCGGTGCGCAGGCGATGAGCCTTACAAACGAATGCGGGATCGCCACCGAACCTGATGAGTTTGCCGCGAAAACCGGCGAATATGTCCTGCAGCGCCCGCTTTATTTCTACACCCGCGGCGATACAACCACCGACGAGGTACGCGATTTCCTGACATGGGCTAAATCGGGTGAGGCAACAGCCGCTGTTGCGAAATCGGGCTTTATCGATCTTGGCGTTAGTGCTGCTGCTCAAGAGGTGGATTCGCTGCGTGCCCAAAACCTGCAGAACGCCAATCTGGATGATTACGAGGCCTCATTCGCGGATACATTTGTGGATCAGATGGTGAACTATGACCGTCTGTCATCGACATTCCGTTTCTTCACCGGTTCCAACCGTCTGACACCACAATCCCGCGTGGTTCTGGACCGTTTGATCGACTATCTTGAAGATCAGCCCGCTGGCGAGGTCATGCTGGTTGGTTTCACCGACGATCAGGGCCCGTTTGATGCCAATCTGCGCATCGCCGAAGATCGCGCGGCCTTTATGGTTGAGGAAATCGCATCGGTTGCCGGTGGTCGTCTGGACCATATCACCTTTACCACAGCAGGATATGGTGAGCTGGCCCCGGTTGCGTGTAACGCCACAAGCAATGGCCGTGCCATTAACCGCCGTATCGAAGTCTGGGCTGCGAAGTAACTCAGCGCATCGCAAATGACATTTGTTGTCGGCGGCGCTGCCGCCTGACAGCAACAGACACGAAAGTGAGAGACATGAAAAATTTTGTATCCATCGCGGCTCTGACGGCGACAGTGGCAACTGTTCCAGCCGTCACCAACGCCGCTGAGCTGACCATCGCAACCGTGAATAACGGCCATATGATCACCATGCAGCAATTGGCGCCCGAGTTCCTTGAGCGCTATCCGAATATCACGCTCAATTGGGTGACCTTCAACGAAGGCGAATTGCGCGAACAGGTCACCGCCGACATCACCGAAGGCGGCGGCCAGTTTGATGTGATGACCATCGGCATGTATGAGGCCCCGATCTGGGGCGAGCGTGGCTGGCTGGCCCCGCTGAACTTTAGTGCCGAATATGAGCAGAATGACCTGCTGCCTGCTATTCGCGACGGCCTCAGCCATGAGGGTACGCTTTATGCGGCCCCGTTCTATGGTGAAAGCTCGATGATCATGTATCGTTCGGACTTGATGCGCGATGCGGGTATTACCCTGGGCAGTAACCCCAACTGGGATGAGGTCATCGCCGCTGCCGAAGCCATGACCGATCGCGACAATGGTGTTTACGGCATCTGCCTGCGCGGTAAGCCGGGCTGGGGCGACAACATGGCCTTCCTGACCACTATGGCAAACAGCTTTGGTGCGCAGCTTTTTGATGAAAACTGGCGTCCGACGCTGGAATCAGATGAATGGCGCGATGCGGTATCGCTTTATATTGATACGCTGACCAAATACGGCCCTCCGGGATCTGAAGGCAATTCGTTCAACGAAATCCTGTCTTTGTTCAACGAAGGCCGTTGCGGGATGTGGATTGATGCCACGATCGCCGCATCCTTCATCACCGACCCCGATCAATCATCCGTTGCGGACGATGTCGCCTTTGCGCAGGCCCCAAGCGGCGTGACAAACAAGGGCGCCAACTGGCTTTGGGCCTGGGCGCTGGCTGTTCCGGCAGGTTCAAACGCGACCGTTGAAGCCACGACCTTTATCGAATGGGCCACATCACAGGCCTATATCGAGCTGGTCGGCGAAAAACGCGGCTGGGGTCAGGTCCCGACCGGTACCCGCCAGTCGACTTATCGCAATGCTAACTTCCAGGATGCGGCCTTGTTTGCCGATGCCGAGTTGAACGCGATCTTGTCCGCTGATCCGACAGATTCCACGCTGAACCCATCGCCTTATGTGGGCGTTCAGTTCGCATCGATCCCGGAATTTGCGGATATTGGCGGCTATATGGGCCAGCAGATGACAGCCGCCCTGCGCGGTGATCTGAGCATTGATGAGGCGCTGGCCAATGCCCAGGCCTATGCCGATGCTGCCATGCAAGAAGCTGGCTATTATTAAGCTAAATTCACCGGCCAGCTTTGGCTGGCCGGTGCCCCCCGGGATTGTGATTAGCGCGCCGCGCCCGGCCTTGTTAGGCAGGCTTAATTCCGGCCGCTGATTTTTGAGGGTTCCCATGCGCCATCTTATCCTTTGTCTGTGCCTTTTCGCCATGCCTGCCAATGCCGAAATGGCCCCCCGCGATGGCTGGGATGTCATACCGACCCAGAAAACATATGATAATCTGATTGATGCTGTGCGTGCTGCTGCGGGCGAAAATGGGATGGGTGTTGTCACCCAGGCAGGGCCCACAGGTGCGGCCCGTAATCGCGGTATCACCATCCCCGGCAACCGTGTGATTGGTCTATTCAACAATTTCTACGCGGTCCGCATCCTTGATTTGTCGACCGCCGCGATGATCGAGGCGCCGATCCGTGTCTATGTGACCGAAAACGCCGATGGCACGGCGACCTTATCCTATAAGCGTCCCAGCACTGTCTTCGCCCCCTATATAGATGAGGCGGGCCCGGGTTTGGCTAAGGCGGCTGCGGAATTGGATGAGATTTTCGCGGCAATCGCAGCAGATGCCACCCAGTAGCCAGCTGCGCTTGACCTGACTGCAGATGCGCTAGATCACCCTCCAACACCTAGGCGCGATGCGCCTACTGCGGAGGCATGATGAGTAACACCCCAATATTGCTTTGGTTTCGGCGCGATCTGCGGTTGGCCGATCACGAATCGCTGCGCGCCGCCTGCGACAGTGGTCGTCCCGTCATTCCTGTCTTTGTCCATGATGATCAGGTTGCCGATTTAGGCGCCGCGCCAAGGATGCGGCTTGGGCTGAGCGTGGCGCATTTCGCGCAACAGCTTGAAGCCATGGGCAGCCGCCTGATCTTGCGCAAAGGGCCTGCATTGCAGGTCTTGCGTGATCTGGTCCAGGAAACCGGGGCAGGGGCCGTCTATTGGTCGCGCCTTTATGATCCGGCCGCCAAGGCGCGCGACACGCAGATTAAATCTGCCCTTAAGGAGGATGGTTTGGCGCCGCGCAGTTTCGCGGGCCATCTGCTGTTTGAGCCTTGGACCGTTGAGACCAAAACCGGTGGATTTTACAAAGTCTACACTCCGATGTGGAAAGCCGTGCGGGACCGCGATGTGCCGCAAGCGCTGACGGCACCGGGCCGCATGCTGGCCCCGGAAAGCTGGCCGCAGTCGGATTGCTTGGATGATTGGCAAATGGGGCGCGACATGCGCCGCGGCGCATCGGGTCTTGCCGCCCGTTGCTGTGTTGGCGAAGCTGCCGCGCGTGACCGCCTGACCCGGTTTATGGATGGGCCGGTAACAGCTTACGTCAAAAACCGGGATTTGCCGGGCGTCGATGGCACCTCGCGCTTGTCCGAAAACCTGACCTATGGCGAGATTAGCCCGCGCGTATGTTGGCATGCCGGTTGGGCGGCTTTGCAAGCCGGGCAGGGTGATGCCGAGGTGTTCTTGAAAGAACTGGTCTGGCGCGAGTTTGCCTATCATCTGGCCCATCACACGCCCCATATCACCACAGGCAATTGGAAGCCCGATTGGGACGCTTTCCCGTGGAATACCGATGAGACCGACAATGTGCAGGCCTGGAAACAAGGACGCACGGGCGTTCGCTTTGTCGATGCGGCTATGCGCGAGATGTATGTTACCGGGACGATGCATAACCGGGGCCGGATGATCGTGGCCTCTTATTTGACCAAGCATTTGCTGACCCATTGGCAGATCGGGCTGGACTGGTTCGCCGATTGCCTGATCGATTGGGACCCGTGCAGCAATGCAATGGGCTGGCAATGGTCCGCCGGATCAGGCCCGGATGCGACGCCGTATTTTCGTGTTTTCAACCCGGTCACTCAGCTTGATAAATTCGACAAGGATCGCGCCTATGTCAAAACCTGGATCGCCGAAGGATACCGCACGCCCAGCCAGACCGCATTGGACTATTTCGACATGATCCCGCGTAGCTGGGCGATGTCCGCCGCGGACAAATACCCCGATCCCGTCGTACCTGCGGATGAGGGCCGCAAACGCGCATTGGCCGCCTATGAGACGCGGGGCTTTTGAGCCCCATTTTCCTTCATAGTGATTTTTTTTGATCGTCTTCGGTGACTTCCGCGTAATAATAAATAACTTCAACGCCCAAGATGCCGGGAAAAACCGTGCACGGGACCAAGACGACAGGAAGATACATGATTTTGACCAGTACTGACGGCCAAGCCGGGCTGCCGCGATACTTCGCCCAGGTTTTTGACCAGATCAAAGATCTTAAGAAAGGTCAGATCGATATCTTTTTGCCAGATGGCCGCCACTTTCGCGCGAAAGGCCCTGCGCCCGGTCATATCGCTGAGGTCCATGTTCACAATGATGATCTATTTGCCCGGACTATCCGCGACGGCGATGTCGGCTTTGCCGAGGCCTATATGGATGGCTGGTGGAGCACGCCTGATCTGATGGGCGTGATGTATCTGATCCATGATGATGCCGACCATATCTATGACGGCTTCCCGGCCCAGCGTCTGGTCCGCCTGTATGAACGGTTCCGTTTCTGGATGCAGCGTAATTCAAAGACCCAAGCTCGCAAGAACATCAGCTATCATTATGATCTGGGCAACAAGTTCTATGGGCTGTGGTTGGATGATACGATGACCTATTCCTCGGCCATCTTTGAAACTGGTCAGGAAAGCACCGAGGCGGCGCAAGCTGCCAAATATGCCAGCATGATCGATCAGATGGGCGCCAAGCGCGGGGACCATGTTCTTGAAATTGGCTGCGGCTGGGGCGGCTTTGCCGAATATGCCGCCAAAGAGCGCGGCATCAAAGTGACCGGTTTGACCATCAGCCAGCAGCAACATGATTATGCTATTGCCCGGATGGCCAAGGCTGGCCTTTCCGACATGGTCGATATCAAGATGCAGGATTACCGCGATGAGACTGGCACATATGACGGTATAGCCAGCATCGAGATGTTCGAAGCCGTAGGTGAGAAATATTGGCCAACCTATTTTGAAACGGTGCGCAATTGTCTGAAACCGGGCAAGAACGCAACACTTCAGATCATCACCGTAAAGGAAGATCGCTGGCATACATACCGGCGCGGTGTGGATTTTATCCAGAAATATATCTTCCCGGGCGGCATGCTACCCAGCCCGAATGTCCTGCGCCAAGAAGTTGAAAAGGCTGGATTAAATGTATCTCGATCAATCGAGTTTGCCGAAAGCTATGCGCTGACACTGCGCCGCTGGTACGAGACCTTTAACGAAAAGTGGGATCAGGTGGCCCCGCTGGGCTTTGACGAACGCTTTAAGCGGATGTGGGATTTTTATCTGACCTCTTGTGCGGCGACCTTTGATAGCCGAAACTGCGACGTGACGCAGATTACGGTAACGCGGACCGCCTAGGCCCGCGTTCATCAAGGAAGAGGACACAAGACAATGCCAACAGCTGGACGGCTTGCCGGGGCGGTCATTTTTGCCCTGTTCGGATGGTATATTGCGGGCATTTCCACCCCCTTCTTTCCAGAGGAACGCCCGCCGCAATATATCATTCCGATGTGTTTTTTCGTAGGCATTTTCGTTGGTTGGAAAGTATGCGGGCCGCGCACCGGGCAGGGATATTACAACGCGATCAGTAACGGCCTAACAACAACCGCCGCTTTTTCGTTTTGCGTGCTCGGAATTATCGCGTTTAACGCCATGATCGTGAGCGCGCTGCGTAACCGTTATGATGGCCCGATGGAGGCGATTGTCGGGATGTTTGAGCTTATGCTTGAGCAAGGCTTTGCATTTTTTGATATCCCGTTCCTGACCACATTGATTGGTGGCGGGATCCTTTGCGCCATGATCGCAGAGTTCTTCGGTAAGAATTACTCTTAAAGAATGCTGGACCTTTTCGTTTACGGCACGCTGCAATCCCCCGCGTTGATGCAAGCCGTCGCGGGCGGCGCGATCCCAAAGCCGATCGCCGCGACGTTACCGGAATACAGCCTTCGCACACTTCGGGACTATGTGGTGCCTTGTTTGGTGTCCGATCCGTCCGGCTGCGTTGAAGGCGTCGTTTTTCGCGGCCTGACACCAGATCAGATTGCACGCCTTGATCTTTATGAGGGGGCTTGGGGATACACCTTGGCCCCGACGCGGGTGGATGCAGCCACGCCTTTGCGGGATGTATACGTGTATCTGCCGCCCGCCCAGGGGGTGGCGCCCGACGGCCCATGGTCTTTTGCTGATTGGCAAAGCGAACATGAAAAGCCAGCAGTCGACACAGCGATTGAGCTGTTTTCCCACGATCCGCTGCCTGATCCAGAGCTGCTTCGTCAAACCTGGCATATGATGGAATCGCGCGCCTGGGCCAAGCATCGCGCCGTTGCGGCCCCGCAAACCCGCCGTTACGCGCCCGATCCGGGTGATGTTGCGATCCACAAGCTGCGCCCGCCTGTGGGCAATTTCTTTCGTATGCAAAGCATGAATGTCAGCCACAGCACCTTTCAGGGCACAAGGACGGACCCCTTGCGCCGCGAGGTCTTTGTCGGTGTCGATGCCGTGATTTTGCTGCCTTATGATCCTGTGCGCGACAAGGTGCTACTGGTTGAGCAGGTCCGCATGGGTCCTGTTATACGCCGCGATCCAAACCCATGGATGCTTGAGGCGGTCGCCGGCATGGTTGATGCCCGCGAAACGCCCGAGGCGGCTGGCTGCCGCGAAGCGACAGAAGAGGCGGGCGTAACCCTGCAGCATTTGGAACCTGCCGGATCCTATTACCCTTCACCCGGCGGTACCACGGATTACTTTTACACCTATGTCGGTCTGTGCGATTTGCCGATGACCGAGACCTATTTAGGCGGGCTGTCTGACGAAGATGAGGACCTGCGCCTACATCCGATGGGGTTTGATGAGGCCATGGCCCTCACAACGAGCGGCGAGATTGCGACTGGCCCGTTGTTTCATTTGCTTTATTGGTTGGCGTGGCATCGTGATCGGCTGGGTCAATTCCTTTGATACGACGATGGCTTGATGTCCTGCGGGTGCGGTTCTACACAGATCCCACGTAATGAAAGGCCCTTGCTATGACGATCCGATCTGATCTTGCCGATGCTGTTGGAAATACACCGCTGATCAAGCTGCGTGCAGCGTCAGAGGCGACGGGCTGCACCATCCTGGGCAAGGCAGAGTTTTTGAACCCCGGCCAATCCGTCAAGGATCGCGCGGCGCTGTTCATGATCCGCGATGCGATTGCGCGCGGCGATCTGAAACCAGGCGGCACGATTGTTGAAGGCACGGCAGGCAATACAGGCATCGGTCTTGCGCTCGTAGGCGCCTCAATGGGCTTCAAAACCGTTATCGTCATTCCTGAAACCCAAAGTCAGGAAAAAAAGGATATGCTGCGTGTGGCCGGTGCTGTTCTGGTGGAGGTCCCTGCGGTCCCTTATGCCAACCCGAATAACTATGTGAAATATTCCGCCCGTTTGGCCGAAAAGCTGAATGAGACCGAACCGAACGGTGCTGTTTGGGCCAATCAGTTTGACAATACGGCCAACCGCCAAGCCCATGTTGAAACCACCGCCCCAGAGCTTTGGGCGCAGACAGATGGCAAACTGGACGGCTTTACCTGCGCTTGCGGATCGGGCGGCACGCTTGCTGGTGTGGCCGAGGTATTGCAGCCAAAGGGCGTTAAGGTGGGCCTAAGCGATCCGGATGGATCGGGGCTTTTCAAGCTGTTCACAGACCAGACCCCAGAGCCTGGCAATTCGATCACCGAAGGCATCGGGCAGGGGCGTATTACGGCCAACCTTGAAGGCTTTACCCCTGATTTTGCGTATAAAATCTCCGATGCCGAGGCCTTGCCAATTGTCTTTGATCTTTTGGCGGAAGAAGGGCTTTGCATGGGCGGGTCAACCGGAATTAACATTGCCGGTGCAATTCGCCTTGCCCGCGACATGGGCCCTGGCCACACGATTGCAACCATCCTGTGCGATTACGGTACGCGTTATCAGTCCAAGCTTTATAACCCGGCCTTCCTGCGCGACAAAGGCTTGCCGGTACCGCCTTGGCTTGAGACGACAGTCGATGTGCCAACTGTTTTTGAGGACGCATGATCATCCGGCGCATTGCCGCAGGGCTATTGGCCCTCTTGCTCTGCGTTCTGCCGATTTGGGCCATCGCCCAAGAGGTATCTGACGACGCGGCCAGCAATGCGGCAGCGACCAGTGATGAAGACACTGATGCTGATTGGGAACGGCTTGCCACCCGTGCTGAGCTGATGGTGATCCGCGATGATGTCTCGGAATTTGCGCTGACGCGTATCCGGGCCGAGCTTGTCGAATGGCGTGACGAATTTCTGCTGCGTTCGGATACGAATGCCGGCCGTATCGCAACCGTTGATGCGCAGCTTGAGGCCTTGGGTGCGGCCCCCGAAGATGGGGAGGAGGCGGACGCGATCACTGCGCGCCGCACTGCACTTACGACCCAGCGGCAGGCCCTGGCGGCCCCTGGGTTGCTCGCGCAAGAGGCCTATGCCCGCGCGGATGGATTGATCAGCGAATTTGATGCGCTTGTGCTGCAACGCCAAGCTGCTGCCCTGACCGAACGCGGCCCATCCCCGTTGAACCTGACCCATTTGGGTGATGCCGGCACGGCGGTCTGGTCGACCTTCAGCGAAATTGGTTCAGAGACCGCTGGATTGCTTGATCAACATATCGGGTCAGGCCAATTCATGTCGGTCCTGCCGCGTACGATCCTGTTTTTCCTGATTGCCACACTTTGCCTTGGGCTGGGACGCCGATGGATTACGTCCTGGCGGATGCAAATCCTTGAGCGAGAGCTGCGCTTTGCCCCGTTTTGGCAATTGCTGGTGTCGCTCGCGCAGCTGTTGATTCCGACAATCGGATTGGTCGCCTTGTCCGAAGGGCTGACAACGCTGGATGTCTTTGGCCTGCGCGGAACGAATGTGATTGAAACTGTGCCAGAGGCTGGTTTCGTCGTGATCTTTGCCTGGTGGCTAAGCCGGTTGATTTTCCCGGTAGGCAGCCGTGCAGGCTATCTGGGCTATAGTGCTGATATTCGCACGTCAGGCCGCCGTTATGCTTTGGCGCTGGGGTGGGCCTTGGCGGCGCATCTTTTGTTCACGGCGCTTTTTCAGACGGCAGATATCACGACGGGCGCCCGCGCCGCTTTGGAATGGCCGATTATGGTCATCATGGGTGTCTTGCTATGGCGTTTTGGCCGTGTCGTTGGCACAAAGCCCGAACCGCTTGAGACCGGCACCGTGTCCGAGGGCCGAATGCGCCGGATGGTGGGCCGGTTTTGTACTGCTGTTTCAATTGTTGGCCCCGTCGTCGCGGCCTTGGGGTATGGCGCTGCTGGCTTGGCCTTATTGATACCGGCGATCTACTCGCTGGGACTGGCTGGGGTTGTCTGGCTCGCCCAACGGATTGCGACCGACATAAGCACACCAGCAATTGGCGATGACGATGCAAAAGGCCTGCGCGCGTTGCTACCGGTGCTGCTGAGCCTGATCATATATGTCGCCAGCCTGCCTGTTTTTGCATTGATTTGGGGCGCCCGCGTTGATGACCTACTTGAGCTATGGTCCCGTTTCCGCGAAGGGTTTTCATGGGGCGAGACTCAGATTTCGCCAACAGATTTTCTGACCTTCGCGCTTGTGTTTGCATTTGGATATCTACTGACACGATTTATCCAAGCTACTTTGCGCAAATCGATTTTGCCGCGCACACGCCTTGATCTTGGTGGCCAAAATGCGGTTGTCGCCGGTTGCGGATATATCGGGATTATCCTGGCGGCGATTGTCGCGATTACCAGCGCGGGCATTGATCTTTCGAACCTCGCGATTGTCGCGGGTGCCCTGTCTGTGGGCATTGGTTTTGGGCTGCAAAATATCGTCTCAAACTTTGTCTCGGGGATCATCTTGTTGATTGAGCGTCCGGTCAGCGAAGGTGACTGGATCGAAGTGGGCGGGCAGATGGGTTATGTCCGGTCGATCTCGGTGCGTTCAACCCGGATTGAGACGTTTGACCGGACCGATGTTATTGTTCCCAATGCCGATCTGGTAAGCGGGCAGGTCACCAACTGGACCCGCGGTAATCTGGTCGGCCGCGTCATTGTCCCTGTTGGTGTCGCCTATGGATCGGACGTTGATGAGGTCAAAAAGATCCTGACCCGCATCGCTGAGGCCCATCCTTTGGTCGTGATGACCCCGCCACCTGCGGTGCTGTTCATGGCTTTTGGTGCGGATTCGCTTGATTTTGAAATTCGCGCCATCCTGCGCGATGTGAACTATGTGCTGACCACGAAATCGGAACTGAATTACGAGATCTGCAAAGCCTTTGACGAGGCTGGTATCGAAATTCCGTTTGCCCAGCGTGATATCTGGTTGCGGAATCCTGAAGCTCTGCAAAGATCGGACACATGACAGAGCTTTTATTTCGTGACGATCCCTACTTACGCCAGTCCGTAGCAACCGTAACCGAGGTGACCGCAGAAGGGGGGATCGTGCTGGATCGCAGCCTGTTTTACCCGACATCCGGCGGTCAGCCTGGCGATGCAGGTCACCTGTCTTGGGACGGCGGCCAGATCGATATCGCCACCACGGTCAAAACGGATGGCATCGCAAATCTGCTTTTGCCTGCTGAACCTGTTGCGTTGCCCAGCGTCGGCCAAGAGGTTACCCAAAAGCTGAACTGGGATCGCCGCTATCGTCATATGCGGATGCACACCGCTTTGCATCTTTTGTCTGTTGTTATCCCGCTTCCGGTCTCCGGCGGCGCGATTGCGCCTGACAAAAGCCGTTTGGATTTTGATATGCCCGAAGCACCAGAGGACAAACAGGCGCTTGAGGATGATCTGAACCGTCTGATCGCCTGCGATATGGATGTGACAGCCGAATGGATCACGGATGCGGCGTTAGATGCCCAACCTGATCTGGTGAAAACCATGTCGGTCCAGCCCCCGCGCGGGACAGGGCAGATCCGCCTGATCCGGATTGGCGTTGGCGCCGAGACCGCTGATCTGCAACCTTGTGGCGGCACCCATGTCGCCAATACGTCTGAGATTGGTACCGTTCGTTTGGGTAAGATCCAAAAGAAGGGCCGCCAGAACAGGCGTGTCTATCTGCATTTGGAGTAACGATATGCGCTTGGCCTTGGTTCTTTGTGGAATGTTTACGGGCAGTGCGGCCTCAGCGCAGCAGGCATTTGAGTGCAACAAGGCCGATCAGCTGGTTGCTGTTGAGGCGCTTGAACAAGCCAAAGTGCTGACATTGAGTGCCGCAGCAGCTGTCGGCGATACCCCCGAATATGCGCGCTGGTTTGGCACCTATTCTGAGCGGAACGCAGAACAGGTGCGCGCGACGCTTAAGGCTGTGGTCACTGCCATGCGCAGCGGTGCAGTCACGCTGCATTGCAACACAAACCGCGAGGATGGTTGCAACGAGGGTGAATATGCCTGGGTCTATCCGCATCGCCCCCTAGAGGTGCAGCTTTGCCCGCCATTTTTCGAACTGCCCCCTTTGACCGCCTTGCAGCCTAGTGAACGCCGCAGCAATTACGGCACCCGCGAGGGCACCATGGTTCATGAGATTTCGCATTTTCTGCGTGTGGCTGATACGTGGGATCATTGCTATTCCCGCCGTGAATGCCGCGAGATGGCCACGGACAGCCCCAATCTTGCAGTCGAAAATGCCGATAGTTTTCAGTACTATACGGAAGACGTGACATATTATGCCCGTCAACCGCTGACCGATAAACCGTCAGCGGCGCGGCAGGATTAACCGCCGCGCCTTTGGGCCCATTCAGGTCAAACGCCGCCGCAGGCCGGGCAGGTTCGACAGGATCAACAGA
Organism: Yoonia sp. BS5-3; assembly: GCF_038069655.2. Lineage (NCBI taxonomy): Bacteria > Pseudomonadati > Pseudomonadota > Alphaproteobacteria > Rhodobacterales > Paracoccaceae > Yoonia > Yoonia phaeophyticola. The sequence continues at coordinate 3,150,735 of NZ_CP150951.2, forward strand.
TCGAAACTCAGCACGGTCAGAACGGCCAGCCCCGCCATCGGAAAGGCCATGGATACGGCCAACCCGACAAATACGGCGCCTTGCCAAAGCGGCAGTTCTTTCGGCATCGGCGGCGCGGCCAGACGCCCCGCTTTTGCAGGCCGCCGTCTCCACCATAATACGACCGCACTAAGGCAGAGAAACAGAACAGACAGGCAAAAGACCGTATTGGCCAGAACACTCCATAGCCCGAGTGTGCCCATATGCAGCGCGATCCCAACGGCCATGGCCTTGCCCGCGAGCGAATAATCGGCAAAGCGCACATCAGCCAGGATGTTGCCGGTGTACTGGTCGACATGTACGGTGCGGTCTGTGGTGGGCGAGGTGCTGTCTGTGCTCATCGAATCCCGGCTGAGCGTCCAGACGCCCATCTCACCATTGGGTAGGTTCAGCTGATAGCGCCCGTCGAACCCGATCGCGCGGGCCAGCTGATCTACGCGGTCCAATGTAACTGCGCCTGCGGTCCCAGTGATCCCCGCATCACTGCCTGAGGCGGGCAGGGGCGTTTGTTCAAGCGCCCAGGGCACTTCGCGCCGGTCATGGTTCATGCTGGCATGGGTGCTGTCCGAGAGCGGCACATCAGACCATTTTTCAGCGGGAAATTGGCTCCAGGCTTGGACCATTTTGCCGCCCCAGATACCGGCCCAAGCCAGGCCCGAGATCAAAAAGAAGATCAAGATGACAGAAACCCACATCCCGATCACACCGTGCAGCGATTTCCACAAAGCCCGCCCTTTGCCAAAGCTGGGGATGAACGCCTTGCGCCAGCCGCCACCACGTGGCCACCACAGGTAAAGCCCGGTTGCGACCAGCAGCAAGCCCAGCGAAGCCGCCGTTTCAAGTAACCGGTCCCCTACGACGCCCAGCATCAAGCTGCCATGGATCTGATCAAAGAAATCATACCAGCCGCTTTGGCGCGGATAGGTTTCGATAACTTGCGCCGTGTAAGGATCGACCGCGACCATGATCGCGTCACCCCCTGCATCCACCCGGAACAGGGCCGCCAGATCATCACTGCGCGGTGCTACATATTGTTTCAAAACGCCGTCCGGGATGGCCGCCACCGCTGCCTGCGACTGCGCTGAGACGGACATGGCGCTGCCCTGCACCGTCACGGGTGTTTTTTCGCCATCGCGCCCGTCAATCCAGGCAAGCCAGAGCATCATCATCCCTGTCAGTGCAAGAACGGTCAGGAAGGGGATCACAAAAAGCCCCGCGTAGAAATGCCAGCGCCAGGCGGCAAAATAGATTTTATTCACGCCGCCTGTTGGCTGCGCATCGGTATTCGTCATTGTCATTGAATGGCTCCAAGCCTGATGCTCCGCGTACCCCTTTGGGTCACGGATGCATTACGTATCTGAGGTGAAAAACAGAACTCAGGCTTGCGGCGGTGCGCGCACCATGCGCGCGTTGTCGAGCCGGCCGCTTTCGGCCAGCCGTTTGGCGATAAAATCAAACGCGTAGATTTTTGCGATGCGTTGCGATGTTCCAGCACAGCCAGCCTGCGACAGCACAAAGCTGTCCGCGATGCGGCAGGCTTCACAATGGGGGACAGGGGTTTCGCCGGAGCCGCTGGTGGTGCCGCAAAGATCGCTAAGCGATCCACCCCCTGCCACATAAGCGGCCAGTTCAGGCGTCATCTCGGTGGCAATCACTCGGTGCGCAAAGCCAACGGCCGCCAGGGCAACGATGAGCGCCCCAACCAGTACCCATTTGCAATGAATTGCGAAATTCCGAACCATATGAGCCGGTTAGCAGGTCTGATACGGCGCGGGAAGATCACAAGTGTCGCAGCGTCCTGAAATTGTGCGGCGGGGCAATAACGGGCGTCTTTACGGTGCCTTGCTGCGTGCCCGTTCTTCAACCAGTTTGCTGATCGCCTCGGCCTCCGGATCGCCCGCTGCGCTTAGCCCGTCACGCACGCCGGTCCAGTCTTGCAGCGCCTTGTTCTGGCTGACCTTCCACGTGCCTTGCAGGTCAGTCACGCTGATTTCAAAGCCGACAAGATGCCGCAGCTGCCGCGCGATGAAATCATCAGGGGCGTCCGTCACGGCCCATGGCGCCGCGCGGTGGCTTTCATGCTGCGCGGTCAAATCACTGAGGTGCTGCATCAGCCAGGCTGTGTCTTGCGTGAAATTCAGCGTACCACGCGCATGGACAACCACATAGTTCCAGGTCGGTACCACTTTGCCATGCTCTTGTTTGGAGGCGTACCATGATGGCGTCACATAGGTTTGCGGCCCTTGGAAAACGCTGAGCACCTCAATGGGGCCGTCCGTTTGCCGGAAAAGCGCATTATTGGCCGCCAGATGCCCCCGCAGCACCCCGCATTCGCCTTCGCCCACATGAAGAACAAGCGGCACATGGTCCGCAGACAGACCGCCCGTTGCGGCAGAGACCAGCGTGGCAAAGGGATGCGCGACCATAAGCGCGTGCATCACATCGATGCGGGTTTCGGAAAAGAGGGGCTGTTTCAGCATGGCCCGTCAACTGTCGTTTGGTTGCGCGGCTGCCCGTTCCGCAGCCCGGTCAATGGCTGCCACGGTAGCTTCAGGGTTAGCGTGATGCGGCATATGTCCGACCCCTTCAAGTGGGGTCAGCACGGCCGTTGGCGCGATCTTGATCACCTCTTCGGCATGCACCGCGATTGGCACGGTCATGTCCGCTGTCCCATGCAGGATTTCGATGGGCAGGGTCAGTTCAGGGTAGCGCGCGGACATCGTCACCACATGCGGACGCAGTGTATTCACCTGCCGAATATTGGCACGCATCGCAACGGGCCGCAGCGCAAGCCGTCCGCCGATATAGTCGCTATAGCCCGTCGGCACCGGGTCAGGGGCGAAGGTGCCTGTGATGCTTTCCTGCACTTTGCTGTTTGGCACCAACGCGCCGATCAAAGGAATGACAACAGCCCCGCCAATCGGATGGCCATTAACCCGGTAATACCAGCCCAGATCACCAGGCCAGGGCATTGTCACACCCGCCAAAGACACCAGCCCCGCTGCATTGACGGGGTTTTCCGCATCATCTAGCCCGGCGACGGCCCAAGCATAACCAACCGCGCCCCCATAGCTGTGGCCGACGACAATGGGGTCGTTGATTTCAAGCGTTGCTGCGGCTTCGCGCAGCATGGCGGCTTGGGCTTGCGGGCTTTCGCCAGCGCTGCCGATCAGCCCATCCGCCATGCCTGCGATCCGGTCCGTATAGCCCAGCCCGGGTCGGTCAAATGCGGTGACTGTGTAATTTTCGCGGAGCCGTTCCATCAGATCAAAGGTGAATTCGCGCAGATTACCACCCGCACCATGCAGCAAGATCACATGTGGACCGCTGCCTTCTTGGACATAATGGACTTGCCCGACAGAGGTTTCAACAAAGCTGCCGATAGGCGGATAGGTCTTTTCGGCCTGCATGCCGCGATATTTCGCACCAAACACCGCAAGCGCCCCACCGATAAGACCAACAACGGCCAGATTTGCGATATTGTTATACAGTCCCAATTTTCTCTAACTCATATGGCGTGGTTTGATAAATCTCGTTCAGCCAGTTGCCATAAAGAAGATGCGCGTGGCTGCGCCATCTATTCTGGGGTTCTGCGGTTGGATCGTCATCAGGGTAGTAGTTCACAGGTACGTTTATCGGCGTTCCTTCGCCGATATCCCGGTCATATTCCTGTTTCAGCGTGCCGCTATCATATTCAAAATGATTGAAAATATAGAGCGCGCGATGCTGCTGGTCTTCAACCAGTGCCGGGCCGGATTGATCGCTTGTGATCAGCGTTTTCAGACCCGTTGCCGCGTCGATTTCATCCTGGCGCATTTCCGTCCAGCGGCTGACCGGGATCACGCAATCATCCGAGAACCCGCGCAAATAGGGCGAGGCCGGGGCCGTGTTCTGGTGCCGGAAGCAGCCAAAGGCCTTGTGATCAAGGATATGTTTTTGCACCCCGTGGAAATAGTTGATCATCGCCATGCCGCCCCAGCACACACCAAAGGTCGAATGGACATTCGTCTGGGTCCAGTCAAAGACCTGGGTCAGTTCATCCCAATAAGTGACCTCATCAAAGGGCAGATGTTCGATCGGGGCGCCGGTAATGATCAGCCCGTCAAATTTCTGGTCCGTGACCGCGCTAAAAGGTTGATAAAACTCTTCCATATGCGCGGCGGCTGTATTCTTGGTCTGATGCTCGGACATGCGGATCAATGACAGTTCAATCTGCAATGGCGTGGCCCCGATCAGCCGCGCGAACTGGTTCTCGGTCTGGATCTTTTTGGGCATCAGGTTCAGCAGCGCTATCCGCAGCGGGCGGATATCCTGTCTTGCGGCGGTGTCTTCATCTAGCACCATAACACCTTCATCAGAAAGGACGTCATAAGCGGGCAGGGCGGAGGGCAATTTGATTGGCATCGGAATATTCCTGGATAAGGAGGTAAGAGATAGGGCGGTCAGCCGCGCATCTCAAGGGCGTCAGCGATCATGCCAACAAAGCCCTCCGTATCTTTGACCTTTGCCACAGCGTCTTGCGGCACAGTAATCCCCCATTTATCAGCCATTGCCTTATAGCGCGGCTGCCGATGCGCCAGCGCCTTGGCAAAGGCCCAGCGGATGAAATCATCTGGGTCCACCTGATCGGGCGCCACGTCAAATGCGGTCAGATAGGCCTGCCATGTCCCGAGCAGGAATGCCGGATCATAGGACATTGGTTTTGGCTCTTTATCAAAGCGCCGGATCAGCTCGGCAGTATGCGCATCGGTCCCTTCGATCCAAACCATCAGGGTTTTGGCAGACAGATCCCGCAAGATCGGATCATTTGGGTCATCCGCATTGACCCATTCGCAGATTGATCCGCCGGTGTCGCAGATGAAGTTGGGATATTGGTACAGATCCACAGCCCGATCGATGAAAGACCCCGTATCATAAAGCGCCGCGACTTCGGCCGCCTGAAATTGATCCTGCCGCATGGTATATTCATCCCAGGCCAGCCCGCCCTTGGCCGGATCGCCTGGTTTGCCCAGATAGGACGACATCGGCTTAAGATCGTCAAATGAGATATTCGACCCGATATAGATAGAATTTGACCGCAGCAATTCGCGCAGGAACGGGACTTTCATCGCCTCGCGTTTGGCGTTATCGGCGATCTTTTCACCCATATACCGCGTGCCGATCCGGTAATCGATTGAGTAATGAAACCAATCGCCCGTATCGCGCAGCATTTTTGACAGATAGGTCTTACCCAGACCAGACATGGCAAAAAGCAAGACACGTTTCTGCGGCGCATTGCGCCAATCGGAGGCGGATTCATAGATCATGCGCCCGTGGTTACCCGTGTCTGATGCATTCTTCCAGCGATTTATGGCTGTGCGGACGCTCTAGGCTGCAGAGGCCTGCGGTCGTCGTTTTGCAATCGTCTTGGGCAGGCGCTTGCCGGGGATGGCAAGCGCCAAATTGCAGGCCTAGTTGGCGGTCCGCACCGACCAGTTTTGATAGGCGGCCTGGGCATCGCTGCAGCTTTCCAAGGACAGAACCTTGATCTGGTTGGCGTCGCTACGCCCCGTCCGGGTATCTTCGGCCAAAGTCATGCACATATCCGTGGCTGAGGCGGGGGTGATTGTCCCTTCGCCCGAAAAGACAAAGGATTGTGCGCTACTTCCGTCACATGTGGCCAGATCAATTGACGTGCCTGCGGCTGTTGATGAAACCTCTGCGCAGACGTCAAATTCGGTCATGTAAAGCACACCATCCGCAAATTGTGCCGTGTCAAAGGCCTGATCCACGCCCAGCGACCCTGATGGGCTGTAGCATGTGTGCCCTTGCAGCCCATCATCCGGATTGGCGGCGGTTCCTTGCGCGCGGGCGATATCAAGGCAATAGCCGTTTTGGACATTGTCGAGCATGTCGGTCAGGTAGATCTCAACGGCTTCGGCATGCACCGCGCCGGCTGACAACATGGTTCCGATGAGGGCGGTAGCCATTTTCTGTTTCAGCATTGAATATGTCCTTTCAGTCTTGTCTGGCCCCGCCATATTGGGGTTAGGACCTGTTGTATACGGCCCTAGGGCCGCGTGATCAGAACCGGCTGCACCTTGCCGCCAATTCGACGATATCCAAACTCTGCCACACCGCTGACCATGCCTGTCGGGTCTTTCCAATACACCGTCGCACGGTGATTTCGGACCTCATGCATGACCGCATCATAGCTTAGTCGCATCGGAAATAGCGGCATATCGGCAGCAGATGTTCCAGTAAGCTGGATTGTCAGTTCGTTATACGTGCCTACCTCGGCGTTTCCGGCGGTTTTTATCGTCGCCTCAATCAGTTCCAGCGCGATGACCCCATCTTCGGTCTGCAGCTTGAGATGCGCGGCGAAATAAGCGCCGATTTGCGTTTGTTGCGCGGGGGTTATGTCTTGCCCGCCATCGAGGTCTTCCAGCGCCTTTAGGGCAGGGGCTGCGATAACAAGGTCCTCGATCGGCAACAGAATGGTCACGTTCATCTGCCCCTGATCATGTGACAGAAACAGCACGCTGCCGGGCAGCGCATGGGCCAGGGCCGATTGCATCCCGCCAATAAAAAGCAGAAGGGCGAGTGCTAAGACCCGCCCTGATCCACCTAAAATCATCAAAGATTACCACCGTAATCGTCAGTCTGGTCGCGCCAGACCGAGTGGGGATGGTTGCCGTCTTCACCGGTGGATTTGTTTGATTGCAGCGAAAATTCGATCCAGAGCGAGGGCCCATGGATGCGCACATAATCATCTTCGCTGTTCATATCGGGCGTGCCCGAAAACCCGAGCACTGTATCAGGCAGTTCGGCGATGTATTTGGCCATATAGGTGGCCGCATCCTCTGCATTGATATCGCCCACATAGGTTGCAACAGCCGCAAGCAGCAAGGCCTGTTGCGCAGCATCGAGTTCAGAGACCGCAAGCCCTTCTTGCGCATCAGGGATCGCGTCATCGCTTTGCGGACCTGCAATGATGTCCCGATAGGTCCCTTCCAGAGTCGCTGCGGCTTGTTGATCAGCGCTGAGCGCGTTCAAAAGCGCTGCAAATGCGTCGCGCTCTTGGGTCAAAGGTACGTTTTCGCGGTCGTTCATCTCAAAGCTGGGGAAAGGTTCGATCCCGCGGAAAGATGGCGTCGCCCCGGCGATGACCCCATCTGTATACGTATTGGCAAAGGCGAAATGGTGCCCACCATAGTAAAGCTGCCAGGTACCGCTATTGCCGGGCGTTCCAAGAAACGCGAATTTGGAGTTATATGAGGAATAGCCCGCCTTGGTATCATCGCTGACCGTGCCGATGTAATCATCCGCATTGAGGGTCTGCACCATTTCGTCGAAGCCTTCATTGTCAGCCTCGCCTGCGGCCGCAATCAAGATCGCTTTGACGAGGCCAAGCTGATCGCTGCTGAATTCACCAAGATAGACCCCGGGCCGGGCCGGAAAGGCGCCAGCGGGCAGGTTGCTCCAATTTTGGGCCTCGCTTACAGAATAATCCAACTGCAGATTGGCCATGATCTCATCGGATACATCGGCTTTGAGCAGATCGATAAGGCAGAGCATCCGGGCATAGCCTTCATCCCCATCACAGCTATCGGCTGAAGCTGGGATTTCGACCGACCCCATCAGAATGCTTGTGTTGCCAAGCCGTTCATCAACCGGCGGTCCGCCGCCCATGAGCTGACTATATCCAAAATAGGCGCCAGCCCCGACGACAATGACACCAGCCAAGAGTTTCAGTTTCACGATGTTTCCCCCAAGTTTTAGTCGCCATCAATGGCAGTCTGGCCGCATTATCTCATGCCCTTGGGGAAATTTCTACGTCATTGCTTCAAAGCCTGTGCCAAAGTCATGCATCCAACACCGCTGGCCAGTTTGCATCGCCAGCTGCAATATTGCCCGGAATATCCTGTTCCCAGCGCCGTCTGATCCGGCGTGAGTAATTGAGGTAGAGTTTATCATCCACAATCGACCAGGCACGGGGATCGGTTGGTGCGGTGTAACCGCGGCTGATGGCAAATGCGCAATAGCCGCCGTATTGGGGTGCGTATGCAACAGGGTTGGCGGCAAACAGATCGCGGTTGGCGCTGTTTGCAAAATGCCAGGTAGCGCCCAGATACTCATACGTAATCGACGGATCACCCGCGACGGGACCCTGCTGATCAAAATAGGCCACGACGTCGCTGCCATCCACAACAATGCCATTTTCGGCATAGATTTGCGGCGTCGCAGCAAAGGCGGCCGGTGCCAAAAGCCCGGCGGCTGGTGCGGCAATGATCAGGGTGCGGCGTCTAATCGACATCAGAAGCTCCGAACGTTGGTTGTCCGGTTTATGTGATATCTGCCGCCTTTGCGGCTAGGTCTCACACAGAGTTGTGACTGATTCTTTCATGCCCTGCGCCACATGCGGTATCTTGTTCTTCTGATGGCGCATCAGAAGTTTGGCGATCCGCTTGTCCCGTTGAATGGGGCGCGCGGGCAGCGGGGGTGTGTCCCAAAGGTCCGGGAAAATCGCCATAAGCTCTTCTTTTGCGGCATCATCAAGCGCCTCTTTCGCGTGGGGGCCGTTCAACATCGTCTCGCTGGGGGCACCGGCGGCATAGATCACGTCGTGCTGATCGGTCATCAGATGTAGATAGGTGACCTGTTCTTGGCTGTCATCGATAAAGATACCGGGCAGGGCGGTCAGTTTGATGGCAGGCACAAGAATTTCCTTGGCGCCGAACATCCGTTCGCATACCTTTGAGCGTAGCAACATGCGATGTTGCCGCGAGACAAGCAAATCCTCAGACGGGCAACCGGGCCCCAATGCACCGGCCATAATCCGAATGGGGGCCAGTTTGCCGTGTGCCTTGACCCGGCTGCATCCTATCCAGCGGATCGGCTGATACCCGTGATCTTGGGTCGCAACCAGATCACCGATTTGCAGCGTCTCAATCTGTCGCGATCCCCGATCTGTTTCGATCATCGTTCCTGAGACATAGCAGGTTAGAAAATCCCAATTTTCCCGGTCACCTGCCAGCCCTGAAAAAGTATCACCGCTAACGCTGTCCAAAGTAAGCGATTGGATCGGCTTCGCCTCTAGCGCGGCCTGGTCCGCATTGGGTGCGAACTCAGGTGCCCAATATGTATTGCCGTCGACATCCTGAAAGATGACTGCCGTGATCGTGGCCGTTGTTCCGTCAGTATAGGTTATAGTTGCGTTATAGATGGCGGCCGCATCAAAGCGTTGGTTGGGGCCGCCATTGATCCGAAAATTCTCGCCTGGGTTGTTATCCTGATCATAGACGTTGTTCGTTCCACCCGTAAAACCGCCAGACCCAGTTGAAAATGTAACGGCGCTTTCGAAAAGGGGATTGCCCGGCCCACCAAAGCTAAGACCTGTCAGATCATCCGCATTTTCGGCATCATTGTCACCGGAACCTGTTGCTGGATCAGAATCGATATCGGCCTGCACGCCGAGCGAAAAGACGGTAAATGTGGTGGGCACTCGTAAACCTATAAACGCATTAAAATTTCCACTACCCTGGAAAGCAATCACTTTGATCGCGCCGGGGTTGTGTGGTTAATGGTTAGTTCACGTTAGGTAAATAAAGGCTTAATGCCCGCGCCAGATCCAGCCGCCACCAAGGATCCGCGTGCTATCGGGGTCATAAAAGACGCAAGCCTGCCCCGGCGAGACCCCCTGTTCGGCCATCAGTAGCTCCACCTCGGCCTCCGTATCGGAAATTGGCCGCAGCACTGCATCGGTTGGTGGGCGGGTTGATCGGACCCTGACCGCGATTTGTCGTTCGTCCAGATCGGTCAGCTTGCCGCCTCCGATCCAGTTGATCTCGCGGATCGGGACCCTGCGGGTGGCCAGCATTTCTTTCGGACCGACAATCACCTGTTTCGCATCCACATCCAGCCTGACCACATAAAGCGGGTCAGCCAAACCACCAATCCCGAGCCCCCGTCTTTGCCCGATCGTGTAGTGAATGACACCTCTGTGGGTCCCCAGCACGTTGCCGTTTTGATCGACAATATCGCCGGGCTCTGCTGCGCCGGGGCGCAGCTTTTCGATAACTGCAGCATAGTCGCCATTGGGGACAAAGCAGATATCCTGGCTGTCTGGTTTGTCAGCCACGCTGAGCCCGTATTTCGCGGCCAGCGCGCGGGTTTCTTCCTTGGATTTATGGTGCCCAAGCGGAAAGCGCAGGTAATCAAGCTGCTCTTGCGTGGTAGAGAACAGAAAATAGCTTTGATCTTTGCCAGGGTCCGCTGCGGCATGCAATTCAGCCCCTTCGGCCCCCATTTTCCGCTGAATGTAATGTCCTGTTGCCATGCAATCGGCATCGAGATCTTTTGCAGTCTCGAGCAGATCCTTAAATTTCACGCGCTCATTGCATCGAATACAGGGCACAGGTGTAGCCCCGCCCAGATAGCTGTCGGCGAACTCATCCATAACAGCTTCACGAAAGGTGTTTTCGTAATCCAGTACATAATGGGGAAAACCCATTTCTTCGGCGACCCGGCGCGCATCATGAATGTCACGCCCGGCGCAGCACGCCCCCTTTTTGGCCAAAGCCGCCCCGTGATCGTAAAGTTGCAAGGTGACGCCAACGACATCGTAACCTTCTTCGGCCAGCATTGCCGCCACCACAGAGCTATCGACGCCGCCAGACATAGCAACGACAACGCGCGTTTGCGCGGGCGGCTTGGCAAAGCCGAGCGAATTGAGCGGCGAATCAAGGGGCATCGATTTTCCTGATTAACGAGTTTCCAAAGAAATATAGGAAAATGCGAATTACTCTCAACCCCGGTTTATACGACTCATTAAGCCCTGACATGGATAACGGCCCTTGGGTGAAAAATGGAAGAGGGTGCGAGATGTATCTACGTAAGGTTGAAGGGCCGCGGTCTGTCACACTGGCTGACGGTTCAATTATGACACGGGCTGATTTGCCCAGTGAAAAGACGCGCCGCTGGGTGGCTTCACGCAAGGCAGCCGTTGTACGGGCAGTTGGTGCAGGGCTCATTCAGCGCAAAGAAGCGTTGGAACGCTATGGCTTATCGGATGAAGAGTTTAAGGAATGGGAAAACGCCGTGACCAAGTTCGGTGAAGCTGCCTTAAAGGCAACCAGTTTACAACGCTATCGACAACCGTAAGTGGAAATGTAAAGGTTATTGGATATGGTAACGGGTGATTAACCTTTAACGGTTTAGGTTAACGACACAGAAGAAAGAGCGGAGAACTCGGATGCGTGTCTTGCTGGTTGAAGATGACCCAACAACGTCGAAAAGCATTGAATTAATGCTGACCCATGCAAACCTGAACGTCTATGCGACGGATTTGGGGGAGGAGGGGATCGATCTTGCGAAATTGTACGACTACGATCTGATCCTATTGGACTTGAATCTGCCGGATATGAATGGCCATGAGGTACTGCGTCAGCTGCGCCTTAGCCGTATCGATACGCCTATATTGATCCTCTCAGGGGATGATGGGACCGAAAGTAAGCTAAAAGGCTTTGGTTTTGGGGCGGATGATTATCTGACCAAACCCTTCCACCGCGAAGAACTCGTGGCGCGTATTCATGCGATTATCCGGCGCTCAAAAGGGCACGCTCAGTCGATTATCAAAACCGGCCAAATCTCTGTTAATCTTGACGCGAAAACGGTCGATGTTGGTGGCAGCACCGTACATCTGACCGGCAAGGAATATCAAATGCTTGAGCTGTTGAGCCTGCGAAAGGGCACAACACTGACCAAGGAAATGTTCCTGAACCATCTTTACGGCGGTATGGATGAACCTGAGCTGAAGATCATTGACGTGTTCATTTGCAAATTACGCAAAAAGCTGAGCGAAGCCACTTCGGGCGATAATTACATCGAAACGGTTTGGGGACGTGGCTACGTGCTGCGCGATCCCGAGCCTGTTGCCGAGGAAGAAAAACTGGCTGTCAGCGCCTAGGGGGCTGCTAGCAATCACCACTCACGGAACCAATCGCCGATTTTGTTTTTCGCGCGCCATACTCTGGACGCTTGGATGACGACTGTCTAAGAATCCTCGCATGTTCCCGGGCGGGCCGGGTGCGAAAAAGCGAGGGTCGGCGTGACGAATACCAGCCAAACTGGTGGCCCTGATACGGGGGCAAAGATGACAGAAACGGCGCGTGCACTGGAAGAAGAAGCGCCGGTTTTTGACCGGGCTTTGGCCGACATTCCTGTTGATGCGTTGACCGAAGATCAGGCCAGCGCAGAGCTTGCACGCCTGGCCGACATGATCTTGCGCGCGAACACGGCTTATCACCGCGACGATGCCCCTGAGATTGCAGATGCTGACTACGATGCGCTGAAGTCTCGGAACCTAGCGATTGAGGCCGCTTTTCCTGATCTCAAGAGGTCTGATAGCCCCTCAGAGCAAGTTGGCGGCGCAATTGCCGAAGGTTTTGGCAAGGTGACACATGCGGTCCGGATGCTGTCGCTTGGCAATGCGTTCGCAGATGACGACGTTACGGAGTTTGATGACCGAGTTCGCAGATATCTGGGATTGGATGCCAAGGCCCCGCTTGCCTACACGGCAGAGCCGAAGATCGATGGTCTGTCTTTGTCATTGCGATACGAAAACGGCCACCTTGTGCAAGCGGCCACGCGGGGCGATGGCAGTGTCGGGGAAAATGTTACGGCGAACGCCCGCACAATCACCGATATTCCGCAATATATTCCAGATGCGCCAAACGTTTTAGAGATACGCGGCGAGGTATACATGAGCCACGCCGACTTTGCGGCGCTGAATGAACGGCAAGCGGCAAATGGCGGCAAGAAATTTGCCAATCCGCGCAACGCCGCTGCCGGATCATTACGACAACTTGACGCATCGATTACGCAATCGCGGCCGTTAAAATTTTTCGCCTATGCTTGGGGCGCATTATCGGCACCCTTGGCCGATAGGCAATCGCGCGCCATCGAACGGATGGCCAGCTTTGGATTTTCGACAAACCCACTGACGGCGACTTGCGAAGGGCCTAATGCGTTGATCACCCATTACCGCAAGATCGAAGCAAAGCGCGCCACTTTGGGCTACGATATTGATGGGGTGGTCTATAAGGTCGACGATCTTGAAATGCAGCGGCGTCTGGGTTTCCGTTCAACGACGCCGCGTTGGGCGATTGCGCATAAATTCCCCGCCGAACTGGCATGGACAACGCTGGAAGCCATTGACATTCAGGTGGGGCGGACGGGGGCTTTGTCGCCAGTGGCCCGATTGGCGCCCGTGACAGTGGGCGGCGTTGTGGTGTCGAACGCGACCTTACATAATGAGGACTATATCGCTGGATATGGCGGGGATGGGCAGCCCATTCGCGAGGGCCGTGATATTCGGGTTGGTGACTGGGTTCAGATTTACCGGGCGGGTGATGTCATCCCCAAGATCAAAGATGTTGACTTGGCCCGCCGACCCGCTGACGCAATGGCCTTTGTTTTTCCAACCCAATGCCCTGAATGCCAGTCCGATGCGATCCGCGAGGATGGCGATGCTGTCCGGCGTTGCACAGGCGGTATGATTTGCCCCGCGCAAGCGGTTGAAAAGCTAAAGCATTTCGTCTCGCGTGCAGCCTTTGATATCGAAGGCCTTGGCGCCAAACAGGTCGAACAGTTTTACAATGATGGCTGGATCGCGACCCCTGCAGATATCTTTACGCTGCGCGCCCGGTTCGGTGAAGGTATGCAGCAGCTGAAAAACCGCGAAGGCTGGGGTGAGAAAAGCGCAAGTAACCTTTTTGATGCGATTGATGAAAAGCGGACGATTGCGCTGAACCGGCTGATTTACTCGCTCGGGATCCGACATGTGGGCGACAGTTCGGCCACGTTATTGGCCAATCATTACGGCTCATGGGCGGCCTTTGAAGAGGCCATGACCAGCGCCGAAATCGGATCGGGGCCCGCATGGGACGCGTTGATTGGCATTGATGGGGTTGGCGCGGTGATGGCCGCCTCGGTCATCACGACGCTGCAACAAGAGGCTGAGCGTGCCTCGATCGATCGCTTGGTTGCGCATTTGCAGATCGAAGATGCGGTCGCGGCCAGCACCGACAGCCCTGTTGCGGGCAAAACCGTCGTGTTTACCGGCAGTTTAGAGCGGATGACGCGAGCCGAAGCAAAGGCGCGCGCCGAAAGCCTGGGCGCGAAAGTTTCAGGCTCGGTCAGCGCAAAGACAGATATTTTGGTGGCAGGGCCCGGTGCCGGATCAAAGGCGACAAAGGCGGCAGAACTGGGCGTTGCCACCATGGATGAAGATGCCTGGCTTGCTCTGATCGGCGACGCATGACCGGCCGCCCAGAGGTTCTGTTCCCACTTTTTGGCGCGCTGACCAAACTGGATGGGATCGGCCCCAAAACGGCACAAAATCTTGAAACGATGGGCATCGAAAAGCCCCGTGATCTGCTGATGACGTTGCCCTCATCCGGGGTCGATCGTACACGCAAGAAAAGCATCCGCGATATTGTGGCTCCGGCCTTTATCACGGTTGAGGTCACGGTGGGCGCCCATCAGCCGCCACGCAGCCGCGGCCGACCCTATCGGGTCCAGGTCACGGATGCACAAACGACCTTTCAATTGGTGTTTTTTCATGCGCGCGGGGATTATTTGCAAAAATTGCTGCCCACCGGCCAACGTCGCGTTGTTTCCGGCAAGGTCGAGATTTTTGATAGTATTGCCCAGATTGTGCACCCCGACCACGTTCTGCCCGTGTCCGAGGCTGCTGATATTCCCGCGTTTGAGCCGGTCTATCCGTTGACCGCCGGGATCAGTCAAAAATTAATGTGGAAAGCGACGCGGGATGCGCTGGCCCGCATACCTGATTTGCCCGAATGGATCGACCCTGCCTTGCAAAAACGCGAGGGCTGGCCTGATTGGATGGCGGCGATGGCGCGGGTGCATGGTCCGGCTTCTTCAGATGATTTATCGCCAGATCAACCGGCACGGCAAAGGCTGGCCTATGACGAACTGATGGCCCACCAATTGACCCTGGCGCTTGCCCGCGCGACGGCGCGACGGGCCAAGGGGCAGGCCTCATACGGGACGGGCACGCTGACATCGCGCATATTGCAGGCCTTGCCCTATGACCCGACCGCGGCGCAGACCCGCGCAATTGCCGAAATAGGGACAGATCTGGCGTCAGACCTGCGGATGAACCGCTTGTTGCAGGGGGATGTTGGGGCGGGCAAAACCTTGGTCGCGCTAATGGCATTGTTGCATGTGGTCGAGGCGGGCGGGCAGGGGGTCATGATGGCCCCAACTGAAATTTTAGCCCGGCAGCATCTAGAGGGGCTGCGCCCCCTGGCTGAAAGTGCAGGTGTGGTGCTTGATATCCTGACGGGCCGCGACAAAGGGGCAGAGCGTGCCGCCAAACTGGCCGCCTTGGCGCAGGGTGACATCCAGATTTTGGTGGGCACCCATGCTGTTTTCCAAAAAGATGTGGTTTTCGCCGATTTGCGTCTTGCGGTGATCGACGAACAGCACCGGTTTGGCGTCGCGCAGCGGATGGAGCTGGGCGCGAAAGGTGCCGCGACCGATGTGCTGGTGATGACGGCAACGCCGATCCCGCGTTCGCTGGCACTTGCGCAATATGGCGATATGGATGTTTCCATCCTGGATGAAAAACCGCCAGGGCGCTCGCCCGTGCAAACCGCACTTATCGCAGCTGGCCGTATGGATGAAATCGTTGATCGGCTGCGCAAAGCCGTTGCGGAGGGGCGGCAGGCCTATTGGGTTTGTCCTCTGGTAGAAGAAAGCGAAGTGGTCGAAATGACCGCTGCGGAAGAGCGGTTCAAACGGCTGCGGGCGGCCTTGGGCGAGGATGTGGTCGGGCTGGTACATGGGCAGATGCCGGTTGCGGAAAAGGACGCGGCCATGGCCCGGTTTGTGGCCGGGCAGACCAAGGTTCTGGTGGCCACCACAGTGATTGAGGTCGGGGTGAATGTGCCAAATGCCTCGATCATGATGATTGAACAGGCTGAAAGCTTTGGGCTGGCGCAGTTGCACCAGCTGCGCGGCAGGGTAGGGCGCGGATCGGCCGCATCAACCTGCCTTTTGATTTATCAAGCCCCGCTGAGCGAAAGCGGCCGTCGGCGCTTGGAAATCCTGCGCGAAACCGAAGACGGGTTTCGCATTTCAGAAGAGGACCTTGCCATGCGCGGAGCTGGGGATGTGATTGGAACAGCGCAATCTGGCGTGCCGCGTTTCCGGATTGCCGATTTAGAACGGCAAACAGCCCTGATGGCGCTGGCGCAATCGGATGCGCGCAAGCTGCTTGCCGATGATCCCAGCCTTGAAAGCGCGCGCGGGCAGGCGGCCCGGGTGCTTTTGTGGCTGATGGAGCAGGACAAAGCTATCCGTTTAATTTCAGTCGGTTAACCGAATAGTTCCCGAAATGTTCACAAATGTTCCAAAAATGTCTTTACACAGGGTTAATGATATGAGAACAAAGTGGCAACAGAACATTAAAGGAACATCACATGGCCGAAGAGATCAAATCTGTCATTTCCCGTTCGCGCGATACGCTGCTTGCTGACGCGCTGGGTGTTGCTGCTTTAGTGGTCATGCTTTTCGTTGGATTGGCCTTGCCCGGACTAATCTGACTTGCCTGGCGATTGCGGCCGGTCCATCACACATTGCCCTGTCCCAAGAATGCAATGATTTGATGACCTGCCTGTCTTGTCCAACGCGGGGTTTTGCCTCCCCCAATGGAACACCGGACCGGCCTGATCGTTCTTCCTGCCGCCGCCATCCTGTCCCGGATGTGCGGCGGTTTTTTTATGCGCTGGCTTTGTATGTTTGGATCGCCTCAAGCGTGGCATCAAAGGCCAACATGATTGAAGCATGTCTGTTCTTATAATCCTTGGCAGGCTCCAGAACGGCGAGCCCTTCAAATGGTGCCGATGGCACAGGGCCACCATGTTTCAGCATATTAGACAGCTCTTCCCGCCCTTTTTCAATCACGCCGATCGGTTGGCCCACGATCGCTCCGCCCACAACCGCCGCCGCTGCCTGACCCAGCGCACAGGCTTTCACATCCTGCCCGTAATCGGTCACCACCCCATCTGTCAGGGTCAGATCAACTGTCACGGTTGATCCGCAAAGCGGCGCGCGCTTTTTGGCCGTGGCAGTGGGCATATACAGCCGGGCGGTGCGCGGCATATCTGCAGCCAATGCAAGGATCCGCCCTGAATAAAGTTTGATCATGTCGTTTTCGGCTGACATCTTGTTTGCCCTTCATGCTGACCCCCATTAGATAGACCGCGATGAAACCATTGCAAAGGTTTTCGACATGACCTTCGATCCAGCGTCTCTGACTTATAATGAGGCCGGGCTGATCCCCGCTATCGCGCAAGACACCACATCAGGTGAGGTGTTGATGATGGCATGGATGAACGCCGAATCCGTCGCGCGCACATTGCAGACCGGGCAGGTGACCTATTGGTCCCGCTCGCGCCAGGAATTTTGGGTCAAAGGGGCAACCAGCGGCCATACCCAAACCCTTGTCGATTTCCGCATCGATTGTGACCGCGACTGTTTGTTGGTTGAGGTCGAACAGGTTGGTGCCGCCTGCCACACGGGCCGCCGCACCTGTTTTTATACGGCCGTGCAGGACGGGGCCGAAATTGAGGTCGTCAAACTGCCGGAAGACCCACCATCCGTCTGATATCATTGGGGGTTGCGCCCTCATCACGATATTTGCTTATGGCGCGCGCATCGTCGCGTTTGGCCAGCCGTTTGCCTGCGTCATCGCGGATCAGCTTGTGGTGATGATAGATCGGGGTTGGCAGGTTCAGCAGCTTTTGCAGCAGCACATGGATTGGCGTGCTATCGGCCAGATCTGCCCCACGGATCACATGGCTGATCTTTTGTGCCGCGTCATCAAGCACGACTGAAAGATGGTACGACGTTCCCATATTGCGCCGCGCCAAGACAACATCGCCGATGGTCTGAACAAAGGCCTCTGGCCCGAAAACCTGTTTTTTGTCCGGGGTGCTATCTTCGGTCCAAGCAACGGTGGCCGCTGCCCGCCGCATATCCAGCCGTAGGGCCATATCGCCCATCACATCTGGTCGCGGTTTGTCGCGGCATGTCCCCGGATAAATCACCCCATCAGGCCCGTATTGCAGCGCCCCTTCCTGCGGGGCGGCGGCTGCTTGTTGAATATCGCGCCTTGTGCAATTGCACGGATAAAGCAGGCCTTGGTCCCAAAGTGTATGCAAGGCGGTTTGATAGACTGGCAGCCGCTCTGATTGGCGCATGACGGGGGTGGCCCAGGATAGGCCCAACCAATGCAGATCATCGTAAATCTGCGCCTCCCATTCCGGCCTTGCGCGGCTTTGATCGATATCCTCGATCCGCAGCAGAAAAACGCCGCCGGCCGCCTTTGCCATGTCATGCGCAAGTATCGCCGAATAGGCGTGCCCCAAATGCAAAGGCCCCGTGGGCGAGGGGGCAAAGCGGGTGATCAAGCGGCGTTTTGGGCGGTTTGACCCAGCCAGGCCTGCCAGTCGGCCTTGGCGCGGTCTGTATAGGCTTTGTACCGATCCTTGCGGTTACGCCGCCCACCTTTGATCCCGTCGACAGGCGGGAAAAGCCCAAAGTTGACGTTCATTGGTTGGAATGTCTTCGCCTCGGCGCCGCCGGTGATATGGGTCACAAGCGCGCCCATTGCGGTGGTGCCAGGGACGGGCGGCAAGGTTTGCCCCGATAGCTCGGCCACCGCGAGCCGCCCGGCAAGCAAACCCATCGCCGCGCTTTCGACATAGCCTTCGACCCCTGTGATCTGACCAGCAAAGCGCAGATGCGGTTTTGCGCGAAGCCGCATTTGATCATCCAGTAGTGTTGGCGAATTGATGAAAGTGTTACGATGAATGCCGCCAAGACGGGCGAATTCAGCGGCCTCCAACCCGGGAATCATTTTGAAAACAGACTTTTGCGCGCCGTATTTCATCTTGGTCTGGAAGCCGACAATATTAAACAATGTCCCCAGCGCATTGTCCCGGCGCAGCTGCACCACCGCATAGGGCTTGTTGTCCGGATCATGGGCATTGGTCAGCCCAACCGGTTTCATTGGCCCAAAACGCAGGGTTTCGCGGCCACGTTCGGCCATCACCTCAATCGGCAAACAGCCATCAAAATAGCCAGCGGTTTCGCCTTCCTTGAACGTCGTTTTTTCGGCGGCGAGCAGCGCGTCGATAAAGGCCTCGTATTCCGCCTTGGTCATAGGGCAGTTCAAATAGGCTGTCCGTTCAGCCTCAGTCTCGCCTTTGTCGTAGCGCGATTGCATCCAGGCTTTGCCCATGTCGATGCTTTCGGCATAGACAATGGGCGCGATCGCGTCGAAAAAGGCTAGCGCCTCGGCGCCGGTCTCAGCCTGTATCGCCTCGGCCAAACTGCCAGAGGTCAGCGGCCCGGTGGCAATGATCCAGTGTCCGTCATCGGGCAGGGTGGTGATTTCATCATAGGAAATGCGGATATTGGGATGATCTTGCAATGCCTTGGTGACGCTTTGGGCAAAGGGATCACGATCAACGGCCAGCGCGCCGCCCGCAGGCAAGCGGTGCTTATGTGCGGTTTGCATGATCAGCCCACCGGCCTGCATCATTTCCCAATGCAACAGGCCCACTGCGTTTTGTTCATGATCGTCAGAGCGAAATGAGTTTGAACACACCATCTCGCCCAGATTGCCCGTGCGGTGGGCGAAGGTTTCGACCTTTGGGCGCATCTCGTGGATCGTGACCTGAAGGCCTGCATTTGCAGCCTGCCATGCGGCCTCTGACCCGGCCATGCCGCCACCGATAATATTAAGCATCTGTGTCATGACAGACATGTAGAACGACACCCAAAAAATGAAAAGGCCCCGCCGGGATGGCGGGGCCTTTTGCATATAGATCGGTCAAAAGACGTTATACGCCCAAATCGAAGATGAAGAGAGGCGAGACGCCCGACCAGAAATCGTCGCTGGAATCCTGTGCGATCGTTGCGTCCAAACGCGCGCGATCACCTGTTTCATAGGTCAGCAAGACACGGACGAAGTCGACAGTCGCGCCTTCATCCAAGTCTATTTGGCCAACACTGCCATCAATCCAAAGATCGTCAAGGAAGCTATAGCCACCACTGATCTGGATGGTACGGTCATTGAATTCGGCGCCAACAAAGGTTTCAAAAGCACCGCCAGCGCGGAATTCTTCACCAAAGGTATAGTTGCCACGCAGCCCGAACACGTTTCCGTCGATCTCGGTATTACCGGTGACAAATGCGCGCGCGTCTACTGCACCAGCATCAAAATTGGCGTGCAACTGATAGACCGATCCTTCACTGGCGGAATTCGAAACGAAAAGCCCGCCCACTTCAAATCCATCAGAGAGGCCATAGCGCCCAAAAAGTGCCGTTTGCGACTCGTCATCTTCCAACAATGTGTAGTTGATGGCTGCACCATAAGCCGAGGTCACATATTGCCCGAAAAGCTCATAGCTGGTGCTTTCATCGGTATCACCTGAGCGATTAATCAGGCCGGCCCCCGCTAAAATTTCTGGTGTGACAACATAGCCACCCCAAATTCCAAGATCGCTGAAACTGCCATCGCCAACGTCGCTGGATACGGACGTGTTATCGAATATGGCCCCGAAGACATATTGATCGCGTTCGTAATCAATTGCCCCTTGGAAAAACCCCAATGTGGGATCACCGAATTCACCTGTATGCGCCTGGTAGTCATAGCTTAGTCGGGTGTAGCTAATTCCTTCCGAAGACGCCGCACTGGCAAGCACTGCAAATGCTGCGGCCGTCAAAACTATACGTTGCATTTTTAACCTCTATGGTGAAGCCCCCACAGGATGAATGCGCTATATGTTGTTGATTGGCAAAGACTTTTTTACTTTTTCAGAAAATGATGCAGCATAGCTGCATGTTTATCACAAGTCATGAGGTCGACCACTAGTCATGACCGACCCCTCCGCGTAATTACACGATCTTAGAACTCCACATCATCCAATGACGCGAAATCGACGATTTCGTAATATCCCCTGCGATCAAAGGTTGTTCCAGGCTTCGCGCCTAGGTCAATCACCGCAGCAAGAACAAAATACGGCTCCTCAATTTCGATCGTTGCTTCTTCGGCTGTAAACACACCGTAAATCGCCGAAAAACGAGGGCCGGATTGCAAGGTATATTCTGCACCAATTTCAAAAACAGTGGCACTTACATCTTCGACAGTGAACTTATCAAATGACACGATGCCACTGAACCCGCTTCCTACATTATAGCTGGCGGAAGCGCCCAAGAAAGTTCCATCATCTTCGCTATCGCTTTGAGAACCGAAATAGGCCTGGATGTCGCCGATCCCAAAATCATAAGCAGCTTCAATACCAAATAGTTCGGTTGTTACGTCGTCAATTCGGTCCTGTCCAAAAAACAAACCAACGCTAGTAGCTGAATCGACCGCGTAGATTGCATGCCCTGTCAGGTTTGATACGTCTGATTCAGTGAATTCGAAATCGTAAAATGAAAGGTCCAGCGCGGCAGAGAACTGCGAAATTAAGCCGAATTCGGCAGAAGCGAAATAATTCACCCCGCCAAATTCATCGATATCTGGAAAGCTGCTGTATTCCAGTCCAATCGTCGCCCCAGTAAAGCCCTGCGCCATGGCTGTTGTTGCACCTGCGGCGACAAGCACCGTTGAAAGAAGAAGTTTACTGATCATCTGAATCGCCCTTCGTTTTGCATTTGCCTATCTATTACCCATCCCGGCTGATGGGTCTATCGTGCTGCGACGACCTTAGGTTAGGTTGGGCAACATACTGTGACCTCGACGCCACCGAACTGGCCGCTAACGCCTTGTCATTGAGCCGCTTTCCGCCCAATGAGCATATATCCGCCGGTCAGCGCGTCCTGTTGCAAAAATTTGGCGCCAAAAGCGAAACGGGCGCGGAATTGCCCACGCCCGTCCGTCATTCAGTCACAATCGTCAGATGCTAAACGTCATCAGCCGTGTCATCAGCCTCGTCGCCCTGATCGGCGATCCAAGCCACGCTGACGACGGTTTCATCTTTACCGGTGTCAAACACCTTGACCCCGCCAGCGCCGCGTGAGCGGAAGCTGATCCCGTCGATCGGCACGCGGATGGATTGCCCCGTGGAGGTGACCAGCATGATCTGATCGGACAGTTCGACCGGGAAAGAAGTCACAAGGGCCCCGCCGCGCATTGCCTTGTCCATGGCCGCAACGCCCATGCCGCCCCGTCCTCGGACCGGGTAGTCATGACTGGACGATAGCTTGCCTGAACCTTTGGCCGTGATGGTCAGGATCAGGTTTTCAGCGGCCGACATTTCAGCATAGCGTTCCTGGCTGATCTGACCGGGGGCGGCTTCTTCGTCTTCGTTCTCGGCGTCATCTGCCAGCCCGGCCATGGCCCGACGCATTTTCAGGTAGGCGGCGCGTTCATCGGCTTCTGCCTTGAAGTGGCGAATGATCGACATGGAGACGACCGCATCATCGCCCTTGAGGTTGATGCCGCGCACCCCGACAGATGAGCGCGAGTTGAAGACCCGCACATCGGTGGCAGGGAAGCGGATCGCCCGGCCTGAATCGGTGACCAGCATCACGTCATCATCGTTCGACGCGATGCGCGCATTGATCAGCGTCGTGCCTTCATGTTCGCCTTCAAACTTCATGGCGATCTTGCCGTTGCGCATCACATTTGTGAAGTCTGACAGCTTGTTACGCCGCACAGTTCCGGCAGAGGTCGCGAAGACGACTTGCAAATCGTCCCATTCTTCCTCGGGCCGGTCGACGGGCATGATGGCTGCAATCGACACACCCTGCGGGATCGGCAGGATGTTGACGATGGCCTTGCCCTTGGCCGTCCGGTTGCCCAGCGGCAGGCGCCATGTCTTCAGCTTATAGACCATCCCGTCGGTGGTGAAGAACAACAGCTGCGTATGCGTGTTGGCCACAAAGAGGGTGGTGACAACATCCTCTTCTTTTGTGGCCATCGACGACAGGCCCTTGCCGCCGCGCCGCTGCGCGCGGAAATCGGCCAGCGCGGTGCGCTTGATATAACCCCCGGATGTGACGGTGACGACCATGTCTTCTTTTTCGATCAGGTCTTCGTCTTCCATATCGCCGGACCAGTCGACGATTTCGGTGCGACGGGGGACGGCGAAGAGCTTTTTCACTTCGTTCATCTCATCGCGGATGATCTGCATGATCCGTTCGCGCGATCCGAGAATTTCCAGGTATTCCCGTATCTTGGCGGCCAATTCTTGCAACTCGTCGGTGACTTCCTGAACCCCGATTTGGGTCAGGCGTTGCAAGCGCAGCTCAAGGATCGCGCGCGCCTGGGTCTCGGACAGGTTGTAGGTGCCGTCATCGTTGGCGGTATGGGTCGGATCATCAATCAGCTTGATGTATTCTAAGATGCTTTCGGCGGGCCAGCGGCGCGTCATTAGCTTTTCGCGCGCGGTGGCCGCATCCGCGGAGGAGCGGATGGTGTTCACCACCTCGTCGATGTTTGTGACAGCCACGGCCAGACCACAAAGCACATGCGCCCGTTCGCGCGCTTTGCGCAGCTCAAATGCAGTGCGGCGGGCGACGACCTCTTCGCGGAAATCGACGAAAGAGGTCAGGAAGGCGCGCAGGTTCAGTGTTTCAGGCTTGCCGCCATTCAGCGCCAGCATGTTGCAACCAAAGCTGGTTTGCATCGGCGTAAAGCGGAAGAGTTGGTTCAGCACGACCTCGGCCGTCGCATCACGCTTCAGTTCGATGACGACTCGCACGCCGTTCCGGTCGGATTCGTCCTGAACATGGGCAATGCCTTCGATCCGCTTGTCACGTGCAGCCTCGGCGATGCGGTCGATCATCGTGGCCTTGTTCACCTGATAGGGGATTTCTTCGATGATGATGGCGTAGCGATCCTTGCGGATTTCTTCGACCCTGGTTTTGGCCCGGATCACGACGGAGCCGCGCCCTTCGAGATAGGCTTTGCGCGCGCCAGAGCGGCCCAGAATGATCCCGCCGGTGGGGAAGTCTGGAGCAGGGATGTATTCGATCAGCGCCTCCGAAGACATATCCGGATCGTCGATCAGCGCTAGTGTCGCCTCGATCACTTCGCCTAGATTATGGGGCGGGATGTTGGTGGCCATGCCGACAGCGATACCGCCAGCGCCGTTGACCAGCATGTTCGGAAAGCGTGAGGGCAGGACGGTGGGTTCCCGTTCCTTACCATCGTAATTATCCATAAAATCAACGGTTTCCTTAGGCAGGTCTTCCGTCATGTATTGCGCGACTTTGGCAAGCCGGCTTTCGGTGTAGCGCATCGCGGCCGCGCCATCGCCGTCCATAGAGCCAAAGTTGCCCTGACCATCGATCAGCATCAGCGACATCGAGAAATCCTGCGCCATGCGCACGAGCGCGTCATAGATCGCCCCATCCCCATGCGGGTGGTAAGAGCCCATGACATCGCCCACGGATTTCGCTGACTTTCGATAGGGTTTGTCGGCAGTGATGCCTTTCTCATACATCGAATAAATGATGCGCCGGTGCACAGGTTTTAAGCCGTCGCGCAAATCGGGGATCGCGCGGGAGACGATGACGCTCATCGCGTAATCGAGGTAGCTGGTCTTCAGCTCGTGTTCGATTGTGACCGCAGGCCCGTCATAAGCGGATTTCGCAGGCGGATTTTCGTCTTCGTTTTCAGGTGTTTCCGGGGTGTCGTTCACGTAGGCCGCCTGTCGTTACTAGCACTTCTATATTTTGTTTCGGACAATCTATCAGACACTTGATATAGGGCGCAATGGTGTAAAGGAGGCTTTATTAGCAGCCGTGGCACACTGGTGCTAGTGATCTGTTTTCATTGACATAATTAACCCGTTCGTAATGCTGATCCCACAAGATCAAGAAACGAAAGGTAAGATCATGCAGTCAGAGACAGAATTGATGATGAAGGGCTATGGGCTGACCACGGCGGAAATGTTCTATCATATGCCAGACCATCCGCATGTGTTGAACACATTTGTCTGGCAGGATTACGATCTGGCGCCAGATCACGATAAGCTGTTGAAATTTATTAGCTTCTGGCAAGCTGAATTGGATGGCCCGCTACATTCTGTGCGCTTTGTCCATCGCAAAATGATCAGCGCGGGCGCGTGGCGGCATGTCACTGGTGAGTTTCATTATCACTAGTCGGAAGATCGCGTACAGAATGCGTACATATGCTGTACATACACGCGCCCCGGTTCTGGCCGATCAAGCGCGCATGTAACGCGGGTTCACCAGACGCGGACCCGTTGGCGCATGCCGCCGAAAAACTGGCCCAGAAAATCAGTACTGTCCGGCCTGCGGCACCGGGATCACGGGGATATCCGCGCCGCCTGTGTTGCTGCATGCGCCTGCCAGAACAAGTGTCGCCAGGCAGATGGTGTGAAGCAGCGTTTTGGTCATAAGGGCCGTCCTTTTGTCTAATTATCCCACGCCATGCTTAGCCGCCTTGCGCGCAAAGGGAAGGGCGACTTTGGGGCAGGGCTGGGATATTTGATCGACCTTTTGATGGAACGCGGGCTACGGATCTATCCGGCCCGTTTCAGCATACCGAATAAATCACGTGGATCGCTTGGATCGGCAATCATGTCGAGATCGACATAGAAGGGGGTATCTTTGATGCGCCCGTGGACGTAGCGCAGGGCGCTGAAGTCTTCGATGGCGAACCCGACGCCATCAAATAACGTGATCTCGGATGCGGATTGCCGGCCCGTGGCTTGGCCTGTGATCACTTGCCAGAGTTCGATTACCGGATGGTCTGGCGGCATTTGCTGAATCTCGCCTTCGATCCGCGTTTGCGGTGGATATTCAACAAAAACAGACGAGCGGGTGACGATATCGCGGTGCAGCTCGGTCTTGCCGGGGCAATCGCCGCCGATCGCGTTGATATGCACACCGTTCCCAACCATGTTGTCGGTCAGAATAGTCTGCATGTTCTTGTCGGCTGTTGCCGTTGTGATGATGCCCGCGCCCTCAATCGCGTCTTCGGGGCTTTGGCAGGGGATCAGCGTCAGGCCTGCCGCGGCAAGGTTGCCCATGCATTTATCGGTCGCGGCCGGGTCGATATCGTAAAGGCGAATCGTGTCGATGCCGTTGACCGCTTTTTGCGCAATGCATTGAAATTCGGACTGCGCCCCATTGCCGATCATCGCCATGGTTTTCGCATCCGTATTGGCCAGATGTTTGGTCGCCACGGCGGACATCGCCGCCGTGCGCAGCGCCGTTAGCATCGTCATTTCAGACAGCAAGATTGGATAGCCGGTTGAAACCTCGGACAGCACACCGAAAGCGGTGACCGTTTGCAGCCCTTCTTTCATGTTTTTGGGATGCCCGTTCACATATTTGAACCCGTAGAGCGCGCCATCTGATGTGGGCATCAGTTCAATCACGCCGACATCGGAATGGCTGCCGATACGCGGCGTTTTGTCAAAGGCGGGCCAGCGCGCGAAATCGGCCTCAATCGCGTCAGCCAGATCGGCCATGAACTGTTCCAGACCGATATGATGCACGAGCCGCATCATGTTATCGACGCTGACAAAAGGCACCATGGCCAGTTCTGAGGCTTTGAGGGTCATTGCAGGCTCCTGGTGGGGCGGTCGAAAATGCGGCGCCCCAGCAGGGATGCCGTCAGATCAACCATCAGATTTGCGGTGCGCCCCCGTTCATCCAAAAACGGGTTGAGCTCAACCAGATCAAGCGAGGTCACAAGCCCGCTGTCCGAGAGGATTTCCATCACCAGATGCCCTTCGCGGGTGGTTGCCCCGCCGGGCACGGTTGTCCCGACCGCCGGGGCGATGGTTGGATCAAGGAAATCCACATCAAGTGACACATGCAGCATGCCGTTTGCCGCCTTGACCTGCTGCAAGAATGATTGAAGCGGAGCGCTGATCCCTTCTTCATCAATCCGCCGCATATCGACCAGCTGCGCCGCCCCATCGGCCAGCACAGCCCGTTCGGCCCCGTCAACCGAGCGCAACCCGATCATACAGACCTGCGCCGGGTCAACGCGGGCGGGCAGGGGCGGGTAGCCGTCAAACCCGCTGCGCCCCGTGACATAGCCCATCGGCGTGCCGTGCAAATTGCCGCTATCGCTGGTCAGAGGCGTATGGATATCGCTATGCGCATCCAGCCAGAGCACGAAAAACGGCCGGTTTTGCTGTTGCGCATAAGCGGCCATGCCCGCAACCGAGCCTGCCGCCAGCGCGTGATCCCCGCCCATAAAAATGGGCATGCCTTTTGCCGCGGCCTCTGGCCCGGCTTGCATCAGCCGTTTGGTCCAGCCGATATTTTCGGCCAGCGCATAGACATTTGGGTTGGGATGCGGTGCGGTATCGGTGCCATCGGGCACCAGATTGCCGATATCTTCGACGGTGTGCCCTAAGGCGCAGATCGCCTCTGCCAGACCTGCTGTGCGCAGCGCATCGGGCCCCATCACGCAGCCCTTTCGCCGTTTTCCACAATCAACCGGCGCCCCGATCAGGATACAGTGTTTTTGTTTCATGAAATCAGTTTTGCCCAAAAGAGGGGGTGCGTTAAGCAGTCAGATTGTGCAAAATGGCCGCCAATTGCCCGAATTGGAGAAACAAATTGGACGATTTGGATGGCCGTTTGATTGCGGCGCTGAAATCAGATGGCCGCGCCTCATTATCGGCATTAGCCGCCGATTTGGGTGTCACCCGCAGTACCGTGCGCACCCGGATGGAGCGTTTGATCGCGACCGGCGATATTGCGGGCTTTACCGTTCTGACACGCTCGGACGTGCGTCCTGATCCGGTCCGCGGTTTGATGATGTTGGAAATTGCGGGCAGGGGGGCTGAAAAGACCATGCAGCGCCTGCGCCATATCCCGCAGGTCAAGGCCGTTCATTCCACGAATGGCACCTGGGATCTGATTGCAGAAATTGGATCGCCTGACCTGGAGGCCTTTGATCAGGTCCTGTTTGCTATCCGCCGTTTGGACGGTGTGAGCCGGTCAGAGACAAGCCTACTTTTGTCGACCCGCCGCTAGCGCCGCCATGATCCAGATTGCCACCAGTCCAAAAGAGAAGATCCCGTTCCAGGTTGGCATCGACAATGACAGGAATTCCCACGACACCTGGTCGCACATGATCACTTTGGGTCCTTCGACGGCCAAAAGGCTGGCCCCGTCCAGCCCTTGCAGCTGTCCCCCGCCGGTGCAGCTGCTGGGCCCTTCCCACCAGTCACGCTCAACCCCCATATGGTAGAACCCGATGCTGCCTGTGCTTGCTGCTGCTACCGCCCCCAGTATCGGCATGGCCCGTCCGGGGATTTTCAACCCCAAGAGCCCAATAATGATCGCCGCCGCGTGCGGCCATCGTTGCCAAAGGCACATCGCGCAGGGCAGGTAGCCCAGCCATTGAAAGATGAACGCCCCGCCAAGCAGCGCCGCTGATCCGCCAGCTGCCAGAAAAATCAGTTGGTTACGTGTCATAACAGCCCCACCAGTGCAAAGCCCCCGATCAGAAAAACGCAGAACAGGATGAACATCAGCCCAAGCCGCTTTTCGATGAAGTCCCGGATTGGTTCTCCGAATTTCCAAAGCAGTGCTGCCACCAGGAAGAACCGCAGCGCCCGCGCAAAGATGGATGAGACGATAAAGACTGGTAGCGACAGCCCTGTGACCCCGGAGGCGATGGTGATCACTTTGAACGGCAGGAAGGTCACCCCGGCCACGACCACGGCCCAGGCCCCATAATCGTTAAACACAGCCGCCATTTCCGCAAAGCTGTCATCCTTGCCGTAAAACGCCAGGATCGGTTGCCCAATGCTGTCCATCAACACCGCCCCGATGTAATAGCCCAGCAGCGCCCCCGCGACTGATGAGACCGTCGCGATACCCGCGATCAGGAACGCCCGCGACGGCCGCGCGACGATCATCGGGATCATCAGCACATCTGGCGGGATCGGGAAGAAGGATGATTCCACAAAAGAAATGATCGCCAAAGCCCAAAGCGCATGCGGCGATTGCGCAAGCGAGATGGTCCAATTGTAAAGGCTGCGTAGCATCCAGGGCCCCGTTTTCGGTCTGCCCGGGTTAGGCCATGGCTGGCCGGTGGGGTCAAGTCTGCCGCTATGCCCGCCCAAGTCCATCGCCACTGCGAAAACCCGATTGACGACCGGGACGCACCCATTTAGGAGAAGCAAACGGGCCGATGTGGCGGAATGGTAGACGCAGGGGATTCAAAATCCCCCGATGGTAACATCGTGAGAGTTCGAGTCTCTCCATCGGCACCAAAAATACGCGGTGGTGGCCTGAAGGCGCAAAAACAGGACAAGTCTGGCCGCGTAGGTTCCGTTAAAACCTGATCGTTTCTTCAAATTTGCGTCCGGCCATGTCGTGATTATGCAAAGCGCGCACGAATGCTATCGCCGCGCAGCGCAAACGACTGATATTTCGTCAAACGCGAGCGGCATCTTCCAAGATCAGATCCGCCGCCCGCATCGCCAACATCATTGTCGGTGCATTTGTGTTCCCGGACGTGATGTTCGGAAATGCAGAGGCATCAACCACCCGCAGCCCCGGGACGCCATGGACACGCAGCCTGGTATCGAGGACCGAGTCGGCGTCGGTTGCGCCCATGCGGCAGGTGCATGTCGGATGATACACGGTCGAGGCACGATTGCGGAAATCCTCAAGCAGGGTGCTGTCATCCATGGCCAGAAGATCGGGCGCCTTGGCCTTTTTCGTGACCTTTCGCAGGCTTTGTGTTTTTGCATATTTCTGCAACATCTTCGCGGCCGCGACGGCCAGCATTTGGTCCTGCGTGGTCGACAAGGAATTTGGGATAATATGTGGCGCATCTTTCGGGGAGGCCGAGGCAATTTCTATCCTGCCGGTGCTGGTCGGCCGGCAAGGCTGCGCCGAGATCTGATAACCGGATGGTCGATCCACAATCGTTTTGCCTGTCGGCGAGGCCGAATATGAGATTGGGTTGAAGTAAAGCTGGATGTCAGGTGCATCTGCCGCACCGTCCGAGCGCACGAAGCCGCCGACTTGATTGACCGGGACGGCCAGTGCCCCTTTGCGCGTCAGGACATAGGTCAGCCCAGCCCGCATCTTACCCACAAAGCGCCCCAAGAAATGGTTCAGCGTCCGCGCCTCGGCCAGAAATTGATAGGACACCGCAAGATGATCTTGCAGCCCCTGTCCGACCTGGGGCAGGTGCCGGTGCACCTTAATCCCGTTGTTCCGGAGTAATTCCTGGGGCCCGAAGCCCGAAAGTTGCAGCAGCTTTGGTGAGTTGACGGCCCCGGCGCTAAGGATCACCTCTTGGCGCGCCTTTGCGACATAGGCCTTTCCATCGCGGCTGAAATTTACGCCTGACACTTTCGGGCCATCGCATGCCAATTGGGAAACCTCGGCCTTGCACATCAACGTCAGATTGGCACGTTTCAACGCAGGTCTGAGAAAAGCATCAGCCGCAGACCACCGCACACCGCCACGCACGGTGCTGCGGTAATAGCCTATGCCCTCAGCCCCTGGGGTGTTCAAATCGGCAATTGTGCCATGGCCGACCTCATCTGCCGCCCGGAGGAAATTCTTTGAAAACGGTGACATCTGGTTGGACAGCTCAGACACCCAAACAGGCCCATCGCCCCGCATCTGGACGCCATCATCCGTCAGTTCTTGGCATGTTTCCAGGCGTTCATAGACCTTGCGCACATTGTCCCAGCCCCAACCGGTTGCCCCGGCGGCGGCCCAATCATCAAAATCATGCGCCAATCCACGCACATACGCCATTGCATTGATCGAGCTTGACCCCCCAATCAATCGCCCGCGCGGCCAATTTACCCGGCGCGCATTCAAGCCCGGGTCGGGCAGCGTGCGATACCCCCAGTTTACGGCGGGTTTGTTGACATTGATGGCGTAACCTATAGGGACCTTGACCCAAAAACGTGCGTCACTGCCCCCGCTTTCCAAAAGCAAGACCGAGAACTTACCGCAACGCGTGAGCCGGTCCGCAAGCACACAGCCTGCCGATCCAGCACCAACGATGATATAGTCAAATTCCAAAGACTGCATTGCGAAGATCCATCCAAAATCCGTCGCAAAATGCGGCGACGCGTGCGGTCGGATCAAACAATCAAATTTGCCTGTATGGGCTAAAAATATTTAATGCAAAGCCCCGCTGCGTTAAGTATTGATGACCTCATTCTGTGCCAGAAAGCCCCCGATATGAAATCTCTTCCGCATGCAAACTGGCTTCGTACATTTGAAGCGGCCGCGCGCCACAGTTCCTTTGCGGCGGCTGCGGATGAGTTGGGTTTGACACCGGCGGCTGTCAGCCAGCAGATCAAATTGCTGGAACAGACGCTGGAAATGAAACTGTTCACAAGGCTTCCCAAAGGGATCGCGCTTACCGATATTGGTCAGGCCTATGCCCAGCCAGTCCGGTCGTCATTCCAGCAGCTGCGCGCCGCGACGGATGATCTATTTCAACCAAAACAAAAGACGACATTGCGCATACGCGCCTCAATTTCGTTTGGTGTGCTGGTCCTGGCCCCGCGCTTGGCCGCATTCCGTGCGCTGCACCCTGAGATTGAGATTGTGTTGTCGACGACCGTTTGGTCGGATCGCATGTCGGACGCGACGATTGATGTCGATATCCGCTATGGAAACGGCGATTGGGAAGAGCCAGATATTTGGCCATTGGGCGAAGGGCAGGCGGCCCTTGTCTGCCATCCGAACGATGCTTTTGCCCTGAGCCGTGATCCGTCCCTGCTACATACAGCCGATACTGTGCCCATCATCGGGTCTGAAGGGGACTGGCCAAATGTCTTTGCTGTGCTGGGCTTAGAGCAGAAAATGCCAACACCCTGGCTTCGTGTGGATTCGTCTTTGCTCGCGCTTGAAAGCGTCGCCGGAGGGCGCGGTGTGGCGATCGTGAACAGGGTTTTTTCGAAAAGCTATGTGCAGCGCGGCGCCCTAACGGAGCCGTTTGAACAGAACATCAAGACGCCTGGTAACTTTTACGTAGTCGCAAAACCTGGATCGCCCAAACACAGCAAAATTGAATTATTTTACAATTGGTTGTATTCCGATATTAATTCTGTTCGCTCGTGATTGACGCTTTTGCGCGATCCGTGTGACGGCGCCGGAATGTATTTGGTGCACAGCTTGGAAAGATGCCCAGCAGCGGCTTCAATCTTGCTTAACACGCATACTCCAAACTAATGTTGCATCTTGACCCTGCGACGGGATCCAATATGGCGTATTTCATGATGCAAAAGTTGTTAACACTGACATTGCTGGTTGCTTTCAGTCTTAGCGCTTGTGCGCGCCAGCCGCAGGTGGGCAGGGGGCTTGTCTCTGCCGCGAACATCGACTGTATGGCCCGCGCCATGTATTTTGAATCGAACCGGTCCAGCCGCGATGGGATGATCGCCGTGGGCAGCGTGGTGATGAACCGTGCGCAATCTGCCGATTTTCCTAACGCTGTTTGTGCGGTGGTCAGTCAACCGAACCAGTTCGCGCCGGGTGTGATGACCAAGGCAATGGATGGTGCGGGTCGCGCACTGGCCAAGGCGTCGGCCGCCGCCGTGCTTGCCGGTGAAAGACATCCGAATATCGAAGGGGCCCGGTTTTTTCATGCGGCGTGGTATGACGCTGATTTCAACAACATACACTATGTCCTGACTGCCGGCGGAAATGCGTTCTATGAAAAGCGGCGCCCCGAGAATGTGACATCCCCGGATCCGCTTCCGCAAACGGAAGGGATCACGGGATAAGGGCAGCGCCGCTGTTCGGTTGCTCTGGCCTTGCTGTGTGATTTTCCTACTACTGTGACTGAAAGTTCTGATGCCCAGCGGATCACACGCGGCAGTGCAGATCGAGGATCACGGCCAGATAGGACCAACCTTTGCGTGACAAGGCACGGCGTCGATACGGCGGATTCAATTCAATCAAATCAGGGGAGGGGCGATTAAAAATTGAGCAATCCCGAACTGTAGCGATCTCGTTCCTGCCAGGCGCTTGATCGCTGATCCCTTCTTAGCGTGAATGAAAAGGCAGGATGTCTAGGGTTCCGCTTGCGACGCAAGGTCAGGTCCGAGAGATATCGCCGATTGGTCAATCCTAATCGGTACACGGCGGGGCAAAATCCCGGGAGGCTACTGCGCAGGTTTGACCCGCGCTCCGCTATGCCCTCCACGCGGTCATTCCATTTGTGAAACAACGATGGGACCGAAGATGAAAAATCTTTTGACAATGACAGCGATGGCCCTCTGCCTCGCATCCGCCGCAACCGCACAGGAAAAAACCGAATTCCGGGTCGCTTGGTCGATCTATGTGGGCTGGATGCCGTGGGGCTATCTGGAAGAGAGCGGCATCATGGACAAATGGGCCGATCAATATGGCATTGATGTCGAGATCGTGCAGATCAACGACTATGTCGAATCCATCAACCAATATACGGCGGGCGCTTTTGATGGTGTGACGGCTACCAATATGGATACCCTCTCGATCCCCTCTGGTGGCGGCGTTGATACGACGGCCCTGATCGTTGGCGATTATTCCAACGGCAATGATGCGGTGATCATCAAAGGTGATGGTGATCTGGCCAGTCTTGCGGGCAAACCTGTAAACCTGGTCGAACTCTCGGTGTCGCATTACCTGCTGGCTCGCGCCTTGGATAGCGTTGGTTTGGCCGAACGCGATCTGGCCGGTGTCATCAATACCTCTGACGCCGATATGATTGCCGCCTTCGCCGCGGATGATGTTGAGGCGGTGGTAACTTGGAACCCGCTGGTGTCCTCCATTCTGGAAGACCCCGCTGCGACCAAACTGTTCGATAGTGCCGATATCCCCGGTGAGATTGTCGACCTTATGGTGGTCAACACCGAAACCCTGGAAGCGAACCCCGATTTCGGGAAAGCCTTGGCCGGCGCATGGTATGAGGTCATGGGTCTGATGGCTGCCGGTGACGAAGAGGTGCTGACAGCGATGGCCGAAGCCTCGGGCACTGATCTGGCTGGCTATCAGGCGCAGCTGGCGTCGACCGAGATGTTCTTTGATCCTGCGGATGCTGTGGCCTTTACATCGGGGGCGGAATTGCCTGCGACGATGGTCAACGTCGCAGAGTTCTTGTTCGACAAGGGCATCTTGGGCGAGGGCGCCCCATCGGCGGATTTCGTGGGTGTGGAATATCCCGACGGGTCAATCACGGGTGACGAAAGCAACGTCACATTCCGCTTCGATACGACCTACATGCAAATGGCCGCCGACGGCGCGCTGTAAGTGAAAGGCCTGCCGCCGTTGGCGCGGCAGGTGATCCCCCATGCGATTGATCAATATCAAACCGAACCGGCCCCTTGCGGTGTTCCTGACGTTGCTGCCCTTTGCGCTGGTGTTCATTGCCTATGCGATCGGCTCGGACATCCGCCTGACCGCGAACCCGGCTGACAAGCTGTTGCCCGCCCCAAGCACGGTGTGGGACACAGCGGCCCGCCTGACCACAGAAGGGGACCGGCGTAGCGGGCGTATTTTGTTCTGGTATGATACCTGGGCCAGTCTGAAACGCCTTGGTCTGGGCATTGGCATATCGGCCAGCGTCGGGTTGATCATCGGCTTGATGATTGGGCTTTTGCCGCTGGTCCGCAGTTTTTTGGCGCAGTTTGTCGCGGTTCTGTCCATGATCCCGCCGCTGGCTTTGCTGCCCATCCTGTTCATCGTCTTTGGTCTGGGCGAGTTGTCAAAGGTTGTCCTGATCGTCATCGGGACCTTGCCCTTCATTATCCGCGATCTGTCGCAACGTACACTTGAGGTGCCGCAGGAACTACTGGTCAAGGCGCAGACCTTGGGGGCCTCCAGCTGGGTGATCACCTTGCGGGTCGCTTTGCCCTTGGTGATGCCGCGCTTAATCCAAGCTGTGCGGCTCTCCCTTGGCCCCGCATGGCTGTTCCTGATCGCGGCTGAGGCGATCGCCGCTGATCTTGGCCTGGGCTACCGCATCTTTTTGGTCCGGCGTTATCTGGCGATGGATGTGATCCTGACTTACGTCATCTGGATCACTCTCTTGGCATTCGTGATGGATTGGGCCCTGCGCCGTCTGTCGCGCTGGATGTTCCCCTGGGCGGAGGAGGGGCTATGAGTTTTGTGACCGTCAGAGACGTCTTCCAATCCTACGGCGCCCGGCCCATCATTGAGCGGGTCAATGTCAGCGTTGATGAAGGCGAGTTCATTTCGATTGTGGGGGCCTCGGGCTGTGGGAAGTCCACGTTCCTGCGTCTGCTTTTGGCGCAAGAACGGCCCACACGGGGCGAAGTCCGGGTGGCGGATGCCCCGCCTGCAACCGAACCCGGCTTGGACCGCGGTGTTGTTTTTCAACGCTATTCCGTCTTTCCGCATATGACCGTGCGTGAGAACGTTGTGGCAGGTGAAAGCCTGCGGCGCGGCTGGGGGCGGTTTTTCGGCGCTGATCTCAAGGCCGCGCGGGGCAGGGCGGATGAAACGTTGGCCCGCTGCGGGTTGGACCATGTGGCCGATCAATACCCCGCAACCTTGTCGGGCGGGATGCAGCAACGGCTGGCCATTGGACAGGCGTTGGCCGCGAAACCGCGCATCTTGCTGCTGGACGAACCCTTTGGCGCGCTTGACCCCGGCACCCGGCTGGCGATGCATGATTTCCTGCTTGATCTGCGGGCCGAGACGGGCATGACCGTCTTTATGGTCACACATGATCTGGAAGAGGCGTTTAAGCTGGGCGACCGCGTTTTGGTGTTCGACAAACCGCGTTGGGATCCTGTCGACCCCAGTCTGAATGGTGCGACGATTACCTATGATTTCGATGCTCGCGATGGCGGCATCCCTTTCCAAACACTTAAGGAGGAAACCCATGTTTTGCAGGACAACGGATAGATCGCGATCCCATAATCCGGTCGATCACCGGCATGATGAGCGGCGCTATCACCACCCCGACCTGACCAAATTGCGCGGCTGGAAGGCGATGCAGGACGAAGCGGATCTGCCGGGCAGCGGTTGGGCCGAGGAACGCAAATGGGCGCTGCGCATGGGGTTGACCGGCGCTGATAGCATCGAAGATAAGTCCATCCCCACCTTCGCGCGAGGCGAGTTGCCGCATTACGCAGGGATCAATACGTTTCTGAAGGCCCCTTACGCCGAAGACGTGACCGAGGTGGGCGATTACGACGCGACCGTCCTTGGTATACCTTTTGATGGCGGCACAACCTATCGCGCAGGCACCCGTTTTGGCCCGCAGGGGGTACGTAAGATCAGCGCACTCTATACCCCCTATAACTACGAAATGGCCGTCGATCTGCGCGAACAGATGACGCTGTGTGATGCGGGCGATGTGTTCACGATCCCTGCGAATATCGAAAAGACGTTCGATCAAATCAGCCGGGCGGTGAGCCATGTGGCCTCATCCGGGTCACTGCCGATCATGATTGGCGGCGACCACTCGATTGGCTTTCCCTGTGTGCGCGGGATTGCGGAATGCACATCCAAGAAAATCGGGATCATCCATTTCGACCGCCATGCGGATATTCAGGAAAAGGACCTGGATGAGCGGATGCACACAACCCCTTGGTTCCATGCGACAAATATGGAAAACGTCCCGGCAAAGAACCTTGTGCAGGTGGGTATCGGTGGCTGGCAAGTGCCCCGCGACGCGGTGCAGGTGGCGCGGGACCGCGAGACCAACATCATCACCATGGGTGACATGGAAAAGATGGGCATCGATAAAACCGCCGAAATGGCGCTTGAGATGGCCTGGGATGGTGTGGACATGGTCTATCTGTCCTTTGATATCGACAGCATCGACTGTGGCTTTGTGCCGGGCACAGGCTGGCCCGAACCCGGTGGGTTCCTGCCACGTGAAGCGCTTGGGTTGGTGTCGAAAGTTGCCGCCGAAGGCATCTGCGGGATGGAACTGGTTGAGGTGGCCCCACCCTATGACCAATCCGAAATCACGGCCCTGATGGGCACGCGGGTGATTGTCGATGTGCTAGGCTCACTGGTCGCATCCGGCAAGATGGGCGCGCATAAGCGGCATATGGATAGGCCCGTGAAAATCCCCCATGGTGAGTTCGAAGGAAAGCGCTGGTCCAATGCCACATGATATCGTGAACGGTCACATCGGCCATATCGGACATAACCACGACCACCCCGACCATCTGCACAGCCATATGCCCGATGCGGATAAGGCCGAAGAGCTTTTGGTGCTGACGACGCAATTCATCGACGGGTTTGTCGGGGCCAAAGACAAGATGGCCTATCTGCGGATTGCTGGTGTGCCTTTGGAAATCGATTGCCCCAACGGCGGGGCACCGATGAAACTGGTGGATGTGACACTGACCACCGAATGGCAGGTCGGCACGGCCAGCCCATCTTTCGGCTCACGCGAGCTCAGCTATTTGCCTTATCCGGGCGATATGGTGACTGAGCGGACGAATATGGGGTTTGTCTATGTGTCGCTGGACGCCAAACATGTGACAGACCTGCGCAGTTTCTTGCAAAACCATCCGGCTGCGGCGAAAGATCACGCATGAGACGGATCATCATCGCAGCCGCCGTTATCGGTGGCACGCCAGCCTTCGCGCATCACGAAGTCGTTGTCGCCGTCTCTCTCGCGCCTGTGGCCTGGGGGTTGGCGACGATCACAGCGGCGGGTCTGGCAGCCTGGCACAGGCGGATAAAAATGCGGCGCAAATGATCCTGGGCGATGCGCAATGTAGAAGAGCGTGGTTCATGGGTGCGCCTTTTGATTAGCATATCTTATCCGTTGGAATGTTCAGGCGATTGTCTGCGGACATCAAAGATGTGCATTGCTCTTGAAGTTAATTAGGAGCGACCCAGGCAGAAGCGCGGTCAGCCACGCCTCATAATGGGGGCCAAGGGCCGCGAGATGCGATAGTCGTTCAGGTGCATCCGCCATCCAATAGACCGCGTCGCAACTGCCGCATCCCCCAATCTTGGGAAAGAGGTAAGCGCATCCCAAATAGGCCCCGGAGTGATTTCTGATCACCTAAGCGTAGGACCGTTTGGCTGTGAACTCACGGTGATACCACTGTAGCTCAATCAGGTTTCAGCCCCTCAACGCGGGCCATGTTTTTCTAAACCTTCGTACCGTCATAATCTATTTACAAACTGTCATGTCATTCCGAATAGAAATGGAGGACAAAGTTAAACCGATGGAAGATAAGGCGATCTGATCGTCGGGGCCACCAACAGGAACATCGCCATGCTGGTTGAGCGGTACTCGCGTTAACCGGGCTGGAAGTTTGGCAAGAATGCAAATTCCCTATGGGGTTGATGCTAAAGGGGAAGGAGTCTCATTGATTCAGCCCCATCATTAACGAGTTCCGACAACAACTTTCGGAACACTTAGATGCTGAGACCGTAGATGCAACGAAATCAACGGCTTAGCATTTTCAATTAATGAGACGCCGAACTTTGCGAGCTTTCCGTACAGTTCTCGTTAAGCCGACCTTTAAATCGGGGGCAGTTGATGTCCGCTAAGTAGGACAAAACTGCCATTAGGCCTTTGATCCCCGAGGTCGGCTTTGAAATTTCTTCTAGCCCTCAGATCCTCTTGAATCGACTCTCGAGTGATGACGAGAGTCGATGCATTTGTTAAAAGTGTCGCGGTTGCTGCGGGTAGGCACGACCATTGTATCTAGAAACGAGCACCACTATGCGGTTTTTGGCGAACCTCCAGCGGAATGGTATCTGTGTTTGCAGTCTTGAGGAATTCTACATAAAGGCGTTTTTTTGGTTCTTATTGTTGATCATAGCCGCTTGCGGATTCATTGCATCTGCGGTTTCCCCATCACGGATCGAAAGTGGCCATGCTGACCCGGCAATGGGTCCACTTGTAACGGGCTTTGGCTGGATATTGCTGCTCACGGCAGTAGGGATTGGTGCTTTCGTAGTGGTTTTTGTCGTAATCGCATTGATATCGGACAAGTCAAAGCCAAACCCGGATAGCTCAACGGCGACGCCAAGCCAAACGGCCACCATCATAACGCCAAACAAGTATGGAAAGTGGACTGTTGCAGCTGGGTTCTTCTTTATTACATTGACCGCCATCTTTTGGCTTTTTCAGTCTGGCAACGGTGCTGAGGCATCCCTGATTTAGAACCTTCCACGCAATACCATACTAGGTGTCTTGTTGATGATCGCAGGCTGTGTGATTGGACGTGTGTTTCACACGGCTCGCCCAGCGGTTGTCTCAGAACGCAAAGGATCAAAGTTACACAGACCTCCAAACTGATGCGCCGTGTCTTGTCGGACCTTTCAAACGTCAAACTGACGGCGCGACACAAAGACGAGCAATGAAGAGCAGACATTGGACCAACTGGCAGCATCCTACACTTTGGGCCCAAACCAGCCATTAGGCTCAGGACCCATTAATCGGCTTGATGCTGAATCGTTGCTGTGATGCAGCATCCCCAAATATTTGGGGGTATGATGAGCAATCTGTAATGGCTGAGTGCAGCAAATTCATCAAATACGAAAAGCGTCGCTACAAGCACCGCAATCGCATCGAGAGAATGTTCGGTCGCCTCAAAGACTGGCGACGCATTTCAATCCGTTATGACAGCTGCTCCAAGGTTTTCTTGACAGCCATCGCTCTCGCCGCAACCATCATATTCTGGTTATGAATGTGGAGCCTAACAATCAAATTGGACCACTCACGTGGGGCTGATCAACACGTTGTATCCAACTTGTCCGGCGGAAGACTGCCCAAAACACCTTAAACGGGTCTTCGGAATTGACCAGGCGCCTTTCGCTTGTATCGTAGTCCACGGCAGCTAAAGCAAATTAAGCCATTTGTGCTTTACACGTCCTAGCTGTCAGAAAGCCAAATGGCTAGTTCAGAAAAAGGAACGGAAATGAACACTTCAAGCAAGTCGCAGGATCTCGA
The DNA here is from genome assembly GCF_038069655.2 of Yoonia sp. BS5-3. NCBI lineage: Bacteria > Pseudomonadati > Pseudomonadota > Alphaproteobacteria > Rhodobacterales > Paracoccaceae > Yoonia > Yoonia phaeophyticola. The sequence goes on from NZ_CP150951.2 coordinate 3,190,729, forward strand.
AATGGCATCTCCTTCTACTGAGAAGCCGTATCCAAGCACATTGGAAATGGCATCTCCTTCTACTGAGAAGCCGTATCCAAGCACATTGGAAATGGCATCTCCTTCTACTGAGAAGCCATATCCAGTTCGCTAACTAATCATTCGAAATAGAAGCAAATAGCGCAGGGGCACATTCCAATGTAGTGCCTGCGTGCTAACATCAGATTCTGGGTGGTAGTCCATCTATGTCGTCGACCAAACATCCAGCAACCACACAAACATGTTATAGTTCTGAAAAGTTAGTCTGCCTTGCCGCTGACGTTCCCGAGGGAATAGGAATATTCAAACAGCACATCAACAATGACGTAACAGATATTGTAGCGGCAGACGAAGTTGCAAAGATTCTAACAAAATGTGGACAATATGCTCAAGCAATAGAATACTATCTATATTCATTGGAGCAGAAACCGGACTGTTCCGTACGGCTTGAACTGCTAGCCGCAGCACATGAGAGAACAGGTGATTACATCGCAGCAGTCATTGCGAGACAGGCGATCATAAGAGTCAACCCACGCTGTCGCGCAGCATACCACAATTTGGCGCGGTTACTAATCCGCCAAGGTCGCAGCGACGACGCTCTGAAGGTATTTCAAGAGCTTCAAGAAGTTTGTAAAGATCTTGTTGGTGCGTTACTTGGACGTGTAGTAGTTCACCGGGCTCTGGGCCAAACCCCAACAGCAACGAGCCTTTTGCGAGATGTTCTCTCAATCGATCCAGAAAATATCGACGCACTAGATGCACTGGCGGAGCTTTCCGGATCACCTTCAGAAAAAAGACGGCTCACTAATAAGATGGAGGAACTTTGGAACGACAAATATACGTCACCTGATGCCAAGATCGTTTTGGGCTACGGTCTGGGACGAATTGCTGAGGAAGAATCCGAGCATAGTTTGGCAATGACCTACTTCAAAAAAACGAACCTATTGCAAATCGCGCAGTGCGGTTTGGACAACCACTCCCACATGGATGACTACGTCAAGGAAACTATTGAAGTATTTGGATCGAAAAAAATGGCTATTTCAGAAATAGCCGACCAAGGTCAAATGACACCAATCTTTATTCTGGGAATGCCACGATCTGGAACTACCCTAGTCGAGCAAATTTTTTCGAAACATTCAGAAGTTTGCGCTGGTGGTGAGCAGACGCATATGTTTGATTTAGTTGAACAAATAATGCGGAGAGCGAAGAGTGAAGAAACTTCCTATCCTAGATGTCTTATGAGTTACGGTAGTGACGAATTTTCGAGTATAGGAAAGACGTTCATAAATAGAGCCGGTAGAACCGCTTCAGCCAGGGCGTTTACCGACAAGCTACCCCATAATTTCCTTAACATTGGCCTTATTGCTCTGACATTGCCGCAAGCACGGATAATTCATGTTCGGCGAAACCCTTTGGATACCTGTCTATCGATATTCAAGAACAATTTTTCTACATTTCATAGCTACGCCCGCGACTTGAGAGCTCTTGGGAAGTACTATAGGGCCTATCAGCAGTTGATGGATTTTTGGACGACACGGTTTCCTGCTCGGTTGCATCTCATTGAATACGAAGAGCTAGTCAAGCGACCAATGGAAGTCGTATCAAACGCTCTCCGGTTTTGCGGCTTGGAATGGGAAGACCAATGCCTACACTACGCAAACAGTCCGCGAATGGCCAGAACTCTGAGTGTAAATCAGGTTCGTCAGCCGTTGAATGGAAATTCAGTTGGCATCTGGCGGAATTACAAACAACAACTCGTTGCGCTGATTGATGAGTTGCCAGACAAATGAAAAATATCGGTTAGACCGGATTCTCGATTGAACTTTAATATGAGGCGAGCAATATGATTGATGATTGGATTTCGTCAGAACATACTGGACTTGAAGAGAGGAATTATTACCGTCAAGTGTTCGCCAATGGGGACCATTTACCCTTGAGAATTCCGAATGTCCTAAGGTCAGATAAGGTGGATATTTTGAACGATTTCTTCGAACATGATGCAATTTGGGCAGAATCCGACTTGGCTCTGAGAGGAAAAGGTTTCGTCTCGAGGCAAGAGTGGGAAGAAGCGTCCGAGAGTGAACGTTTGTCTGCAATCAAGAGCTTGGATTCAGAGCAGATAGAGAACTTCGGCCCCAGCAGAGATATCTTCTTTGAGTTTATCAATGCTATAAAGTTCGACAGATCGATATATGATTGGTTTGTAGATGTGAGCGGGCTCCCTCTCGTTCCGGTGCCTAGTATCTCTGCTAAAGCAATGGGGGCGAACGATTTTCTTGGTCCACATAATGATCGAACCGAAAACCGGAGACTTGCATATATCTTCTACTTTTCGCGTGACTGGCAAGCCAAATTTGGGGGCAGTCTTGAGTTTCGATCAGGAGAAAAAACGTCAAGCTTAGCATGCGAACATAACAGTCTGGTGATATTCGACGTTCTTGCAGATCAGATCCATTGGATAAGCCCAGTCCATGAAATCGCCAAGTCCAGGTTGAGATATACAGTCGGTGGTTGGTTTGACGCTTAGCCCGAGAAAAGTACCGTTGAAACCGGATATAACTGCCTTCTACCAACTACACAGTTCGAAAAAATGCTAGACTTTCTCATGTCTAGCGAAATCATGGCACTCTGATGCAGGCTATAATTGACACCAACTTCGAAATACGGTGGTAAGCGATGACAATGACTATGAGCATTTTTGACGACCCTATGCAATATGTGAGGTCCTTTGATTGGCAAAATCAGAAGGTTGATGTGGTTCCAATGAACCGAGAAAAATACTCAGAATCTACCTTTCTTGACCGTCGAACACTTGGCCTTGACGTTCCGAAAAGCGCATCTCTCGCTAGACTACTACAGGAATACCACCAATTGGACTTGCCGTCGCCAAAGCTTGGCTTTATTTTTCATACCGCATTTTGCGGATCCACATTGTTGAGCCGCTGTTTGGACCTCCCAGGGTATAGTATGGTATACAAGGAGCCGTTGACACTTCATCAGGTTGCCTTCGCTAAGCGGTACGAAGGCCCTTCGGACTTATTTGGAGATACGTCGGAGTGCCTAAGTGTAGCTTTGACGTTGTTAGGCAAAAACTTCACCCAACATGAAACAATCCTTATAAAACCGTCGGACTCTTGTGCAAATATTGCACGGGAAATGCTGTCTGGACATGAGAAATCAGCAGCTATATTTTTGTTTGCCACACTTGACGACTTTTGCGTCTCGATGTTGAAATACAGTTTCCGCCGTGAGTTTCTTCATAAGATGCTTGATCGTTCGAGGTTCGACTTGAATAACTCTGGCCACAAAATAGGCAATGGCAACATAGAGAATGATGCGCAGGCGGCAGCAGTGGTATGGTTGGCGTTGATCATTCAATTTGATGATATTTTGAAGGACAGAAGCTTAAATGCGCGTTCATTGAACAAGAAGGACTTCTTCAGAAACCCCGAAAATGCGCTGGATGCAGCAGCTCAGCTATTTGGAGTAAGTATGTCGCCTGAACAAATTGAAAGAGCTACAACATCAGGGCCCTTTAAGCGGCATTCGAAGAACCCTGGAGCAGCGTTCGATCACGATAGTTACTTCAAAACAGTTGCAAAACAACGGGCATCGCTAGATGATGAAATACAAGAGGCCCGAAACTGGATTCGTGACATCGCACCGCGATACTCAGAAATTGGTAGTTTGGCTAGACCACTGATCTAGAATTGGCATGCGGCGAAGTTACATTATCTAATTCGATAAGTGAGTGCGACCTTAGCATGCATGAACCTTCTGGAAACCTATCTTCTATTTCTTCGAATCGATTGGTCCAAGAAGCTCGGCTAGCGAGTAGGTCAAATTTGGTGATCCAAATTTACATTGTTCTATTCATTTCGGTAGGGCCAGTTGCACAGATTTTCTATTCCGAAGGTTTAGGATTTACAGCTTCTAATTTCATGACGCTATCTGTACTATTGATACTTGGTAGTTTTTCTATTCTGGCTGGTCCAAATCTCATATCAAAATATGGCGCAAGTTCTGTTATAAACAAGGGTTACTTTCTTCGCTTCTTTTTGGTATTTTTGCTTCTTATTTCTCTTACTGTGTTCCAAGGTGAATTTTTAATTTTGAGTACGATTTTTCTCATACTTCTATTGTCCATTTTGCATCATGTTGCCTTTACCATTGGTTGGTTTCCTCTCGTTCGAGTGATAGTTCATAAGTCACAATTGGGCGCCTTTTTTGGGGAAACTCGACGGCTAGCCGGTATGGTTAAGAACACTATCAGCGTCATTATGGTTGTTTTGGCAATCGGTGGTGTTTCAACATTTGATTTTATGACAGTTTTTGCGATTGTTGGACTGCTTCTTTTGTATAGCGCGTTTAAAATGAAGAAGATATTTGCAACTGTGAGTGACGCAGTGATAGCAGAGAAGCTAGGAAGTCCTCCCACCATTAATGACTATCGAAATGTAGTGTCCGCAAAACAGAACCGCTACTTCTTTGGCGTTGTATTTTCTGCGAAGCTCTTTGGAATTGCAATGTTACCTGTATTTCTAGTTGGTCATCTTGACGTAAGCCCAGCCTTTGTGATGTCATGCTTCATTTTGTTCCAGTCGATAGGATCCCTGCTGGCGCCGACGATTGGCAAACTGGTAGACGTGCGGGGTCCAAGAGAAGTTTTTCGCGTTGTTGGCTTGGTCAATTTCGTCCCAGTAACGTTAGTTATTTTAGCGTTGTCAGTTGTGGAGACCGTTGATACCGGGCACTTTGAAGTGTTGCTGATTTCAAGTATCGCAATTGCTCTGCAAGTTTTTCTATTTCAAATGGTAACGATGGCCGTCGCCGTCGTGTCCTTTACATTTGGTGAAGGGACAGAGGCAGTTGCTCGATATTGTATGACTGCATTTGTAACGATGGGCGCCGACTTTCTCAAATTATTCATCGGTGGAGTTGCGTTGATTACATCAGATTACTTCTTCGGTGCAGGGCATGCGATCAGCGGTTTTGGAACCATATCTATTTTGATGGTTTTTGTTACCTATGCCTTGAATCGATATTGTGTTCTGCGATTAGAATGAGTGCGGAAGCCGTTCTGCTTCATTCCATGTCAGTGGGGAAGGTAGCGAAAGCACTTATAGACCTTGGCGCAAGCCATGATCTTCTTAAGAGATCTCAATTTGCTCCTGCGAACTATTTTGTTGTATTGACCTGAATAGCCCCTAGTATTGCAGACGATTTCTTCCCTCGGCTCTAGGCTCATAGCCAGAATATGATGGTTGCGGCGAGAGCGATGGCTGACAAGAAAACCTTGCAGCAGCTGTCATAACGGATTGAAATGCGTCGCCCGTCTTTGAGGCGACAGAACATTCTTTCGATGCGATTGTGGCGTTTGTAGCGACCCTTGTCGTATTTGATGGTCTTGCTGCGTGACGTACGGCCAGGGATGCAGGGCGTGAAACGCGGCAAGCGGCTTGGCCAGCCTCCAGCGCAGACAGCCGCACAAATATAGCACGCGAAGGATGCCATATTGGCAAATCGAGAAACGGTTTCCGGAATGGCGGAGATACTTGGGGCAGGGGGAAGAAGACGATGGTGAACACTGGAGGGCGCTCGAAGAACGGTTCCTACGGAATGTGTGGCCAGTACAAAAGGTCGCACGCACGCCACAAAACTCAGCCCGCTTGATCGAACTTACATTCTCAAACGAAGAAACCTTCATGGCCATTTCGGAAGCGATCCTTCCGCTTCTTAGCCCAATTGAACGTGACCACATAATGTTGCCTGCTATCCGGCGTGGCGAAGGGAGCATTGCCGATAAGCACCCGGAGCGCGTGCTTAATATCCTGTACTTGGCCCTTCCCGAAAATCCGAATTGGTGGCCTTATGAAATAGATGCAGCTTTAGAGCGTATTGCCGATGCAAACCCGTCCCATTGAGTGGATCTTAGATTGGTCGAGTTAACCAGGAAGTGGAATTCAAGGTGATTGCCCGCTGGATGTCCGCATTGGGGACCCACACCGCAGCCTAGTAAATTTCGACGAACCGCGGGATTGGGCCGAGAGGTCAAACCTGGCGCATGGCCCGAGCAGTGGGGTAGGTGCCAACAACTACTTTGGCCTCGCGACAATTGGATACCACTATGGTTATTGGTTTTGAAAAGCCGACTTAGTGTTCTGAACACGCCAGCGCAAATGCTCAGGAAATTACGGCGTGTCCATTCTGCGCTTTCTCTGAGGCGCTAGACTTGCCAGCAGATGCTGTGCAATTAGGTTTTCACCGTATGACGCGTTTAAATCGTTTAAATTGCCGGAAGTCTTATGTGGTTTATACTAAAGGGGAAGGAGTCCCATTAATTCAGTCCTATTATTTAAGGTTTCCGACAACAATAACGAAAGGTAATGTTGCAACCAAGTAGAAATGTCACTCGATCTGCAAGGCAGAAATGTCACCAAGAACGCTGACGGTAGCAAAGCCTGACAGGGCTGACACCTCACATATCGCTGCACTGGCTGGCTTTGCGGGGGCAGGGAGAGCGGACGTTTGCAACCAAAGCAGCGGACGTCTCGAGTGAGCCCTTTTTACCGGATGCTGCGCGCCGTACGAATTTCAACTCTTTAGAAAGACTGCCAAAGACGTGTCAAAATCAAAGGCAGTTTTGCCAAGAGTTTGTGGCTTAAGGTTTTTCACTGTTGCGGGTGACCCTGCCGTGAGTGACAAAAACGAGCACTTGTGGCGCGGCACCTTAAGGTGTGGCATGCGGCACTTTGCCGAATTCCGCAGTAGTTAGATAGGCGTCCGTTTAGCGTAAAATTTGTGCTTCGTTCACCCATAGCAGGGTATCTTTTGCGCGGCTTACAATTTCCAGTTCGATACACCTGTCAAATGATAAGAAGTTATCCAAAAAGGTTAAATTTTGCAGCTCTTTAGATAAAATATGGTACCTCAATTCGCCATCCGAAATCGCATGACCACTGTGTTTTGCATATTCTTCGAAAAACGCAATTGAGCAGTCTTGCTGTTTGTCTTGTCCGTCGTCAGGGATTTTGGGACAGATGGCTGCCTAACCTAAGAGAGGGTCTGGCGCATCTGGCTGTCGTGATTATGCGGCGGATTTGCGGTGAAGCAAGCGTCGCGTTTCGATGGTCTTTCGCTTGATCCTTTCTCGTTGTTTCAAAATAGTCTCCCCGCGCCCGAAGTAGACATCGGCAGGCGTGAGGTTCTGCAGGCCTTCGTGATAACGCCGGTGGTTGTAGTGATCGACAAAGGCATCGATCTGTTGTCTGAGATCACCGGGCAGGTAGTAGTTTTCAAGCAGAATGCGGTTCTTTAGCGTTTGATGCCACCTTTCGATCTTGCCCTGGGTTTGCGGGTGATATGGCGCACCTCGAACATGATCCATCTTCTGATCTTCCAGCCAATCAGCCAGTTCGCCCGAGATGTAGCTCGACCCGTTGTCACTGAGCAGGCGCGGCTTGTGCAGCACCGTCGCCTGATCGCAGCCCGAAGCCTGCAGCGCGAGGTCGAGCGTATCGGTCACATCTTCGGCCTTCATCGTTGTGCAGAGCTTCCAGGCGATGATGTAGCGGCTGTAATCATCGAGGATAGTGCTGAGATAGAACCAGCCCCATCCGATGACCTTCAGATATGTGAAGTCGGTTTGCCATAGCTCGTTGGGACGCGTTGTCTTTTCTTTGAACTCGTCGGCGGCTGACAGAACCACATAGGCCGGGCTGGTGATCAGATCATAAGACTTGAGGATGCGATATACGGAAGCCTCTGACACAAAATACTTTTCTGTATCAGTAAACTGAACGGCCAACTCGCGCGGAGACAGGTCGCTTTCCTGCAAAGCCAGGTCCCTGATCTTCTCTCGAATGGGCTCGGGAATGCGGTTCCAGACCCGTGACGGTATCGGACTACGATCGTCAAGCGCCTCGGGGCCACCTGACATATACCGGTCGTACCAGCGGTAGAAGGTGGTCCTGGGAATCCCCAGCTTGTCCAGGGTTCGCTTGATCGGGAGATGCGAGCCTTCGACCAGGCGAATGATCTCCAGTTTCTCAGATGCGGGGTACCTCATTCGTCGTCCTCCCCATCCCCGAGCATGCTTTTTTTGAGCAGCCGTAGCTCCAGGGCTTGTTCAGCGACGACCTCTTTCAAATCACGGGATTCCCGACGAAGGTCTTTGACTTCGGTCGACGTCGCTGCACGGGCCGTGTCGCCAGCCAGACGCTTCTTGCCCGCTTCAAGGAACTCTTTGGACCAGCTATAATACAGGCTCTGAGCAATGCCCTCTCGACGGCAAAGCTCGGCAATGCTGTCCTCACCCTTAAGGCCGTCCAGCACGATCCTAATCTTCTCTTCGGCGGAATACTGTTTGCGCGTCGCACGGCGGATGTCTTTGACGACCTTATCACCGTGGCTCTTACGTGTTCCGGGTTTCTGTCTCATCTCCACTCCTTGGTGGTTACGATGTGCCAGAAACCCTCCCTTATCAAATCGGCCTAAACTGTCCCATAGGCGCTGACGTCAGACAGAAACAACGAGAAAGGATCAAGCGAAAGACCATCGAAACGCGACGCTTGCTTCACCGCAAATCCGCCGCATAATCACGACAGCCAGATGCGCCAGACCCTCTCTTAGGTTAGGCAGCCATCTGTCCCAAAATCCCTGACGACGGACAGGTGCAGGTTTGTCCTGTTCCTCCTTAATGTAGGCGAGAACTGCACCGAGGCGCTTGTTCTCGGTGATAGCTGCATGCGTGATCCGGAGCTCGGGGTTGAGGATAGAATGGGGCAGGGCGACGCCATTTGCGCGTACCTGAATGCGTTCGTCAGCCAGCTCATATACATCGACATATTTACCCACGAGACCGCGGCTCAGATCGTTCACTTCCAGTTTGATCCGTTTCCGGTCGTACTTGATCGTCAGGTCTTTAGTGACATAGCGTTTGTCACGCAGGCAGAAGATCTCGGCAAGGCGGTCCGGTTCGACGTTTAGTGCGCAATGCAGGTTGTCAGGTCGTGCGGGAGCCTTTGCAAACTTGGCATTGTAGCGCTCAACGAAACCCGCCAGAAACGCGTTTCCGTCATCCATGTTCGAGACGCCAGCGATGCGCAGTTCCTTCACAAGCCGATCCTGAAGTGTCCGGTTTGCGCGTTCGACGCGGCGTTTGGCCTGGGAACTGTTTGCACACAGTATCTCAATGTTCAGCTCAGCCAAAGCGCGCCCAAACTGGGTCATACCCGTCATGTGCTTGCTTGGCTTGGCAACCCGAAAGACGGAGTGTTTGTCGCTATAGAATGCAACGGGCCGACCATGTTTGACCAGGTAGCTTTCCAATGCGTCAACATAGGTAAAGGTGCTCTGCGATACCACGAACCGCAGCTCCATCAAGGCCGAACCGCCCCGAACGTGCGCAGATAGGGGTTATCAGGAACAATAGTAGAACAAGAGAGCGCTTGACGGTCTTCTGTTTCCTCCGAACGCTTGGCCTTTTTGGGGAAGGGACAACTGGATGGATCGTGATGCGCTGAATGTGTGGAGCTTGTCGTTTGGCGAGCTGGATTTTATTCAGGGATACCGGCACGCAATGCGCGCGGGGTTGGCGCTTCAGTTGGTTCATTTCCGCAGCTACGGGTACTTTCCTGAGGCCGTTGAAGACATCACTGACGACCGCATCCAGTATATCGAGGAACAGTTGGGTACCCGTGTCCATCTATACGATCTGCAATCTGATGCTGCCCGCCGTCACCGCCTTGATATCTTGCGGTATCTGAGGTTTCGCAGGGCGAATGATCGGGATCGCGCGGAACTCCACTCTGTCCTTGTTGAGGAAAGTGACAGATCAGGCCCAGCTATCGACCCTCTCGTTGAATTCGGTTTTAATTGGGCGTTGCAGAACGGAATATCCGTGCCCTCACGGAAAATCATGGAACGCGCAACCCGCTCTGCGTTGCATGCATTCCAGGAGCACTTTCTGGCAGAGGTCTCGGGAAAGGTTTCGAAGAAGGCAAGCCCGGCATTGGAAGAATGTCTTGCCGAACCAAGAGGCGTGCATGGTTTTCTGCGGCTGAAAGATGATGTTGGGGCTGCGACGCTTGATAACATATTGGAGGCTGCAGATCGGCTGGCGTTCATAGAAGGTCTTGATCTCCCTTTTGGTGCAACAGATCGCGTCGATCCGTCTTGGTTCAAGCACTTTGCGCGCCGCGCTGAAGGCGAAACGGCCTATGAGATGCGCCGTCATGCTGACAAGAAGCGGATCGGGTTTCTGGCGCTATATGTAATGTCTCGTAAATCGCAGCTGATTGATGGGTTGGTGGACCTATTGATCTATGTGGTTCACCGGATCGGAACCAGATCCAGGCGAAAGGTGATCGGTAGGATCGCCGCCGACATCGAGAAGGTACACGGCAAGGAGCGATTGCTGGTCGATATCGCCACGGCTGCGATGCTGACTCCGAATGGAAAGGTCTCGGATGTGATTTTTCCTGTTGCGGGCGCTGCGAAACTGAAAGCGATTGTCGACGAACATCGCGAAAAGGGCACGCTGGATGCGCGGATCCAGATGGTGATGCGTGGGTCTTGGGCCGGACATTACCGCCGAATGTTGCCGTCGCTACTATCTGTTCTGAAGTTCCATTCAAACAATGAAAGCTGGCGCCCGATCCTTGATGCCCTGTCTTTGATCACGCGCCTGAACGAGGAAGGGCGGCGCGTCGTTCCAACATCAATCGTCCCCGAGGGGTCTATCCCGCGCAGATGGCGTGACACCGTTTTTGATCACCAGGGCCGGTTGAATGTCATTTCCTATGAACTCTGTATCCTGACGCAACTACGAGAGCGTATCCGGGCCAAGGAAATCTGGGTCGAAGGCGCGGATCGCTATCGCAATCCGGATGACGATTTACCGAAAGATTTTTCAGAAATGCGCGCGGCTTACTATGCCGGGCTGAAGCTCACTCAGGATGCGCGGGAATTTTCCAACTTAGTTCGTGAGAAACTGGAATTCGAGCTGCGTGAACTGAATGCAACTTTACGTTCCAATGACCGGGTTCGGCTTCGATGGTCTGGTGAAAACCGGATTCACGTCACGCCTTTTGCGTCAGCGCCTGAACCGCGTGGCCTCCTTTCATTGAAGGCAGAAATCGGAAGACGATGGCCGATGACGGGTTTGCTGGATGCGCTGAAGGAGACCGCGCTGGATACTGGGTTTCTCGACGTCTTTGAAACTTCAGCGAGCCGAGAGGCGCTTGATCGCAAAGTCAGAGACCAGCGTTTGCTTCTGTGTCTCTACGGTCTGGGCACCAATGCCGGTTTGAAGCGGGTGGCCGCCGGGGTGCCCGGAACCAGCTATGATGAATTACTGCATATTCGCCGCCTGTATATCGATCCGGCGTCGCTTCGGGCTGCGGCAGCCAAAGTCGCGGATGCCACTTTGGCAGTTCGGAACCCGGCCGTATGGGGTGAGGCCGGAACCGCATGCGCCGCGGATTCCACCAAATTTGGTGCCTGGGACAGGAACCTGATGACGGAATGGCACGCCCGTTATGGCGGGAGGGGCGTCATGATCTATTGGCATGTCGAGCGGCAGGCGACATGCATTTATTCCCAGCTGAAACGCTGCTCATCTTCTGAAGTGGCGGCCATGATCGAAGGGGTCTTGCGCCATTGTACCGACATGGAAATCCAGCGCCAGTATGTTGACAGTCACGGCCAGAGCGCCATTGGTTTCGCCTTATGTCACCTTCTAGGCTTTGAACTGGCCCCGCGACTTAAGGCCATTGCACGACAAAAGCTGGCTTTAGCGAGTTCTGGGATGCGAGGGCAATTACCCAACTTGCTACCGATCCTGTCTGGTACTGTTGACTGGTCAGAGATCGAAAGACAGTACGATGAAATGGTCAAGTATGCCGCCGCCATGCAGCACGGCACGGCTGACCCGGAAGCCATTCTGCGTCGTTTTGCACGCGCCGGTGTGATGCACCCGACCTATAAAGCGCTCGCTGAGTTGGGGCGGGCGATCAAGACCATCTTTCTGTGCCGCTATCTTCGATCCGAAGATTTCCGACGCGAGATTCATGAAGGGTTGAATGTGGTCGAGAACTGGAACAGCGCCAATGGCTTTGTATTCTTCGGTAAAGGCGGTGAGATTTCCAGCAATCGGATTGCTGATCAGGAAGTCTCAGCTCATGCACTGCACCTGCTTCAAGCCTCACTCGTCTATGTGAACACGCGCATGATGCAATCGGTGCTGGCAGAACCGATATGGGCAACCCGGCTGACTGATCGGGACTATAGCGGGCTTTCCCCGCTGATCTATGCTCATATCAATCCGTATGGCCGGTTCGATGTTGATCTGGAGCGGCGGATTGATTTCGGCACAATGGCAGCGTAATCACTGCGTCACAAAAGGGTACACCTTCAGGAGACATATAGATGTGACAGCATGAAATGTCACAAAAGGGTGGCGCAGCTGGAATTGTGACAGTATCACGGACACAGCCACCCTAATGTGACAGGTTGCACATGCCCCGGATCTGATATGCCCGCGTCAGCATTTCAAGCCAAGATCTCGATATTCAGAAAGCTAAGTTGAAGGCGGCGGGTTGCGAGGTCATCCGCTCCGAAACGGTGTCTGGCGCTTCCAGGGATGACCGTTCTGAACTGGCGACCGTGATGGAATTTTTGCGCGGTGGTGATGAGTTGGTTGTGCATCGACTAGACCGCCTTGGTCGTTCCACTCGTGATGTGTTGAACCTGGTGCATGAGCTGGATGCCAAAGGCGCATCACTCCGCGTGCTTGAACCGGAAGTCACCACCGCCGGTGACATGGGACGCGTGGTCATCACTGTGCTTGGCATGGTGGCAGACATGGAACTAAAGTTCATTCGTGACCGGCAGCGCGCGGGAATTGAGGCAGCGAAGGGCAGGGGCGTTTACAAAGGGCGTCGGAAATCTATTGATAACGCGGAAATCCGGCAATTGGCTGATGTAGGTGTCGCCAAAGCCAAAATCGCCCGTGACCTGGGGGTTTCCAGAATGACCGTCTACCGGGCGCTGGCTGAGCCCGAAACCGAAACGGACGTTGATTGAGCATGTGGCGAATGAATCAAAAGAGCCCAACCTGTGAATTCAAGTATCTCGCTGCGCGCGCTCGCAGCGTAGAGAATGCGGCAGGTGCGCAATCGATGGTGCTGCAATGCGGCATAACAACCGGCCATTCAGCAAAAATATAGCGAGACCATTCTGTTGGACTCACATCCTCCAGACAAACTGCGTGGTATCTTGCCGTATCTGCTCAAGTAGGGAACATGCGCGGTTACGGCACAAGCGTCGCAGTGTTGAGGTGATTTTCTCCAAAGTGGCCGTTCCTTCACTTTAATCGAGACTCGGCGTCGCCGAAGCCGTAGGGTCTTCATCTGAAGCGATGTGATCGTGCGACTATAAAAGTACGTTCATGCATCGCTCAATCCCACAGGGAGCCAATTCATCACAAATCTCATTCAGATCGTTTATGCGTCACAGCCGTTTGGATACGATGAGCCGATACTTGCAGGCATTTTGCTCGATGCCAGACGCTGCAACAAGCGTGATGACGTGACCGGCGCGTTGGTTTGTCGGCATGACATCTACCTCCAACTACTCGAAGGACTGGAAGATGCAGTGCGCGCAGCCTATGTACGAATTCGTGGCGATGATCGTCATGCTGAGATCAAAGAACTCCTGAACCACGAGATACAAAGTCGCTTGTTTGCAGATTGGGCGATGCTTCATGATCCTGCGAAGACTTGGATTTGGACGGAAGAAGAGATCGCAGATGCGGCACTTAATCGCGCAGAACCAGCAGAAATCATAAAAGTATTCAAAGACCTGTCGGATCGATCCGGAAAAGCGGCTGTGCATTGATGCAAACTTTTGGCGCGTGGGCGCATCCGCGATTTACGGTTTGTAGATGGTGGGTGGAATGATGGCTGTGCACTCAGTGCCCAATGCGTTTACTACGGGGGAATGCGATCACATCGTTGCGGCAATTTCTAACATCCCCACCTATGACGCGCTGCTTGCGGGCCGCAATCGGGATCACAATCTGCGTCATGCGGAACTCGTTTGGATGGACGATGTCGGAGACCTAAGCTGGGTGATGACCCGGTTGATTGAGCTTGTCAGTCATTCCAACAAGCACCAGTTTGATTTCGACGTGCGCGAATTTGCGGAAAGCCCGCAAGTAGCCAAATATGATGCTGCCAAAGGGGGGCATTTTGCCTGGCACTCTGACATTGGCCATGGTCTCGCGGCTAGTAAGAGAAAGCTCACGCTTGTGCTGCAATTGAGCAATCCGGACACCTACGACGGGGGTGACTTGGAAATCAGGCCAAGTGCTCAAATCCAAATGGCCAATCGGATGCAGGGATCTGTAAGTGTATTTCCGAGCTTTGCACTGCATCAAGTAACGCCGATCAAGCGGGGCATTCGGCGTTCACTGACGGTCTGGGCACATGGGCCCCCGTTTCGCTGAAGGCGGCGAGAATAGGCCAAAAATGGTAGACCCATCGATGGTGTTGAGAAAATGGTCAGGTTAGCTAGCATTGTAAATTAGGTGCAAAGCGACTACGTACATTATACAAAGTTGTAGTTTTCTTCGGCAAAGGCGCATCGCCTGCCAGAGCCAGTTGCAATTATCTATCATTAAAATTCGACTGTCACATGCCGTAACAGGCATCTGACGCTAGGTAGGGAAGGTTGCCGATGTTGTCGTGCACGAGCATGCGTCGTGTTCTTCCACCTTGGCGGCCAGACTGACCCGCGATTTGCGACCGGGCATAGATTGCGCGTTGTCGATCAAACGATCTCGAAACGGCTCTGACAAAATGTTTTGTCAGAGCAAAAAAAGCGTGGCGGCGCATTCTCCGTCAAAGGATCAAAAATGACTCTTCCTGAATGGACGAAACCCGGCATCTACGGAGCTTTGGGTGGCGCGATTGCGGTTTCTATCTTGGGCTTCTCTTGGGGCGGCTGGACAACAAGCGGCAGTGCCCAAACCATGGCACAGGACTTGGCTGCTGAAGAGGTGACTTTGGCGATGGTGCCGGTCTGCCTCAATATGTCAGCGGCTGATCCAGAACGCATAGAGAAGCTCGCAGCTCTACAAGAAGTTTCTGGCTTTGGTCGTCGCAATGCCCTTATGGAAACAGGCTGGGCGACCCGGCCCGGTACAGATGCGCCAGACCGTGACCTTGCAGATGCTTGCCTCGCGGGGCTTGAGTTGGATGGATCGTAATTCAAGAACACCAATGCCGTCGCCACAAGTAGTTTGCGGGACACCTATATTGCCGGCCCCCCGATTCCTTTGGTTTTTTTTCATGGGGCCGGTATTTGCTCTGCTACTCCTTGCAATGCCCGCCATGGCACAAACCATGCCAGAAAACGCCAGTGCAAAGAACTATGGCGACGGTTGGCAGTGCAATGTTGGGTATCGGCTCACGGACGAGACCTGTGCAGCTATTGTCGTCCCAGACAATGCGTATGAGACGAACCGCACCTATGGATCCGGATGGGAATGTCATCACGGTTTCCGCAAGGTAGATGAGACGGCATGTGTCGCAGTCGTTGTCCCCGATGGTGGGTTTCTAGACCCATCTGGCGAACGCTGGCACTGCTTACGCGGATTTTTTAAAGTCGACGATACGTGCCAAGAGCTCGTCGTGCCAGAAAACGCCTATCTGGTGGAAGGGTCCCGTGGGTCGTCTTGGGAATGTGATCGAGGGTTTGAACAGACAGGTGACCTTTGCGGCGCCATTGCTGTTCCCGCCAACGGCTACTTGAACGGATCTCGTTATGGTCAACCCTGGTCATGTGAACGTGGGTTTTTCGAACAGGATAGTCAGTGCCGGGCCGTCGTCATCCCAGAATTCGCATACTTTGACGATGCATCATACGGCGAGGGATGGAGATGCCAGAGGGGATATGAAGTTTCCGGTGCAGGCTGCGCAGCAATCGATATCCCCGCAAACGCCCATCTTGACAGGTCTGGAAACCGTTGGGAATGCAATCGGATTTTCCAAAAGTCCAAGGGCCAATGCGTTCTCAATAACTAAGCGCGTCGCACCAAAGCGTCCGTTTGAATAGACGGGCTCGCCATCAAAAGGAAAATACGATGAAAACCGAATTCCAGACGGCAGATACCGTTCGCCTTCCCATCAGGAGTACGCAAGCGACTCCCGTGATCGTAGCCGCACCGACAGGATCATCTTCGCGGTCTCAGATCCCGACCGCAGTTGTCTATTGCGAGGGCAACTTTGCCAAAATTGACGGCAAGACGGCCAACGGCCTTGTACGTCATTCACAGGCCTACAGGATCGTCTCGGTCAT
Source organism: Yoonia sp. BS5-3 (assembly GCF_038069655.2). Lineage (NCBI taxonomy): Bacteria > Pseudomonadati > Pseudomonadota > Alphaproteobacteria > Rhodobacterales > Paracoccaceae > Yoonia > Yoonia phaeophyticola. The sequence goes on from NZ_CP150951.2 coordinate 3,207,109, forward strand.
CGACAGCGCGCACAGCGGCGAGAACAGCGGTCAGGTTCTTGATGAAGCGATCAACGCCATACCAATTCTCGGAAGTCTAGATGCCGCTATCGCCCATGCAACTACTTTGCCTGATACCTTCATCTATGGAATGGCCCCCTCAACAGGGCGGCTTTCGACCGCTGATCGTGGCGTCGTGTTGGACGCAATCGCGCGCGGCATGAACATCGTCAGTGGCCTGCATGAATACCTCAGCAACGATACCGAAATCGCGCAGGCGGCATCGGAACGGCAGGTCACCATTCGCGATATCCGCAAACCCAAGCTCAGCAACGACATGCGCTTATTCGATGGCAGCGTCGCAAGTGTTCATGCACTGCGCATTGCCGTTCTTGGGACCGATTGCGCCATCGGAAAGCGGACCACAGCGACGGTTTTGGCCCGCACGCTGAACGCAAAGGGCATCAAAACCGTGCTCGTTGGAACGGGCCAAACGGGTCTGATGCAGGGGGCAAAATATGGTGTGGCAATGGACGCCGTCCCGCCCCAATTCTGCTGTGGTGAACTTGAGGGCGCAATCGTTGCGGCCTCGGAGGCGGAGCACCCCGATGTCATTTTGATCGAGGGCCAAGGCGCGTTGAGCCATCCCGCGTTCTGTACATCGGCGTTCATCCTGCGCGGCAGCCAACCCGACGCGGTCATCCTTCAGCACGCACCAAAACGCGCACATCGCTGCGATTTTCCCAATATGCCAATGCCCACCCCGGCAAGTGAGATTGCTTTGATCGAGGCGTTTGCCGATACCAAGGTCATCGGCGTCACACTCAATCACGAGGGGATGTCCGACGCTGAGGTCACAAATGCGATCTCTGTGCAAACAGACAAACTCGCTTTGCCTGTAACCGACGCCCTCAGTCGACCAGCGGCCCACTTGCTGACGATGGTTGTCGCAGCCTATCCCGGCCTGCAGCAAGGAACACCCAAGGTCGCGGTTTGAGGTGCCCGCGCATAGAAGTTGATCTGCGCAAGATACGCCACAACACCCATACGATAGCTGAACGGTTGAAGAGACCTGGCATCCGCGTGACCGCAGTGACGAAAGCCATGTGTGGACATCCAGCCATCGCCCGGGCTATGCTCGACGGCGGCGCTGCGGGCCTGGCTGAAGCGCGTTTGAGCAATGTGAAGCGGTTGCGTCAGGCTGGTGTGACTTGTCCGATCACATTGATCCGCACACCAATGCTGAGTCAGGTCGATGACGTCGTGCAATCCTGTGAGGCGAGCTACAACACCGAGATGGCTGTGATCGCAGCATTGGCGGCTGCTGCAAGCCGACAAAATACGGTTCACGGCATTATCCTGATGGTCGAAATGGGCGACCAGCGAGAAGGGATCATGCCACACGACGTTGGCCATATGGGCCAACGAGTCGTCGACATGCCCGGCGTGACGTTGAAGGGCATTGGGGCCAACTTTGCTTGTCTGAATGGCCTTGCCCCGACGGCAGCAAAGATGCGGGCATTGTCTGCGCTAGCGAATGATGTGGAGGGGCGGTGTGGCCCAATTATTGGGACGGTATCGGGCGGCAATTCTGTAAACCTGCCTTGGGCGTTTGGCGCGTGCGCCACAGGCCGGATCAACGATCTGCGCATCGGCGAAGCCATACTGCTTGGCGTCGATCCAATCACAGGGGATCAGATTGGTGGCATGTATCGGGACGCTTTTACGCTTGTCGCCGAAGTGATCGAGACGGATGCCAAGTCTGTGCACCCATCCATAAGCAATGCTGACCATACCTTGGCAAGAATTCGGCTTGTATCCGCCAACTTGGAAACGACGCGGATTATTCTTGCCATCGGGCATCAGGATACGGACGCAGCAGGGCTTTTAATGCCTACCGGAAACACACTTATTGGCGCAACAAGCGATCATCTGGTCATTGGCACGAAAGATGCGGCGCTCTGCGTTGGATCGGAAATGCGGTTTCAGATGAGTTATGGCGCTTTGATGCGCGCCATGGCCGCCCCGGATATTCAGATAAACCTGCGAAATGACAGAACTGCGACAAATGTACACAAGGTCAATGGCCCAAGCAAACACCTGGCATTAACTTGAACAGTCCTGTTCAGACACGGCTGGATGAAATCAAAAAGGAGATTGCCACTTGGCAAAGCTGACAAAAACAAGCGTATTTAAAGCGCAAGGCTCCAAGGCGGAAACACCATTGGACAAGACAACCCGTGTAGTTCGAAAAATGGTCGAAGAAGAGGCCGAGCAGCGACAAACCAAGATGAACCGTCTTCGTAACGCGCGCCTCGAACGAGAGGCCAACACTCCGATAAAGCCGTCGCGCTAGAAGCGCAGGAATGGTTGAACCAAGGCCATTACATCCCAGCAACCCACGTTTCGCCTGCGTCTTTCAATCTGCCTGAGCGACCGGACACACCGTAAGGAATTTGCCAATGACCCACGCAGACGAGAGCACAGAAAAAGTTCACTATATCTGTCAGACATACGTGGAACAAAAGCCAGGGCGCGACGGGCAAGCGAGCCTGAAGATTGGCAAACAGTTTCGATATTCAACGGCAGCAGAGGCTCAGAACAGAGCGGAGCGGGAAGTCCAGTCTGTGGATTGTGCCGGTGCGGATGCCTATATGATTAGCGAAGACCCAGACAGTGGTGAAATCGGATCACCAAGCTTTCTTGTCAGGCTTGGGAGCGTCCCGGAAACTGATGACTTCTAGTGCTACGCCTCTGGCGAAGTGCCTTCTAAAAGGCGTCCCTCCACCATGGGCCGACGTCGTTAGAAAAGTATTTATCGGCGCAGCCATAGAGAACAGTAAAGGTGCCGATCAGCTCAATATCGAAGTTTTGAATGACTGCATCTAGGTACTAATCATGCCGCACCAGCGAAGAAAAGCTGCGTCAGCAATGGCTGCGAATGCACAAGTCTGCTTTGTCCCGCATCTTAACAGTTCGAACAATGCGCAGCGAACGGCCTCTACATCATGTGTTCTCTTTGCGTTCCTCATGAACCCCATCTGTGCACGTTCGGGGCGGTTGGGCCATCAAGGTGCTGGTGGCATCGTCAATGAAGACCAGAAGGGTGCAAGGATCAGCGCGATCTTCAAACCACCGATGATCTGATCCGTCGATTTGGATCAGTTCGCCAAAGCATTCCAGGCGCAAGCGTGGCTGATCGAAAGTGCGGCGCTGCCTGCGGGACAGCCATATCCCATCTTCCTGCATCCAATTGCGCAGTGTCTCACGCGAAACTTTAAGGCTGTGGTGTTCGACCAGCATCTCCGCCGCCAAGGTTGGCCCGAAGTCGGCATAGTTCTCCTTAACCAATGCCAGAGCATAATCTCGCTTGGCATTATGGATGCGATTGTTTGGAGGTTTGCCACGCGCCTTATGCCTGATCGCAGATGCACCGTCCTGGCGATATCGCTTCAAAAGCCTGAAAATCTGTCGTCGTGTCAGGTCTAACATGTTCGCAGCATTATCGACACTCAGCCGACCATCATGCCTGAATTGCAGATGGGTGACATTTTAGCTTTGCTGCTACACATCAAAACACGCATAATCAATATTATGTTATATTATGATATCACCATTTAGACACTTAGGTCCTATGAAATTACTTTTCTCACAGACACTTAATGCTGTTTTTCCAACCAGCTTGGCTTTCGGATGCAAGGCCGGCCTTGGGATCCCCGATTACGGGACACGATCGGCTTTCGACTGTGTCCTGAATCTTTGTAGCCCAATCACACACCTTATTCTGTTCAACGTAGTCGGCACCTAGTCCAGCGTGGTCGATCAGGCCGTCAATGCCGCTACAGACAAGTTTCCGTCCAGATGCGAGCGTTTCGATCGCAACCAGACCGTAGGCTTCCCAGCGTGATGGCATCACAACAGCATCGACTTCGGCATAAGGCGCAACCGGATGAGATGCGAAACCTTCAAAGACGATCCTCGGATCATCCCCAGCCAGTTGCCGCAAGGCTGTCTCTTCCGGCCCTTCACCATAGATCGAGAGTCTGAGTTCTGGGTTTTCAACTGTACGAAACGCCTGAATGATCACATCAAATCCTTTTTGCCGGTCAAGCCGTCCGATCGCTCCGAAATGCCGGATCGGTCCCTTCGGACGCGCGATCTTTTCAAATGGCGAAAGATCAACATAGGAGCGGATGACTGTCAGCTTCGCGGGTTTGACCAGCTGCATCTTTTGAAGCCAGTCGGCTTGTCCTTTGCTCACGGCAATCACTTTGTCAAACAGCCAAAAACCCAGCCGCAAAAGCAGATAAAATCGCCCCGTGGACTGCACATTATGTTCTACAAAGCCGCCGGTATAACTGTGTTCTACATGCACAATCTTTGCAAATGGATGGGCCAGCCTCAGCGCCAAAAGCGCGGGCAATGTGCGCCAACTGATCGACAGATGCGAGACGATCATATTTGCCTTGATCCGGCGCAACATGATCCGGCCGCGTTTGACTTTCAATATCCGATGATCTGCGTCTTCTGCCAGATCTGATGATGTGGTCAGATGATCAAGCACCCGCATAACGCCGCCAGCTGTCGTATCATCGATCAGATGCGCGACTTTGGGCTTTGGTTGCCCAATCATGACTGCACCTGGCGCAAGGCGGACAGACCGCGCAGCGTATTTGGCCCGATGATCCGCATCGCGCCTAAGGCTAGCAGCGTTTCCAACGACTTCCGAGGCTCTTCGATAAATGTCCGTTTCGATGTCTTCAGCCATGCGGCAGCCCAGAATTTTGCCTTGCCCACATCCATATCGCTGATTGCACGCCGGCATAGGTAACGGTGCTGGTAGGCGCGCGCGATCGGTGCGTGTTCTGCGAACAGAGCTGGCGCCAGCGGTGTCAATTTCTTGATCATCCGTTCCCAGGCTGCAAGCTGCTTATCGGTTCCGGCGGATAAGCCGCCCTGGTTAATCCGGTAGCGGGTCAAAAGCCCCCCTACCCCTTCGAACCGCCACCCGGTTGTCAGGGCAATGCGCAACCAGCATTCGATATCTTCCGATTGCCGAAAGGTTTCATCGAAAAACCAATCGCGCATCATTTCGTGTTTTGGCCGGTACGCGATATCGTCAAAGACAGTCCTGCGGATCACCGGCGCAGAGCCATTCCCGATCGGGTTGCGCTTGAGGATATGGGCCGCGCTGATACCCGTCAGGCGCGGCTTTTGCGCCCGCTTCATCGGCGCACCATTATCATGCATCAGTTGTGAGCCCGCATAGCTGACCCCAACTTTTGGGTTTGCGTTTAGATGCGCGACATGAGCGGCCAGCTTTGTCGGCTCCCACAGATCATCGGCGTCGCAAAAACCGATATAGGTGCCCTTTGCCGCTGCGATCCCCGTGTTGCGGGCACCGGCAAGGCCCCGATTAGGCTGCCTGACGATGCGCAGGCGCGGATCATCTGCAAAGCCTTCGGCGATGGAAATCGTATCGTCAGATGATCCGTCATCCACGACGATGATCTCAAAATCAGCGTAAATCTGGGCAAATAGCGCGGTGAGCGTTTCGGCCAGTGTCGCGCTGACGTTGAAGCTGGGTACAATGATTGAGGCGATGGGCATCGGGGATATCCTTTAATGTGAGAAAAACGCGCGTGAAATGTACCGCGGCAAACCAAGATTGAGCAGCGCGGCAGCTAGTGTCAGAACACCGCGCCGGGGCGGCGACATGAAACCTTTGGGGCTTTGCAGAAAACCGGCGCAAGCGATCTTAGCCGCCCAGGTCCGATCATGCCCCAGGCGCAAAGCCCGCCGGACCAGATATCTTTTATGGATCGCTTCGGCCGCGTTTGAAACCGCGACACCAAAGCCTTGCGCCGTCCGAATTGCATGTGCCCGACCGCTTTGCATCGCTGGCAGATCAGCTGACAGGCCGTTAGGGCTGCTGCGATACCAGACTTGCAAGTTTTGGTTTCCTTGGATGATGCCGCCTTGCCCGACAATGCGGATCAGCCATTCCAGATCCTCGTTATGCACCACAGCCGGATCAAAACCGCCAAATGCAGCCCAACTTCTACGCCGGATGGTGATGTTGGACATTGTGCAGACCGGGTTTTCGCCCAGAAGCATCTGAATGCTTAGCGGTATAGTCGGGACCGTTGAGAATACCTGCGCCAGATTGGGATCATCCTGGAAAAATCCAATTTTTCCGAAAGTCGCATCAACCTCCAGAGTGCTGAAAATACTTTGTGTTTCAGCAAGCTTATCAGTTGTCCAAAGATCGTCAGCATCGCAAAAAGCAATGTAAGTGCCGCTAGCAAGATGTGTCGCACCAAAGTTCCGGGCGGCGCTAGGCCCCTTCCCCGGGTTATAGGCCAGCCTGATCCTCCGATCATGCTTGGCGGCATCCGCGATCAAATCGCGCGTCAGATCCGTTGATCCATCATCCACGCAGATCAGTTCCCACTCTTGACAGGTTTGCGCGCGAATGCTCTCCAAAGTCTGAAGAATGGTTTCCGCCGCATTGAAGCACGGCATCACGATAGAAAATACAGGCATGTTCAAGCCCTTTGAAAGCTGTGGCCGCGATTGGCCAGGATGACGGGAAATGATGCGATTGACATCAAGGTGAAGGATGTGATTGCGTAGCCAGTGGCCACGGCCAACAGACCAAACGGGACCAGGCATATCGTGCTAAGCGCCAGGCCAAGGGTGATCCCAACTGTGCCGATAAATTCGACCTGCGGCCGCCCCTCGCTGCGCAGCAAGCCAGACGCTGCTGCCCACAGTGTTGTCGGAATAGCCACAAGGCACAGCACAGAAACGATAGCCGACACGTCGTCCCAACCCGATCCAAAGAGGATCGGGACATAGTGCGGTGCCAAGGCCGATTGCAATAACACCGCGGGGGTGATCAAACCCAAGCCAAGGAACATACTTTGGCGCAACGCAATCGCCTTGTCCTTTGCCCGGCTCAAATGTGGGAACAACACAATTGAGAAAGCCTGTGAGAACGCGTTTGAGAGGCTTAGCCCCGCATTAAAGGCCATAAAATAGAGCCCCAGCGCGTCGGCCCCCATCATCATCCCAATAATGATCTTATCCGATTGCAGGCGAAGCGCCTTGACGATCTCAACACCAAGTACGGCCCACCCGAAGCTGATGAACGGCCCCAATGGCGCAAAACCTGCATGCGCGCTGCGTGTCCAAGGGTGCAGCCGCCGCATGGCGATCAGCCAAATCGGTGCGGCCAGAAGCCGTGGCAAGATCAGCGCAATTGCACTGGGCCACATGAAGACAAGGAGCACCGAAATCAGATTGGCACCGACGATTTGCGCCCCGGCAATCCCAGCTGTCGCCTTCAGCTTTCCGGTCCGCATGGCCAGCGCCGCCTGGACCAGGCCTGCGGGCATAAACAGATACTCAGCGGCAAGAATGGCGATCAATGCAAACAGCATTGCGCTGCCACCGGAGGCAAAGATCACCGCGCCAATGCCAACCTGCAGAGCGCATAGCGCGAGGCACCAAACCCAAAAAATGCGATGGGCCGTGGCACATGTTTTCTCTAAGCTGTCATCTGATGCTGCGATAATTCTTTGGCCAACGCCGTTTTCAGTCACGGCCTTGAGGACATCGCCCGCGGCGAAGGCAGCTGCGGCCAGCCCGATTTCAGTCAGTTCCAATGTCCGCGCCACCGCGATCACAACCAGCAGGCGTGACGCCTTGGCGGCGACTTCAGACGCCCCATAGGCGATCAGGTTTTGCGCAAGTGTTTGAGTGGTCCACGGCATAGGTCAGGCTTTCATTGCTATGCCCTATCCCTAGCAAGCCAAGGCGCCTGTCGTCTCGGTCCTGTCTGGCCAGCAGAGCGGGGTAAAAGCCCGCGTACCTATCCGTTTGGATAGTTTCGCCTTCTAATTGCGTCATAGACGGTTAACCTGTGATCGCTTAACACAGGTAAAGACAGTTCTTAGGTGGGGTGCAGAATGCGCTTGCGTCCATATTTTTCGATTTTCGCCGCCGCAGTGCTGAGCAGTTGTGCAAGCTATGACGTGCCCGATAATTTAGAGCCCGTTGATGCGGGCGATGGATATCAAGCCCAGTACCGCGCCATAGATGTCACGCGCAGCAACGCCCAATTTCTACGATCTGCGACGATCAACGCGCGCAAATGCCTGCCGCTGCGCGGCGGGATTGAGGCCCAACAAAATGGCGGCAAAGGCGGTGGGCTGGCCGCAATCGCGCTGAAAGGCGAGCGGCTGACCCGCAACGATCTGGTTGATATCCGCGTCGGCGATGATGAGACATTCAATGGCGATTATGTCATTTCGCGGGATGGGACTTTAAAGTTGCCATTCCTGCGCCCGATCACGGCCCAAGGGCGCACCACCGATGAAATCGAAGATGAGATCGCCCGGCAATTGCTGGATGATGATTTTTACGCAGATCGTCCGCGTATATCTGTCCGTGTTGCCGATTTTGCATCCGTTACCATCGGCGTGGCTGGCGCGGTGTTTGAACCCCGCTCTGTCGAAATCGGCGGCGTGCCCGGGGATCAAACGGATGGCCGGCGCCAAGATGCGCTTGGCGCATCGACCGAAGGGCGTAATTTGTCGGCCGCCTTACGCGCCGCGGGCGGGGTGCGGCCTGATGCCGATATTTCCGCAGTTGAGGTCCGGCGCGGCGCCACAAAATACACATTGGATATGCGCGGCGTGTTCGAAGGGCAAAATGTTGTCGATATCATGCTGCTGACCGGGGATGAGATTTCGGTCCCCAGCCGTCAGTGTTTCCAAGAAGATCTGATGCGGCCGACCCCAATCAGCCCGCCTGGGATTAGCCTGTTTTTGTCCAATCTGACCCAACCTGCCACCGATAACGCCTCTTCCGCGATTGGGCGCAGCGTGCGCGAGGTGCCTTATGGCACCCGCTATCTGCAGGCTGTAATCGACAGCAATTGCGTTGGCGGGGCACGCGGCTCTAGCGCGGATCGTTCATCGGTACTGTTTTCGCGCAACCCGGTAACAGGCGTTTCTGTGGTGATTGAACGCGATATCGAAGATCTTTTGCGGCGCGCGGACCGTGATGATTTTGACCCCTATCTGCTGCCCGGCGACGCGCTGGCCTGTTATGATAGTGCAATCACCAATGTTACAGAAATCAGCCGCGTTGTCGGCGTGGTCGGGGCGGCGGTTTTGCTTGGCCAATAAGCCTTAGGGTGCGACGCCGACCTCCTGCCAGACCTGTTCAATTGCAGCGATCCCGTCATGCATGGTTGCAAGGTCCACTGCCTTCGCCGCATCTTCGATGGCAAGCAATGCCTTGCGATAGGCATCTACTGAAAAGGTTCCTGCGCTTCCTGCAACCTTGTGACACCGCGCCGCGATCTCGTTTGGTTCTGGAGGTGGATCGCTAAGCAGCCATGTATGCAGTTCATCGACTTCAGCCACAAAACGCGCGACCATGATTTGGTAAGTCTCTTCGCCCAAAATCTCACGCATTTCGTTGCGATGCGCAGCTTCTGGTTCAATAACATCGGCCTTGATCGTATTCACCGCAATATCGTCAATAGCCTGCCGCAAAGCATTTTGCGACAGCGGCTTGATCAGGACGCTATTCATCCCGTCCTCGAGAAATGCCGCTTGCTCCGACGCCATTGCATTCGCCGTTAAAGCGATGATCGGCGTGTCAGCGCAAATGCCACCACCTTGCCGGATTGCCCGTGTGGCCGCGCGCCCATCCATGACAGGCATACTAATATCCATCAAAATCAGATCAAATGGGGTTTCCCCAGCCATCTCAACCGCCGCCATGCCGTCATGGGCTTCTTCAACAGAATGTCCGTCGGCCACAAGCATTTCATGGGCAACCATCCGATTGATTTTATTGTCCTCGACAATCAAAATATGCAGACCGAACAGCGGCTTAGCCGAATGCTCGGTTTGTGGTTGCTCGGGTTCCGCATCCGTAATGGCCAGCGGCAGCCTGACTTCGAATGTACTGCCCATATCAGGGGCACTGTCCACGTCGATCTGCCCGTTCAAAGCAGCAACGGAGCGGCGCACGATACCAAGGCCAAGCCCAGTGCCGCCGACATCGCGGTTATAGGCGACTGTGCCGGTGACGAAATCGTCAAATATCCGTCCCTGTAGGTCGGCATCCATCCCCTGCCCCGTATCCTGGACACGAAAGACAAAATTTGCCAGATCATCGCTAGTCTTTTCAACTTCGACCGTAATGACGACCTTGCCATCACGGGTGAATTTGACGGCATTGCCCACCAGATTGAGCAAAATATGCTGCAGCGCATCTCGATCAGAGCGCACCCAATGCGATGGGGGGCCGACCCAGCCCCATTCAATTGTCGTGTTATTGTTGGCCGCCAAACCCGCCTGGCTATCGACAATCGACTGCACTATTGACGCAATGTTCAGCGGCTCAGACCGCAATTCGGTGTGTCCAACATCGTAGCGAGATAGATCAAGCACATCGCTTATATGTTGCAGCAACAGATCGCCTGAAGTCTCCATATTTCGGGTATAGCGCAACTGATTGGGGTTGAGCCTCGTGTCCAAAAGCAGGCTCAAATTTCCAAGCAAACCGTTCAGTGGCGTGCGAATTTCATGGCTCATCGTGGCGAGAAATTCGGTCTTTAGCCGATCAGCTGCCAAGGCCTGATCACGCGCGGCTGTCAGATCTTTCTCCGCGGCGACCGCCACCGAAATATCACGCAAGAACGCTATAAAGATCGTCCCCTCTGTCGTTTCTGCGGTTTGAATGGCTAATTCGACAGGAAATGTTGTACCCGCCTTGTGCTTGGCCTCAAGCTGCACCCGTCCTTTGCCGACCACCCGTTTTTCACCACCTGCACGCATCCGCGCCATCCCAGCCTCATGCGCGTCCAGCAGGTGACCCGGGACAATCAATGGCCCGAGCTTTTGGCCCAAAACATCATCCGACTTATGGCCAAAAATCGTTTCAGCTGCGGTGTTAAAAGCAAGAACCTGCCCTTTCGCATTGGCCACAATAACCCCATCAAGCGAGGTTTGAATCACCGTGTCCATGCGCGCGGCGGCCTCTTCGGCCTCGCGTTGTTGCGCGGCGCGTTGCAGGTTCAAACGCCGCAGATAGAAGACCGTGATGGCAAGCGCCGCAATCAGAACAGCGACAAAGCTGGCAAGTTTGATCAGCGTTTGTGCAAAATCCCGGCGACGTTGATCCGCCTCGCGCGCAAAAAACTCAAGCGCGGCATTAGCGACCGTTCGTGCGGCAGATCTATTTGATGCCGCGCTGGCTTCAAGCGCGGGCAGCCCTGCCCGCAACACATCATCACCCGCATCAATCAATGGTACCGTTTCATCCAAGAACGCCCGCAAGGCGGTCAATGCCTCAGCATAGATCTCATTTTCCATGAGGGGCCGATAGACAGTTGCAGATTCGAGAATGTTGATCCGACTGTAGAATACATCAAACCGCCGCCGCAGACGTTGCAGGTCAGTGGCGTCGCCGTCGGCCGATAGACTTAATTGCTTCGAAAACTCAAGAAACTCAACCTCTGTCTGTGATAGGGTCCATTGCACGTTGTCCGAATGGGCAGAGCCCAGGTTTTCAAGATCCTGGGCAACTGAAAACGCCAAAAAGAAGACAATCCCAAGAAGAGGGATGCCTGCCAGGGCGACATACCCGATGCTAAGCCATTGCTTTGCGCGTGGGGCCGCCATCAGAGGGCTTTCCTTAAAAACATGTCCCGTTTTTATTCGACGATCTCCATACGGTCGAGTTGCCAGATACTTCGCGCATAAATCACCTCAGACCGGTAATCCGCGTTGCCGTCATAAGGGTAAACCACCCAAAGCGGTCCTTTGTCACGCACTGACATCGTGTCGCCGTTTACCTTATAGGCAACCATCGGCCCGCCTTCGACAGCGTCTGATACAGGGATTTCAACCGTGTAGTCGTTAATTGCTGTCGCCAGAATAGTGCCTTCTGTGACCCCGAGCTGATCCATCAACACATCGAGCGCAACACCTTCAAATACCTGCACCCCATCCGTCCAAATCGTTGTGGTTTCGAAGGCTGTGCCATCCAAATCGGTCAGCATTTGCATATCAAACTGGGCCGTCCCATCGATATTGCTGTGCGATATGGCGCCGCTGACCGTTAAAATGACTTCAGTTTCAGGCATCGCCAGCGTTTCTGCATGGCTTGCTACCGGACTGGCCAATGCAGCGATCAGGCCGAGCATTTTGATGAAAGACGTCATGTTCAAGCTCCGAAGTAAGGGATGTTGCATCCGTCATGCCACAAATTCGTTGTGAACTCATCAAAGCAGACGGATAGCCACCTATCCGTTCGGATAGGTGGCCTGGCATCACGCAACCGCATCCACGGTTGTTTGATGCCCCCTGAGGAAACTTTCATATTCTGCCCGCAACTCGGGCCGATCCAATGCAAAGGATGTTGTTGCTTGCACGAAACCTTGCACTGACCCGCAATCAAAGCGCTGACCGTCGAACCGGAAACCCGTGACACCTGCACGCGCCACGTCGGCGTTGATTGCGTCCGTCAACTGAATTTCGCCGCCTGCACCGGGGCCCTGACAAGCCAAACGATCAAAAATCGAAGGCTCAAGAATATACCGCCCCACAACGGCGAGTGTCGATGGCGCGATATCCGGGCGCGGCTTTTCGACCAAACCGCGTGCTGTGGCGAATTTGCCGGTCTCGGTTTCGACATCCAGCACACCGTAGGACCCGGTATCGGCACGCGGTACATTCATCGTCGCGACCATGTGGCCGCCTGTTTGGGCATGCGCCGCGACCATTTGTGCCAACGCACCTTGCGGCGCGCGGATCACATCATCCGGCAGCAGGACGGCAAAGGGTTCGTCCCCGATAACGCGCTGCGCCAGTTTTACCGCATGACCCAACCCCTTGGGCTGGCTTTGGCGAATGAAGGTCAGCGCGCCTTCGGGCATTCGGGTCGGCGCCAAGGCATCAAGTGCTTTTGTCTTGCCGCTTTTTTTCAGCCTTTCTTCAAGGGTCGCAGCGGTGTCAAAATAGTCTTCAAGTGCGCCCTTCCCTGCGGCGGTCACAAAGAGAAACTCTTCGATGCCAGCCTGCCGCGCTTCATCAATCGCGTATTGGATCAGCGGGCGGTCAACAAGAGGCAGCATTTCTTTCGGGATCGATTTGGTTGCTGGAAGAAAACGTGTGCCCATGCCTGCGACAGGGAAGACGGCTTTGCGAATATGTGTCATTGGGAGTTCCTTTCGTCGAATTGAGTTTCAGTAAGCGCCGCGACCAGAGACAACGGCGCGAAATGTCAGAAGAATGAGAATGAGGTCGAGCATGACAGTCCGCGAACTGGCATAGGCCAAATCCATTTCGACCATTTCGTTAAAGCCCACATCCGCGCGGCCAGAGACCTGCCAGATACCGGTGATACCCGGCTTGACGGCCAGCCGACCAAACGCGCGGGTCGGATATTGGGCCACCTCTTTGGGAAGCGCAGGCCGAGGACCGACAATCGACATCTCGCCGCGCAAGACGTTGATGATTTGCGGCAGTTCATCGATTGATGTGCGGCGAATAAAACGACCCACACGCGTGATCCGTGGATCCTTACGCGCTTTAAAGCAAACACCTTCACGATCAGACGCGGCATTCACCTCGGCCTGGCGCGCTTCGGCATCCTGATACATCGAGCGGAACTTCAGCATGGTGAAACGCGCGCCGTTCTTGCCGATCCGGGTTTGCTGAAACAGCGCCGGACCGTCCGATTCCATCCGGATGGCAATGGCCGTGGCCGCAAAGACCGGGGCAAGGGCAACCAATGCCAGTGACGAGATCGCAACATCCATGATCCGCGTTGCGATATGTTGTTTTGGTGTATGCGCAATGGCCTTCGATGCAGCCCGCGCAAGGAACGTGAAATTGCCAACAAGATAACGTTTGGCCAAGCGCTTTGGTTCTTGCGCAAGGCGCCAGACCCATTCCATGTTTGCGTTTTGTACAACTTTGGGTGCACGCGAAACATTGCCAGCAAGAAAGTCCAGTGCGGCGCCGACGCCTAGGCACAAAGATGCATTAAGCTGGTTGGCATAGCGGTCGATCCACATTTCCTGCATCGGCACGCCCATCGCCACGATAACAATGTCAGCCCCGCTGGCATTGATGTCTGCGATGACCAACTGTGGATCAAGCGCCCCAACAAAGCCGTCGCGTGTCCCAGCAACTTGGAGATGCGGAATCGATGTTGTGAGCGTCGCAGCCGCAACTTTTGCAGTGCCAGGTGTGCCCCCGAACAGATAGACCGACTTGCCCATATCAGCGGCTTGGGCCAACAACGCCGGCACCAGATCAGTGCCGTTGAGGTTCGCAGCCAATGTGTCGCCTGTCATCATGCCTGCCAGCTTTACACCGATCCCATCGGGCAGAAGCACATCGGCCCGGCGAACGGCCTGAGCATATTTGGCGTCTGCAGCCATCAGGTTGCAGCAATGGGCATTCATGAAAAAGGCGGTGCGCCGTCCAGGACCAAGAAGTGCGTCGATAGCGGCGGTCTGCCTCGCATCCACCAATGTCAGGCCCAACGACGGAAGATAAGTTGTTTTCGTACCTGTACGTGTTTCGATCGGTGTGGCCTGGCCAAATTCAATTTTCGAATGTTGCATGTGACTGATCCATAGTTTGATTTGCGGTTGCCCTTAGGTTGCGGAACAACGGATCATCACTCAACGAAGCGAGCGGACAGGTCTGTGGGTCAGAAGAGCATGAATGATAACATGTGAGGCAAATTTCGCTCAAATTTTCCGATAATCTACCCTTACGGATAGGCCGCCTCGCCCAAATGGCAGGGTGACTTCGCACATCTAAAAGATGTATAAAGTAAATTGGTGTGGGCCGTTGTTATAGAAGGACAATTCAGTGCGCGTATTGATTGCTGACGATCACGAGCTTTTGCGGGATACCCTTGTTCTTTATCTGAATAGCGAAAGCGAGATTGAGACGGTCGCTGTTGGCACGCTTGATGAGGCCCATGCGCGTATCTCTGCGGACGATCCCTATGACCTGGTCCTGCTGGATTACAATATGCCGGGGATGGATGGTCTGAGCGGATTGACCCGCACCTTGGAAATGGAAGGTGGACAGCGCGTCGCCTTGATTTCTGGTGAGGCAAAGCGCGACATCGCCGAACAAGCACTGGAAGCGGGCGCCGCAGGTTTTGTGCCCAAAACGCTCTCGGCCAAATCGATGATCAATGCGGTACGCTTTATGGCAATGGGCGAACAATACGCCCCCCTTGATTTCATGACTGCGCCGGATGACAGCCCAAGCAACCCGTTGGCCGATAAACTATCCAGCCGGGAACTCGACGTTTTGAAGGGGCTGACCGAGGGTAAATCGAACAAGGAAATCGCCCGTGATCTTGATGTGACCGAACCGACGGTCAAGCTACACATGAAAACCTTGTTTCGAAAAGTCGACGCAACAAACCGCACGCAGGCTGCGCTGATTGCGCGCGAAGCAGGACTGTTCTAACCTATCCGATCGGATAGCCCGCGCCTCTAATTGCCCCATATTCCAGACTTTCGCGCGCGCGCAATCTTGCCCCATCTTCGGTAATGCTGTTGGCCAAGGAGATGCGACATGACAACAGCGACACATCCACCACTCACGAAGCCAGCAAGCCCGGATATAAAGGGCCGGCTGAAACGCGCCGTCATGGGCGGACGTCTGGGGGATCTGGGGCGATTGCCCCGGTATTTCGCCTTTGCACTCCTCGGCGGGGCGGCGATTTGGGGGCCGATCACCGGCTATTTGAAGACCGCCCCGCTCACCTATAAGTCAAGCACATCCCTGATCCTGCCCGGCTCAGGTGCTTCGGCGTCGATGAACCTTAATGGGATCGGCCAGGCATCGTCTTATGCGAACTCAGCTTTCGCCAGCAACGCCGTCAGCCCCACCGAAACATATAAACGGCTTCTGAGCGCGGATCGTATCTTGGATGCCGCAGCAGGCAGCTTGAACATTACCCGCGCCGAATTAGGCAAACCTCGGGTCAACTTGGTAGATCAAACTAGCCTGATCCATTTCGAAATGAGTGGTGGCGCACCGATTGAGGCGCAAGCACGCGGCGACGCCATTTTGGAAGCGTTCTTTACTGAGCTGGACGCTTTGCGCGCCGATGAGCAGCAGACCCGCGAAGACAGCAGCCTTGACGCGATCAATGACTACCGCGCCTCTGTTGCTGGCACGCGTATCGAGATTGAGAACCTACAATCCACGACCGGCCTGCTTTCGGTGGCGCAATATGATGCGCTCTTGGCGCAGCAAACCGCGCTTGAGGCCGAGATTGGCAATCAGCAAACGATTGTACGGGAAAAGCAGGCGGCGGTTTTGGCCTTGGAAACAAGCTTGGGGATCACAGTCAGTGGTGCAGCGACCACATTGAAGCTGTTTGCCGATGATGAATATCGCCAACTGATCGATCAGGCGGCCATTCAGGCAGCAACGCTGGCCGATGCTTCAGCGCAGTATGGTGGGAACCACCCCAAAGTCCAAGAGGCGCGCAACGCCAAAACCCAAGCTGAAAACGCGGCTGTCATGCGGGCATTGACGCTGACGGGATTATCAATGGCGCAATTGGTAGAATTGGACATCGCACCCAGTGGCGAGCGGGCTTCGCTTTTGGCCGAATTGGTTGAACGGCACGCGATCTATCTGGGCGCCGCCGAACAGCGCGATGCCATGCAGGCACAGTTGGCCACACAATCAGCGCGTCTTGATCAAATGGCCGCAGCAGCGGCACAACTGCAAGATTTACAACGGGACTTTTCGGTCGCTGAGGCCATCTTTGCCTCGGCCATTGCACGGGCGCAGAGCACAAAATCTGATGTTTACGCATCCTATCCACTGGTTCAGGTGCTCGAAAACCCGTCCCTGCCTGACGCGCCATCTTCGCCAAACCGTAAGCTGGCCATCGCTGCAGGGCTTGCGGCGACACTCATGATGCTAATGGGCCTTGTCCTTGGTTGGACCCGCTCAGCCATCATCCAAACGCTGATCAAGAAAACGACACGTGCGTCATGACCAATATGAACCCGGCAGAGCGGCTGATTTACAAGACCCTTGTCCTGACATGGCCCTTCTATGCGGTCGGTGCGCTTTATGTCGTGGGGCCGGTCTTGGCCTGGATCCTTGGGGGGCTTGCTGTTCTGTCGCTTTTCCTTGGGCCCGCCATGCGCCCGGATTTGCGGGCGACCGGGACAATTCCACCGGTTGTCTGGGCGTGGATCATCGGCATGTTTGTGATGCTGGTTGCGCTTTGGGTCGGACATCTTGATTGGTCGCTTGGACTTAAACAAACGATCAAATCGTCCATCGGTTGGGCCAAGGGATGGGCGCTGATGGCGCTGTTTCCGCTTGCTGGCGCTGTTCTGCCCATCCGGCGCGAGGTGTTGATACGCGCGCAATGCGTGATTGGGCTGGGCACACTCATTCTGGCGCCAATCCTGCTTGCCGCCCCCTATATCGGCTTACCTGAACGGATATTCACATCACCCCTCAAGGCGGTTGGCGGACCGGGGCCGGAATATTTCAGCGTCTACTTTTTCACCTATGATCCGGCCAGCTGGACGCCGCGCTGGCAGTTCTACGCGCCTTGGTCGCCTTTTGCCGCACTTCTGGGAGTGGTGATGATCCTCTTCGCGCTTGAAGAGCGGGCAATCAAATGGAAAACCGTCGGGATCGCGGCCGGCGCATTGATGATCTTTGCATCCAAATCGCGTATGGGGTTGGTCGGGCTTGTTGCCTGCACGGTCGGACCCCGGATGATGCCGCTGATCTTGCGGGGGTGGGCGTGGCAAGCGGTTGCTGCGCTGACGGCCTCCTTGGCGATCATCGGACCGGCATTGGCAACCATGGGTCAGGACGCGGTCGCGGCCTTTAAAGGCGCACGCGCCGACAGCACCCGTGTTCGAGAAACACTCCAAAGGATCGCTGGTGAGCGTTGGATCAACGAAGCCTTCTGGTTTGGGCATGGACGGGTGCATCCTGGCTCTCATGCTGTCGAATATATGCCCATAGGCAGTCATCATACGTGGTGGGGGCTTTTGTTCGTCAAAGGCGTCGTGGGTATGCTGGCATTGCTGGTCCCGTTTGTGTGGCAAACGCTGATCGCGTTGATCGACGCGGCCAAGAGCCCCAGAGGTCGGTTGCCTATGGGTATTATGATGACCCTGACCCTTTTGTCCTTTGGCGAGAACATCGAAATCGAAGCCTATATGCTATGGCCTGGTCTGATCGTGCTGGGAATACATGCGCGCGAGGTGGGGCATTGTAGCAAACCAAAGAATGTTAACAGTCAGACGTAATGACTTAGGTCGATCAAAGCGGCACTACATAATCGGTGAAACTGCATCCTCCGTGGGCGCGCGCCGGGTGTCCAGACGAACAGAGCGCCGGGCTTGTTACGCTAAGAAATGTAACTTGCGTCTCACCCAAAGGTCACAAAATCACTTTTCGCGCATGCGCATGATTTGCTTATGCACTCAATGCAAGTCTAGGTGAAGACGATCCAGTTCCGCTGTGGGTGATCTGAAACTGATTGATCAGTTCCTCGAGCCGCTGCGCCTCTGTCACAAGGCGCTGCCCCTGGGCAAAGGACATGTCTACCATGCCCGCATTTTTTTGCGTAACTTCATCGAGCATATTAATGCCAACGTTGATTTCGGTCAGCCCGGTTGCCTGTTCGGCCGATCGTGATGTGATTTCACTGATTAGCTGTGAGACGCTGTCCACGGCGGCGACGATTTTGACCAGGGCATCGCCAGCATGATTGACAAGCTTGGTGCCCTCGGCGACCTCGCTGGTGCTTTTCTCAATAAGGTCAGAGACCTCCCGTGCGGCTTCGGATGATCGTTGTGCAAGCGCGCGCACTTCAGAGGCGACCACGGCAAAGCCGCGTCCCGCTTCACCGGCGCGGGCGGCCTCTACACCAGCATTGAGCGCCAGGAGGTTGGTTTGAAAGGAAATATCCGAAATGACATCGGTGATTTGGGATATCTGGGCGGAGGATTCCTCTATTCTGCCCATAGCCATCACAGCATCGCTGACAACCGCTTCGCTGGCTTTTGCCTCTTGCCTGGCCTGCTGCACGGTGTGATCAACTTCCTTATTTTGTTCGGCCGATGATTTGATGCTGACGGTAAGCTCGTCTAAGGCCGCAGCAGATTGTTCCAGCGTGGCCGCTTGGTTTGCGGTTCGTTCTGACAAGTCTTGAGAAGCATTGTTAATCTTGCCGACGCCACTTTCAACCGCTTTGGCTGCTGATATGACGTGCTGCATTGTCTCTTCGAGACGGTCAAGGGTCGTATTGAAATTCAGACGCAAGGGTTCATAGCTGTCTTTGAATTTCTGGTTCAGACGCTTATCAAGATTTCCATCAGCTAAGGCCTTCAGCGCATTTGATAAGGTTGTAACAACCAGTTCCTGTTCTGCGTTTTCCTGTGCGGTGCGGACCGCGGTCTCATGATCCCTTTCAATCGTATCGCGAAAGACATTGAGCGCACGCGCCATTTGCCCCAATTCATGCTTATGCTCGCGACCTTCGATCATGACGCTCGTGTTTCCATCGGCCAACGCTTGTGTGGTTTTTGCAAGTGTCCGCAAAGGTACCGTGACCCAACGGCCAATCGCAAAGGCAATCAAAATTGCCAGAATAAATGCGGCGCCCCCGATCATTGGTGTCAGGCTAAGAACCCGGTCCACAACTGATTGCCCCGCTGCGCCGAGGTTTTCTTGCGTTGTTACGATGCGGCTCACGGCGGCCTCAAGACTCTGCTTCATTGCCGGACCAACAACATCAAGCACAGCTTCGTTCGCTTCGCCGACCATATTCCAATCGGCTTGGGTCACGTCCAGACTGTCCTTCAAGGCTGTTATAGCAGCTAAGCCCGCTTCAACATGCGTTGCGACCTCAACCATCCACGGCTCTTCCGTCGACCCACCAGAGCTATCCATTTCACGCAGCGATGCGCTTGCCTCGTCAAATGCTATATTGCTGGCTTCAAGTTGGGATGGATCGCCATTGGCAACGTAACGTTCTGCCGCTTCATGCCCCAATTGCAGGTTTGTCAGGATTGTTGTCCGCTGCGTACTTTCCGCCAAAATGTCATTGAAACTTTGCCCCGGTCGGCCCACATTTTCGAGCTCCCACAACGCCGCGATAACGGCGTCGTAATGTGCTTGGACCTGCGTGGCCGTTTGTGTGATCTTGGACCTGAGCCGCACGGTTTCATTAAACGCAGATTGATATTGCACCGCCATAGACGCAACATTCGCGATTTCGGACTGGACTGCTTCAGGTGCGGTCGCGACAAGCGGATCAGTTGCTTTCACCGCTACAGCGTCAAAATTTCGCCGCACCTCCGCATCTAGAGCATCGCTCGGCGTTATGCGGTATTTTAGGGCCGCCGCGCGCCCATCAACGATATCACTTACCAAACCGCTGATGAGCAGTGTCTGTTGGGTTGTCGATCGGTAGTCCTGATAGCTTTTGCCCAGTTGGTTTACCGCGACATAGGCCATCCCGGCGAGGGACAGTATGGCGCAGGTCAATAACGCGTAGCCAATATTTATACGGTTCGTGACGGAAATCGACGACATGTGGGCAGCCTATCAGTGGTGTTCGATAGGTGACCCTAGCCCCATGAGATTGAGATTGGGTGAATGCCTTTGAGGATAAGGCCAAGCACCTGATCTATCAGGCTTCACGAAACGCATTTTGTTGACCGTAATAGGACCGATGCCAATTGACATAAGCGCGGGCTCCGTCGCCGATCTCAGTCTGAGGCGTGTATCCTGTCAATGCATGTAGCAGCCTGTTTTCCGCCCAAGTCGCTTGTACGTCTCCGGGCTGCATCGGGAGCATGTTCTTCTCTGCCGTGATACCACAAGCCTGTTCAATCGCTTCGATAAAGGCCCCAAGCTGTACGGGATGGCCATTCCCGATATTCACGACACGCCACGGCGCAACCGGTGAAAGGCTGTCTTTCTCAGTTGTTGCCCCCTGCCCCGGAATGGCGTCAAACAGCAGAAAGATTGCCCGTACCAAATCGCCCACATATGTAAAATCGCGCATCATATCGCCGTGATTGAACACGTTGATTGGCCGCCCTTCGAGGATGGCCTGCGTGAAAAGGTAAGGCGACATGTCCGGTCGACCCCACGGGCCATAGACTGTAAAGAAGCGAAATATTGTGGTCGGGATATCAAATAGATGCGCGTAGCTATGCGACATCGCTTCGGTCGCTTTCTTGGTCGCCGCATAATAGGACATTGGCAGATCGACCTTGTCCAATTCCCCGTAAGGCATCGCCGTATTCGCCCCGTAAACCGAGCTGGTCGAGGCCATCAGCAAATGTTGCGGCGGATGCGCGCGGGCAGCTTCAAGCAGTTCGAAAGAGCCGATCAGATTAGACTGCGTATAACTACGCGGGTTTTCTATTGAGTGACGGACGCCCGCTTGGGCAGCAAGATGCACGACGATGTCGGGTCTATGTTTGGCAAAAACATCCAAGAGAAACCCAGCATCTTCGACAGAGCCGACGATACCAGTGTAACACGCATCACCCAAAAGCTGCGACTCTCTAGCCGATTTCAAGCCGGGATCGTAATAATCATTGTGATTATCAATACCGATCACCCGGTGCCCCTGCCCCAGTAAAAGCTGGGATAAATGAAAACCGATGAACCCGGCCGCACCTGTTACAAGCACCGTTTGGTCAGACATCAGTCCACCTCAAACAGATCGCGGGTAAAGACCTTATCCGCGACGTCGCGAATATCGTCGGTAACCCGGTTTGCGAGGATCAAATCCGCACCATCCTTAAAACTTTCCAGATCCTTGACCACCTCACTGTGAAAGAAATGATCTGCATCAAGCACGGGCTCGTAAACCGTGCAGGTAATGCCCTTTGCCTTGATCCGCTTCATAATGCCCTGGATCGAGCTGTCGCGGAAATTGTCAGAACCGGCTTTCATAACCAGCCGGTAAACCCCTACTGTCTTTGGGTTTTTCGCGATGATCTGATCGGCGATAAAGTCCTTACGGGTGCGGTTGCTGTCAACAATTGCAGCAATCAAATTCTGGGGTACTTGATCGTAATTGGACAACAACTGCTTGGTGTCTTTGGGTAAGCAATAGCCCCCATAACCAAATGAAGGGTTATTGTAGTGGCCGCCAATACGCGGATCGAGGCTGACCCCCTCAATCACTTCACGCGCATCCAAGTCATGGGCGATGGCATAGCTGTCTAGCTCGTTAAAATAGGCGACGCGCATCGCAAGAAATGTGTTGGCAAACAGCTTGATTGCCTCTGCTTCCGTCGCTTTGGTGAACAGGACGGGCATGTCCTTTCGGATCGCACCGTCGACCAAGAGCTGTGCAAATTGCCGGCCTGCCTCGGTATGCGCGCCAACAACGATCCGTGAGGGGTGCAAATTATCCTCAAGCGCCCGCCCTTCGCGGAGGAATTCTGGGGAAAAGATGATGTGATCATAGTTAAAGTCATCTTTTAGCTTTCGCGTGAAACCCACTGGAACCGTTGACTTAATGACGATGACCGCTTCCGGTGCGACGTCGCGCGCTTGAGCCACCACAGCCTCAACACTTCTGGTGTCAAAAAGGTTGGTCTTGGGATCGTAATTTGTAGGTGTTGCCACAAGAATGAACGCAGCATCCTTCATCGCATCCACAGCATTGGTCGTTGCTGACAGATCCAGATGCGTATCCGCAAGATAGCCATCCGTCAGAGGATCTTCGACTGTTGAGCGGCCCTTATTGATCGCTTCAACCCTGGTCTCGTCAATATCAAAGGCTACGACAGTGTTTTGCTGCGCCAGCAAAATCGCATTGGAAAGCCCGACATACCCCAACCCAGCAACAGCAATTTTCATAGCAGGCGAACCCTTCCACGAGACGATGCGCGCTTGATTACAGGAAGCCGTTCCAATCAACAATCCGTTTGTCAGCCCAGTGGCGTGATATCGTCAGGACTGAAGGGCGGTTCGTCGCCAAAGATATCCACATATCTTTCGAGCCCCTTGGTAAGACGCGATTGGCGTTTGGTAAATGCCTCTGGCGTCTCGGTCAGATCGGCTGGCAACTCGTAGGCGAATGGTAAGGCCGCAAGGACCGGGTCCGCCCGCAAAAGCAGGTCGGTCGTCGGGGCATTGGTTAGGCGGTAGGCCGTGTCCGGCTGCATTGAAATTTGCACCAACCTGCGGCTGTTGAATGGCGATAGAAAGAACGCATGATGCTGCCCAGGGAACAAGGTTCCAAGCACATTTGGAACCCGAGTTTCAAACAACATCATGTCAACTGAACGATTCCGAGCATTTACAGGAAGATCGTCGTAGTACTTCCAGAAGAAGGACTCGAAAGCATGAATGTGCTCTCTTTTGGATACACTGCGACCGGCCAGCCGCATTTGCCTTATCTGCCAGTCTGGTTTCGCCCGCTGTTTCAGGTTGGAGGTGACAATATATTGCCCTCTCAAAATATTTGTATGATGGCCGCGCATGACCACGGAGTCGGCTTTCACATTCAAGAAAAGCCCATTCTCAATTTCCTTCGGAGTAGATGCAAAGACCCCTGAAGCTATTCGAAATTGTCGTCCTGCAAGGCGTCTAATGTATCGCTTTACAGTAATTTTTTTTCTGTCGTGCACCTCATGGCTTACTTTCTTCGCCTGACATAGAGACGCGGCAACCTGCGCGTCGCGTCTATTTGCATAGTTGTTTATGTGGGAGAAAACTTGGTCAATGTTTTCGAGAACACCATCACCAGCCAGCGCCATCAATATGCGACTGTCGTTCCCTCCCGACAAAGGCAGAGATGTGTGGCCCAATGTTGTCATGCGACTCATTATCGCGCGTATCGCTAAAATTATTTCGTCATAGATGGGCTGATTGCTGCTCTCCGGAGCTGAGAATATGTCGCTTTCGCGAGGCCAAAACCGTTTTGTTTCGAGGCTATCTAGCTCTAGACGGTGGTTAGCGTTCATTCGGTGAACGCCGGTATCACACGTATGCGAAAAACCATAGCTTCCGTCGCCTGCTTGAACCCTATCGTGATCATAAAGCGGGTGCCATTCTACCGGGCGGTCAATACATAAGAACGTGCTAGAGGCGACGCGCCCGGTCTCTGGTGCATAAACAGCACCGATCATCCCGACAGGGTCACAATGAAAATAGGTGCGATCAGACAAATGCGTGATCAGGGCGTATCGTCCTGAAAGGATAGGCAGATAGCCTTCAAGCGCATCCAAGGCCTGCGCAGCAGTGCTGTCAAAATTTTCGGCAAAATATTCTTCTGGCAGGCTGCCGTTGTGATCGACCGCGATACCCAGGCAAACCCCAAATCGGACGCCATTTCGGTCCAACAGCGGCACCCGGCGCAATGCTTCGCCCGAGCTGACCCAGAAGCCGCCGCAAGTGCCGGTGATAAAGCCCGGCAGACTTTGCGGGGTCGGACTAATCACATATTGATAGCGGAAGGTTTATGTAAAGCTGATATTATTGTCGCTGCAAAGCTGTCGAGCATATGTGGTCAAACGCTGTGGCCTTTGTCGGTTTCGTCACGCGGTTTTAAGCTGCAAAACGCCTTGATGCCAGTCTTCGCGTGCCATTGACGGAATAATCCATCGAGACTACGCAAACAGCTATCCCCGCAACGGCTAAATTGCGCTATGCGAAGTGGTGTTGATGAGAACCCCTTTCGAACCCGGCAATTTGTTGGACATTATCTCGAGCGGGTCATCCGCTATACACTACTCGAGAAGGTTTGAGCACCGGGCCGTCTATCTGATCTCACGCGGTAGCGGTGATCATAATGCATTGTTCGGTCGCTTCTGCGCGGCGATGCCTCTGCCAACCGCCATCATACATTTGTGTCTGTCTGCCGATCAGAGCTTTGCCCGTGCCCAGGCGCGTCTTCAGGAGCGGGACAAATCGGGTCAATCGCCTGAGTTCATTGCACGCAGGATCACCAAAGCACATGGCGATGTTCAGACATTGGCCCATCGTCAAAACCTTCTCTTGCGCGCCAGAAAAAACATGACGGCGCGCGGTGTACCAGTTATTCAAATCGCAACTGATGGTGATCTTGATACGGCGATCGCCGAGACAGCAGCTGCCTTGCGGCCTGTGTTAATGTCAAAAAGCCTCGCTCAACCGCAGCCAAAATAGGACGCTGATCGCAGGCTGAGCGCTTAGTCCAAACCTGCCAATCCTCGCCGGACCGCCCGGTTTGGGTTTTTCTTGAGGATATGCGCACCCAGCGACCGGGCCAGCGGTAGATGCCCCTTTGCAACCGTGCGATTGAACAATTCACGTTGATACCGGACCGATCCTTTGCGGGCGCGCAGCAATTTGTAGTAATCAAGCGGGCTTAGAGTCCCATCCAACGCCCCAAGGATGATTGGGCTGAGTATCCCCATCTGATTGAGTGAGCTTCCCAACCTATGCCCCAGCAACGGTGCGCGCAGATGTGTGACGTTGTCATTTGTGAAGCGTGCTGCATGTTGGGCATCAAGTGGCTCATACGGATCATAAAGGATCGACACGCGCCGCGCGGCCCGGCTGACGGTGGCTGCATCGCCGTATGGGCCTGTAAAGTCCCGTTTCCAAACGACTTTATAGCGCGTCTCCCAAGGTACGACGGTTTTGTCGACGGTTGATTGGGGGGATATCGCAACCACGTCGCAACCCGGTGCGGAGGGTGAAAACGCGCAGGCTGCATAGCCCCCCATTGACGCACCGTAAAAGACGACGCGTTTGAATTGATCAAAGAAACCATCGGCTTTCAGCTGGTCGAACTGATCATAGACCCAAGGTTCGCGATACCACGTCCAGCCACCGGCCAAGACGCCAAGCATCGACCAGCCCTGATCTTTGATAAAGCTATAGCCCCATGGCCGCCGGTCCGTCCGTTTGGTCATCGCAATATCCAGATTGTCAAATGTGACAACCAGCGTATCCATGCTGCGCCGCGTGTAGAGGAAACTATGACCATTGGTTCCAGGTCGATACCAGCCGTCCTG
The DNA here is from genome assembly GCF_038069655.2 of Yoonia sp. BS5-3. Taxonomy (NCBI): domain Bacteria; kingdom Pseudomonadati; phylum Pseudomonadota; class Alphaproteobacteria; order Rhodobacterales; family Paracoccaceae; genus Yoonia; species Yoonia phaeophyticola. The sequence goes on from NZ_CP150951.2 coordinate 3,233,183, forward strand.
CCCTGCCAGCTCGGTCGCAATCTGATCCCATCCCGCCTCTGCATCGGCCGGTTCCGGCGGCTTTGGGGTCACACAAACCCGTGTGATCTGGGCAGCACCATCGGTGCGGGTCGAGAGCTGATCGGCCTTCCCCACATTGCGCAAAAACGGAAACGCGCCCGAGCCTTTGCGGATGTCCATGAAAAGCCGGGTATTGGAATGCAAACAGTGATCTACGAATTTCTGCAAAAACCCGGTTTTATATTGATCGCCGAAGCCCGACAGATTGCACAGCACATCAACCGGGCGCAGATCTGCTGCGTCGTTGACAATCTGGATACGGGTTTCGTCAACATCATTTGAGACAAGAAAGGCCGTATAATCGGGGATCCAAGCTGCGGGCTCTTCGCCGATCACGCCGCGCCGGTTGGTGTTTACCAGCTGAATATCGCAGTCAAACTTGTGATGCAGCGCCAGTACAAATGACCGTGCCCCACCTGAGATATCTGCCACAACTGAAACGTCATCAATATCCAGCGCCTCTATCAAGCCCGCATCAAAAGTGGCCGTGCCGCGCCCCTTGATCGGTGCCAAGTGGGGGTTGATCCCATGCTTTTCAATCAGCTTTTCAAGATAGCTGCCCTTGGGCGGAATACCATCATGCAGCCGGCCCAGCTGACGTTTATTCGAGGCCCAAAGATGCAATGCGGTGGTTTCATCCGTCATCAGACCTTCTGCCACAGTGCTTTTACGCAGAAATTTCAGCCGCTCGCGAAACGTGATTGGATAAAATGCGTTGAGCGGCATCACCTTATCCTGCAGCCCTAGCGCATGGACATAGTGGGTAATCATCAGCGGCCCCCAAACACCCCATGGCTGTTCAGAGACATGTTGCGGTTTGCCAGCCGCAGCCAGTTTGCGCATTTTGGCTTGCCGCCCTTTTGGCAAGAAAGGCGCGATTGAGCTGCGATCTTCGGTAAATGCCAGCATCTGGGTCAGCATGTCGCTATCCGCAGGTAGTCCCAGCACCGCATTATTGACCCTATGTTCGCCCGGAAGCTCAAAGCCCATTACATAATCACTGTCGTAATCCATTGGCCGATGACAATAGACGTCGGTGTCGATCCAGATCATCCCCGGGTTTTGATGGATCATATGCAGCCGGAACCAATCCGCGAATAAGGCGTAGCTGTTCTTTTGTTCGTATTTGATGAAATCATCGGTATCGATAATCTCGCGCCCATCGCGGCGGATAACGCCCGCCGGAACGTTGGGGATATCTTCATAGGAAAACAGCGTGATCTTTTGGCCCTTATCAACAAAGGATTTCAGGCAAAGCTGTTCCATCCAACTTAGCGCGCCCCCGATCCAAAGCGTGCCGACCTCGCGTGTGCGTGTCATGTGTTATTCCTTGTTTGCACGGCCAAGATCATTCAAGAACGCAGCAAATGATTGACCAATCAGATCGTAACCTCAAGACCCGGGATCGCTTTGCGTTCATGAAACCACTGTTCCAATTGCTGTGTTGCCTCAATGACGCCTGAGGTCATCACACGCCGCCTTGCCGGTCGCAAGATGGATAATTGCGTCCTGCTTGATGCCGTTGAACGGGTTGAGGGCGATAGCCGTCTTGTCAGTTTGTTTTTTGAAGCAGATGTGCTGGGCACGACCATCACGCCCCCAAAAGGCGCAGAATTGATCCATACGCGCGTGATCGGCGGCGCACCGATACAAACCTACCGCGTGCCCCAAGGCGTCAAACCGGTCTTCGCCTTTGCCGATCAAAGCGTCACGCTGACATTGGCCGAGACGGAAACAGACCTGTTTGAGGGTGAGAATGCCATCCTGGCCACCCGCAATGGCGAAAGCGCCGAGACGGTGCTGGATTGGCTCAGCTATCATCAGCAGCAGCAGGGGCTTCAATCTGCCGTCATCCTTGACCGTGCAAAGCCCGGCAGTGACACAGCATTTGCCAAAAAGTTGCAGGTCGGTCTGCGCAAGCAAAAAATGCCGTGCAAAGTCGTCTTGGTCAGCAGTGACCTACCGCTTGGCAAACGGGATCTTCCCGCAGAAGCCCATCCATTTTGCGTCCCAGAGGCACCTGGCAAAGACAGAATGACAGTGCCCGCCCCGGCCCCGTGGGCCGCACCCTTGGCCGCGTTGACCTGGTTTGAGATTGCGAAAACCCGTTTTTTGGCCGAGGCCCGGGCTGTCGCACATGTTGATGTACATGACCTGATCCCAAAACAGAATGACACCGTTTTTGACGCGGCCATTGCCGCCAAAGAAGGCGTGATCCCATTGACTGGGCAGCATTGCTACCCATGGCGGGTGCGCAGCGGTAAGCGGACGCTTTTTGCCGATCATATCTGCGTGCAATTCGATGCGTCAGGCGGGCGCACGCGTTGGTGTATCGCCCCAGCAAAGGCCCCCACGGATGCGGTTTGGCGAATGCTGCGGATTGGCAATGCAACTGCAGACCCCGAACACCGCCAAGCGTTTTACCGGCATATGGCACTGCGTCATCCGACCGACAGCATTTCAAAGATCGTGCCCAAAACATCATTGATCGAAGATCAGGCCCTACTATCTCAGGCCCGCGATTATTTCGGCCATGACCCAATCCGCGTGCCAAAACTGGCTGCCATCAAACTGCCTGAAGGGCGCGGCCGCCGGGCGATTGTGACGACCATGAAAAATGAAGGGCCGTTCATTCTGGAATGGCTGGCCTACCACCGAGCCATCGGATTTGACGATATTCTTGTCTATACGAATGATTGTGACGATGGCACCGACGTCATGCTTGAGCTGCTGATGCGCAAAGGCTTTGTTCAACATCGGGTGAACCAGTTCCGCAAAATGGACCTGAAGCCACAGCATGCCGCCTTGCAAATGGCAGAGGATGAGCCGCTTATTCAGCAAGCGAAATGGGTCACCTGCATCGATGTTGATGAATATGTGAACATTAAGACGGGTGACGGCACGCTGGATGCTCTCTTTGCGGCCGTTCCCGATGCAAACATGATCGCGATGACCTGGCGACTTTTTGGCAACGCTGATGTGCATGATTTTACCGACGAGCCGATTACGCGCCAGTTCCTGCACTGCGCGCCTGAGCTTGCCCGAAAACCGCATCAGGCCTGGGGTTTTAAGACACTCTTTGCCAATAACGGGATCTTTAAAAAACTCGGCGTACATAGGCCCAAAGGGCTGAACCCGCAGCTATGGGAAGACATCCATTGGGTAAATGGGTCAGGTGTGCCCCTGCCCCGCGACATGTTCCGCAATGGCTGGCGCTCAACAACCGAAACTTACGGCTATGATTTGGTGCAGCTAAATCATTATGCCGTGCGCTCGGCCGAGAGTTTTCTGGTTAAGCGGGATCGGGGCCGGGTCAACCATGTGGATCGTGATCAGGGCCTGTCCTATTGGTTTCGTATGAACCATAATGTCATGCAAGATCGCTCAATCCAGTCGCGATTGCCGATGATGCAGGCCCAGTTGAACAGGCTGATGGATGACCCAGAAATTGCCGCAGCGCATGCACATGCGGTTGCCTGCCATCGCGCCAAAATCACAGCGTTGCGCCAGGCGACGAACTACGCTGCGTTTTTTGAGGTACTCACCAGCCCGCGTATGGAGCAACTATCGCGCTTGCTGCCGCATTTCGGGGCCAACGTGTTTCTTTCCGGTCCAGACGTTATTCCCGATGAAATCCTTGAGCGGGATCCAGATGCCGATTGGTTTTTTACCGTCGAAATGCAAGGTGAGACGACGCATTAAAGCGGCTTATCCTCTTCAGCCCTGGCGCGGCGCTCTGCCTGCAGCTTTCGAACAACACCCAGCTGGCGTAACAATTGGCGCTGCATCTGCATCGGTAAAACCTTGGTCGGTGGCATCTGCTGCAGCCGTGCCATCAGGTAAAAACTGTCGCTCTGGCGCATCAACTCGGCGATTTTCGCCTTGCGCCAGGCAACGCCCGCATCATGAAGACGGGCCGTTTCTGCATCGCTGCGCAGATCCGCGAGGCGCTCTTCAACTGCCGGAAGGTGGCGCAGGATGCGTTTGTCTTCCATGTCGTTGAAATTTCGGTCTGCCCAATAGGCCAGATCAATCGGATCGCTGCTGTGGTTTGGCTTTCCTCGGGCGGATTTAACCAAAAAGCTGTCCATCGCGCCGACGGCATAATGGTTGATCTGGGCCAATGCGTAGCGATCGCCCGTGGTTAGGGCCACCGTACCTGGAACAGCCGGCATTGCAGCGCCGTTGCCATCCACCCAATGCCCGGCTTTTTCCCTTTCCCGGATGCGGGGCTTGTGCACCCCCAACCGGTCATATCGCGGATCGTTTCGATAAAGGGATTTGAACTGCACCGCGCGCCACGGCCACAGCAGCCGCTCTGGAGCCGCTCTGGTGAATTGCCCTAAAATAGGCGCGTCTTCGAAAGCCTGCACGCCGTTATTGCCGAACATGCGCCAAGGAATTGCAAAGCCTTCGGCATCTGGCGCCGCTGCCATCAAATCATGCAAATGGCCGCCACCTGCATGAATACACAAAAATTCATCAACATCCGCGACATAGACCCAATCGGCATTCTGGGCCAATACGTGATTACGGGCTTTGCTGAGCGCCCGCCATTGAACCGTCTTCTTACCGCCCGCATGATTGCGCACATGACTGATGATGCCACGCGCTTCCAGCCGATCAAGCAGCAAATCCGTGCCGTCTGCGCAATCATTGCTGTAGATCAGAAAATCGGTCACCCCAATGTGCTGATGGTAGGCGATCCATTCGAGCACAAACGGGGCCTCATTTCGCATCGTCGTGATGACTAGAACGCGCATGATTTTGGGGCTCCGATCAACAGTTTGCGCTGCTTTGTGGCGATCTAGCCTGCCTGCGCATCAAATCGCAAGGGCTACAGCCAGCCGATGCGGATCGGAAACAGTTCGAAACTCAGGTTTCGGAGCTGAATATTTCTGTTTTGATCAACCGGTCAAAGCTGTTAGATCAGCGCTATGACGCATTCAATCCTCATTCTGAACGGGCCCAACCTAAACCTTCTTGGTACTCGCCAGCCAGAGGTGTACGGCCCCACGACCCTTGCCGATATTGAGGCGCTTTGCGCTGCCAAAGCGGCTGAACTAGGTGTGGAGCTGACATTCATGCAAAGCAATCATGAAGGCGCCATGATAGACGCGCTCCATGCTGCGCGCGGTGTGCATGCTGGTGTCATCTTGAATGCGGGGGCTTACACACATACCTCTGTGGCGCTCATGGATGCGATATCGTCAACCATGTTGCCTGTTGTTGAGCTACATCTGTCTAATATTCATGCACGCGAAGAATTTCGACATAAATCTTTTATCGCCCCGGTTGCAGTCGGCCAAATTTGCGGCTTTGGTGCTGCAGGCTACCCGCTCGCACTTGATGCGCTGGTAAGTTACCTCGGAGACCCCCAATGAGCGAGTTAGTCACACAACTTGATAAGCTGACCAATGCACGTACCGTCGAAGAGCTGTGGGATATCCACACCCGGCAGATGCGGCATTATGGTTTTGATCGCCTGATGTATGGCTTCACGCGTTACAGGACCTCCAGTTCATTGGGAGACCCGCAGGACTGGGTGCTTTTGTCGACGCAAAGTCCTGAATATATGAAAGTTTTCTTCGATGAGGGCCTTTATTATCATGCCCCAATGCTGAACTGGGCGCTTGCCAATAATGGCGCCTGTAGCTGGCGCTGGATGATGGATATGAGCCGGATCGACAATCTAACAGCCAGCGAAAAGCGGGTGATGGAATTCAACCGGCAAATGGATGTGACCGCCGGTTACACGATCAGCTTCCGCTCAATTTCAGAGCGGACAAAGGGCGCCATCGCGCTGACGGCAAAGGCAGGTGTGACACAAGACCAGGTTGAGCAGACGTGGGCGCAATATGGTGATGCAATCATTGTGATGAACAACGTCATGCATCTCAAATTGCTCACGCTTCCCTATTCAGGTGAACGGCAACTTACCAAACGGCAACGCGAGGTGTTGCAATGGGTCGGCGATGGAAAGACGACACAAGACATTGCGCTGCTGCTCGATCTGACGCCAGCGACGGTTGAAAAGCATCTGCGACTTGCGCGCGAGGCGCTGGATGTGGAAACAACCGCCCAAGCTGTTCTGAAGGCTGCGTTTTACAACCAAATGTTTGTGATGGACGCGGATACTTAAGCTTTCGCCGGACCTTTGGCCTTGCGTAAGCGCCACCAAAATCGCAACTGCGCCCAGTGGAAACGCCAAATCCAACGTCGGCGATGGGAATAGTAATGGGAAAGGTGGAAGTCCCATGGCTTAAACCGGCCACTGAAATGGACGATAGCTGGATCGTTGCGCGAAGCCGCGTAGGTGTCTTGCATATCCGCAGTATAGCGACTGGTGCCTGATTTTGGGTTACCCCAGAACGAATTCCATTTTGGATCGATCAGCAGAACCCGCCCCTTGAGAACGGTATTCAGCCAGTCCTGATCCATCAACTCAAACTTGGACGCCGCTTCAACATCACGGATCTGTTTTGCCAATGTAGGATCGTTCGAGATTGCATCGCAATCAAGCAGCAGAACACCCGCATTAAAGTAATCCTCGGTCATCCCCTTGCCGATCCGAGCTTCAGTATCGGCCAGTCGCTTCTTGGCCCGCGCTGCGCGCCGTTTATGTTTCGCGCTTGCATTTTCGGGCGTATGCAGCGCCCATTGGCGCATATCGACAATGCCAAAGTCGCGGACTGCAGCGGCCACGTGCCCCTGCAAATCAATCTGGGCAAGCGCCGCCAAGTCGCCCCGGATGATCGTATCGAAATCTAAATAGATCACGCGGCCATTCAGTATCTCAGGCAGCAATAGCCGGGCCAAGGTCATTGTCGTGATATAAAGATGGTCGATAGCCACATCTTGCATCTTGGTTTTCTGCATTGGGTGCAGGTGAAGTTCGGCCTCTTGATAACTTCCGACAACGTTCTTAATGCCTGTGACGGTCCCCTCATCCAGTTCCGAATGTAACAGATGGACAGCGACCTTCCCGGTCGTTGCACGAAGCGCCGTATCAATGGCCAAGGCGCATGGCCCGATACCGGCTTGATCAGTCGCGAAGGCGATTTGTGTCGTGGGAGGGACAGTCATATCGAGCAGCTTATGGGATATCGCGACATAAATGAAAAGTGCGTTCCAGCAGCCCATCAAGGACAGGCAAAATAGCCACCGTGCGTAATCATATTATTCGTGACGCAAGGTCTAAAGTTCAGAGATTGCGTCCAAGGTCAGGTTTCCCTGACTTTTGTCACGCGCCAAATTTTGCCATATTTACCTTGTTCCGTGAGTGGTGGCCTTAGGCCTGGGAACGGCGGGTAGCATCCCTTGAGATTGCAAGGCTCTGATATCCGTGCCGGTTATCCGGACGCTGACCGCTTTGGGTTTGCCCAGAGGGTCAGCACCTTTGTGATATGTCTGTCCTTCGTCCCGAAATTCGGGCAGACAACACATTTTAGCGGCACCGCCTGTCTTCCGAGCGCGGTGCCGCGCCCTTCCCCATCAGATCGACTGCCCCCATATGAATGCTGCGGAAAATAAAAGGCCGCCTCGCAATCCGCGGGCGGCCTTCTTTTAGTCAAAAGAGCAGGTTTAGCCGCCCAGTTTAGCAACCTCAGCTGCAAAGTCTTCTTCGACCTTCTCGATACCTTCGCCGACAGCGAGACGAATGTAGCCAGTAATCGCAACGCCGGCTTCCTTTGCCGCCTGTGCTACAGTCTTTTTGTTATCAATGACGAACTTTTGGTTCATCAGGGTCGATTCCTTAATGAATTTAGCAACTTGTTTTTCGGACCAGCTTTCAACACCGGCTTCAGATTTACCGGCTTCTTGCGCCTGCCCGACAAACACCGCCTTTTCCCGTGCGCGCACAGCTGGATCTACGTCGTCTTCTGTCATGCCGATTGGCGGCATCGCTGCGATATGCATCGCAACTTGGCGACCGAACGCTTCGTTGTCGCCGGTCATCGCAACCAGAACACCGATATTGCCCATACCGTCAGCGGCAGCATTATGCACATAGTTCACGACTGTACCGCCTTCGATGGCAGCCATGCGGCGAACGGACATATTTTCCCCAATGACAGCAACAGCGTCGGTAACCGTCTGTTCGACGGATTTGCCGCCCATATCGGCCGCTTTCAACGCGTCCACATCAGAAACACCCAAAGCAGTCTGGGCAATGCCAGCAACCATCTTTTGGAAATCTGCGTTTTTGGCCACAAAATCCGTTTCTGAGTTCACCTCAACCGCGACACCTTTGCCGCCGCTGACGGCCACAGCCACCAGACCTTCGGCAGCCGTACGGCCGGATTTCTTGGCGGCCTTGGCCAGACCTTTGGTGCGAAGCCAATCAACGGCGGCTTCGATGTTACCGTCGTTCTCTGTCAGCGCCTTTTTGGCGTCCATCATGCCTGCGCCTGTGCTGTCGCGCAGCTCTTTCACCATTGCAGCGGTGATTGCCATGTTACTTCTCCTAGTGAGAGGAAATTGAATATCTGCGGGCGGGGCTAGCACCCCTACCCGGCTGTTTTGTGACGCTTATTCAGCAGCGGCCTCGGCGGCGGCTTCTTCAGCCACGACTTCTTCTGCCAGCTCTTCCATGGCGCCCATGTCGACACCAGCAGCACCCAGCTGCGCAGTCATACCGTCAAGCGCTGCGCGTGCAGCCAAATCGGTGTAAAGCGCGATGGCGCGGGCCGCGTCGTCATTGCCTGGGATGATGTAATCAACACCTTCGGGCGAGCAGTTTGTATCCACAACAGCCACAACCGGGATACCCAGTTTTTTGGCTTCTGCGATCGCCAGATCTTCTTTGTTCACGTCGATGACGAACAGCAGATCAGGCACACCACCCATTTCACGGATACCGCCAAGCGAGGCTTCCAATTTGCCCTGCTCACGCTCCATGCCAAGACGTTCTTTCTTGGTCAGACCACCAAAGCCTGTCTCGGCGGCTTCATCAATGGCTTTCAGGCGGTTGATGGATTGCGAAACAGTTTGCCAGTTGGTCAGCGTACCGCCCAACCAGCGGTGGTTCATGTAGAACTGCGCGGATTTCTCAGCGGCTTCCATGATCGGCTTGGCGGCCTGGCGCTTGGTGCCGACGAACAGAACGCGGCCACCTTTGGCCACTGTGTCGCGGATAACCTGCAGCGCCTGGTCCAGCAGCGGAACCGTCTGTGTCAGATCCATGATGTGGATGCCGTTGCGCGAGCCGTAGATGTACTGTGACATCTTTGGGTTCCAACGGGCGGTCTGGTGACCGAAGTGTACGCCTGCTTCAAGCAGCTGACGCATGGTGAACTCAGGAAGAGCCATGTCGTTTTCCTTTTCCGGTTTCAAGCCTCAGCGGGGGAAAGATCCCGGATGAATTCCGGGACAACCGTTGGACCCTTTGGGATGTCTCCCCATCGGACCCGCCCCCGCCTGCGGGATTAAGTGAGCGCGCTATACCCAGCGTTTTTGTTTGTTGCAAGCGTTCAGACGCCTCCGGCGGGAGTATTTTGGGCAAAATGATAAAGTATTTTACAAAAGGCCCTGTTACAGCGCCCAATAGGCCGCTGTAACGGCGATAAGGCTGGAACAGGGGATCACGATAAAGCGGCTGTATGCCCGCACCTGATTGCGCATTTGAATCGACACAATGCTGCAGACAGAAGCGAAGGCAATCGCAAGAGCAAGAAGCAGCGCCCCATTGTTCAGAAAAGACACCGGCACCAAAAGATCAGTTGGTTCTGAACTGCGTTGTAGGACCGCCATCAACAGTCCCAGTCCGAGAGTGACCCCATAAACGATGGTGCCACGCATTGGCACATCAGCGCCCGCATGGATGCGTAGGGCCAGCCACAGAAACAGAAAGCTTGCTGAAAGAATTGTAAGCGCCGCAATTTGCGTTCCAAGGAGAAAGCCAATCACAGCTGCGATAAATTGGCCGTCTGGCACGCCAATTTGCGCAAGATCAGCCCCGAGAGCCAGCCCATGCATCAGCCCGAATGCGACGACAAGCGCGGATTGCAAAGCACTGGCGCCTCGGCCCCAGATCGCTTGGATTGCGATGATAATGACAGATGCCGTCATAACAGCTTCAACCAAGCTTTCAGAAAGCGCCAGAAACCCCGAAGCTGCCAGTACAACCGTCACTGCAGTTCCAGACCCAAAAAACGCGATCTGCATCAGAAGCGCCCGGGGCTGCGTTGTTAGAAAGAAGAGGCCTAGCACGAACAGGATATGCTCAAGCCCGAGCGGAATAACTTGATCAAAGCCAACGGTAATATAGGCAATGAATGCTGCCATACCTGTGCCGGGACCGCCGCCAGTTAGACTGATCGGCGCCGACAAGCCACCGCCCACAAGCGTGCCGTCAAAGGGTGTCGGTACGTCTTGTTGACGCAAAACAAGCATCCCAAATGTCGAATCCCAACCGATTTGAACGCTGTTGGCCCCCTCGGGCAGGGCAGCGCTAAACTGAAAGACCGAGTTGCGAACAAGTTCCACGTCACCCACCGGATCAACTGTCACGCTTTCCAAAATGGGGGTTAGCGGCACACCATCGGCAACCACGGTAATACCAGCAGCCATTTCGGGCCAGAAATCGGTAAACGCCTCTTCAAGCGCTTGCGGCTCTAACGCGCGTAATTGATCATAAATCGGGGCCTCAACCGCCTGATCTGTGTGCGCAGTTTGGGCCAGATCTATTCCGGCGACAAAGCTTTCGATATTCCCAGAGATATCAAAAACAACGCGATCATCGACCACGCGCATATCACCAATCGTTGGAAAGACCTCATGCGCTTGCGCCCCAGACAGCATAACCGAACAGAGCAGGATCGTGCTTGACAACAGGCGGTGGACGGCCACCTTTAGCTCAGCAAAAAAGGAAACGGATATGCGCATTCTCGCCCTCATTCTCGGCCTGATCACCGCCCCTGCGGCGGCACATGAGTTCTGGATTGAACCAATTGCCTATCAGATCGCGCCGGACCGTACGCTTGAGGCGCATCTTGTCAATGGGCAGGAATTTGCAGGCACCCGCATTGCATATTTCCCCGGCCGGTTCGTGAATTTCGTGCTATTTTCTGGCGAAGAGGCCGCTCGCGTTCAAGGACGTCCCGGGGACACACCTGCCCTGAACCAAGCCCCACTTAATGAGGGGTTGCATATCGCAGCTTATCAATCACGCAATGAAACGGTTGGCTACGAAACATGGGAGAAATTTCAGACTTTCGTCGATCACAAGGATTTTGGCGATGTTCTTAGCTTGCATCAGGCCCGTGGACTGCCCGAAGCTGATTTTGAAGAGGTCTATGGTCGTTACGTCAAAACACTGATTGGTGTAGGCCACAGCGCTGGCGCAGACCGCAGAGTCGGGCTTGAGACTGAAATTGTCGCGCTAAACAACCCATACACGGACGATCTGTCGGACGGTTTTTCCGTACAGGTCCATTATCGAAACCAATTGCGGGCCGACACACAAGTCGAAGTCTTCAGCAAAGCACCCGATTACAGCGTGACCATCGCATTGTATCGCACCAATGCTGAAGGTATCGCCACATTCCCTGTTGAGCCGGGCCATGAATATATGGTCGACGCGGTTGTCTTGCGGGAACCCAGTGCTGAGCTTGCCAGCGAAACCGGCGCAGTGTGGCAATCGCTTTGGGCGAACCTGACATTTGCTGTGCCCGACCGAGGGAACTGACGACTTATGACTGCGCCACAGATGGTCCAGCCGACCCAATTGACGGTTCATGATTTAGTCAAGGACGAACAACCCTATTTGGGGGTTGGCTTTACGTGCAAATGGGACCGTGAACATGGCTTAGGCGTCTTGATGCATGGTGCCCTCTGCGTCGAAGTTGGCGGCGCTGATACGGCATTTCTAGGGTGGATTGCCCGGCGCCATGCAGAGGCGCGCTAAAGCAGAAGACAAGCACATGTGAAATTCCACGAAAGGGTGCATTATCAGATTGCCCTTCGCCTGCCCCTACGCCAAAACGCGACTATGAAAGACACGGCAGACATTCTTTGTATCGGCTCGGTCCTTTGGGACGTCATTGGACGCACGGCCAGTCACATGCGGGTCGGCTCGGACGTACCCGGGCGCATTACGCGCCTGCCTGGTGGGGTGGCGATGAATATCGCCATGACGCTGCGCCGCTTTGGAATGTCCCCTGCCCTGCTGACAGCTGTGGGCCAGGATGCTGAGGGCAATGAGCTGATCGCTGAAGCTGAACGGATGGGAATGATCTGTGATCACATTTACCGATCCGAGGATTTGCCGACGGATGTTTATATGGCAATCGAAGGTGCCAACGGGCTGATTGCGGCCATTGCAGACGCGCATTCGCTTGAAGCTGCTGGCGCAAAAATCCTGCGCGCGCTTGAAGATGGGGCGCTGGGCACAGCTAAACAACCTTTTGACGGGCCGATTGCATTGGACGGGAACCTCACGGTTGAGCTGTTACAAGATATCGCCAAATCACCGCTGTTTCGGGCGGCTGACCTTCGGGTTGCGCCTGCCTCGCCGGGCAAGGCTGAACGTCTTCTTGCTCTGATCGATCATCCATCTGCAACATTTTATGTAAATATTGAAGAGGCTGGACTGCTTTGCCAGACCCGGTTTGACAGCTCGGCCGCTGGCGCCGCCGGGTTGATCGCGCGCGGGGCGCATCGCGTGCTTGTCACCGATGGCGGAAACGCGGCCTCCGAAGGCACCGCCGGTGACATTATCACGCAAACCCCGCCATCCGTTATGGTGACACGGGTGACCGGCGCGGGCGACACGTTCATGGCAGGGCATATCGCGTCCGAAGCACAAGGTATGGATCGAAGCGCGGCCCTTCACCGCGCATTACAAGCCGCCGCAACTTATGTATCCGGAGAAACACCTTTATGATCCCTATCGCGTATAGCACCGAAGTTGCCGAAGCCCGTAAGAACGGGACCGCAATCGTGGCTTTGGAAAGCACGATCATCACCCATGGGATGCCATTCCCGCAGAATGTTGACACAGCGCGACTGGTAGAAAATGACATTCGTGCTGCTGGCGCGACACCGGCGACCATTGCTGTGCTTGACGGTCAATTGCATGTCGGGCTTGAGGACATTGCGCTGGACGCCTTGGGCCAGGCACAGAATGTATCCAAGCTGTCGCGCGCTGATTTTGCAGCCTGCATTGCGCAAGGTGGCACCGGATCCACGACCGTCGCAGCGACCATGATTGCCGCGCATCTGGCTGGCATTGACGTGTTTGCGACTGGCGGGATCGGCGGCGTGCATAGGGGCGCGGAGCTAAGCTTTGATATCTCTGCCGACCTTCAAGAGCTGGCACAAACGCCCGTCATCGTCGTGGCAGCGGGGGCAAAAGCGATTCTTGACCTGCCAAAAACCTTCGAAGTTCTCGAAACACTTGGCGTTCCGGTGATTGCTTATGGGCAAGATGTCTTGCCTGCCTTTTGGTCCGCCCAAACTGATATGGCCGCGCCGCTGCGCATGGACAGCGCAGATGAGATCGCAACGGCCCAAAAGACACGGACGGCGATGGGGCTTCGGGGTGGGCAATTGGTCACAAACCCGATCCCGCAACAAGATGAAATTCCGGCGGAGACGCTCGCGCCAATTATTGCGCAGGCTTTGAGTGAGGCTGACGCGCGGGGAATCAGCAGCAAAGACGTGACGCCATTCCTGCTGGGGCGCATTTTTGAGCTAACAGAAGGCCGGTCCCTGACCGCGAATATTGCCCTGGTACGCAATAACGCGCGGCTTGCTGCACAAATAGCCATCGCTATGATGAAATAGTGTGCCCATATCTGCACTGCGCCTTGCCGCTAAGGGGGGCAGTACATAGATGATACGCAGCGACATTTCGGACGAATTTGATGATTGATCCACAGCATGAAGACAGCAAGCGGCGCGGCAAGCCCGGCATTATCGCGCGGCTGCGCAGCAATTTTCTGGCAGGGTTGATCATTGTCGCACCGATTGGGCTGACGCTTTGGCTGATCTGGACGGTGGTTGGATGGGTCGATAGCTGGGTCTGGCCCTTTGTGCCTGACGCCTACCAACCAACGGCACTGTTAAACCGGATCTTGAACCGGGAGCCAGGCAATGAAATCACCGTGAACGTCCGTGGCGTGGGCGTGGTGATCTTCTTAGTGTTCACCGTCCTCGTCGGTTGGGTCGGTAAAGGGCTGATCGGCAAGTCATTTTTGGGCATGGGCGAGCGGTTTGTCGATCGGATGCCGATTGTGCGGTCGGTCTATAACGCGGCCAAGCAAATTGCGGAAACGGTGTTTTCGCAGCGCGATACCTCTTTCGACAAGGCCTGTCTTGTCGAATATCCAAGACGCGGCGCCTGGGCCATCGCCTTTATATCAACCAATGCCAAGGCCGAGATTGACGCAAAACTCAACGATGGCGAAACGATCGTGACGGTATTTCTGCCAACAACCCCCAACCCGACCTCAGGTTTCCTGCTCTTCCTCCCAGCAAGCGATGTGAAAGTGCTGGATATGTCGGTTGAGGATGCAGCCAAATTGGTGATTTCGGCAGGGCTTGTTTACCCGAACGGGGCAGAACCGAACGGCACTGATACACAGACTTCGCCTAACTGAACATCTCGGCCAAATCGACAGTACTTTGTTTGCCCAGATCATCCTTGTGATCGTGCAAAAATCGGTCCGCTGCGGCCTGCCCTGCTTCTTTCAGCCGCGCCAGGATAACCGGTGTAGGTATAGATTTAGTGGCAACATTCAACGTATTCATTAGATCATCATCCGCGATCATATGAACAAGCACATCCTTCATCTTACCCTGTTGGATCGTATCATCAGCAATGAGGCGTTTGACAAATGCAATGGCGCGCAGTTCGCGTAGCAATGAGCTGTTAAAGCTGATCTCATTAATGCGGTTCTGGATTGACTGACTGTCCGTCGGCAAGGCTTCGCGATAGAGCGGGTTGATGTTCACGATCAGAACATCATCCGGTAAGTTGCTGGCAAACAAAGGATAAAGCGCCGGGTTACCGGTATAGCCACCATCCCAAAATGCCTCAACCTGTCCCGTTTTCGGGTCCGCGAATTCGACCGCCTGAAACAGGCTTGGTAAACAGGCCGAAGCCATGATCACCTCGGGCATGATCTCATCTTCGGTGAAGACCCGGATTTTGCCGGAACGGACATTGGTTGCGCAGATATGCAGATCGGGCCCTTCGCTTGCGCAGACCGCATCATATTTGAATTCATTCACAATACGTTCCAGCGGATTGCGCATCGTGGGCCCATACACATAGGGCGACATCAGGCGAGTGGTCAGATCAAAGGCAGAGTAAAGCGGCGAATATTCCAGGGCCTTGGCCCAAATTTCGGCCGTTGGGGTCAGCGCACCCATCCATGGCGTAAACATCGGGTCAGTGATGGCGCCAATTTGTGTCCAAAGCCAATCAAGGTTTTCAATCGCCCCGGCACGACCATTGGCCACCCACCCCGATTTTAAGGCCGCTGCGTTCATGGCCCCAGCGGAGGTCCCCGAAATGGCTGCAAAGTTGATATCATCATCCTGCAATAAGCGGCACAAAACGCCCCACGTAAACGCACCGTGGGCGCCGCCGCCTTGCAAAGCCAGATTGATATTGATCAAAGCGCGGTCCACCCCCGTCAACACTGATGGTGGTGCCGGTCACTTGGGCCGCCGCATCCGAGCAAAGATAAACCGCAGTGCCGCCTAATTGCTCGACCGTGGCAAATTCTTTGGATGGCTGACGCTCAAGCATGACGTTTTTGATCACATCCTCGCGGGACATGTCATATTCTTTCATCGTATCAGGGATTTGCGACTCGACCAGCGGTGTCAGCACATAGCCTGGGCAGATCGCATTACATGTGATCGGCTCTTGGGCTGTCTCTAGGCCAAGCGTTTTGGTCAGGCCAACAATCCCATGTTTCGCGGCGACATAAGCCGACTTGTAGGGTGATGCCGTCAAACCATGGGCCGATGCGATATTGATGATCCGGCCCCATCCGCGTTCGCGCATGCCGGTCACCGCCGCCGCTGCCGTATGAAAGGCCGAGGACAGATTGATTGCGATGATGGCATCCCATTTGGCTGCGGGAAATTCTTCAACAGGGGCAACATGTTGAATACCCGCGTTATTCACCAAAATATCGCAACCACCTGCGGCAACGATCAGCCTGCGGCAATCATCTGATTTCGACATATCTGCCTGCACGTATTTGGCATCGACGCCGGTCACATCCGCAATTTCAGCAGCCAATGCGTGGTCCTCGGGGGTATCGGTGTAGGAATTCAGCACCACATTTGCGCCCGCCTTGGCTAGTTCCCGCGCGACACCCAGCCCAATGCCGGAGTTTGATCCGGTAATCACAGCGGTTTTTCCTGTAAGATGCATAATCGCCCTCCGATTCTTTTGCGTTGCGACTCAGTCTATATGCTGCAACTGCAAATGCCACGCTGTGCGTCAAATCGCCCATAAAAAAACGCCCGCACAAGGCGGGCGTGAAGTTATTGAGGCAGGTTTCATACAGGCAAGAAACCTATCGAGCAGTGACCCTTTTATAAGCAATCCGTCGCGCGCGTCCAAGCTAAAAGTTTGAAAAGGTTGAAAACCCTGATTACCATCAGGTTCAAATGAACAAACAATCAGCAGGGGGCACGAAAAAATGACCATCTCTTTTCACAAGATCGCGAGGCCGATGGCACTGGCGTTTGCCATAAACGGGATCGGGGCGGCCTTATTTGCCGAGCCGCAGCATGGCATAGCTATGTATGGGGACCCTGCCCTGCCACCGGATTTTGTGTCCCTCCCCTATGCTAATCCCGATGCGCCCAAGGGCGGACGGGTCGTCACGGCCGAGGTCGGCAGCTATGACAGCCTGAACCCATATATCACCAAAGGCCGGGTGCCGTGGCAGCTTCGCTTTTTGATTGGCGAGAGCCTGATGGGCCGCTCGTTGGACGAACCCTTCTCACTTTACGGCGTTTTAGCCGAATCGGTTGAAACGGGGCCGAACCGCGAATGGGTCGAATTCACGATCAACCCTGCTGCAAAATTCAGTGACGGTAGCCCGGTAACCACCGAAGATGTGATCTGGTCGTTTGAGATTTTGGGCACCGAGGGCCATGGCCGCTATCGCGGTTTTTGGGAAAAGGTCGAAAGCCTGGAAGAAGTGCGACCCGGCACTGTACGCTTCACCTTCAATGTAGAAGATCAAGAACTGGCGCTTCTGGCCGGTTTGCGCCCGATCTTGCAAAAGGCACAATGGGAGAACCTGGATTTCACCGAAAGTGGAACCGACGTGGTCCCTATTACATCGGGGCCAATGGTCATCTCGGATTTCGAACCCGGCCGCTATATCTCGCTGACGCGCAATCCTGATTATTGGGGTGCTGACGTGCCGTTCCGCCGCGGCACATATAATTTTGATGAGATCCGGCTTGAGTTTTTCGGCGATGAAACCCCAGCTTTTGAGGCATTTACGGCAGGCGAAGTGAATTTCACCCGTGAATTCAACATTGCCCGCTGGGAAACGCGCTATGAATTTCCGGCTGTCCAGTCCGGCGACGTGGTCAAATCCGTGCTTCCTCATGGACGCCCGACCGGAATGACAGGCTTTGTGATGAACACTCGCGATCCGCTTTTTGCGGATTGGCGGGTCCGCGATGCGATGCTGCATGCATTTAACTTCCAAGTCATCAACGAAACCGTCACAGGCCGCGCGCAGCCGCGTATCGCATCTTATTGGGGTAATTCCCCACTTGGAATGCAAGAAGGCACAGCAACCGGTAAGGTGGCTGAAATCCTTGCGCCATTTGAGGATGAACTACTGCCCGGAACCTTGGAAGGTTACGCGCTACCTGCTGGTGATGAAAGCCAGCGCAATCGGGCCGATATGCGCGTTGCTATCGACCAGATGGAAGCCGCAGGTTGGACGATCGAAGATGGTGTTATGCAAAATGCCGAAGGCACCCCCTTTGCCTTTGAGCTGCTGCTGGAACAAGGCAGCTCTGAAAACCTTGCAATGGCCGATATCTTTGCCGAAACGCTGGAAAGCATGGGGATCGCGATGGAAATCGGTGTCGCCGATGCTGCTCAGTACAAAGAGCGGACCGATGCTTATAATTTTGACATGACCTATTATCGGCGCGGTGTGTCACTTTCGCCAGGTAATGAGCTTTACTTCTACTATGGCATGGAAAACGCAGACACGCCGGGCGGGCGGAATCTGATGGGCATCAAATCACCCGCAGCGGACGCAATGATCGACCGAATGCTCACTTCGCCCAGTCAGGATGACTTTGTCGCAGCCGTTCAGGGGCTTGATCGGATTCTGACTGCGGGACGTTACGTGATCCCGTTCTATCAATGGAACGTCAGCCGGATCGCCCATGCCAAGGAACTTCACCACCCCGAATACATCCCGGTTTGGGGTGACTGGCCCGGTTGGCAGCCCGATGTCTGGTGGTACGAAGAATAAGCCTATTGGCCCCGCTGTCATGGTTTTGTTACGAAACCAGCCTAGGCGGGGCCAACACGAAAGAAGGCCCATATGACGACCCCCCATAATTTAGGCGCAAACACCGCAGCTTGGACCGGCATGCAGGTGCTATCATGAAACAGAAACTCCTGGCCGAAGGATTGGGCACCGCTTTTTTGCTGATCGGTGTCGTTGGATCGGGGATCATGGGGGCGTCCCTATCAGGGGGAAACATCGCCATCGCGCTTTTGGCGAATGCGATCGCAACCGGATGTATCCTTTACGTCATCATCACGACGCTCGGCCCCATATCGGGGGCGCATTTCAACCCGGCAGTCACGCTCGCCTTCCTGCTACGGCGTGAGATTTCGGGCAAAGACGCGCTGGCTTATGTGATCTTGCAGATCATCGGGGGCATCCTCGGGGTTTGGGCCGCCCACATGATGTTCGATCTTGATATCTTACAGGCCTCAACCACGGACAGAACCGGGATTGCGCAGTGGTTTTCGGAAATACTCGCAACATTCGGATTGCTTTTCGTGATCTTCGGCGGGATCCGGCAAAAGCCAGATGCAGTTCCGACGCTTGTCGCGCTTTACATCACCGGGGCCTATTGGTTCACGTCCTCAACAAGCTTTGCCAATCCGGCGGTGACCATTTCACGGGGCTTTAGCGACACCTTCGCCGGGATCAACCCGGCCCATATCCCCATGTTCATCGTAATGCAAATTATCGGCGTCGGGCTGGCGGCGGTGCTGCTTCCAATGCTTTTTGGCAAGGATTAGACCAGTGACGTCACCCAAAGGATCGTGGCGTCTTCAGCACTGATCGACACGACATTATGGCCCATCGCTGCATCGTAGTAGGCGCAATCCCCGCGTTTGAGATCAACAGCCTCATAGAATTCGGTGAACAGTCGAATTTGGCCCGTTAGCACGTAAAGAAACTCTTCGCCGTCATGGCGAACCCACCCATCAAAATCTTCCATATTGCGGGCACGTACGCGGGTGCGATAGGGCAACATCTTTTTCGTGGTTAGCGCCTCTGCAAGCAGCGCATGTTCGTAGGTCGTCGTGATCTTTTGCGTCGCATCATCGGCCATCGTGACAGCCATGCGGCCATTCACCTGCCCCTTCGAGGGAGGTGTAAACAGTTGCGGCACAGATATTTCCAAACCGACTGCCAGCTTTTTAAGCGCGTCATAAGTTGGCGACATCTGCCCGTTTTCGATCTTGGACAGGGTTGAGCGGGCCAGACCGGCTTGATTTGCGGCCTGCTCAAGCGTCCAGTCGCGCGCTTTGCGCAATTCGCGCACACGGGCACCAAGATCCAACGGCTGGGCCACTGTACTTTCGCCATTTTCATGCGCGACCCGGATCAGGCTTTTGGGATCTATATCAGACATGGCCTCTCTTTACGGCGGGCGCTACAGTCTTGCAACCGGCGCCACTTTGGCAAATCGCCCTTTCGCCCGCCCGTAGACGTGATACAGATGGGCTTCAGCATACAGCATAGCCAACAGGAGGCCGTCATGGTCAAACTTGATATCATTTCAGACCCGATCTGCCCCTGGTGCTATATTGGGAAAACCAATCTGGACAAGGCGCTGGCCGAATATCCCGATCATCCCTTCACCATTGAATGGCATCCGTTTCAGTTGAACCCAGACATGCCGGCGGGCGGCATGGATCGCAAAGCCTATCTCGAAGGCAAATTTGGCGGCAAAGAAGGTGCCGTGCGCGCCTATGCGCCCGTTGTCGAACATGCTGAAAAGACCGGGGCAACGATTAACTTCGATGCCATGAAGGTCACGCCCAACACGGTTGATGCGCACCGGTTGATCCATTGGGCTGGGATTGAACAACGACAGTCTTTGGTCGTTAATTTGCTGTTCAAAGCCTATTTCGTAGATGGGCGCGACATTGGCGATCACGAGGTGCTGGCCGATATCGCCGACACAGCTGAAATGGACGCGGCCATGGTGCGTAAACTATTGGCATCGGACTCAGACACCGCAGATATCCAGGCGCGTGATAAACATAGCCGCGAAATGGGCGTCAATTCTGTCCCAACTTTCATCGTGGCCAACCAACATGCTGTGCCCGGCGCCCAGCCGCCCGAAATGTGGGTACAAGTGATCAAAGACATCATGAGCCAGCTTGAAGCGGCAGAATGAGACACTTCATTCCGCCTTGGCACGTGACAGATTGGCATGGGCTGTCCTGCGCACCCTAGGGGAAGGGCCTGAACGCCTGACCTTTCCCTTTGCGCTTTGGACCTGCCCTTTATGAAACGTCTTTCTCAGACCGAATTTATTGCCTTGATGGCAATGCTTGCTGCAACTGTGGCCTTTTCTATCGATGCGATGCTGCCCGCCCTGCCTCAGATCGGCGCAGAGCTTTCGCCCGATAATCTGAATAACGCGCAGCTGATCATCACCAGTTTTGTGATGGGCATGGGGGTTGGAACCTTATTTACCGGCCCGCTGTCGGACGCGTTTGGGCGCAAACCTGTTATGGTCGGGGGCGCGGCGCTTTATGTGGTGGCCTGCGGGTTGGCGTGGCAAGCGCAATCGCTTGAGGTGATGCTTGCTGCCCGCGTGTTACAGGGGCTTGGGGCGGCTGGACCGCGGGTTGTGGCATTGGCGCTGGTGCGCGATCTTTATTCAGGGCCGAACATGGCCCGGATCATGTCCTTTGTGATGATCGTCTTCTCTTTAGTACCCGCATTGGCGCCAACGATGGGCCATTATGTCATCGCAGCCTTTGGCTGGCGCGCGATTTTTGTAACCTTCATTCTCTTCTCGGCAACAACCGTAATCTGGCTTGTCCTGCGGCAACCCGAAACACTGACCCCTGAAAAAAGACGACCACTGAGCCTTAAAGCGCTTGGGAATGCAGTGGGCGAGATGTTCCGCCACCGCACGGCACGGCTCTCAATCATCATACAAACGCTGACCTTTGGCATGTTGTTCACCGTACTATCTTCAACCCAGCAGGTCTTTGACGTGACTTTCGGACAGGGCGAGGTCTTCCACCTTTGGTTCGGTGGCATTGCAATCGTTGCTGCATCATCCAGCGTCCTGAACGCCCGGATTGTCATGCGGCTGGGGATGCGGGCCATCATCAGGGGCATGTTTATGGCCCAAATCGTCGTTACCATGCTGATGATATTGGTGACACTTGTTGGCGCCCCTTATTGGCTGGCTTTCGGCACTTATGTCTTTTGGATGACGACAAACTTCTTTCAGGCCGGGCTGACGATCGGCAATCTCAATGCGCTTGCCATGGAGGAAATGGGGCATATCGCCGGCATGGCCGCGTCCATCATTGCAGCCGTTTCGACGATGGGCGCGGTCATCATCGCGGCGCCTGTTGCCCTGCTCTTTGATGGCACGCCATTGCCTATGGCACTTGGCAACCTGATCGGCGCTAGCCTCGCGCTTTGGCTGACAACACGGATCAAACGCCCTGGCGAAACCTAAGGCATTCGCGGGCGAGCTCTGCGGGGAAACAATGCATAGTTGTCACCGTTGAGAAAAATAGGCCTATCGCATATCCTGCCCGGCAAGGTTTGGAAGGACGGGCATGGCACGTATCAGCGAAATCCACTATTCCAACGACCACGCAAGCAATACAGGCGTGGGCGAGTTCTTTGAGGTCGCGCTATCCCCGGGCGAGGATCCCGCCGATTTTGTGGTGTCGACCTACAACCAAAACGGCAATGTATTTGTTGAGCTACCGCTGACTGATCCAGGAATTACCAGCACGGTCAACCCCGGCACGGGTGAGACTATTTATGTGATCAATGGCGCAACATATGGCTTTGTCTTGACTGACCCCAACGGCGGCAACAGCAATAACGAAGCTGTCGCACTTACCGATGTCAGCGGCACAAGTAACGTCGTCATCGATTTTTATGACGTTGGAGGCGGGACCACTGCAATCACAGCTAATAATGGTGCGGCCGCTGGGGTAACTTCGACCAACCTCGCGGGTGATTTTGGGTTTTCAATCCAGTTCAACCAACCCAACCCCGACACGCCCATATTCGCTGAAACAAGCCCGGGCATCGCTTGTTTTGTTGCCGGAACACCAATCACAACCTCTAAAGGCGCCATCCCGATTGAGGACCTATCCGTCGGCGATTTGGTTCTAACAATGGATAACGGCTTTAAGCCTATCCGGTGGATCAAGTCTCAAACCGTTTCAGGCATGGGACGTTTCGCGCCTTACAAGATAACAGCAGGCCAATTTCGGGCCTGCGCCGATACCTATCTGTCACCCGCACATCGTGTATTGCTCAAAAACTGGCGGGCCGAGCTTTTCTTCGGCGCGTCCGAGGTTCTTGTACCCGTCAATTCGCTCGCCAATCACATGGGCATCACGCGGGCCCCTCGGGCAGAGGTGATCTATGTCCACATGATGTTCGACCAGCATGAAATCGTCTTTTCCAACGGTGTCGCAAGCGAAAGCTTCCTTCCTGGTGATAGCGGGTTGGACGCTATGGGCGCAGAAACACAAGAAGAGATATTCGCGCTTTTCCCTGAGCTTGCCGATGATCTTGGGCTATATGGCGCCCCTGCCCGCCCGATCCTGCGCGGGTATGAGGCACGAATACTCGGCTAGCCCTTTGCCTTTTTCTGATCTGCCAATTTCTGCGCCAAATCGCGTGCAATATTAAACGCGCCTTGGATTTTATCGCGTTCCTTCGCCCAATCACGCCGCACGACGATCTTGTTGTCCTTGACCTTCGCCAAGCCGCGCTGGGCCTCGATAAATTCGACCAACCCTGCGGGCGAGGCGAATTTGTCGTTATGGAACATGATCGTGGCCCCTTTCGGCCCGGCATCCAGTTTGGCAATACCCGCGCGTTTGCACATGGCCTTAATCCGCACGACCAGCATCAGGGTATTCACCTCACGCGGCAATTTGCCAAAGCGGTCGATCAGTTCGGCGGCGAAGCCCTCTAGCTCGACCTTGGTCGTCAGCTCCGACAGGCGTCGATAAAGCCCCAAGCGTACATCCAGATCGGGAACGTAATCCTCAGGGATCAGCACCGGCACGCCCAGATTGATCTGTGGTGCCCATTGGCCGTCATCCACGATGCCCTCAGCCTTGCCCGACTTGATGGCGCTGATCTGCTCTTCCAGCATTTGCTGATAGAGCTCATAGCCCACCTCGCGCATCTGACCAGACTGTTCCTCGCCCAAAAGGTTCCCTGCCCCTCGGATATCCAGATCCTGGCTGGCCAGCGTGAACCCGGCCCCCAGCGTATCAATAGACCCAAGGACGCGCAGGCGCTTTTGCGCGGTATCAGTCAGCTTTTGACGCGGTTTCGTCGTCAGATAGGCATAGGCCCGGGTTTTGGATCGGCCCACCCGCCCTCTGATCTGATAGAGCTGGCTAAGGCCGAACATGTCCGAACGCCACACGATCATCGTGTTGGCCGTAGGGATATCAAGACCCGATTCCACAATCGTTGTGGCCAGCAGCACATCATATTTGCCGTCATAGAACGCATTCATGCGATCATCCAGCTCGCCTGCCGCCATCTGGCCGGTGGCGGTGATATAGGTCACCTCAGGCACTTGATCCTTCAGGAATTCCTCCATCTCGGCCATATCGCTGATGCGCGGCACCACAAGGAAAGATTGGCCGCCGCGATAATGTTCGCGCAGCAGCGCCTCGCGGATGGTGACGGTGTCAAACTCGCTGACGTAAGTGCGGATCGCCAGGCGGTCGATGGGCGGGGTGCCGATGATCGACAGATCGCGTACGCCCGAAAGAGACAGCTGCAACGTCCGCGGGATCGGCGTTGCCGTCAGGGTCAGCACATGAACATCGGTGCGCAGCTGTTTCAGGCGTTCTTTGTGCTGAACACCAAATTTCTGTTCTTCATCAATGACAAGCAGGCCAAGGTTCTTGAACCGGACGCCCTTGGCCAGCAGCGCATGTGTGCCGACAACGATATCAACGGTGCCGCGCGACAACCCATCGCGCGTTTTGGCCGCATCGCCTGCGCTAACAAACCGCGACAAAGGCGCGACATTCACCGGGAACCCCCGGAACCGTTCGGCAAAGTTCTGATAATGCTGGCGGGCCAGCAAGGTTGTGGGTGCGATGATCGCCACCTGCACGCCGGACAAGGCCGCCACAAAAGCGGCGCGGATCGCCACCTCGGTCTTGCCAAAGCCCACATCGCCGCAGATCAGACGGTCCATCGGCTTACCCGCCTCAAGATCGCCGAGCACATCATCGATGGCGGCCAGCTGATCATCAGTTTCGGCATAAGGAAAACGGGCCAGGAACTGATCCCAAAGCCCATCTGGCGGATCGAGCGCAGGGGCGGTGCGCAATTCGCGCTCTGCCGCGACCCGGATCAGGCGTTCGGCAATCTGGCGAATACGCTCTTTCAGTTTTGCCTTCTTGGCCTGCCAGGCACCGCCGCCCAGCTTGTCCAAAAGGCCGGTATCGTGGCCATACTTGGACAGCAGCTCAATATTCTCGACCGGCAGGTAAAGCTTGGCCTCTTCGGCATATTCCAGCAGCAGGCATTCATGGGCCGCTCCGGCGGCGGTGACAACCTCCATTCCTTTAAAACGACCTACGCCATGGTCCACATGAACCACCATATCGCCGGGGGCCAAGCTATTGGCTTCGCTCAGGAAATTCTCGGCCCTGCGTTTGCGTTTGGTCTGCCGGATCAAACGATCACCCAGCACGTCTTGTTCGGAAATGACCGTCAGGCCCGGCGCCTCAAACCCGTGATCCAGCGGCCAGACGGCCAGATGCAAGCCCCGCTTGCCGACGCGGGTGAAGTCAGTGACGCTGATCGCCTCGGCGACACCTTCATCCTCGATAAGCCCCTCAAGCCGCTCGCGCGCACCCTCGGAGTATGAGGCGATGACGACCGGCCCCTGATCCAGCTTTGACTTCACATGCGCTGCCAAGCTACTGAAAAGACTGATCTGTTCCTGCTGGCGCTCAGGCGCAAAGTCGCGCCCGATCCGCCCCCCCGCATCCGTCACCCCCGGCCCGGTCGCCTGTCTGAGCGGTGAAAACTGCAGCACACGGTGGCCTGCGACGGCGCGATCCCAAGCTCCATCATCCAGGTACAGCAGGCCAGGCGGTGCAGGCTTATAGACACTGTCCATCCGGCCCTTTTGCGACAGCGCATGCATGCGCGTTTCATATTGATCGGTGATACTCTCCCAACGGGCAATACGCGATGGGCCGATCTGATCATCCAGCGTGATCGTGGCGCGGGGCAGATAGTCAAATAGGGTCTCAAGGTCCTCTTGAAAGAACCCTAGCCAATGCTCAATCCCGGCATGTTTGCGGCCCGCGCTGACCGCCTCATAAAGCGGATCATCGGTGCCCGCCGCGCCAAATTCGATCCGGTAATTCTGCCGGAACCGGGTGATGGCGGCCTCATCAAGAATAACTTCGGATACCGGCGCCAGCTCGACCTCGGTCAGTTTTTCTGTGGTCCGCTGCGTCGCCGGGTCAAAGCGGCGGGCACCATCCAGAACATCGCCGAACAAATCCAGCCGGACCGGGCCGGATTGCCCGGGCGGATATATATCAATGATCCCGCCCCGCACAGCATAATCGCCCGGCTCCATCACGGTCGGGCTTTGGGTAAACCCCATACGCACCAGGAAGTTACGCAGCGCACCTTCATCCATTCGGTGACCGACTGTGGCCTTGAATGCAGCCTCGCGCAGCAACGTACGGGCAGGCACCCGCTGGGTCGCAGCAGACAACGAGGTCAGCAGCACAAAGCGCTCCGGCATCCCATGCACCAACGCCGCCAGCGTCGCCATACGCGCAGCCGAAACATCAGCATTCGGCGAGACACGGTCATACGGCAGACAATCCCAGGCCGGAAAGACGAAGACCGGCATATCGGGGGCAAAGAACTGCAACGCCGCCTGCATCGCCACCAACCGCTTATCATCGCGCGCGACATGGACAACAGGCTGGCCCTTATCCAGCTCACGCAGGATCAGCTGGGCGTCAAACCCCTCGGGGGCACCGGAGACGGTGATATGTTGTGGCTGCGACATGCGCGGTGACCTACCCTGCTCTACCCCGGTGTCAACCGATCAATACCCGACGGGTGCTGAGATATTGAAATACATCCCGTAAGAGGCCGTGACGAAAATCGATATCGCAGCGATGCCCTGGATCCATACCCGCAGAAAAAACAAACGGCGCCACAGAGCCTTACCCGTTAGCATTTGCGCCTGAAGCTTCCTTGCGGCGGACAGATTGATCATGCCAACGAATATCAAGGGGAATGACAGCATGAATATACCCTGTGCAAATTCCAAACGATAAAGGAACCCTATCAAGGCAAGCGCGCTGAGGGTAAAAGCCACGGCTGCGACCACCCACATGCCAAACCAATCCATCATGGTCACAATGCGGCGGGTATTAATCTCAACCATTTTTTCAAGATCTTCTGCGGCCTGCGCACCATAGCGGCGACTAAACAGCAAAATATCGTAGGGCACGCCAAGAACCCAATGCGAAGCGGCCGCCCAAGTGACAACCAAGGCAAGCCAGTACCAAATGCTGGAAAACGTCGCTGTATCAAGGGCATAAAAGAAGATATCTCGCCAGGGCAATGGTGTGTCTCGCGCTTTGTGGAGGTTCGTCCATCGGAAACTAGCGCCGCTTGGTCAACTTGCCCAGCCTTGTGAATACGTAAAATCCATGCGACCAACACTGAGGACATCAAAGGCAGCTTTCATGAAACCGACCATCGCCTCTTTTCCTGCAGCCAGACCGCGGCGGATGCGCCAATCTGCGGCGCTCCGGGCATTGGCCCGCCAAAACACATTGACTGTCGATGATCTGATCTGGCCGATCTTTGTGATGGATGGAAAAGATGACGAAACGCCGGTGGCCTCGATGCCCGGTGTCGTTCGGCGTACTGTGGACCGGATCGCGAAAGCAGCCCTTGAGGCGCAGAATTTGGGCATCCCGGCCATCTGCATCTTTCCTTACACGGGCCTCGAAGCACGGACCGAGGACTGCGCCATGGCGTGGGATCCCGATAACCTGACCAACCAAGCGATCCGGGCAATCAAAGACGCAGCCCCAGAAATCGCCGTAATGACGGATATCGCGCTTGATCCTTACAACATCAATGGACATGACGGCTTTGTCGAAAACGGTAAGATCGTCAATGATCGGACGGTCGAGGCTCTGGTCAAAATGGGGCTGGCACAAGCGGCGGCTGGGGCGGATATTCTCGGGCCTTCTGATATGATGGATGGCCGGATCGGCGCGATCCGTAGCGCGCTTGAATCTGAAGGGCATCAAGATGTCACAATACTCAGCTATGCGGCAAAATATGCGTCGTCCTTTTATGGTCCTTTTCGAGATGCGGTTGGGGCTTCAGCTGCGCTGACAGGCGACAAAAAAACCTATCAAATGGACCCTGGCAATGCCGACGAAGCATTACGACTGGTTGAACGGGACCTGCAAGAGGGCGCCGACATGGTCATGGTCAAACCGGGCATGCCTTACTTGGATATCTGCCGGCGGGTCAAAGACAGCTTTGGTGTACCAACCTACGCCTATCAAGTCAGCGGGGAATACGCGATGCTGCAGGCTGCAGCACAAAATGGGTGGCTTGATGGTGAAAAAGTGATGATGGAAAGCCTTCTTGGGTTTAAACGTGCTGGCTGTGATGGAATCCTGACCTATTTTGCGACCACTGTTGCACGTCTTCTGAACACTTGAAAATGCGTTTACGAAAATAAATCAAATTGTAAGAAATTCGGCTTAGCCGTTCTCAAGCCTGTTTGCTGATGAGGAACGCATGCTCTTTCGAACCCAGTCTACTGAGGACCGACGCACTGACGCCAAAAACCAGGCGATCGTCGATATGATCGAACGGACACAGGCTGTGATCCATTTTAAGCCTGACGGAACGATCACCGGAGCAAATCGGAATTTTCTCAACGCCGTTGGCTACAAGCTTGACGAAATCACAGGAAAACACCATTCGATTTTTGTTGCACCGCATCTGATACAATCGGAGGAATATGCCGATTTCTGGCAAAAACTCAGAGATGGACAATCACACACCGCCCAGGTCGAACGATTTACAAAGGACGGCAAATCCGTGTGGTTGCAAGCAACATATGCGCCTGTTTTCGGCCCCGATCGAAAAGTTGCGCAGGTCACCAAAATCGCCACAGATATCACCAAACGACGGGAAAGCCTCGGGGCAATTTCGCAAACATTGGCCCAGGTAAAAGACGGCAATTTGACCTGCCGAGTCCCCAAAGCTGGCATTGATGACCTTGATACGCTTGCTGAAACGCTCAACGACACTTTTTCGCAGCTGGCACAAATGATCGTAGCCGTCCGGGACATATCAGCCGAGGTCACCGGCGTTATCGAACAGGCAAACGTGTCTTCTGACAATTTGTCAGAGCGGACAAACAGCCAAGCCGCGACATTGGAACAAACTGTTGCCGCACTTGAAGAAATCACAACAGCGGCGCAATCCTCGGCGCGGACGCTTCAGGAAGCCGAAACGCTGGCAACAAATGCTGCGGGCATTGCAGCAAACAGTGATGCAGTGGTTGGGCAGTCGATCTCGGCCATGGATCAGATCAAACATTCCTCAGAAGAAATGTCCAAAATCATTTCCGCCATCGAAGACATCGCATTTCAAACAAATCTGCTCGCGCTGAACGCCGGTGTTGAGGCCGCGCGCGCAGGTGAGGCCGGCCGCGGCTTTGCCGTTGTCGCGTCCGAAGTGCGGGCGTTGGCCCACCGATCGCAGGAGGCGGCGGGCGAGATCAAAGGGTTGATCGAGCGCAGTTCGGAGCACGTGTCTCAAGGTGTTAAGCTGGTCAACAGCACCGGTGCTGAACTTCAACAAATCAGCAAAAGCGTAAACGAGATCACAGAAAAGACCAGCAACACAGCAAGTAGCTCCGCTGAACAATCGAACACTTTAAGTGAAATCAATATGCGGATCGGTCAACTCGACAATGTCACACAGCAGAACGCCAGTATGGTTCAGGAAATGGCAGCAACCAACCGACAGCTGATGTCGAACATACGCCGGATGACCGACGAAATTACCCGCTTTCAAACCTCTGGGTCTGGTCAGGGCGCCGGTACATCTAATGCAAACATCCCAACTTATATACGCGCCGTACGTTAGAGCTGGTGTCATCGATCTCAATGCCACTTCGATCAGCTGGTACGTGACAGCGCCCGCGCGACCGATTATAGTGTCTGCATAAGGGATGAAAAACGTCCCCAGTAGAGGCAAGATAGGCGGTATAAAATGAATAGTTTTTCACGGCGCAACTTTGCGCTTGGGGCGTTGGCGAGCACGACACTGGCGGCATGTAGCAACGGGATTGGCGGCTCTGGCGCGGCAACCATCGATGCGCGTGTCGATAGCACACTGAATGCCATGTATGCGGATTTTCCCGGCACCCAGGATTTAGCAAGCCGCGCCGCAGGCGTGCTTGTTATGCCACTTGTGACCGAGGTTGGTCTGGGTCTTGGCGGCTCATATGGGCGCGGTGCCCTGAAGGTTGGCCAATCCACGGTAGATTACTACTCAGCCGCATCCGGCAGTGCCGGTTTGCAGATTGGCGCACAACAATTCAGCCATGTGCTGTTTTTCATGACACCCGAGGCGCTGCTTGAGTTCCGTCAGTCACCCGGCTGGGCAGCGGGCGCGGATGTCGAATATGCAGTCAGCAATAACAGCGAAATGCTGCGGGCAGATTCTGACCACGTCACTGTCGCCGGTTATTGCGGTGGTGTTTGGGCAAACCGGGCTAAGACTGGGCGCAACCCTTGAAGGGACGAAATACACCCGGATTATCCCCTAATCACGCCAAAATGCGTGTGTTTGCGACATGAAATGTCGCGATGTGGCAGGGAATAACGGCATCGCCTGTTCATTCTGGTAATATCAAACCGGAGGGCGCCCATGCAAACAACAACCCGCGTTGCAGTGATCGGTGGCGGCGTTGTCGGCGCCTCCGTTCTTTATCATCTGACGAAGCTGGGCTGGTCTGATGTGTTGTTGCTCGAACGATCAGAACTGACATCAGGTTCAACCTGGCACGCAGCAGGCGGTTTTCATACGCTTAACGGCGATACCAACATGGCCGCGCTGCAGGGCTATACCATCAATCTATATAAAGAGCTGGAAGAGATCACAGGCATGTCTTGCGGCCTGCATCATTCTGGCGGTGTGACGCTGGCCGACAATCAGGATCGGTTTGATATGCTGGTGGCAGAGCGCGCCAAGCATCGATACATGGGGCTTGAGACGGAAATCCTCGGACCTGAGGAAATCGGCAAGCTGGCCCCGATCACCAATCTCGATGGGATCGTGGGTGGGCTCTATGACCCGCTCGATGGGCATCTTGATCCTTCCGGAACAACCCATGCCTATGCCAAGGCCGCGCGGGTGGGCGGGGCCAGCATTCAGACCCATTGCAAAGTGGTCGAAACAAACCCGCGCCCAGATGGGACTTGGGATGTTGTCACCGACCAAGGCACGATCCACGCCGAACACGTGGTGAATGCGGGCGGGTTATGGGCACGCGAAGTAGCGGCCATGGCAGGCATATACGCGCCGCTCCACCCGATGGAGCATCAATATCTGGTCACGGACGATATCCCGGAAATCTACGAACGCAGCAGCGAGCATCCACATGTGATCGATCCGGGGGGCGAAAGCTATCTACGCCAGGAAGGGCGCGGGCTCTGCATCGGTTTCTACGAAAAACCCTGCCGTCCTTGGGCCGTTGATGGCACGCCGTGGGATTTCGGGCATGAATTGCTCCCCGATGATTACGACAAAATCAGCGCGTCGATTGCTTTCGCCTATGGGCGCTTTCCGGTTCTTGAACGGGCGGGCATCAAATCGGTGATCCATGGCCCGTTCACGTTTGCGCCTGATGGTAACCCCCTGGTCGGCCCGGTGCCCGGACACCAGAATTACTGGTCAGCCTGTGGTGTGATGGCCGGGTTTAGCCAGGGCGGCGGCGTTGGGCTGATGCTGGCACAATGGATGGTGCATGGGGAATGCGAACGCGATGTGAGCGCACTTGATGTGGCCCGCTACGGCAAGTGGATCACCCCCGGATACACGCGGCCCAAAGTGGTTGAGAACTATCAAAACCGGTTTTCAGTCAGCTACCCGAATGAGGAACTGCCCGCCGCCCGCCCGCACCGGACAACGATGATGTATGATATCTTCAGTGATCTTGGTGCCGTCTGGGGCCATCAATTTGGGATGGAAGTGGCCAATTACTTCGCCAAAGCGGGCGATCCGACATATGAAACGCCAACCTTCCGGCGCTCCGACGCCTGGAATGCAATCCAACGCGAGGTGCAGGCCGTTCGGGCCAATGTCGGCATCAATGAGCTACAGAATTTCGGCAAATTTAGCGTGACCGGCACCGGTGCGCGCGCCTGGCTTGACCGGATCATGGCTGGGCGTATCCCTCAGGCCGGGCGCATGTCACTGACGCCAATGCTCTCGCCCAAGGGGCGGCTTTGGGGCGATTTCACGGTATCTTGCCTGTCCGAGACCTCATTCCAACTGATCGCCAGCTACGGCGCCCAGGCGATCCATGAAAGATGGTTTGTGCAAAATGCGGGGCCCGATTGCACGGTTGAAAACATCTCGGACAAGCGGACCGGATTTCAGATCGCCGGGCCAAAGGCGCGCGATCTTTTAGGGGCCTGCACACGGGCTAACATCCAGAATATCCGCTTTCTGGATGTCACTACGTTGACCATCGGGCAGGTAGACTGCATCGTGCAGCGCGTCAGTTATACAGGCGATCTGGGCTACGAAATTTACTGCGATCCAACCGATCAGCGGCAATTATGGGGCACGCTTTGGAATGCCGGACAGTCATTGGGGATCACACCCTTTGGTATGCGCGCAATGATGTCGCTGCGGCTTGATCGCTTCTTTGGGGCTTGGCTGCGCGAGTTTTCGCCCGATTACACAGCCG
Source organism: Yoonia sp. BS5-3 (assembly GCF_038069655.2). NCBI lineage: Bacteria > Pseudomonadati > Pseudomonadota > Alphaproteobacteria > Rhodobacterales > Paracoccaceae > Yoonia > Yoonia phaeophyticola. The sequence continues at coordinate 3,265,757 of NZ_CP150951.2, forward strand.
CCGAAACCGGCATGGACCGGTTTATCCACTTTGATAAAGCCGCAAATTTCATCGGACGGGACGCAGCCGAGGCCGAGCGTGCCAGCCCCCCTGCCCGCACGCTTGTGGCCTTTCAGGTCGACGCCGACGATGCCGATGTTGTCGCCTATGAGCCTGTCTTTATCGACGGTAAGGTCCAAGGCTTTTGCACATCTGGCGGCTATGCGCATCACACAAAGACATCCATGGCCTTTGCACTGATCCCGCGTGCGCTGGCACGCGATGACCTGACCGCCGAGATTGAGATTATGGGCCAGCGCCGGACAGCCCGCAGGATCACAACGCCGCTATTTGATCCAGACGGCATGGCGATGCGCGGATGATCCCTATTTTGATCTTGGCCGCCGGATCATCCAGCCGGATGCGGGGTGGTGATAAGTTGTTGGAAACTGTCCACGGCATGCCGTTGCTACGCCTTCAGGCCAAGCGTGCTTTGGCGGTCGGGCATCCGGTTTTTGTCGCGCTACCCGATGCAGATCACCCGAGGTCAGACAGCATCGCCGATCTGAAGGTAACGCGCTTGAATGTTCCACAAGCCGCAGAAGGCATGTCCGGGACCATGCGCGGGGCGGTTGCACAATTGCCGCTCGCGCCTGCTTTCATGATGTTTCTGGCAGATCTTGTGGCGCTCGAAACGGATGATCTGCGGCAGGTTTTAGCAGCGCGCGATGCATATCCTGAGCATCTGATCTGGCGCGGGGCCACAGCAGATGGGAAGCCGGGGCACCCGATCATCTTTGACGGCACGTTGCGAACTGACTTTGCCAGGCTCACCGGTGACACCGGCGGCGAGGCAATTGTACGCCCGCTCAAATCACAAACCCATTTGGTGCCCCTGCAAGGCGACCGGGCCCGGTTGGACCTGGACACGCCCGAAGAATGGGCCACCTGGCGTCAATCAATCCGGCAGAACTAGCTTACTTTCGTTCCTTTTCAAGGATTTACGGGCCGCCCTGTAGTTGCGCAGGCCTTCCTTTGTTGCCAGCTCTGGAAATAGCTTGAACAGTTCTTCGCGCTGATCGGCATCGACACCCTTTAGCGAATAATCCCCAGGCTGAAAACTCTCAGTCCAGGCCCCATTCGACAGGACGACTTCGTGATTATCGCACATGAAATGGACATAGGTTGATTGCCGAACATCAGCCGTTTCAACCCCATCCATCTTGGTCATGTGCTTGGCCGCGACCAGCACTTCGGTTTCGCCAAAGTAAAGCTGTGCCAACTCAGAAACGATCAGCATCCTGTGATTGGGGGACACCATCATATCCCGCTCAGGCAGGCCATTGCCCAAAGCCCCAGCCCGGATCAATACAGGGCGCAGTTTCGGTGAAAGCTCCAGATCAGGCGCTTGCAGCACCTTCGTGCCGACCCAAGTGATATGCCGAATGCCATTGTCGCGGGTGAGAACGCGGTCACCGATCTGCAGGTTCTCGACCAACCGCTCGCCTTTTGGCGTTGCAATACGGGTTCCAGGGGTAAAACAGGGAATGACACGTTCGATTTCAGAGAATGTCATGGTTGAGCCATCGGCGAAGGTCACAACACCCGCCTCAGGATCACCAGACGTATAGGTGATGAAATCAACATCGGCACCGCTCAGGTCCAGCACGTCGATATCATTGCCATCAGCATCTTCGCCACCGACAACAACATCACCCGCAGTGCCGCCGATGATCACATCAGAGCCGGTGCCGCCGTAAATCGTATCTGCACCAGACCCACCATCGATGATATCAGCGCCCGATCCGCCATCAATTGTATCATCGCCGGCATCGCCAAAGATCTCATCATTCCCGGCCTGACCAAAGATCGTATCATCACCGCCATTGCCACGCAGATAGTCATCATTGCCGTCATCATCATTTGTGGCGGTGTAATCGAGATTGGTGACGGCGCCGCCGCCATCTAGCTCAAGCTCCATCCGGGTCACGCCCGGGATATTGATGGCCTGCGTGATCAGCGTGTTATCGGCACCAGCGGGGATATCAATCTCGGCAACCAGATTGCCTTCCTCGTCATAAAGACGAATTTCGCCGGTCGATTGCGCGATCAGGTCGACACTATTGACGGTGGTCGGGCCAGCAAACTCAAACACAAATGTGCCACCATCAGCATCATCATCGGGGTCAGAAGCATCACCATCCTCCGTTAGGATCAGCACATTGCCGACGCTAGGCACCGAAAGATCACCGTCACCGCCGGTTGGATTGGCAGAGTCAAACACCATGACCGGATGATCGGGATCAATACTTGAAACACGCACCCCGTCTTCAATGAACTGGTTTTCGACAAGATCCCCGGCGGACAGACCGCTGAGGTCTAGAACACCATCAAAACTAGGATTGTCGCCGTATATCGTGTCGGCGCCACCACCAGCGCGGATATCATCCTCGCCTGCGCCGCCAAAAACCGTGTCATCACCCGAAGATGGGCGAACGGTATCGTCACCACCGCCCGCGATGACGATATCGTCATTAGCTGCCTCGCCTGGCAGGATCGCGTCGCTATTTTCGATTTGGTCGCCGTCGGGATCGTCATCATAGGCAGTGTTGATCAGATCGTTGCCGGATGTGCCCTCAACATAACCGTCAGGGTCAACGGGGCTGAAGGTAACATCACTTATGCCCACCGCGCCCGAGCTTTCCGGGCCGTCATCATTGTCATAAATGATCTCCAGCGAAACAATCGGGCCAGCGATAGTCACCGTCACAGTGTCTTCGGCGCCCGATGTTTCAATACCGGTCGACGCGTTGTCATCCGTATCAAGTACGTTGCCGTTTACGCTGTGATGGTCGGCCAAATCGGTAAATGTGACGGGCACCTCTTCACCATCGGCATTCAATGCAATGATGGTGATCTTGTCATCCCACCCCGTTGCGGCACCAGACAGGCGGGCATCCACATCAAATAACTCGAACGAGACATTCTCGACCGGGTCATCAAATGACAGCGTCACTGGGGTTGGGTCGTCAACAGTCTGCGCGGCCAGCGCAATTGTTCCATCAGGGAAAGAGGCAAGAAACCAGTTTTCCCCTTCCGTTGTTGTCGGGGTGGCGACCGTCACATCAAGCGACTCGCCCCCGTCCGACACGGTGTTTGAGCCGTCGATATTCGTCGACGACCAATCAAGCGTGAATGTGGTCATGGCAACATGACCTTGATGTTCAGATGTCGTTCTACCATTTACGCTTTGCCGGGCTGGCCCCTTTGGAAACCACACTTTGCAAGTGAGGGGTCAGTCTTTACCTCTAAATCCTTACATCTGGCCTAAGCTGATCAATATACCCACTGATCATCACGTTCAGTGGCCATATCGCGGCGGATAGAGCGACTGCAAGCGGATTTCAGTCCATCCTACCGCATAGGACAGTGCTACCACGTGATCGTGGCATGACTTCGCGGGAACAGAGGCAATATCATGCAATAATTGTTGCGTTTGGGGGAGGCGCGCCTTTTTGACATCAATTCGAAGACTAAGCAGCCAAAAACTGCAAAACCTTATCGCCCCAAACAACAAGCATGAAAATGCCTAATCTGGGACGTTACTCCGAATCTGCAACTTTCAACAAAACCGCTGATGCAGGCGCCAAGGCAATTTGCGCACCATTATTCTCGGCACCCCAGTTTTCCAGTGCGGCCAGTGTCTCAGTCGAACTGCGAGCAAGAAGCACAGCATTTCCAGTCTGCCGCGCGCGGAATGCAGCCTGATCCAATGCGCGCATCACGGCGGCTTCGCCTTCTCCGTTGCCGTCCAGATCACGTAACACAGCAGCGGCAGGTAACCCGGCTTGTTCGGCAATCCGTAGGGCCCCGCCCAAACCACGTTCAACAACAACCAAACCGCGCCCCTCGGAACCCAGAATGTCTACAACTTGCTGCGCAACAGCACGGTTGCTTTGCATCAAACCCGATGCATCCGAAAACAAACCAACGGTTTCTGGCAGGATGGCAAAGGCAGCCTCGAATGCAACTTCAACATCTGTTGGGATCGCCCCAGAGGGCAGTGAGGTTTGTAACATCACTTCGACACCTTCGGCGCGATAAGCCTCCATTTTTTCTGACGCTTCGGGCGCCAGCGCATCGACCACAACCGTCACGGGGACAGGCAGTGCTGCGATTTTTGATGGTGTCGCCTCGACGCCTCCATCATCGATCATCACAACAGACAACAGCGGCAATTCTGTCTCCAGCTCAAACACAGCAGCGAAACGTTCTAATGCTGACGCATCATCTGCGAGCGAGTCCTCTGTGACAATCTCGGCTCCCTGCCCTGCTGTTTCGGACGGCGTAGCGCCGGGCCGGTTCACGCGGATCGTGGGTGTTGGCGACGTCGCGGCAATCTCTGGTTCTGGCGGTTGGGGTTCAGCAGAGATCTCTGGAGTCGCCTCTTCGGGTTGAACCTCGGGTACCGCATCGGCCACAATGGCCGGAGCAGGTGTCTCGGCGTCCGGCACAGCTGGCGCCGGTGCCGGCGCGGGCCGGGCCGCATCTGCGACAACCTCTGCATCATCCGCCGATGGTGCGTCAAGCAAAGGTGCAGGCACTTCTACTAAAGGGGTCTCTGGCTCGGGTGTCAGGTCTAATGCTACCGATGGTAACGGCTCAGCAGTCACTTCGGGCAAATCAGGTGCGTCTGCGATTTGCGGCGGTGTATCGGTGATGACCGGCTCTGCGGGGGCTGCCTCTGCCGCAACCTGAGGTGATTCAGCGGGCGCTTCCGCCGGGGCCGTGATAATTTCGGCAACCAGATCCGGCGATGATACCTCGCCCAAATTGGCGATGACGCGCTGCAACGCAGGTGCTTTTTTGCTTGCGGCCAAATCGACATTCGGGCCAGTCGGAAAGCTGCCGATCTCAGGAGCAGCCAGAGCGATGGGTGCCTCAACCAGCGCAACCGGCGCCACATCTGACAGCGTGTCTGACTGCGGTTTCTCAACAGGCGCAACCGGGTCAGCGACGACTGCTATCTGTTGGTCGTTGCCTACAACATCAGATGGTTGTTCATTCACCAATGACACAATGCCAAGACCTACGCTTCCCAGCACCAGCCCCCAAAGACCGCCTGATACACTGCCGCTCATTGCCTATCACCCTGTTATCCGCGCCTATTCGCGCCGTTCGACCTTGACGTTCATACCCGTCCCGGCCCATGTATTAATTTGCTTATACCGCGAGCCACCATGCGGACGGTAGCCCCTTTTTCGCTTGCGCGGGATTTTACCATGCTGCTTTTGATCGATAACTACGACAGCTTTACCTATAACCTTGTTCACTATCTAGGCGAACTGGGTGCGCAGGTCGTTGTCAAACGCAATGACGCGCTGAATGTGCAAGAGGCAATGGCGATGCGCCCCGAGGCGATCATGCTGTCTCCGGGTCCCTGCGATCCATCACAAGCGGGCATCTGCCTTGCGTTGGTTCACGCGGCAATTGAAACGAAAATGCCCTTGATGGGTGTGTGCTTGGGGCATCAGGCCATTGGCGAGGCAATGGGCGGCAAGGTCGTGCGCTGCCATGAGATCGTGCATGGTAAGATGGGCGTGATGCAACATACGGGCAAAGGGCTGTTTGCGGGCCTGCCAAGCCCCTTTGATGCAACCCGCTACCATTCGCTGGTGCTGGAACGCGAGACGTTGCCCGATGCGCTTGAAATCACAGCCGAGCTGGATGATGGCACGATCATGGGCGTCCAACACCGCGAATTGCCCCTGCATGGCGTGCAATTCCACCCCGAAAGCATTGCATCGGAACATGGCCATAAGCTGCTGCAGAACTTTCTGGACATCACCAAGGTTCCCGCATGAGCGACGCGATCAAACCGCTGATCAACGCGGCAGCCGAAGGCCCGCTAAGCCGGGCACAAGCCGAAGAAGCCTTTGAAATCCTCTTCAATGGCGACGCCACACCGTCGCAAATTGGCGGGCTATTGATGGCACTGCGCACGCGCGGGGAAACAGTGGATGAATATGCAGCTGCGGCTGCTGTCATGCGCGCTAAATGCCTGCCAGTGAAGGCCCCGCCAGGTGCAATGGACATCGTCGGTACGGGCGGCGATGGCAAACATACGCTGAATATTTCAACGGCAACCGCCTTTGTTGTCGCAGGCGCAGGCGTGCCGGTTGCCAAGCATGGCAACAAGAACTCGTCGTCAAAATCGGGCACCGCAGATGTGCAATCCCAAATGGGCATCAACGTCATGGTCGGCCCCGATGTGGTCGAGCATGGGCTGGCCGAGGCTGGCATTGGCTTCATGATGGCCCCCATGCACCATCCAGCGATCAAACATGTGATGCCCACGCGCATGGAACTTGGAACAAGAACGATCTTCAACATATTGGGACCGTTAACAAATCCTGCCGGCGTCACGCGGCAACTCACGGGTGCCTTTAGCCGCGAACTTATCAAGCCTATGGCAGAAACGCTGCGCGCACTTGGGGCCGAAAGGGCTTGGTTGGTACACGGCTCAGATGGAACGGATGAGCTGACGATCACCGGTACATCCTGGGTCGCTGAGTTGAATAATGGCGCCGTGCGTGAATTTGAAGTGACCCCTTCAGATTTCGACCTGCCCGCCCATGATTTTGCGGATATCGTTGGGGGAACACCGGAAGAAAACGCCGCTGCCTTGCGTGCGCTTCTGGACGGCGCGCCTGGCGCGTACAGAGACGCCGTTCTGCTGAATGCAGCGGCCGCTCTTTGTGTCGCGGGCAAAGTCGATGGACTGCCCGATGGTGTAACGCTGGCGCGCGAAAGTATCGATAGCGGGCGGGCCAAGCACTGCGTTGAGACACTGGCCCGCATCACCTCAGCAGCGTGATGTTTGATCTTTCGCGGTTGGGAGATTGGGCGGACTTGCCTTTTTTCAAGGCTGAATTGCAAGAAATCACCCATAAGGTTGGAACAGATTTTCTGCCGCCTGCCCACCTGACCTTTGCTGCGCTTGAAAGATGCCAGCCAACTAAGACCAAAGTGGCCATCTTGGGGCAAGACCCCTATCACACGCCGGGCAAGGCTGATGGACTGGCTTTTTCGATCCCCGATGGCTTTGGTGGGCGGCTTGACAGTCTGGGCAATATTTTTACAGAAATTCAACAGGATACCGGACAAACACGCAGTAAGACCTCATTGTTAGATTGGGCCGACCAAGGTGTTCTTTTGTTGAATACGGCGCTCAGCGTACCGCCGGGCAAGCCCAAAGCGCATGCCAAATTGGGTTGGTCGTCGCTGGTAAAACAGGTCCTAGAGCGGGTTAACAAAACACCCCGTGCCTTTATATTTTGGGGCGGTCCTGCCGCAACCTATGCAAGCGCGCTGGACGCCCATCATCTTGTTTTGAAATCTGCCCATCCCTCACC